>PLZS01000160.1 GCA_003153555.1 Candidatus Melainabacteria bacterium | reverse complement strand
GGACCACAAATGTTTCGAGTGGATGGAAGAAAAATCAAGATTCGAACTATCCAGAATTTTTTCAACAGGATTAGTTCGTCACCTCAATTTGAACTAATTTCCGACGAAGAAAAATTGAATGTCGACCGTTTAGTAGGACAGGAAGATAGAACTTTCTTTTGCTATCGAGTCGGCACGGTAGCAGGCGTATTCAACCTGAAATCGCACACATTCAAAGACATTCCAAAATCGAGTGCTAACCAAGAATTGATTGCTCAGATGCGCAGGAATTTCTAAAGTCGAAATTTCTCATTATGCCGAGCAGCTTGCCTGTTATCTGGTTTATGAATGCATCAATGTTCATCGCTCGCGGGGAATGTATTGACGACTTCAAAATCTTTTCCCCTAACCGCGGCAAGAGTATGAATCTCTGCGTCGTTCCATCTGGGATCCGGTGCGCCGCTAATAAACCAATCTTTTCCATTGTCAGCCAAAAACATTCCATACTTCTTGAGTGCCTTAAGTATGACTTGTGCAGAAGGAGGAAAGCCCGAGATGTCGAAAGAAGACTTGAGGCGCACACGCAACCCCATCGGTGGAAAATTCTTGTCGCTGATAGCGCTAGCAAAATGTCGAGCCGGAGAAATGTAAGCACGCCGTGTTCGGCTGGCTGTGAATCTGAGAGCGTGACGAATCTCATGCTGCTCACCGACTTCATCAAATCGCACCAGTCCCGGAAGAACTGGCAAACCAGCAGCATCGGCAGATGTAAATCCCTCTTGGCGCAGCACATTTTTTCGCAAATCAAAGATGGCACCACTGTCCGCTTGCCAAAAAGAATGGAGCCGATCTGGAGGAAGCACGTGAAACAATTCGTACAGTTTTTGATTGTCCCAATCGACGATCAGAACGTGCCGATCTTGGGTCGAGTTCGGACCACCCTCGATCGGTGGATTGATTGGTATCGGATATGGTCCAGCATCGCTTTCTGAATCGTAGCGAAACTTGACAGGAAGCCGCGGTTGATTGCCTGGCACCACAACATATGGAATGCCCCAGGGCTGCTTGTTCCATATAGTTCCAAAATCTGGATGGACACGAGTATCTATGCCGATGCTCTTGATATAGATGTCGGAATATGGAGAAACTGGATTTTTAGAAATGTCTTCATTCCAGGCGCTGGCTGTCGGGAAAAAGCTTACTCCAGACAAGTTAGCACCCACGCCATAAAGCTTACTCTGGTCCTGAACTAAATCAAAAGCCTTAGCCTGAGCGCTTGCGCTAAGAAAAACTGTCGAGAAAACAAGCGCAGCTATTGCGACAACTGCCGACCGTAGTGTCATAAAAAACCTATGCTTTGGATTGTTCTTCGGCACTAAGATGTTACCGGCTTACACAACCTCGTCTAATTCATGCTCTTTGACGCGCTTGACCTTTTCTTTCACGTCCTTGTGCTCTTCGTCCTCGATTAATTTATTAGCAGTCCAAGTTCCTGTCATAACGCCCTTCTCACTCGTTAACTTCCATTTTCCATTCAGGGTCTTTCCATCTTCAGTCATCAATCCTTCGTATTCGACAGGAGTGCCGAAGGTTTCTGTGGTCGTGATCGTAGTCGTGATAATTTGATCGCGTCCGAAAAGTCCGACTTTAGGCACTAGAGTTTGCCGCTTCTCTACACGTTTATTCTCACTGGGCTTCAAATAGACCTTTGTGAATTGAACCGATGGAAATGAAAAGGAACCGCTCAACGAAGCCTTTCCAGCCCGACTTTCGTCAACTATAGTTCCCTGTAAAGATCCGGAGTTTTCAGAAAAGAAGGCCGTAAAGTCGCCGCTAAGTCTGGATGATGCGTCGTAATAGTAACGGCCATGCCATTCGCCCGCTATGCTGTTAACGGCCATACAATCCCCCCCGCATGGATAATATATAACATCCATTTTTGCTTGTTTGATTGCCCAAAGCAAGGAGCATCGATGGAAGGAGGATCTGTGGACGACCGCCAGGCTTATTGGAAGGAAGATAGGGATCGCCTTGCGAAAGAAGAATATTTCAAGCTTCTGGAATGCTCCTATCGCCCTGAAACATTTTTTAGCGATACTCCAACTGTTTCGGTGCGCGTATACGGCGTACCAGCAGAGTCCTGGAAAAAATCAGGAGTCACTCATGATCAACTGGCGCAGATTGTCGAAGAGTCGCTCACGATGGAAAACGCATGGATATCTACATGGGGACTTAGCATCGCGTGGTCATCACGCTTTTCTCAGCTTGAATGTAAGTTCGTTGTCGCGGCCACATCACAATTATGTGAGTTCTAGCACCAACGGGACAAAGGCAACAATCGCATCGAAATGATATCGTCCAATTCGACTCATCGACGATTACGCGTGAACCATAAGAAACTGCCCATTGCCATTGATCTCACCGTCACAACTTGCAAAGTTGGAGATAAACCAAATCAGGTATAACCGCCAGATGCGGCGGAACTTCGCGAAATCAATGCCGTAGTCCAGATCTTCGACATCCGTATAGCTATCGTCAAAGTTTGCCAGCCATCGGGTCATTGTTTTGGAATAGTTCATGCCATTGAGATACCAGCGTTCAACGGTTCTGAAATCCTTGTTATAGGTCGGAATCGAATCGAAACTCCAATAGCGGCCGTGAGGGAATATGTATTTGTGCGTATAAACGCTTGAGATGTTATTGGGAGTGCGGACGGTGATGATGTGAAGGAAGAATTTTCCGCCTGGCCTCAAACAAGAAGCAAGCTTTCTGAAAGAATGGGTCAAATTCCCCACATGGCAAAAAACGCCCACGGAGATGATCTTGTCGAACTGTTCGTCAAACTGCGTATCGTTGAGATCTCCTTCTACAAGGGTAAATCGACCGGAACTGAGGTAGCTTTCCGGATCTTGCATTTTTAGCCGCATGTATTCGCATTGCTGATGGCTCAGGTTCAGCCCCGTGAATCGGCAATTGGGAAACCTGGACAGAATGTAATTCGGCACACCACCCCAACCACAGCCAAAATCCAGGATGTTGTCGCCATCCTGGATGTCGAGTTTTTCAATCATGTCGTCAATCATGTGCATCTGGGATTGCTCGAGATTGGTAGCTCCTTTCTCCCACAATCCCATGCTGTATTTTGGATAGATCAGTTTTCCGTCGCCCAGCATCCGATTCAACATGCCCTGTGGCAGGTCGTACTGGATCTTCATCAAATCTCTTGAGCCTTCCGCCACTTGGTCCGTTTCTTTTAATACCCATTCGTAAGGAGTCTGGAGCGCGGGAAAATGCTTAAAAATAATCGGCATGGAGGTATCGAAAAACGATCGCAGCAGCCAATCGGGAACCTCCACTCCATTGATGTAGGCTTCCGCGAAAGCCATTTGCGTCACATTAGCCACCGAAACGAGCGCCCGAGTCGTTCGATACGCCAAGGGACTCTTGGCATGGATATCACCAATAAGGGGAAGGTGGTATTGAATGTCGTGTTTGGCAGAGATGATACTCATAATGTCCATTTGGTCTCGGGCCGATGAGCGTGCAGGTCAATTTGGCGTTTACGGGCCAATTCCATGATCTTTTTGCGCATAAACCCTCTCAAGAATGACCACCCAAACACTCAAACAGGTGCTGCGTTTTGAACGGCTAGACAATTGTACCGAAAATCTAATGCTTTTTGGCACAGGAACGTGTCGTCAAACCTTTACCAAGCAATTAGTCAAGCGCAAGTCACAGCCGGTGTCTTAGGTCTGTGGTACGCTTTTGGTCAGGAAGTTTCTTTTATCCTTGGTCGGCTCGCCAGTGTTTGCGCGTCAAGGGAGCAGGTTTGGGCGACTCATCTTCACTATCCCATTTCCCGAATATGAATTGCGGATAAACTTCAGAAGATATTTCTGAAGAAGAATAATTTTTCTGTTGCCATTCCATTTAGCAGTCGGTCGAGACATGGTTAAGTCCGAGTGCATTGCGCTAGCAAAACTGTGTGATGTCACAATTCCAGATAATGGCTTTCTATATGGACCGACTCAATGTGAAAGATGCAACCGGTGGTGCCTAGCCTTTTTATGGAACAAACAAGAATTTCAACCTAAGAATGCTCCTCAAACCGTCAAACTTAATCGCGGCAAAAACGACTACATTGGCTGGTCTAACACGCTTCAATAGCCTGGTCTTCATCAATATTCTCTTCGACCGCCTGATCTTCATTAAGACGCTCTTCTAGTGTCTGACCCTCATAACTTCTTGTGTTCAACTCTCTCCAATGCCGCCCGGATGGGATGAGGTATACCAATCATGAAAGCTCGTTGGCGTTCCTAGGACGAGCCATCGATATTTGAGATGAGTGTCTCAACGCATTGGGGTCGGATGCTTAACGACGCTGATGGCGGATTTTACTTTTCCTTAAAATGCATATAATTTCTTGACATTTTGTGGTTAGAATAGCGCCGATAATGCAGTGAAGGAGTGTGCTCATGAGCAAATATATCGGTATCGCCCTGGCGACGGCAGTTATCGTCGTGCAAGCGCAGTTGCAAGCCGGCGCTCAATCACCGAATTTCGACGCGTCACAGCCAGTGCCTGTTTTGCAGCCACAATCGCCAGCTACCGATGACCTTCGAGGACCGATAGATAACCATCCAGTTGCTCCGGCTTCGTATGCAGCACCCTTTACCAATACCAGCCCGTACTCTTACACGGAGCCGAGCGGCACTCCCCCTGGTGCGCAGACGTCAGTGACTGTTCCGGCTCCGGCTTCGGCAGGCGTTCCGAGTTTCTCAGAGCCACCATCCGCCGGCGCAAAAAAACAAAAGAAGCATGGCACTTCTGCTGTTGGAGCTGTGTTTGGCGTGCAGGATCGAGCCGTGAAATCGTCTGTAGGCTTGACGGATAGAGCCGCGAAGACAAGCCTCGGTTTCAGTGGCAAGGCCGTAAAAGAAGTTTTCAAAACAATCTTCTAGCTTATATACAACCCGAAGCTGACCCTCGCAAAGGAGCTTATGCTGCTGCCAGCCTATTGTCCTTAGGTGGCTCTACCACTGGTTTGATGTTAGTTCGGAGTTTGTTCTAAGATTAGGGCGACTGGGCACCATGATCTTTACGTGCGTTTCGGCTTTTTGCACCGTCTTCGTTTTTTGAACGGCAGAAATTTCGCAGGAAGTCAGATTTTGTATCTAGCTGGTGCCATTGAAGCAAATAGCCCATAGCGACGCCTATTCTAACGAGTCCGTGAAATTCTACATCCGGAGCGGTGCTGCATGGAAGCAGCGGGAGGAGTTCACAACTACCCTAGCATATTTAATTCGCGCGACAAATTACACACGACCTCCACAGATGGCGGATTACGATAATTGAACAATCGAGTTACTAAGACCACAAGACCAATTGGAGGCGAACCATGCTCAAATTGCAATGCCGCTTGATTCTAGGAATCACATTACTTGTGAGCCAATCGCTTCTGGTTGTGCCGTTCGCGCTTGCTGATGACGATGACGATTTCGCACCCATACCTTTGCAAGGAGCTGTTGCGGAAAAGGCATATCGACAAGCCCCCTTGGAAGGGCGCAGTTCTGCCGGTGCCTCAGCGTCCGGACACTTTCTATACGGCGGCGTCGAACAAAAGATCAAGACACCCCTGGCGGCAAGTGTTGATGAGATTAGCTTGACGAAACAATCCGCGAAACTGGACCCTCTGCCGACACCGACTCAGGTGCACAACTTATCTGCCCAGGACAATGTGCTTGCCAACAATCAGGTCTGGTTTCGCATTCCAGCTTGGATGGCCGGGAAGTGGAAGACACAAGACAAACAATTGATCGGCGAAGTAAATTATCGAACCGGGAAGCAGACGGCTCCGCGACCGCTTACGTTTGGTTACTGTGGAGAGGCTTACGGACTGCAGCAGGACAAAAATGGCGTCTGCTGGCAGTTTGAGCAAGTGGGCAGTGAGCCGACAAACTACAAAGTCGACAAAAACGGCATTGCGCATTTCAATATAGTCGAGTCAAATCACCCACTTTCCAGCTCAAACACGCAATTGGTTTTGAGAAAAACTTGGAGAAGCGTGACCATGAATCCCGATACACAAGAGATAATCAGCGAGCGGCGCTGCGAGTCGATCTTGACTTTCAAGCGAATGGATGAAGATTCTATGAGCGTGAACGATTCCACCGAAACATATGATCGTCAGGGCACTCCGATCTCAATCAGATTGGTACAGACTGCGCGCGTTAAGGTGGCACCGTTTCAGACCGTCGACAACCTGCACGGCGATGACATGCGGTCTCTGTTCAACGTATATATGAACAATCATGGATTGGGAAATTTGTTGGCTAAGAACAGCTGATTCTTCCCGGTGATACCAATGGCGGTGTTGGCCGGGGAACGTAGAGAGCCGGGTCGTCACTTACTGAATCACCGAGGTCCCTCTTGTAGGTCATTGCAATTCCTGTCGAATCTTAACCGGCATTATCAGCGTTTTGGTCAATGCTTAGTTTCAATAATGTGAAGTGTGGATAAAGCATCCAACAACGATGTAGTGGTGTTGTTTTTTGCAAAGGTGCCCGTATATTCTTGCACGGTTACTCCTTGTGAATCGCATTCACAGCACCATAATGCCGCCAGCGATACCAGAAGAAATGCAAATGATTGACGACGAACCAAGCTTCAACCGCGCTAGGCTGCGCGCTCTAATTGGTAACGAGAAGTTTAATCAGTCTTGCGGATTTAACGTCCGCTCCCAAGCTTACCCGCTTACGGAGCGAGGAAGAAATTAGTCGCTGGATTGGATCCAGAACTATAACCACGAGAAGTTGTTGAACTATATCCACCAGGAGGTGCCAACATGTTGGACACGCCGGTCAAGCCGTTTGAGCTGCTAGGTGACGG
>PLZS01000069.1 GCA_003153555.1 Candidatus Melainabacteria bacterium | reverse complement strand
TTGGCGTGATGCAGATGTGGACCATTCTTGAAAGCGTGATTGAGCGCGTATCTTTTGAATTGACCAATAAACTCGGACGAAAAGTAACGCCGGAAGAAATTCGAGAAAAGAACATGTACCGCGATGGTACTGCAACAGAATACGATACGACGCACTTTGGGCAGGAACTGGATTTCTGTAACATCCGAGAAATTTGGAATGAGTTGAAAAAGAGTTCTGATTTTGAAAAGCGTTCAAAAGAAGTCGACGAATTTAACCGCAAAAATAAGTGGCGCAAACGAGGCATCGCCATGATGCCGCAGAAGCATGGTATCGCCTTCACTGAACCGCGTGGCTCGCTGAATTCGTCGAGCGCTTTGATAAATGTGAACATGGCGGATGGATCGGTGCTGATTCATCAGGGTGCAGTCGAGATGGGTCAAGGCGTTCACACCAAGATCGCTCAGCTCGCCGCCAACACGTTGGGCATTCCGATGGAACTAATTAGAATTGCCGGAAACAGCAGTGACGTCATTTCCAACGCTCCGGCGACAGCAGCATCAACCGGTTTCGACCTTAATGGTGGCGCTGTTGAAAAAGCTTGCCGAGTTTTGCGCACTAGATTGGAAGAATTTTGTGTCAACTTGGAGCAGTTTACACCTCACTCCAGCATCGAAGATTGGCGTACACACTGGTCAGAGAAATGGAAAGAAGTGATCTTCAAAGCTTGGTTCAACAGAATCAACCTAAGCGTGGCTGAGCTCTATAAATCACCGCACTACAAAGGACCAACTTATCGCAATCCATCAGGCAAGCCGTTCCTATACTTTTCCTACGGTGCTGCCGTAACTGAAGTGGAAATTGATGTGCTGACAGGTGAGTACAGGATCAATCGCGCGGACGTTGTGTTTGATGGTTGCAAATCGCCGAATGCGGCACTTGATGTGGGACAAGCGGAAGGTGGTTTCGTGCAGGGTGTCGGCATGTGCACGACAGAAGAACTTGTCTACGATCACAATGGCAGGCTAGTTACCGACAATATTTGGAGCTACAAGCCGCCGTGCACCAAGTCAATACCGTTGGACTTCCGTGTACGACTGCATCCTGTTGAAACGACTCGCAACGCTAGAGAAGTTTTGGCAGAAAAGCAAGGCATTAAGTCGACTAAAGCGTTTACCGAGTCAGCTCTGACACTCGGTTGTTCAACTGGTTTCGCGATCATTCACGCTATCAAAGCCGCTCGGGATGAGCAAACCGGCAAGAACGAGTGGATCGATATGGATCTGCCTCTAACGTGTCAACAAATTCAACAGTTGTGTGCTATCAAAACAGAATCACTAACGCTGTAAAGTATTGAACGCTACACCTGCACCTTATATAGTGGCGAATAGCTCAATAATGAAAGGCATCTCGTTCATAGTTCATCATGATTAAGGAGACTTCAATGCAAGTCAGCTCAGTACTTAGAACAATTTTGACAGCCACCTTAGGATTTCTTGTCGTTCCACTTGTGGCGCTGACACCGGCATCGGCAGCGGACAGCAAGGGCAAAGCATTCTTTGGCAATCAATATGACCCTGCCACGTGCCAAATGACTGCAACTCCATCTGACGAAATGTATCAAGGCATTCCGAAGCCGGAGCCGAAGCACGATCACTTCTCGTACTACCAACCGTGGAGCGGTTACTGCCCCGAGTCGAATCTGTCTGACAAAAAGAAAGCCGCCGCTATGACCTGTCAAACCGCCAATATCAAGGGCGGTGGGTTGTACGAAGGCATTGAAGTGCAAGGAAGTAAATGGGCTGAATTGGCTTGTGATGAGGCAAGACACGGTGTCGAAGCCGGTGGCGGTCCTTTCGGCGCTGTGATTGTGCAAATCGATGACGAAACTGGCAAAGTAATTCGCTACTGGAGAAACCACAATCACGTCATAGAGTGGAGTGATCCAACGGCTCATGCAGAGATGGTAGTTTTGAGAGCTGCATGCGCAGAACTTGGTTCCTTAAACCTCGGACATATCGATGGCAACGATCCGCACCTTAAGCTTGCCACTTCAGCGAAGAAATCACACTGTGACTTCTATGCAAGCACAGAGCCATGCCCGATGTGCTACACCGCGATCCGACGGTGCGGCTTCAACACTCTCGTTTTCGCTTCCACCAGATACGACGCCGGAGTTCAAGGAATCGATTTGCCGCTCGATGCAAACTACCAAGAACTTCAATGCAGCTACGCCGAAAGACCAGCGAAATACGGTATGCATGTCTACCAATCAGCAGTGCCAAATTCACTGGATGGATACAATCTGTTCAAACGGACTAACGTACCTAAGTACTAAAATTCACGAAACATTCCAAACCGCGCCTGTCTACCGCAGGCGCGGTTTCTATTTGTGAGCGCTGATCTGAGGTCAGTAATTTTTTACCGATGACGGTAGAAATTTTAGCGAGAGGCGATTTCTGATCTTCGGACCTGAAGAGCGCCGTGTGGTCCAGAATATTTTTACCGATAACGGTAGAAATATTTTGGCAGGTACTTGGACTTGCTTATTCGGATATGTGTTATGCGTGTTGGTGTATATGCGAGTGCGCGAACAAAGAACTCTTCAATTGATCCAGCGCTTGTTAATCAAATACGTGATCGGATCATGTCACTATTAGCTATTCTTCGTGATGCCAAGGATGAGATCGTTAAATAGTCTCTGGGGTAGTGGAATATATTTTGCAGTCGGATACACTAACTACATCAACGGTGAGTGCTTACTAAATGATAAGCACTTTGAGCCGAGGGGCTTTGTGGAAACGACAGGTCGGCGCTGACCAGAAACACTAGCAAGAAGCCCGATGTATGTGAAGGACTGACTGAAGCGTACATAAATACTGAGCCCACATCGCAAGGGGCAGTCAGGCAGTAGCGAAGACACCGCCGCAGAGCAATCTGGGTGGTGTTTTTGTTTTTGGTATTTTTTTGCACATGGTGCACTGAGGAGAAGACATGGCAATTATTACGGGACTTTCAGGAAACGAACTTTATTGCTTGAAAGAGAAGGGCTATGATCCTGGAAACCTAGTTATCGGCAATAGTGTTTTTGCACTTGGTTTTGTTGGTGGCATCGCTTCTGGGCTAAAAACTCTTGGTGGCGGTGAAGTCCATGAAATAACAGAGATTATTAAAGAAGGAAGAGCGCTTGCTTACATGCGCATGGTCGAAGAGGCTCGTCGGCATGTGGGCGTTGGTGTCACTGGTGTTGCCAGCCAGCTGATTTTTCATAGTGCAAATATCGAGTATCTTTCGATCGGATCTGCTGTTCATGCCGCGGCTGGAGATCCTCCTAATACGGATCATTTGTGGTCAACCTCAGCCAATGGACAGGAACTTTACTGTCAACTCGATTGTGGCTTTGAACCGCTTCAATTTGTTTTCGGCAATGTTGCTTATTCCATTGGTGTCGGCGGCGGTATCATGGGCGCCCTAAGAAGTTTGAAGAGTGGCGAAGTGATCGAGTATTCAAATATGCTCAACCACACGAGACATCTTGCTTTGGAGCGGATAACGAGCGAAGCGAAAGCTGCTGGAGCAAACGCGGTTCTTGGCATTAATACTTTGATCACCCCGATCAGCGGAATGCAAGAAATGTTGATGACTGGCACAGCTTCTCACAATGCGGATCTTCCCGCTATGTTTACTGAGACACCAATCACGAGTGATCTCACGAACGAGGAAATGTGGAATGTAATTCATTCTGGATACTGTCCGATCAAGCTGGTACTAGGCGTGTCTGTTTTTTCGCTTGGCTTCGCTGGTGGTGTCAAAGCGATGTTCAAGAGTTTTGTGCGCGGCGAAATCACAGAGTTGACTTATTTGATATACCAAGCTCGCGTGCGTGCTTTGGCGATGATTGCTGCGGATGCTGCAACAGTAGATGCTGAAGACGTGGTAGGCGTTAAGACCTATGTTTACGATTTTGGCGGCGGAGTGATCGAATTGTTAGCAATCGGTACCGCGATCAAAAAAATGCCGAACATGAAGCCGCGAACGAGTCAATTAATTCCGCAAGCAATTATCAAAGATGTGGACACTTTCACTAACAAGGTGCCGCTCCTTGTCCCCAATCCCAACAGTCCATTTGGTGGCGAATAGGATGCAAGCATTACGATCGGATATTCGATCAGCGTCCTTGCCTTAAAGTATTGCGGTGTGTTACTTTCAAGTCGTGCAATTCCGAAAGGGGTTGCAATCAACGAAGTTGTAATTCCAACAGGAGACACAACAAAAAAATCCTTTGCTGAGCATTCAGCAACGTCAGGGATCGAGCTGTTCGAGATTTCATAAGCTAACGAATAGTGCGATCTGGTGGGGGAAGTGTGGTGAAAATCCACCGCTGTCCCGCAACTGTAATTTCAATCCTCGAGATTGAGAGAGCCAGGCTTCCCACCTGAATGCCAGAAAATGGACGGACCTCTTCGAGGCAAGGAGGGACACGTCACGCGCACCGGGTTAAATCCGTGTGCCGAATGACAGTTCCTCCTGGTGTAGAGACCAGGGGGATTTTTATTTCTCCACTTTTCAGCAAGATTTGGGAGTTTGAACAAATGAGTCAAGTAATCGCAAACAAAATTCCGGATGTCGGCATCAAAACTGCGGTGGAATACAAAGTCTTAAGACGCGATAATTCGGTTGTTGATTTCGACCCGGCAAAAATATCAGTCGCAATTACTAAAGCATTCATCGCCGTCGAAGGCGAAAGCGGCAATATTAGTTCCAAGGTGCGCGATATCGTTCAGCGGCTCACCGCCCAAGTTTGTTCCGTATTGGAGCGCCGCTTGCCTGATGGTGGCGTTCTTCATTTAGAGCACATTCAAGACCAAGTTGAACTTGCTTTGATGCGTGCTGGTGAACATGAAGTGGCTCGTAGCTATGTTCTCTATCGCGAAGCGCGCGCTAAAGAGCGCACCGTCGATCCAGCTAAGCAGTCTGCTTTGGCAATCGATGTTACCAAGCCTGATGGCACACGTGCACCGCTAGATGTGGCCAGGCTGAAAGTGGTGATCGAAGAAGCCTGTGCTGAACTAGGCGATGCGGTGTCGCTTGAGAAAATCTTCGATGCCACGATCGGTAGCCTATATCACGGTGTTGCCCAAGCTGAAGTATTTAAGTCCGCCATTTTGAGCGCTCGTGCTTTGATCGAACACGATCCGGCATATGCATATGCAACTGCTCGCCTGTTGCTCGATCAAATTCGTCTTGAAGTGATCGGCGCAGCGACTACGCATGAGCAGATGCGCGCGCTTTATCCAGCTTACTTCGCTCAGTACGTGGCCAAAGGGGTTGCTGCAGGTCGCATTGATGCTCGTCTTGCTCAGTTTGACCTCGTAAGAATTGGTGCTGCGATTAAGCCGGATCGAGACTTGCAATTCCAGTATCTTGGTCTGCAAACTCTCTTTGATCGATACTTGCTTCATATTGATGGCACTCGGATTGAATTGCCGCAAGCCTTCTGGATGCGTGTCGCGATGGGCTTAGCGATCAACGAGGTCGAGCGAGAGGCTCGCGCTATCGAGTTCTACGATTTGCTCTCCAGCTTCGATTTTGTCTCTTCCACACCGACTCTATTCAACTCAGGCACACAGCGTCCTCAGCTTTCATCCTGCTTTCTAACAACAGTTAGCGATGACTTGATCGGGATCTATGACGCGATCAAAGAGAACGCTTTGCTCTCCAAATACAGTGGCGGTTTGGGCAATGATTGGACACCTGTTCGAGCTCTTGGTGCTCATATTGAAGGCACCAATGGTAAGAGTCAGGGTGTTGTGCCGTTTTTGAAAGTGGTGAACGATACAGCCGTTGCAGTCAATCAAGGTGGGAAGCGTCAAGGCGCCGTATGCAGTTATCTTGAAACGTGGCATCTAGATATTGAAGAGTTTCTTGAACTTCGCAAGAATACAGGTGACGATCGGCGTCGATGCCATGACATGAATACCGCGAATTGGATTCCTGATCTGTTTATGGAGCGCGTGCTCAGCGATTCGCAGTGGACATTGTTCAGTCCAGATGAAACTCCTGATTTGCATAATTTGTTTGGACCAGCATTCAAAGATAAGTATGAAGAGTATGAATCCAGAGCAACTGCAGGGCAGATCAAGCTATTTAAAAAGGTCTCCGCGCTTTCATTGTGGCGCAAAATGTTGTCTATGTTGTTCGAAACTGGTCATCCCTGGATTACCTTCAAAGACCCTTGCAATCTGCGCAATCCCCAACAACATGTTGGTGTTGTTCACAGCTCAAACTTATGCACCGAAATAACCTTAAATACTTCAGACAGCGAAACTGCCGTATGTAATCTTGGCTCTGTAAATCTGGTCGCTCATATTGCCAACGGTGCTCTTAATTTAGAAAAGCTGCAAAAGACTTGTCGCACTGCCATGAGGATGCTCGATAACGTAGTGGACGTGAACTACTACAGTGTTCCCAAGGCACGTCAAACTAACTTGAAGCATCGTCCTGTAGGATTGGGGCTGATGGGATTTCAGGATGCTTTGCTCCTTTTAAAGATCCAGTATTCTTCCGAGGCCGCTGTTGACTTTGCTGACTACTCTCAAGAAGCGATTAGTTTCTACGCGATCCTTGCCAGCAGTGAATTAGCAAAAGAGCGAGGAGCCTATGCGAGTTACGTTGGATCGCTGTGGGATCGCGGTATCTTGCCGCACGATTCGCTAGAGTTGTTGCAGTCCGCCAGATCCGTTCCGATTGTCGTGCAGCGTGGCGGCAAACTCGATTGGAAGGCAGTTCGAGAACATATCGCTAGATGGGGAATGCGCAACAGTAACTGCCTCGCAATTGCGCCAACTGCCACCATATCCAATATCGTAGGTGTAAGCCAATCGATTGAACCTACTTTTCAAAACTTGTATGTCAAATCCAATTTGTCCGGTGATTTTACCGTTCTAAACAGCTACTTGGTAGACGACCTCAAGCAGCTGGGACTTTGGGATGAGGTTATGGTGCACGACCTGAAATATTTCGACGGCAGTGTGATGCCGATCGAGCGCATACCAGGTGATTTGAAACAGAGGTACGCCACAGCTTTTGAAGTCGATGCGAGTTGGCTGATTAAAGCCGGCTCTAGAAGACAGAAGTGGATCGATCAATCACAAAGCTTGAATCTATATTTGGCCGAACCAAGCGGTAAAAAGTTGGATGAGATGTACAAGCTTGCCTGGACGTCTGGCTTGAAGACAACCTATTACTTGCGAACGACAAGTGCTACTACAGCGGAAAAATCAACTGTGAAAAATGGTGCTTTGAACGCAGTCTCTTCAACGATGTCGTCTGCTGTTTCAACCTCAATGTCTTCCCTTGCTGATGAGGTTCAAACAGGAAAGTCCTGCTTGATCACGGACCCTGATTGCGAGTCTTGCCAATAATTCGAAATGGAGATTCGGGTTTTTAACCCGCCTCGGTTGGCAATGATGCATCAACTTAGGAAATGGAGCGCACGCATCCTGCGTGCTTCGAAAAAGGGAGTTGCCCGTATAACGAGACGAATGAATTACTTGACCAGCGTGTGGTCAAAGCATCCAAGATGGATGCGCTCCATTTCGGCCGCCTATGCGCGGATATCGGTTGGACACGTCGGATCAAATACTACGAATAGAATCGAGGATGACTTATATGCTTACTTTTGGACAACCGAG
>PLZS01000060.1 GCA_003153555.1 Candidatus Melainabacteria bacterium | reverse complement strand
GTGCACTCGAATTTGAATGCCATCAAGACGCACATAAAAAGTAGCAACGAGACCGTTGTATCCTTGTTCAAAAAAGAAATTCCGAACAAGGACTTTTTACTCTCGTGGAATGTTTCTGGCGACCAAATAAAGAGCGGCTACTTGACGCATAGAGATCCACAATCAAACGGTGGCTTTTTCACATTGATGCTGATGCCACCAAAGAAGCCTTCACAACAACAAACCTCTCCCAAAGAAATGATCTTTCTTGTTGATTGCTCTGGCTCGCAGGAAGGCGGTCCACTAGAAAAAGCCAAACAAACTATGAAGTACATTATCGACCACATGAATCCCGATGATACATTCCAAATAATTGCGTTTAAAGAAAAGGAAGAGATGCTGTTTGAGAAACCCGAACACGTGAGCACTGCTACGAAGGAACAGGCAAAAAAATTCATCGAGCCGCTGGAAGGTCACGCGAATAAAGGACCGTGGAAGACGTCGGCAGTAGAAAGGGTGTTATCCAGGCCAAATGATGCGCAAAGGCTGCGAATCATCACTTTCATGACCGACGGATATATGGGCTATGACCAAGAAATTATTGGCTTGATACATAAATATCGAAATAACGCGAGATGGTTTCCGTTTGGGGTGGATTATTGGGTCAACCGAGCTTTAATCCGCAGCATCGCCAAAGAGGGCGGAGGAGAGCCTGAGTTCGTACCATTGGACAGCTCAGCAGAAGAGGTCGCGAAGAGATTCTATGATCGTATTTCTGCTCCCGTGCTGACACAAGTTAAAGTCGATTTCGGCGACTTGAAAGTGAACGACGTGTTTCCCCGGGAAGTCGGCGATGTTTGGGCACAACGTCCCCTCTACTTCCAAGGTCGCTATACAGAGCCTGGTGCAGGCACAGTCACCATCTCTGGATATGCCGCAGGCAAGCCCTATAAAGAGACTTTGAATGTGGTCTTGCCAGATAAGCAACCTGAAAATGCGGTCTTGGCACCACTATGGGCAAAAGCTAAAGTCGATGGACTCATGTCTGAAAACTTTCTAGCCAGTCTCAACAACAATCCCGGCTATGAGGGCGGCGGCGGCGGCGGCTGGGCTCCACCGACTGACTTCAGGGCGGAGTCTCTTCANNACACCGGAGGGCAACGTGAACGCCAACCTCAAAAACGAAATTACAAATCTTGGTCTTCAGCATCACATCATGACGAACTATACTTCCTACGTTGCCGTAGACGAAAACCGAGTCACAAACGGAGAGGCCAAAGGAAGCGTCGAAGTGCCTGCAGGGAATCCCGATGGCGCACGAGACACTGCGTACGCCCCCTCACTACAAGGCGCCACCAACGGTACCATCGGTCCCCAGGGTGAAGATGCAACGTTCGTGTCTGGCGTCAATACTGCAGGCACTGTCAGAATCAATAACCTGGCCAACGTTGAAGCCGTGCTAAACATTTTGGCCAATCTCGGCGAATTGATGGCGATTTTAGCTGGTCTCATACTCACGATCAGCGGTCTTTTCGGGCATACTTGCCGCAAATTGAATGTGCCAGCACAACTCGCCATTGGCTTGTTGCTTATTGCTGGTGGACTTGCTCTACCGGGTGTCGTGAATTATTTAGTTGCTTGCCTGAGAGACGCAAATCTCTTCAACTAGATCATGGTCATGTTTTGGTCACGGACCGGTCAGCATTTAGTCACGACTGCCAAATAGTATTGGCGCATGGAACTCATCGCCTTATTCACAGCCCGCCTTAACTCAAAGACCGTCTTACTAAAATACGCCACCAATTTCTTAGTTGAATTTGGATTCGCATCTGCTTTCTGTCAGCGCACCATCGTGCAAGGGACGAGAAAATGTTTAGACAAATTCGTAGTTTATTGAACTCGAAATGTTCAGATCGGTTTATCCAAATTTGCCTTGTGGCAATCCTGTTTGCAGGGTTGGTACTGTTGCATGCAAATCCGGCTCAAGCGCAAAGCAGACAGGTACGCAACGGTCTTGCGCCCTGTACCACCGACAGCTTTGTCAGACAAGCGGGCGCTGCCGCCGAACAAATCTATGGCGACGAAAGTCAGGGTCGCGGCGAGCAGAATGGTGGACCACCACCATACATGGGATACACTGTCGAACACCGCATCGACAGTGGTATTGTCGGACAGCGAGCTGCTGGTTTGACGACTGGACATGGCAGCTATCTGCCGAGTGCGGTTGGAGCTGATGAATTTGTTGGCAATGAGTGGAGTTTTTCTGGTGCTAGCAGCGCTGGCCAGCAGGCTGCTAACAACATTTACTCACAAACCAGACCTAATCTCAAGACTGCCACCACTAGCAATACTGCTTCTGTCACCACCGAGGAATCAGGTTTTTAAAGGCAACAACTTGTTAGCTCCGGATCCTGTTAGCATCCTGCTAGCTTCGGATCCTGCTAGCTCAGGATCCTGCTAGCTCAGGCTCCTGTTAGCTCCGGCTCCTGCTAGCTCCAGATCCTGCTAGCTCCGGATCCTGTTAGCTCAGGGATCTGCTAGCTCCGAATCCTGCTAGCTCAGGATCCTGTTAGCTCCGGATCCTACTAGCTCCAGATCCTGCTAGCTCCGGATCCTCCTGCTAGCTCCGGATCCTGCTAGCTCCGGATCCTAGAAAAGAGGATCATATGAAATCTAAACCGATATCGGTTCAAATTCGAAACGGCATTTAATTAGTGTCTCAAACGCCGTACAGGGATGGACTCTTGCGGTTCTTTACTAATCCCACCACCTTGGGAGGTTGCTACACTCTATTGCAATCAAGCGACTGAGCAATTCCCAAACCGGTGACGATGTCGGAAGCCATAACTGTTTCTGCAATCAGTAAATCCTTTGCCGGCAAACGGGCAATTGAGTCGATATTCTCTGAACTTTCATTCGTCTGCGTGCCAGGTACGTTTACTTCAATCGTTGGACCATCTGGCTGCGGCAAGTCCACATTGCTGAACCTTCTCGCTGGGTTGGAAGCACCGGATGCTGGGACAGTAGAGATTTCACAGAATCCAATTGGCTACATGATGCAAGACCCGCTGCTACTGTCGTGGCGCACTTTGGAGGAGAATGCATTTCTAGGCGCCGAAATTAAACGGCGCAATAGCTACCGTGATCAATGCAGCGACTATTTCGTTTCGTTTGGCCTTGCAGGAAGTGAAAGTATCTATCCAAACGCAGCTTCCGGCGGCATGAAGCAACGTGTTGCAATCGTGCGCACGCTGCTAACGCAACCACAGATCATGCTGCTTGATGAGCCGTTCTCGAGTCTCGATTTCGACACAAAATTGCGCTCCCAACAGTGCGTTTTACAGTACCAGAAACAGCATTCCGCCACCGTTTTACTCGTTACCCACGACATCGAAGATGCCATCGCCTTGTCTGATCGAGTCATTGTTTTGGCGGCGGGAAAGCCAACTTCGCTGAGAAGAGACATTAAAGTCAATTTGGATATGGAAGGTCATGATCCGGTCGAAGCTCGCAGGTCAGAACGTTTTCGCGAATACTTCGTTCAGATTTGGGACGAACTGAAACTTCTCGAAAATGTGACGTCGAAAGACGGTAGTGCTGATGTCTGAAACTTTGCGCTTACGACTGCTCCAATTGATACCACTTGTAGTGTTTCTTATCTTCTGGGAAACAGCAGTCAGGTCGAACGAAAAGCTGATTTTCTTTTTCGGCTCTCCAACCAAAGTCGCATCATACATGTGGATAAACATTTCGAATGGGCGACTGATCACCGACACCTCAGTGACGCTGCTTGAAGCGGTCAGCGGCTTTCTAATTGGTAACATCGTTGGAACAGCGGCAGGACTAGCGCTCTGGTATTCCAGAACGGCTTTTCTGATTGCTCGCCCTTACGTGATTGCGCTCGGTTCAGCGCCTATTTTCGCCCTGGCGCCACTAGTAATTATTTGGTTTGGCACTGGTATTCTTTCCAAAATAATGATTGCCTCATTCTCCACTGTCTTCATCGCGTTATCGCAGTCATACACTGGAGCCAATGAAGTGCAGTCTCAATACTTGCGATTAATGCAAGCGCTCGGAGCGACTAAACATCAGACTTTTAGAAAGCTAATCGCGCCCTCAGCCCTCGTCTGGGTGATTTCCGCTTTCAAGTTGAACGTCGGGTTTGCACTTCTAGGAGCGATCATCGGAGAGTTCATTTCCTCCAACGAAGGACTTGGACACCTGATTCTGGTTGCAAGTGGTCTATTTGACATTTCGCTTGTTCTCTGCGGAATTACGATGTTGATTTTGATCGCGCTAGTCTTAAACACTTTCATAGCGCAGATCGAGAAGCCTCTTTTGCATGTAGTAGCCAAATATTTCTAAGGGGGAAATATGTTTCTTTCGACGTATCAGCAAAGCATTTTCAGATCGCTTCTAGCGCCACGCATCAAATCCACATCTATTCGATCGCCCCATCTGTCCTCTGGATTGCTTGTCATCGCTATGCTAATCGGACTTACGGGTTGTTCATCTGAACGGCATCAAGCACCGCAGACAACCGATAAAAATCCGACAAATCAAACTGCAGCGGAAAAGGTTGTGATCAATCAGGCGTTTGAAAACCTTCTCTACATCTGCCTTTATGTCGCCAAGGATGGAGGTTTTTTCAAGGAACAGGGTCTCGATGTGGATATTCAAACTGGCGGCGGTGACGCTCAAGCATTCGCCGCTTTAACGAGCGGCAAAGCAGACTTCGCCCAAGGGGATCCAGCCTTTGTAGCGATTTCGAGTGAAAAAGGTTGGAATGGAAAAATCCTCGGAATGGTCGTCGATCGTGCTGCCCTGTGGGGAGTGTCCTTAAAGAAAACCATCAAACCGTTCTCGGATCCAGAAGGATTTCGCAATCTAACTGTGGCAACCTTTCCTGAACCAAACACCTCATACGTAATCCAAAAGCAACTCGATCAGCGGGCACATCTGATCCTGGGCAAGGACACTAAAATACTGCAGACGGTCTACGGAACCGAAGCCGCTGCTCTGAAAAACGGACAAGCTGACATCGCCCAAATGCTTGAGCCCAACGTTTCTTTAATGGAGAAGGAAGGCGCTGACATTGTTTTTTCGTATCCGGATGTTTGGGGACCGATTGCCTTTACCGGTATCACAGCCTCCGAAAAGACAGTAAAAGAGAAACCAAAAATGGTGCAAAAGTTTGTTAATGCATATGAAAAGGCTTTGCAATACGTGCATACAAACCTCGAAGGAACCACAGACATCGCCGCCAAGCGTTTCCCAAATATTCCGCGTCCAATACTCAAGCAAGCGCTGACTAGGGCGATGAAGGCTAAGGTTTTTCCTGAGCACTTAGTTGTGGATAAAACAGCCTGGCAAAAGTTACTGCAAATTCGAATCGAGATCGGCGATCTTCAGAAGATGCCCGACGATACAAAATTAATCGATAATTCGTTCGCAGAAAAAGCTGTGTTGGATCAGCAATCCAAATAGCGCTCAGGTTAGGCTAGTGCTGCAGCTAGAGGAGCCGGTGCACTGACGTGAACCCGTTCTGTTTCTTCCACAGATTCTGCTTCGATTGCCCATACATATAAGCATGTGTAGAACGAAGCACGAATATAGAGAGACATTGCAGTGACTAAAACGACTAACGAAGCCCAAGCGAGTCCAGCAACGATAATCACAGGTCCGCTGATTGCAGCCATACCCTGTGTGTTCATATACCAGGCACCGCCGAAGCCGGCCATACCTACCAGATAAACCAAACCAGAGACTGCTCGACAAATCAAATCAACACCAACTTCGCCTACACCGATAGTGAGCAAGTTGCCTTGAGCGATTTTGTCAGCGCGTTTTAAGGCTCCCCAGAAAGAAGTCCCTTCTATTACTATGGAAGGCAAAATCAAATGCCCAGCGAGCGTCCAAAATACTTCCACAATGCCAGCCAGGAAATTCATTCCGAAGCCGAAAATTCCCGAACCTCTTTTATCGCGCATCCATCCGGCTAACTTCTTAGCGACAAGAGTAACTGCGCCGAGCATGACGATGGCAGGAAGACTTGTCAGCACTGCCTGGCATGCGGTAGAAAATCTGCCTGAACCTGGTCCTTCGGTTAGATGACTGTATACCAGAGCTGTAGTAACCCCTTCCAAGAATCTGTTGGTTAACCACCAGATCGAGACGATACATGTGACCAAGAAAGCCGTTTCGGAGCCCATGACGCCGCCCAGGCTGCTCATGGCGTTAAAGCCGCTCTGGTCCATCGTTCCGTTCAAGCCTGTCATGGCGAGCATGTCGCCGTGTTTGGCGTGATTCATGAGCTCATGCGGTGCGGCAGCGAGTTGAGTAGCAACGCCGGCTCCGGCTCCGCCCAGCTTCTGCTTCGCTTCGATCATCAGAACGATGGCGAAAAAGAAGTTGGTAAAAACGGTGAGAACGGAAGGAAGTAACAGGCGTTTATCTTGCCAGCCCATCTTGATGCTGGCGTAGATCATCCTGAACCCTCGTCCAAACGATTCAAACATAGCTGTTTAACCCTCTTGGCAGGTGCAAAACCGGAAAAGCCTTGGACTGCGGATTTTGGACCTAGTTTAGTAAAATGGAGGACTGAGCTGAAATGGGTTGGAAAAACCCGTGGCATTATTGTATACGTTGCCAAGGGAAAGTAAAGCATTTTTTAAGTCAGAACGAGGCTTTTCCTCATTTTCACCGAAATTAGTCGTTTGCCGCCACTTCAAGATCACTTACGTCGTAGAGTTCGTTCAGCATCTTCTGGTACTTTTCGGTGATTTTCTTGCGTTTGAGCTTGAAAGTCGGAGTCAGATCGTCGGACTCTGCGGTAAAGTCGTGGTCCAGAATGACGAATTTCTTGATTCTCTCAAATTGTGCCAGTTCGTCGTTCTTCGCAGCGACCAGCCGCTCGACTTCCCGCCGCACCTTGGGATGCTGACTGAGTTCGCCTAAATCGCTTGAAGCGATTTGATTGGCTTTGGCGAAACTCTCCAGCCCGTCTTTGTTCAAAGTGATTAAAGCGGTGATGTATTTTCTCCGATCGCCATACACGAGGATGTTGCTAATCAACCCCTCGCCTTTAAACAAGTTTTCGATGAACTGCGGAGCCACATGTTTGCCACCAGATGTGATGATGATATCTTTCTTGCGATCCGTGATCCGCAAGTAACCATCAGAATCAAATTCGCCTATATCACCGGTACTGAACCAACCGTCGTGGAGGGCTTCGCAAGTAGCATCTTCATTTTTGTAATAGCCAGAGAAGATACTGGCACCACGAGCCAAAATTTCACCATCCGCCGCGATCTTAACTTCCACACCAGGCAGAAGTTTACCAACAGTGCCAGTCTTTTTATTTTCAGGCGTATTGCACGAGATCGGCGCGGAAGTTTCGGTTAATCCATACCCCTCAACGATTTGCAAACCAATCGTGTTGAAAAACGATTGCACGTCGTCAGAAAGTGGTGCCGCCCCTGATACCATGATACGCAGGCGACCACCGAATCTTTTACGGATTTTCGAAAATACCAACCGGTCAGCAACTCGCAATTCTTGACGGTAAATCTGCTTGACCAGATCATCGTTCGGAGCCTTCTGCTGGTACTTTTCAGCCCGTTTCCCAAGTGCTAACGCCCAGCGAATTAAGTACTGTGTTGCCGTAGGCATGTTACGAATTTCATGTTGAATTCGCTGATAAGCTTTTTCGTAAAATCTAGGCACACCATGTAGAATCGTCGGTTTGACTTCAATTAGATTTTTCGGAACGTTTTCCATCGACTCAGCGTAAGCCATTGTCAATCCCTGATAAATAGCCAGGAACTGGCCGCCCACTCTTTCATACACATGCGACAAAGGCAGAAATGAAAGCGAAAGATCATCTGGCTCAAACACAAACAATTCACTCATTGCGGCGCATACCGAGTGAATGTTTTTGTGGGACAAGATCACGCCTTTCGGCACACCTGTAGTTCCCGAAGTGTAAACAATCGATGCCATCAAATCTGGTGTCACACCTTTAATTCGCTCCGACAGTTGATTCGGATCGGCAAGCAGATTCACCTCGCCATCTTTGAGGAGGTCGTCCCAAGTCAGGCAGCGAACGCGGGATTCAGGAGCGGTGATTGGTCCATCGATAACAACGATGAATCTAAGTTTCGGCGCTAGATCTTTTGCGTCCAAAATTTTGCGTGCCTGCCGCTCGTTCTCAACAAACATTCCAACCGCATCACTATGTTTGACTAAATACTGCACCTCAGGCGATGCCAACGTTGGATAAATCGGTATTGTCGCGCCACCACAACTCAACACCGCGACATCTGCCCATGTCCAGGCAGGACGGCTCTGCGACATGATGGCAATGTGCTCACCGGGTTGCATCAGTTTGGTCAAACCGCCTGCTACAAGCTCAACTATCCTGCCGTGCTCTCGCCAGATGACAGGGCGATAAGCGCCATCGATTTTGTGCATAATTGCCCGTTTATCGGGCGTTGAGGCAACCCAATTCCAAAAAACTTGAACGATGGTATCTTCAGCCAAACTACAGTTCCTTTCTGTCATAAACGAGACGGCGGATCAATGAGATGCTCCATCTAGCTGAGCATTGAGCCAATTAAGATAGGGCGGGTAGCCAGCTTCGATCGGAAGGCTGACAATCTCTGGAACGTCGTATGTGTGCAGCTCCTTGATGCGTGTGGACAGGCGCGAAAAGAGATCGCTGTGAGATTTGATAATCAGCATGCTTTCCGTATCGCTGCTAACTTTGTCTTCCCAGCGATAAGTTGAGACAACATTTTGCAGCACGCTGACGCAGGCAGCGAGCTTTTCAGAGACTAAATCGGAGGCAAGCTTGTTCGCATCAACTGGCTGGCAAGTGACGAGAACAATGATTTCTCCAGCCATTTAGCTTCGGCTCCTCGCCAGTTCCAAGCCTGTTTCGCTGAGGAATTCATTTAATGCGCCGACAACTTGAGAGAAAAGTTCAGCCTGCAATCTCGGCATGCGATAACGCTTGTGCATTCGCACAACCATGGTCGGCACACACAGTTCTTCTGCCGCAAATCGTACTAGCGGAAGATATTGCGAGTCTTGCGCCTCTGTGAACACCGGCTCGATCGCCGACAGTTTAACCTTGAGACGATTTGCATAATCGTCGCAAACATCTTGTGCTGGACCGTAAGCAGAAACCTGCAAACCAGGAGCTTCGTGCCATGATGCCCCAAGCAAAAGGACGACCAGACCTATCTGTCCAGCCTTTACGATGTCTGCAAAGGCGCGACGCAAAGGAGTTTCGAGATAGTAGCAAGGATCTGCGACGCAGCAATAATTTGTTAAAAGACTGTGGCAACCGCTCATCCGATTGAGCACCGCGGCCATGCTGCCTGTATACGAATCACCTTCCTGAAACTCACCTTCACGCCAATAAGCAGTAGCATGCGGCGCCATCACGAGGACCGGATTCTCGCCACCCAGAAACTTGTAGTCAGGCTCTCCCGGTGGCGGAAGCTGTTCATACCTTTCCGACAAGAACGCTTCGTTTTGTAATGTCCAATTGATTGGCGGACTTTTCGGATGCTCATCAATTAAATAATTCACGGCGGTATCAACATCACCGAAACGAGCCTGTGAATGTGATAACACCCATGGATGAAATGGCGTTTGCCCGATTACGGTGACCATTTTGCCCCGTCGATAAGCGTAAAACATTTCCATCGCCGTGCTGTAACTTGATTTGGTTAAATTGGCAAGCAGGGCGTCACACTGGTCGATTAAATCTAGGGCACGGCGTACGCGGGGATCTACAATATCCGGCATCTCCATCGGATTCATGCGCTCGCCTACAGACCAAGCGAGCTCAAGCGGATTAACCACCTTCAAGCCGTGACGTTGAAATTTGGAAAGGGCCACTGTGCGCCAATCAGGCAAAGAAGCCTGACTCAGGACATCTTGCCCCTCCAGATTGTCTCCTGTTAGGTAGATCGAAGATAACATCTACTCGAACTTTCTCCCGGTTAGTGGCCTCGAAACCCGACTCTCGTTCACTATATACCACGGTAATGCCAGAGTGCCTTCGTACATCGTGCTAGCAACCCGATTGTTATTTGCTATCCAATGCTTATTCAAGTAGCGTTATCAAAGGTATCTTCTAGCTAGAAGTTCCTGCGCTGGTCTCCAAACATAAAGAGTTTGCCTGATGAGAATAAAATTGTCGCCACCAAACGCGCTTTCGCGGAAAGCACATTTGCTTCTTCTCTGCATGCTAGCCAGTTTTCTAGTAGCGACATCTGGCTGTAACAGTGCTAGGGAGCGCATACAAGAACCTCAGGTTGTTCAGACGCCGACCGAAGCGGTCGGTGACGCTCAGATCATTGAAGCTCAAGCTGGGCACCGCTCAAAAATAGAGGTGACTCTCTCCGCACCTGTAAAGCGACTTTTACCAGAAGACACGCGAGGCAATCCGCATCAAAAGTTTTTGCTCACCATTTCAAACGGCACTACGGTGTTGGTGGCACACAACACCAAGCTCGCGCCGCATGTGCCAATTCAAGAGGGCGACGTGGTCACGATTCACGGTGAATATGTCTGGAACAAAATGGGTGGATTAGTCCATTACACACATCACAGCACTAGTCGCCACCATGAGAGTGGTTGGATTCAGTTTAACGGACAGCAATACCAATAAAGAGCTGGCGCCTGCGGCATCTCAACGGTTCGGGGAAAGAGGGATCTGAATTTAAACCGATATCGGTTTAGATTCGGCGTGAACTTAAACCGATATCGCTTTAGATTTCGAGGTCAATATCCGATAAAGCCTGTGAGCTTCAGCAGGCTCAAGCGCCGCATTCACTTAATTAAATTGGCAATCTTAGGAGTTATAAACCATTTGAGCACGCCCTGACTTGTGGGTGGCAGGTCGAAAACATCAACCCGGCAAACAGCTCCCTTCTTAAACGGGATGTTCAACTCCGAGCCAGCCCAAAGCAAATTGGCTGCGAGCTGACCGATGTCAGGTTCGTGACCGACGAGGAAAACTTCTTCGATTTGCTGAAATTGGCGTAGGAACTTGTAAACTCCGCTGGCACTTCCGCCTGGTGCTAGTGAATCCGTAATTTTAAGTTCATCACTCGGTCCAAGCACTTCCCTAATAATCTCCGCAGTTTGTTTTGCGCGGACAAGCGGGCTTGCCACAACAAGATCGGGCTTGACATTAAGCCTTTTCAAGGCATGCGCGACTTGCTTCATCTCAGTCTTTCCCTCGTCCGTCAACGGGCGTTGGGAGTCGTTCAAGATAGCACCGCCGAGACGTTCTTGCGCTATTCCGTGTCTAACCAAATAAACTTTCATAGGCTAATTCTAAGTGATTTAACTGGAGAGATCCCACATAACAACTAGATGATATGAAAGTCTAACCTTGAACCTAAGTAGTAAAATTGAGTCTATGAGCCACAAACCACGCCTTATCGGTCTTGACATTGGTGATAAAAGAATCGGTGTAGCGATTTCAGATCCACTTGGCATAACGGCGGCCGGATTGGAAACGATTGATCGTAAAAACATGCAAGTGGACGTCAAAGCGGTGAAAGAAATCGCCGAGAGGCATGGCGCAGTGCAAATTGTGCTTGGATTTCCACAGAATATGGACGGCTCCGTCGGGGAGCAAGCCGAAAAAGTGAGGTCGTTTGGACGCAAGCTTGCGCGAGCGACTGGGCTGCCGATAGTTTATGAAGACGAGCGATTGACTACCATCTCTGCGATTCGCACACTTACTCTGCAAGGCGTCAAAACAGGACACAACAAAGCGCTGGTCGATATGCAAGCCGCTGCGATCATTTTGCAAAAATATCTCGATCGCAACGAACCGCCCTCATCGGCATGACCACTGCTCAAAAGCCCGACCATTTGAACCGGCTCCTGCACTGGTATCATGCCAAGCTAATCAGACGTGCGCGTAACAAGAAGTTAGTCGCATTGTTCGAAGCTTCAATAATCGGTTCTGTTGCAGCTTTAGCTGCCTATATATTTGTTGAAGGAGTCAGCGCTGTCAATGCTCTGCGCACGTTCCTGACGACGATTGTGCCGGCAATTATAGTTTTTCCAACAATGGGGCTAATAGGCGGTGCCGCCTGTGGATTGGCTATTCAGTATATTGCACCTGAAATCACAGGCAGTGGCATTCCGCAAGTTAAAGCGGCACTGAATAAGGTACCAATGAAGCTAGACTTCAGGGTTGCCATCACAAAGTTGGTATCAGGAATAGTGGCACTAGGAATAGGCTTGCCGTTAGGAAGAGAAGGTCCAACTGTTCAGGTGGGCGCCGCTGCCGCAGCCATACTCGATCGACTGGGGATGCGGTCGTTTCGCAATAGACGTCAGCTAATCGCTGCAGGTGCTGGAGCCGGGCTAGCCGCGGCATTCAACGCACCACTTGCCGGTCTGATATTTGTTTTGGAGGAATTACTCCGGGAAATTTCTGGTGCCACCGTAACGATTGCCTTGCTGGCGTGCTTCTTCGCAGGCATAGTTTCAAGGTGGATGGGTAATCACAGCCTCGATTTAACAGCCAATACCGCTTTTCCAAAAGCGGTATTCACGGGACAAGACATTCCGTTTTGCTTATTACTTGGTATCGTCGCGGGACTAATCGGCGTTGTTTTTAACAAAGGTATCTTAGCTGGCACCAAATTGAATCGAAAGATTTTCGGTAAAAACTTCGCGGTTAGAGTTGGACTTGCTGGGTTTGGATGTGGCTTGGTAATCGCCCTTTTACCAGAAACGTTTCGCGATTTCGCAGGTGTGCGACAGTTATTGCTTGAAGGACGAGGACTACAATTTGCCCTGGTCGTATTTGCCGCGAACTTCGGACTAACCCTACTCGCCTATGGATCTGGCGCACCGGGCGGACTATTTGCACCAGCTTTGACAATCGGTGCAGCGATTGGCTACGTCGTCGGCTTTGGAGAAACGCTCTTACTGCCTCTTGCAACTCACGCCCCACTGACTCTAGCACTGGCAGGCATGGGAGCCTTTTTTGCAGCGGTTGCTCGCGTGCCTGTTACTGCCGCGGTTATCGTTTTTGAAATCACGGCGGACTTTAATTTGCTTCTGCCACTGATGATTAGCTCCATTACCGCCTACTTTATCGGTGAAAGCTTGTTTGCGGGCTCGGTGTACGATCGGCTGCTGGAGCTGGATGGAATTCACCTGCCCGAAACTTCCAACTCAGGTCCCCTCGATCTTTTAACAGTTGGCGAATGCATGCAGCCACGAGTCGAAACGCTTGATGCCAGCATGTCTCGAGAGCAAGCTCTAGAGTTCACGCGCTCTTCGAAACACAAGGGTTTTCCAGTCACACATTCGGGACGTCTTGTCGGTGTGCTGACAAAAAATGATCTGATCGAACGGTCTCAGGAAAGAGTCCAAGAACTTATGACACCAGAACCTATTTCGGTCGAATCCGAAGATCTGCTAATTAAAGCTATATCCCTCATGGATGCCAAGAGTATTAATCGCTTGCCAGTTACTAGCGGTCAGCGTCTTGCTGGCATCATCACTCGCGCAGATATTATTCGCGCCCTCTCAGAATTATAAAAACTCCTCCTAAATAAATAGGCTCCCACGTTTAACTAAACAGTTGGGCAATACTCTTTGATCTAGAACGGCAGATGAACAATGGCTTCCAGTGCAACATCAACAACCGATACGACAAACTTATACGGTTTAGTATTTCAAAATCAAGCGGTCCAGTCACAATCCCAAGAACTGCGATCAGTAGCGGGAGTTTCCGCTTACATCAAACGCAATTTTTGCTCTTTAGATTACGACGGCGACGGACACATCGGACGCACTGACGTTCTGCGCATGATCGCAAAACCCGAGATGAAACGCGAAGATGCACTCGCGTCCGCATTTCTTTATCACTATAGGGGAAACTTAGGAACAACCGAGATGTCGCTTGAACTAAATGACTTCGACAGGTTGACTGACCCAAGATATCGGGACAAAGCACAAAGAACACTAGATCAACTGGCTAAGAAAGAAGATGTTCAGGCAAATGTTTATCCCAAAAATCGCATCGACCCAACAATGATTGTTCAAGGTGCAGTTGCAGACGTCAACTTTGCTGCAGCTTTGGTAGCGTTGGCTGCGACTCCCAGTGGCGACAAGCGAATCAGAAAGATGATCGAAAGCAATGAGGATAATTCCTATACTGTCACATTCCCAGGCGATCCAAATCATCCAATCAAAGTGAAAGAAACTACGCTTCAAGAAAAGATGGTTGGCTCCTGCAGCACAGACGGCAGTCAATTCGTAACGCTTCTTGAAAAAGCTTACGGTATTCACCAACAAATTATGCGCATCACCCAACAACGGTGGGGCATTGTCAGAGACGCTTTTGAACTTTTGACCGGTAGTCAATCACAGTCGATTTCGCTACAACGAAATAATCCACTTAGCACTGAAGCGAGTGACATGCGAAATCGTCAGGCGATTTTGCAAGCGCTGAAAAACTACAAAACAATCACTCTGCGAATTGGTGAAGGCGAATGCGCAGAGACATCGGGATACGTTTCCCATAGAAGAGTTGCGGAACGCCAGGCCAGGGGACTGACGCTAAAAAGCGCACATGCATACGCCCTTGTCGACTACAACGAGAGCACACGCATGGTCACCATATGCGATGCCAGCAAATCGGCCATAAAGGACCGCTCAGGATTTATACAAGGCGAAATCAATATCCAACTGAGCGAACTGGAGCGTTGTTTCTCCGAAATCAACATCGAAGTCTAATATCATTCTGCCATCGCCTGGTAGAGAGAGCCTCTGCCAGGTTCGCCTGCACAAGTAAATCAGATCATCGGAACAACTAAAATTGTTGTTCCAACCGTAGAACTTGATTGTGATAGCAGCAATGATTCTGGAAATTTTTACTTCCTTCCCAAAGACACTTTTACAAAGAACGGTAAATGATCCGAATAAATCGCTGGTCCAACTTGGCGCAGCAAAACACAAATATCATTGCTCCCAAAACATGATCGATCGGTATCATAGGCGGTACCGGAATATTTTCAGCAATGCGCCCTGTGCGCGCCGGCCAAGACGCCTGCGGACCAAAGCCCTGCTCCGAATCCCGTGTGCTAAACGCTGGTTACGGTTGCGACTAAAACAAGCACCCAGCCGTCATGCGGCAAGGTGCTGTTGTTTCATAACTTGCCTTATAGGGGCAGAAATGATTCCGGATTGTTAGATCGTCGGTGTTCCGGCAACTTCATTGCGGTGGCTGTCGAGCGCGGCTTGCAGCTTAGCTTCGTCAAGACTGGCCAATGAGGTCCGGAGGATCTTGCCGCCGGTACCTTCCAATTTAGGCAGCACTTTGTCGATCGTCACTTTCTTGACCAAAATGAACAAGGCCGAAGTATTAGGCTGCAATGTGGTAGCCAATTCCTTGATGAAATCGTCGTCGATGCCGAGGTCGGTCATTTTGCCAGAGAGAGCTCCTGCAGCGCCACCCAAAACCATCCCGAACAATGGATTCAAGAGAACCAAACCGAGCAGGGCACCCAACATGCCACCTTGCAAAGCGCCGACTGCTGTTAAGCTAACAGATTGGTGTAGCTTGGCCTTACCATTGGCGTCCTTGGTTACGACAACAGCGTCTTCCAGGTCAATCAAGTATTCATGCTGAAGCTTCGCCAGTGTGATTCTGACCTCTTCAGCTTTGTGTATATCATCATATGCAATTACAACTAAGTCGCTCACGTCGACCTCCTCAAAAATATTCAGTTTTGGATGCTGGGCTCATTCTACAGCACATTGAACTATGGTTCATGATCCCTAAGTGTTATGGATGAGTTAACAACCCGTGGATTGTGGAACTGATCATATTAACAACCCATAGGTTTATTAAATTGGCATCGAACAATAACAAATCACAAAGAAGGGCCACCACATTTGGTGACAGAATCGAGCGGACTAACTACAACGAGCGATTGCTTTCAGCTGTGGAATTATCATTACCGCGCAGCAAATTTGCGCGAGCCTCAAATTTACTAGCTTCTCTGATCCGGTTTGAATTTTTCAAAAATGAGGCGTATGAACTCAGTGCGGCTGCGAACTCGCTTTTATCAGGAGAGATAGCGCGCCCGAACAAATAAACGGAACGGCGATAGGACCTTTCAGCACTATCCAAATTGTTTTGAGCAAGAAATATATCGCCGGCCATTTTTTCCGTTTCGGCAAGACTTGGGTCAGATTGACCAATGGCGTTCGCTTCTTTACGCGCCATGTCGACCATTTTTTGAGCCTCGACAAAATCTCCGTTCTTAACATATCCAAGAGCTCTCTCCATGGATATCTTCCAGCTAGCCCGATGCTCTGGAATATCTGCTTGAAGCTCGTCACTGGCTCCGCTGAACTGAGCGGCTCTAGCCTGCGAGGCGCTCGATGCCAACGCAGCACTGAAGGGCATCCACGCCAGCAAAACACCCAGAACGGCAAATTTATTCATCGCAGACTCCAGAACTTATCATCAAACATAATATATGGGAGCGCCCGTATTTTTATGAAGCTTTGATGATGCTGACGAGATTTTAAAATATCCGTTCCCAAAGCTAATTTTGAGGCGGAGGCTGCTTTGGTAACACGACACTAAATGTAGTGCCTTCACCAATTTTACTAGCGACAGAGATTGTGCCACCATGAGCGGTAACTATCTGGCGACAAAGATATAAACCTAACCCTGTACCAGGAGTGTGCTGTTTAGCGCTATCACTTTGCCAGTAACGAAGGAACAGGTTTCCTAATTCAGCTTCCGGAATGCCAACTCCTGTGTCGCTGACCCTAAAAATGATGTCGTCGTCATCTTCGTCTGCGGACACTTCTATCAAACCGTCCTTGGGAGTAAATTTGAGAGCATTATCGAGCAGGTTGAGGAGAACACGCCTGATCGACAGACGATCACCGAGAACTCGGCCAGTGCCTCGCGGAAAACTTGAACGCATGGTTATTTCTTTGTGTTGAGCCCACGCGCTCAGCTCTTCCAAAGAAACATCGATCAATTCGAACAGGCTGAATTCTTCAACCGACATACGTGCCTCACCAGCATCGTATCGATAAGCTTCGATCAGATTTTGCACCATCGTCAACAAATGCTGATTGCTTCGTTTAAGCATCGAAAGTAATTCCGATTGACCTGGATCAATCGGTCCCAAACAACCTCTGATCATTGCTTCCAAAGCTTGATCGGCGCCAATCAATGGCGTCTTTAAATCGTGCACCAACGTGGCGACAAAATCATCACGTTGTTGCTCTTGCAATAGCCTCTGTGTGACTTCCGCAGTGCTGACACAAACGCCAACGACATTATTTGATTTGTCTCTCAAGGGCCACGCGGCAAGGTCCAAAAACACTTTTCTTCGCTGCTCATCGAGCGCCAATGTAACGGGATGATTTTCCAATTTAATACGTTCGCCCTTTTCCAAAACGCGAATGAAAGCGTTCTCAGGCATCGAGGAAACTAGCGCTGGAAATGACAATCCGACAAGCCGCTCTGGAGCAACACTGAATAGAGTGGCAACAGCGGGATTCGCTTTTGTAATCACCAAATTGGAATCAAGCTTCCAAACGCCGATTGGAGCGTTGTCTAGAGTAGTGAATAGCTGCACGGTTTCACGAAGAGCCGGCAACGAGTGCTGAGTGAATCTTGTCTCAATTATGTCAGCACATGATCCAATTAGTCCGATAAAGTGTCCAGCCGGATCAAACTGTGGCGCCCCCGACTCCCACATGAAACGGAACTGCCCATCTGACTTTTTAAGCCGGTATTCAATATGGTAAGGCGTATGGTCGCGGCACGCTTTTGTGTAGACCGCCCAGAACTTCCTCAAATCCTGAGGATGAACCAATTCAGCCCACTTTTTGCCACACTCTTGTTCCAGAGTGCGACCTGTGAACTTCAGCCATTTGTCGTTGAACAAAATTCGATCGCCGGATTCATCTGATACCCAGGAAAGGTTTGACAACGTGTTAGCAATATTGGAGAGCCTAGCGTTTGCCTTATTCAATTCATTGCTATTAAATTGTCCGCTACCCCTAATCCTTTCGGCAGCCCGAGTGATAAGGGACGTGAAAGACTCACTGTTGAGCTGGTCGCGCGAAATCAAATCTGTTGCGCCCTTTCGAATTAGCTCGCAGGCACGCAGGTCAGTTTGAGAATCGACTATCACATAGATCAACGCGTCAGGCTTAGATTGGCGAAGCTGAATGAGCATCGCGGCATCCAACATATTATCGTCAAGTAAAACAATATCGGGCTGAAAACTGCGAATTTTAAATAGGCCTTCAACAGAATGACCTGACAATTGCAGGTCAGGATCCAGCCCAGCAATGCTAGTGAGCGTCTTCTTAATGGTTGTCCGTTCGTCAGACTTGAGTCCAATGACGAGGAACTTCATTGGTCGCTCCCTTTGCCAGTATCACTCGATTTTCCGCCTCGACAGACAGTTGGAATACTTCGAATGTTCATAACTAATAATTACCATGGAAAAGCCCATGGAAACAAGCCTTGATTTGTACGATCAACAGGTTGGTTGTATCTCTGTCTAACAATTATTGCTTCGAACCTGATACTGCATCCGATACCACTCGGGATTGTGTCCAACATTCTTTACTCTTGTTGAAGGCTCGCTGATTCGCGCCGCCAATACGCTATAATCCGGATCAGTCAGTGCCGTCGTTTCGTGGCATGAGCCGGTATAGAGGGTGTTCACATGGGTTCGATGAGTTTACCTTACGTCATTTTGCTAATCAGCGAAGCCTTACTGGGCTTGGCGATGGTCGGCCTGATACTTTTGCACCAACCGAAAGGCGAAGGTATGGGCGGAATTGGCAGCGGCGCGACGATATTTAGTGGCAAACGAGGCGCGGAAGCCGGCCTTGACAGGTTGACATGGGGAATCGTTCTCTCATTCATGGCTGTCTGTTTAATTCTTGGATTCGGTCTCGTTAAATAGGATTCATGTCCTTTTCACTGCCAACTGCCGAAGAGAAAGCGGAGTACGTACTTCGTCAGTTCAATCGCATCGCTCAGCGTTACGACCTTACTAACGACGCGATTAGCTTGGGAATGCATCACTTCTGGAAGCAGCGTGCGGTTTCAGAGCTGAACCTTAAACCCGATGGCGTCTATCTTGATGTTTGTTGCGGAACCGGCGATTTGACTCTGCAAATTGCCAACCGACTCAGCAAAGAAGGACAAGTTGTTGGCATAGATTTTTCTCCCAACATGCTTCGCGTCGCTGAACAAAGAGCCGCCAACAGTGCCAAGCAACAGCGGTCAGAGATCCGGTTTGAGCAGGGAGATGCGCTCAAACTGCCTTTCGAAAATGGTACTTTCGACGGTGCGATCATTAGCTTCGGTTTGAGGAATGTAACCGACTATCAGAAAGGCATAGATGAAATGGCGCGTGTCGTTAAGCCAGGCGGAGTCGTAATCAATCTCGATCTTGGCAAATCACAAGTGCCCTTGTTTTCTCAACTGTTTGCGTTTTACTTCAGGCAAATAGTGCCTTTGATTGGCCAGGCGTTGCAGTCCGACAAACAGGCTTACACATACCTTCCAGAATCAAATAGTACCTACCCAGACCCGCAAGGCATCACCAGGATATTCGAAAGCGCCGGGTTGAGAAACGTCAAACATATCAGTCTCGCCCTTGGGAGCGTGGCCTTGCACAGAGGCACTGTCGGCAAGGCAACAGGTGCTCCGGTCTGATGGTTTCGTCGGTGCCAGAAGCGAAACGCAAGTCGCTTTTCGTTATGGTCGGTGATCCATCGGCTGATCGCAACGTGGCCCGCATGATTCCGGAACTCAAAAAATGCGCGCCAGATTTGCAAATCTGGGGGTGCGGTGGATCGGGAATGGCAGCTCAGGGGGTCGAGATCTTGCACAATTGCGAGGATTTCACAGTTGCCGGTATCGCCGAAATTTTTAACCAGTTCTCGTTTTTTGTAAATCTTAAAAAGGAATTGATTGACAAGATCATTGAACGAAAACCAGATGCCATCCTGCTTGTGGACATGGGCACATTTAACCTAAAACTAGCGACAGATATTCGCGCCAAGTTTCCCCAGCTTCCAATTCTCTACTTCACCTCGCCTCAAGTCTGGGGTTCACGCCCCTGGCGGATCAAGACGATCGCGCAAACAGTGACCAAAATGCTGGTCATATTTCCATTTGAAGTCGCGATTTACAGAAAGAGTAACGTGCCTGTGCGGTTTGTGGGGCACCCTTTGCTGAAAAATATTCCCGCCACCGCGGATATGCCGTCAAAAGAAGAGTTCTGCGCGCTCTACAAAATAGACCCTAAAAAGCCGATCATTGGGCTGTTCGTGGGGAGCAGACGGCGGGAAGTAAACAACTTCATGCCAATTATATTAGACGCAATCAAGACGATCAGTACCGAGCGAGATGGCATCCAGTTCGCAATTTCAGCCGCTAACGAAGAATTGGGTGAGAAGGCAAAAGTGCAGATCCAAAAGGCAGAACTAGAGCACTTGCTGGGCAACAAGCTCTTCCTGATTGGCTCTGAGGACAATCTCAATTTGATATCTGCTTCCGATATCGTCTGGGCAAAATCAGGCACAACAACGTTAGAAGTTACACTTTTTGGCAAACCAATGTTGATCTTTTACCGGGTCACTTGGGGTGAATACCTGGTCTACTGCCTCTTGAAGAGGATCAATTTCATTGGCATGCCGAATATTCTGGCCGGGACCGAGGTCGTCCCTGAACTACTTCAACTAGATTGCCGAGCCCAACAGCTCGTAAAATACACGAATGATTTGCTGGACGTCCCAGGTTTAAGAGCCGACACATCCAAGCGACTGCTCACATTGCGCGACCAGTTGGGACAAGGCGATTATGCAGTGAACCTTGTAGAAGAAATTTTGGCAGCCATTTAAGGGCGATACGGGTCAGGAAACTTTTGAAAAACTTAATTGAAGAGCCACAACAAGCCCGCATATACCTTCGCTTACTGCAATACATAAAGCCGTACAGTGTGCCGTTTTTCTTTGGAATGGCTGCGGCAATCCCCTCGGGCAGCATGGATGGCATCATCGCCTGGTTAGCCGGGCAAGGCATCCAGCGCATCTTCATAGGCACAGAAAGACATTTGATCTACTTAGTGCCGCTTGTAGTTTTGGCTGTCGTTGCCTGCCAGGGAATCTTTCGATTCATAGAAACCTACACTATTCGCCTGGTTGGAGCTTCCGCCATTCGAGATTTGCGCAATGAACTTTTCTGTCACTTAGAAAAACAGCCGTTGCTGTTCTTCCAGAGTCAGTCATCAGGAGTGATGATCGGTCGTATGACCAATGACATTGGTTTGATTGAAAATGCAATTTCGCAAACATTCCAGTCGATGATCAGCAGAACCATTACTGTGATTTCGCTGGCAACTGTGCTCATTCTCCAGAGTTGGATGCTAAGTATCATCGCTCTGGGCATTCTTTCACTAATAGTGATACCAGTTTCGATTTTCGGAAAAAAAATCCGCAAGAGCTCACGCGGCGGACAAGAAGCCATTGGCGACTTGGTTTCAGTGCTCTCCGAATCTATTCAAGGCGCTAAAATTGTCCAATCTTATAATCTGGAACAGTTTCAGACCGCGCGTTTTCTAGCTACCAATCAAAGTTTTCAAAACAACACGATGAAAGCTGTCCGCTCCGAAGCATTACTGTCACCGATTCTGGCGATGATTGCGGCAGTCGGGATTGCCTGCGTTATGTGGGTGGCTGGTTATCAGGTTTTGCACAAACACATGGAACTGGGACAACTGACATCGTTCGTTATAGCTTTGCTGTTGTTGTACTCACCAATTAAAAACATTGGCCGAATTAACGGCATTCTACAACCAGCTCTTGCAGCAGCTCAGCGCGTCTTCGAAGTGCTCGACCAACAATCAAATCTTACTGATGCTGCTGTACCAATAGAACTGAAGGAAGGACTGCACCGAATCAAATTCGAGAATGTTTACTTCCAATATCCAGGGCATTCAACCATGGTGCTCAAGGATATAAATTTGGATATTCCACCGGGCAGAATGGTTGCACTGGTTGGACTTTCCGGATCGGGAAAGTCAACAATGGCGAATTTGGTGCCTCGCTTTTTTGACGTCACCTCGGGACTGATATCCCTTGACGGCATCCCGATTAAGGACATCTCGCTGTACTCACTGCGAGCCCAGATTGCTCTTGTCACACAAGACAATTTCCTTTTCAATACAACTGTTGAAGAGAATATCCGTCTGGGCAAAATTGATGCTACACCGGAAGAACTGGAGAATGCATCGAAAGCGGCTTACTGCCACGATTTCATTCTCGAATTGCGTGAAGGTTATAAAACTCAGATCGGTGAACGTGGTGTCAGACTCTCGGGCGGACAGCAACAACGCCTGGCGATCGCTCGCGCTTTCTTGAAAAATGCCCCGGTCCTAATCCTTGATGAAGCAACAAGTTCGCTCGATAACGAATCAGAAGCGATGGTGCAGAAGGCACTGAATAATTTGATGAAAGGCAGAACGGTATTTGTAATCGCCCATCGGCTTTCAACTGTTCGTCACGCAGATCAAATCCTAGTCTTAGAAGGCGGACAAATCGTCGAGTCAGGAACACACCAAGTCCTTATGGACAAGGATGCGCACTATGCCCGTTTGATTAAGGCACAGTTCGAAAGACCGGCGCTGGCCGCGGAATAACGAGTGGAGCGCGGGTCTCCAGACCCGCCTCGAAGCGTGATCATGCGCGGCTTTGGACACTCCAGGCGGCTTTGGACAGCCGCGCTCCTTAGTGTTATTCAATTTAGTGCTTCTTCGAATCGGTGCTGCAAGCTTTCTCGCACCGACGATAAGAGCTGCGATCTACTTGCTCGACGTCTTCCTTAACTATCTTCCCATCCTTCAAAAGGTGGTCGAAAGCCTTTAAATAGATTGGATCTGTGTATGTAACTTCGCCAGCGACAATGTAGTCTTCTCTTTGATCCTTGTCGTCGGTGCTCTTAACTTTTTGAAGAGGACCAAGTTCCGAAGCGTTCCAAAGTACTGCTACGGCGTCTTTCACTTGTTCATCAGACCACATCTTAATACCTCCATTATGGCGGGCGGGCTCTTTTTGGGGATCGCCTGTTACCTGCCGCTTGTTTCTCAACGAGGTGACGTGGTCCATCCGAAAAAGGTGCCAACATTAACCAGCAGATTTGAAATTAATTTGGGCTCGCAGGAGGGTGTCGGCATGGATGCCGGCGCTCGTAATGACTTCAAGCATAGGCGCATCCTAGCTCGATGCCGGCAAGGATGCCGGCGCTCCCAGGTTTAACCGATGCGGCGCTCCCAGCACTTGGACTAGTGCAGATGTGACTTGAAGAATTCCAAAGTGCGGCTGTTCGCCAGTTCGGCAGACTTCATATTGTAATTCTCGCCGCCGACTCGGCAAAACGCGTGGTCAGTGTGAGGATAAGTATGAATTGTGACCAGCGGATTTCCACCAAGCTGGTTCTTAATCTTGTCCTGCTTCTCTTTGGTGATGTGCTTATCGTCTTCCGCAAATTGCATCATGATCGGTTTCTTGATGTTATGAGCTTCGCCCAAATATTCGTCAATACCACCACCATAATATGCAACTGAAGCATCCACATCCGAACGAGCCGCCATCAGGTAAGTCATCAAACCACCTAGGCAATAACCACTGCAGCCGACCTTGCCATCGCCAACCTTCATGCCACGGACTGCTTTGAGAACTGCTTTCAGATCATCAATGCCTTTGTCTTTGTTGAATTCACCGTAATACTTAAATGCCTTTTGCAGATCTTTTTCATTACGGTCGTTCAAATTCAATCCTGGCTCAAGACGCCAAAACAAATCAGGCACCACGGCAAGAAAGCCGTTCGAGGCATACCACTCAGCGGCGCTTTTCAGCCAATTAGTGATGCCAAATATTTCTTGAACAATAATCACAGCCGCTGTCGCTGCCTTGCCTGGCTTTTCGACGTGACAGTTAAATTTGCCGCCATCGGCGGCGGTGACAATCAATTTTTCAGAAACCGTATCCAATTTCTTTTCCTCCACACATAGAACACAAAGGGATTTTTAGGCTCAACGGGATTTACACTAAACCGGCAATACACCGTGTTTCTTCTTAAATCCTGTAACTTGTTTAGTCGCGTAAGCATTAAAACGATTGATCAACTCATTGCGCAAGTTGTGCGGTGCGACCATACCGTCCACAACCATCTCCGCAGCCAGTTTATAGATATTGACGTCCTCGCGATATTCGTTGCGCTTTTGTTCGATGTAAGCGCTTCGCTCAGATTCGGGAAGTTCCATAATCTTGTTGTAGTAGACAGCATTAACTGCGGCCTCAGGTCCCATCACTGCGATCCAGGCAGTTGGCAAAGCTAGACAGGCATCAGGCTCGAAGGCCGGTCCGCACATCGCATACAAACCCGCACCGTAAGCTTTTCGCACCACAACTGAAATCTTCGGCACATCAGCCGACGACATTGCCGAAATCATTTTTGCTCCGGCGCGAATAATGCCGTCGCGCTCCACTTTGGTGCCAATCATGAATCCAGGCACGTCGGCAAGGAAGAGCAATGGGATGTTGAACGCATCGCAAAGCATCATGAAGCGTGCGCCCTTATCTGCAGAATCGACAAATAATACGCCGCCTTTCACTTTCGGCTGGTTGGCGAGAATGCCAACAGGGCGTCCGCCCAGGCGAGCAAAACAGGTAATCAATTCACCGGCGAAAAGCTTTTTCATCTCAAAGAAGGAACCGGCGTCAACAAGCTTGTCGATCACTTGATACATATCGAACGGAATATTTTCCTTCTCAGGAATAATTTGCTCGATTGATTTTTCGATACCACCAGCATCCCGTGGTGGCAGAAGCGGTGCCGCTTGCTCACAGTTTGATGGCATGAAGCGTAAATAGTCTTTGCACAGTTGAATTGCTTCCTCTTCGGATCTGGCAAGCACATCACCACATCCGCTCACAGAACAGTGCATTTTTGCACCGCCCATCTCTTCAAGCGTTACTTTTTCACCAATGACCATCTCAGCCATACGTGGCGAACCTAAATACATCGAAGCGTTGCCATCATTCATCACGACTATGTCGCAAAATGCTGGAATATAAGCGCCTCCTGCTGCAGAAGGTCCAAACAACAAACAGATCTGCGGCACATAGCCAGACATTTGCACCTGATTGTAGAAGATTTTTCCGGCGCCACGTCGACCAGGGAACATCTCGATTTGATCGGTGATTCTCGCGCCTGCTGAATCAACTAAATAAATCATAGGAACGCGAAGTTTCTGGGCAGTTTCCTGGATCCTGATTATTTTCTCGACAGTGCGCCATCCCCACGATCCAGCTTTGACGGTCGAGTCATTGCCCATGAAGCAGACGGTCTTGCCTTCAATCTGACCTACGCCCGTGACAACGCCGTCGGCTGGCAGATCAGCCTCTCCACAATTTGCGAATATGGCATCTTCGATTTCAAATCCTGGGTCGAGAAGTAAACGCAGCCGGTCTCGGACGAATAGTTTTTTATCTTCTTTCAGCTTTTGATGATACTTCGGAGCGCCGCCCTTGCGTATTTTAGCGATGCGCTCTTCAAGCTGAGTGCTTTTATCAGATAGCTTGTTTTCAGTTTCCTTCAATTTGACTTCCATCCCTATTCCTACCCGTGACAGACATAAACCAGATATACGTGTTTATTCTACGGCCATGCCAGCGTCAAGATGGTTGTATGCGGTTCATAATCGACAAGGCTATAATGGTCAAGAAGATGCGAACCGCGCGGGGTCTGTACTTAAGCCTTTAGCAAGCAACCGATGTCTAGCGAAAGTTTTTCCCGACGACAATTTCTAAGAGACCTGTCTCGCCAATTGACAACAGGAAGCGGGTTGTATCTCGCTTACCTGCTCGCCAATCAATTCGATCCCATCCAGGCAAAAGACAACCCTTCCCTACTCCAGGCCAGGTCTGGTTATAAAATCGCGCCCTGGACCGGGGATGACTTTACGATAGGGCATAAAATGAGGGATCATCAGCTACCCCTCGTTCCTAAGCATGTAGAGAAGGATGTCGATTTTGTCATCGTCGGTGGTGGCATGTCCGGACTTTCCAGCGCCTACTTTCTGCGTAATCATAATTACTTATTGCTCGAACAATATGAATCGCTGGGCGGCCAATCAAGAGGAAGTGAATATCATGGCATCGGTTACTCCTATGGCGCCGCGTACATAAGCACTGTAGATGGGTTGATGGGAAAGCTTATCGCTGACCTCAAACTGAAGCCAGCGAAACTTCAGCCAACAAAAGATTCTTGGCGCTGGGAAAATTCTTGGCTCTCAGGATTGGAAGGAAAGGAAAACATCTATTCTGAATTTAAGGGTTTGCTGGACAACTGCAAACCAATCTGGGAGGAACTGCACGCAGGAATTCCAGTGCCTCTAACCAGTCAAAACTTGCTAAAGCTTGACGCCACGCCCTTTCAGGGATACTTGAAAAATCATAGCCCTGCTTTCATAGCACTTATTGACGCTTATCTAAAGTCGGCTCTCTGCGGTGGGAGCAAAAATTTATCCGCGCTGTCAGCAGTTTCCATCTTAGAAGATTTGGTCCAACCAACCTACGTTTTTCCGGGTGGAAACCCAGCCCTAGCAAAGGCGATCGCAGACAAAGTCAAAGGTCCACGTTGCCAGCGAGGCTTTGTATACTCAATCGAAGTTGGCACGGATAGAAAATCATTCGTCACTTACCTAGGCGCTGACGAGAAACTTCACAAAGTCTCTTGTCGACACGTAATCGTAACGGCGCCACCAATGGTGGCGGCGCGAATTCTCCGCAACATTCCCGATCAAGTGCTCGCCAATCTTTTGTCGTTTAAATATGGTTCGTATTTGGTGGCAAACATTCTGATGCCAGAGAAGAAATTTTATGGGGCCTATGACAATTGGGTAACTCCCCCTTACACATTCGCAGATATCACTGTGGCTGAAACGCCATACATTGAGCAGCACAAATACACCCCTGAAATGGGTTCCGTACTAACGGTATATCAACCATATGCTCCTTCATCAGAAGGCAGACCAGTGCTTCTGCAAGGAGATAGAAGTTCCCTGGCCAATTCGATAGTTAGTCAATTAGTTAAGTTGATTGGTCCAATTGAGAAAGAGATCGACACCGTTGTTTTGACAAGGTGGGGTCATGCAATGGCCGTAAACAGCCCTGGTTTCTTTTCCAAAATTTCTGAATTTAATCGCACTACTAATAGTGGCTACACACTTGCACATTGCAGCACACAAGGTATACCATGCGCGGAGAGCGCAATTGCCGCAGCACGTCTTGCCGCAAACCGCGCTCTCGGCAAAACAGTAAGGAGCTAAAGATGCCAGTTATTCAAAGGACAAAGCAAACTATGGATAATTCAAATACTGCCCGCCGGGTGATTCGAGGGTTGACACTGAGCCTAGGAATCATCGCAGCCGCAGTTGCTTACGCAGCTGTAATTACACCTATTCTTTTGAAAATTATAGGCGATCGAAAACACCTCAACGACGAACCAATCGACGTGGCCTGGACAGAAACCAATGGACACGATGCAGAAGTTACACACTAGTGAGGATATCGAGGGACCGTGTTTCTATTGAATACCAAATGCCGAACTAAGACCGCCGCTTTGGTTGCAACTTTCCTATTGTCGGTGCCACTCTCCGGCGTCGTTGCCGAAAGTCGATCTGCTCATCAACTGCTCATCGCCGTCAAGAAAAAAGCGCCGCCGCCTCGTACTCCCGCAAAGCAGATTTATGAACTCTCCCAGCGTGAGGAAACGTCAGATTGCTTGAGCGCATCGGGAGTAGCAGCCTATGTAGTTTCGGCCGCAGGTTCAAATCGAGGATTATTACTCAGAAATGTTGAACGAGGTTTCGCCACCAGTGTCGGCATGCAGTCAGGAGACGTGCTACTTTCAGTCAACAGTCGAGTTGTTCAATCGGGACAAGATGCTGATCGCATTCTCCAATCAAGCTCAACAGGTCGAGCTAGAATCGTCTTTGTCCACCCTTCCGAAAGTGGGTTGCAGCTTTACAACACCGAAGTCAACTTGCCAAAGTTTTCCGCGGCTTCCGCCACACCTCACATAGTACTATCCACCCAAACGTCTCCTATGAGTGGACAAAAGAATACTGTTGCTGAATCTATGCCAGCTTACGAGAAGTATATGATTGAGTTGATCAATCACGACCGCGGTCTAAGTGGCCGCGCAGCGATTCAATCTAACGCTGCGCTAACTGCGATGGCTAGGGCGTATGCCAGTGATTTGGCTGCACGAGGATTTTTTGGTCATGTCGATCCTGATGGAAACGATCCGCAAGCTCGAGCGAAAAGTCATGGTATCAGCCACGGTGTCTTTGAAAACATTGCTTTTCAGGGTGGATCAGAGAGTGGTTACCGTCAACTTCAGATGATGGATAATATTATGATGAGTGAACCGCCGAACCAGGTAAATCACAGAAGCAATATCCTCGATCCCAATCATGCGACAGTGGGTGTCGGAGTGATTCGTGCGGCCAACGGCAGACTGTATGCCGTGGAAGAGTTTAGTCACGAAAGTCCTTGATGTGATGAGATCCGTAATGAAATCCAAGCTGCCGGTCAGTGGCAAAGTCGAATTCTAACGCTGAATGCCTCTCAGTAGTTCTTTGTGACTTGCTCTAAGACGCTGTCTGGAAGGTGTAAGCGCTGTCAAACTGCATGGCTGGGGTACGAACAGTAATCGCTTTAGACTGAGCATCAGATTACTAGCCTTAGTAACAAAACTTGGTTTTGCCTTACCTAGAAAAACTGTACGTTCATTGGATACGTACGATTCAGTCGATTCAAGCTTGTCTGAACTTGGGCAAAAAAGAAACCTACTTCGGCCAAGAAAAATCTCGTCGTCAGGTTGAAGCGCAACCATTCCTTCGACCGTATTTCCGTTTAGTAAAGTGCCATTGGAGCTGCGCAAATCGCGCAGATAGTAAACACCATCGACTTTAGTAATTGCGGCGTGGCGGCGGGACAGACTAAGGTCTGCGACTAAGGAAATATCGTTCTCTCTCGATCTACCTATAAAGGTGTTTGACCCATTTAGGTCGAAAGCGCGTCGATCGTCGACACCGACGAGAGTAGCGCCATTGATTCCATCGTTGAAGGGGTGGTTTAGTAACATCTTGAACAATCTCCGCGAGGGGCTGGCGGACTTCGATTAGTAGAGTCTAGGAAAAAATTGTGACGAAGTTGTGTCCTTTTTCCTCTATACGATTCAAATTCAAAAAAGCCAGGAATTAATGTGACCGAACACTTGAGCGAAAGCGGCGAATTCTGTAGACATTTATACTTCACAACTACCCCCGGTTACCCCATACGCCACCACCTCGCCGAACGCATAAACCAGGACAGGTTGAGGCATTACTGATCCATGCGCGTGTAAGGAAAACACCACTAGCAAAAGCCTGGAGATCCGGTCATGATAGTAGGGTACTGTGCACCAGAACCAAGTGAGGCAACTCACTTGGAGGAGAAACATGTCCGTTCAATTAGATAGAGATTCCATCGCCAGGCTGAAAGTCGTGAAAGTAAACGACTACGCTGCCATGGAAGATTTTCAAGTCGTACTCGCTTGTCAGAACCAAGATGAGACCGCATTCCCGGAACTGTTTCGGCGCTTCCAGCGATTCGTCCGTGCGGACATTAACAAGCTAGCTCCAGATTGGTCTGCCAGTCACGATGATCTGACTCAGGACGTTTTTATCAAAGTCTGGCGCTCAATCAACCAGTTGAAAAACCCAAAAGCTTTCAAAGGTTGGTTGCATCAAGTAACAACAAACCTTTTCTACGATGAACTTAGACGCCGTCCGCGGTTTGCAGTTGTTTCATTAGACGAACCACTTAAATATGACGACGAAGACAGCAGCCCCCGCCAGATCCCTGACCCCAGATCGCAACCCGATGAATTGCTCGAGAGAAAGGAAATAGTCAACCAAGTAACCGCAGCTATAGAGTCGCTTCCAAGTCAATTCAAGAACGTGATTATTTTGCGCGAAATTCAAGGCATGGCATACGAAGACATCGCAGTCATTACTGGTGCCGAATTAGGCACCGTGAAGTCGCGCATCGCGCGAGCGCGCACCAAAGTTTCGAAACTAATTACTGATCTTCGATGTGTTAGCTAGTTAGCAAATTACCTGAGGTGGAATGACACATAATAGTGTCAACTTATAGCGGATAGGCAATAGAAAGGGAGAGCAGCATGAATTGGGATGAAGTAAAAGGTGATTGGAAACAGTTCTCGGGCAAAGTAAAGGCTAAATGGGGCAAACTTACCGACGACGATTTAACACAAATCGGTGGAAGAAAAGATGAGCTAGTAGGCAAGCTACAGACACACTATGGTCATTCAAAAGAAGAAGCTGAAAAGCATCTCGATGAGTTCATCAAAACCGTTTAGTGATTGATTAGCTCGCTTAATGCGTTCGAAAAAATGTTGTCATGCTGCCATCCTTAGCGAAGGAGGCAGCATGACTGCGTTTTGAGGTAGTCTCATTAAAACGGAATCGGATCAAATGCGGACGAATCGATGGCCAAATTTCTCGTTGTCGAAGATGATAAGAAGCTATCCGCTGCAGTCTGCGATTGTTTGCTCCTAGAAAAACATACTCGGCGTTGCATCGACATCGTGGATGAGTCGGACAAAGCAAGAACTCGTGAACTATTTCAAGAAGCAGCTAAAACTGGTTTGCCGATGCAATTTGAGAACGTGTTGCGCACTAAATCCGATACCGGAGTCAGTGTTGGCTAGTCTGTTCATTGGTTGAGCGCCGAGCAAACCTTATTCTGCGTTGTTCACGACAAGTCGAGCGTCTCAAACAAGAATTTGTCGCGATGGTCAGTCACGATCCAAAAATTGATCGTAGCGAGAGAGGCTCATCCTGTGTTGTAATGGGCATATATTTGATCTCGACATGGTCCTACCGCTAGAACGAACTGGACTGGACACCATTAAAGTGAAAACTCTCAAGAGCAACGGCATTCTCCTCGTTCTTTCGTGCGCGCTTTCCGCTTTGTGGGAGCTGCCTGCGTATTGTTCTAACAATTCTGACCAGACTCACAAACCGACCGCATCGACACTGGCAAAAATTGAATCGGATGAAGACTTACTGAAACGTGCTCGCTACAGCAAAAAAATGCTTGATGACGAAGAAGCGCTTAACCTCTATTCCAAGTATCTAAATACACATCCAAATGCTGACGCTGTGCGCATGGAACGAGCAGAGGAATATCGCAATGAAAATCGTGTCAACGAATGCATCGCCGATTACCAGAGGTTGATAGATTCAAAGAACAAGTTGATAGCAAGTAATGCAGCTTCAGAATTGGGAAAGCTTTACCAAAAACAGAAGAACTATAAGGACGCGATCAAGAATTTCAAAATCGCCAGACAACTCGGATCTACTGGTCTATTGACTGAGCTATCCGATTGCGCGCGTCTGAGCGGTGATAATCAAATGGCACTTCAAATGTCATCCGAAATCATAAAAAGCGGTGATCAGTTTAACGGCCGTGAGCATCGCGCTCGTGCCCTTATGGCTTCAAATCAATCGCGAATGGCGCTCGTCGATTTGGATTTCTTGGTTAAGGCACAGAGGGCGAACATAGAGCGTATAGACAAAGAGAGCCGCGCAATCTATCCAGCTTTTAAAATGCTCGTAGAGCTTCTTGGTGAGCGAGCGAGCTGCTATGAAACTCTCAAAGACACCAAACGTGCACTGCAAGATAAGGCTGCAGTCCGGAAGGTTGAACAAGAATTGTACAACGAAAGTCCGTTCCTAACGAAGGACAAGAAGTAGGCCGCTATCGTGAGTCTCCATCCGCGCATCTTGCATAAGGGTCTGGCGCTCGTTCTAATACCTCTAATCCTCGAGACACTGTGGCTTCTGGTGCTCAGTCAGTTATGGCTATCTACAGAATATTTGGCTGCTGAAGAAACCAAACAACGAGACTTTGCTATGCATCTTGCTGGCGCAAGTGAAGACAGACACGTCGTCATCTTGGAATTGATGAGCCGCATGTTCGATCCCAAAATAGCATGGGCAATATACGCCAATAGAAAACACAACGCACTACACAAGCGCTATGAACAGCTTCGAGAGCTGTCCGCAAACGATCCAGCTAGACTCGAAACCATAAGCGAACTTGAACGCATGTCTGAGACCGAGTGGAAGTCACTAAGTGCTCTGCCATCTGCACAGCCTGGTTCGACCATGCTTGATAATTTAGGTGCTTGCAGAGACCTCGGACCACTACTTCGGTTGGGTATAAGCGACGGCGTAAAAATTGGCACTTTGATGCAAGCAGAAATGAACGGACTGTTCGCCACAAGAGCACGTGAACAATCTGCGCGAAACCGGCTCAAGTTTCTTGTATATGCGGGGCTGTCCAGCAATTTTGCCCTGGCAGCATTGCTTCTGTACTTGTTCAACAGGAACATCACTGGTCGTCTTCAACTACTGATAGACAACGCTCGGAGGTTACCTTTGCGCGAGAAGCTCACTGAGGTTGTCTCCGGCAGCGACGAACTTGCCTATCTGGATACAGTAATGCATGCTGCCAACGAGCAGTTATGCCAGTCCGACGATCATCGTAGAGCGATAATGGAAATGGTGGCGCACGATATGCGCTCACCGCTCATGGCTGCTCAGGTATCGACCGAAGTTCTCAATCACCCACAGTCGGCAAAATTGCCAACCGACGCGGCGCATACACTTGAGTCAGTAAGCCAGTACGTCAATCAAGTGCTCAGGCTGGTCAACGAGCTGTTGACAATTGAAAGATTTGAAGCGGGGAAAATCGATTTCAGTGTCAGCGAATTCAACATCAAAGAGGCAGTTGACGAAGCGATTCTTTCTTATAGGGAAGTCGGCGATCTCGCTGAGTTTTCCATCAAGAATACTTGCCCTGATCGATTGATTCGCGCAGACAAAGAAAAGTTCGAACAGTTATTGATAAATTACATCGCCAGTGTGAAAGCATTTCCAGGCAGCGCGTCGGAAATATCAGTGTTCGCAGAAACCACCGAGGATGGTGTCAGAGTCGCAGTTAAAGCACCGGGCCCGCCACTAGATCGTTCAGTAAGCACTGATCTTTTCAAAAAATTCCCAAAGCACGGCAACAAAAGTACAGCCGTTGGTCTCAGTCTTGTTACTTGTCAGCTAATTGCGCAAGCTCATGGTGGTGCGGTAGGTTTCGAGCAAAAAGATGGCTTCAATTCACTCTGGGTGAGAATGCCTAGCGCTGCAAATCCTGCAACGACTGTGCCTGTAATAAGTGGTACTAAATATAGTCCTAAATCTTTCAATCAATATAAACCGAAAGGATGGTTTGGTACGCGCATTATTCACAAGGGAATCGCTCTCGTCATTATTCCTTTGTGCCTGGAAGCGCTCTGGATCGGGTGGCTCAACCACGAATTGCAGATAGGTGAAGCGCAAGCGACGACGATCCAACGTTTAACCGACACACTGCTGAATGTAAACGCCGGATTGAATGCAACCTTTGATGTGACTGTAAACGCGGCTAGTTATGCTCTTTCCGGAAATCCAAAATGGAAAGAACAGGCCAAAGCGCAGGCCGACGTTGCTCGCAGGGTGCAGGCCAGACTCAAGGAACAAACTAGCGGCTATCCCGCTGAAGCGAGGTTGGTTGATCTCTTTGAGTTTGCGATGATCAAACCAATGAACTTGCAGCTGCAAATTACTGAACGTCCACATCTTGGATTGATGGGCTCTGCTTCTATCTTTCAAGTGTTCATCGACTATTCCAACGCAATGTCATATGTCGCAGCGACCTATGACGATCTCTTCGCGAAGGAAAAATCCGAATTGGATAGACTTCGTGCCGAACAGACTCAATCGAAACAGTCCTTACAAAGAATTGTCTTCGCATGGCTGGCTACAAACTTTATTCTGGCACTGATATTGGTGCTCGTGTTCAATATCCATATTACGAAACGTCTGAACATTTTAGTGGCGAATGCAAAGAAGTTACCGCGGCGAGAACCGCTGTTGGAAGAATTGAGCGGCGGCGACGAACTGGTATACCTAGATGTGATTCTGCATCGAGGAGCCGCGGAGATCATCGAAGCAGCCCGACAAAGGCAAGCGATCGTCGAGCTGCTTGTTGACGATATGCGCTCCCCACTTACATCCGCAAGAGATGCTCTTAGTCAGGTTGAACCGCTTCTACTAGATAAAATGCCGGACACCGCACCACGACATATTCTTGCTATCAAGGGAAACATAGAACGCATCCTCCAGTTGGTAGATGATTTGCTCACTCTCGAAAGTGCCGAAGAGAACAAACTCATTATTCGCGTTAAACCTTTTGAAGTCCGAGAGGCGGTCAATGAAGCACTTGCAGCACTGGCTAGCATCGCGAAGTATCGTCAAATTGAGATGTTGAACGAGAGTGAAGGTTTCGAACTCCCCGCGGATAGATCGAGAGTCTTGCAAGTCCTACTCAATTATTTATCCAATGCCATCAAATTTTCTCCGCCTAACACCCAAATAAGTGTGGTCACCGAGCACGACGGCGACAGATTCAAAATCGGGGTTCGAGATCAGGGCCCAGGCATGGACGCGAAGAGTCAAGAACAGCTGTTCGAGAGATTCTATCAAACCAAGGCAAGCGATAAAGCGCGCGGGTTCGGTCTTGGCCTGGCAATCTGCAAATTAATTGCTGATTCCCATGGTGGCACAGTCAGTGTCGACAGCGAACTTGGACATGGAAGTACGTTTTGGCTTATTCTTCCGATTCACAGTTGAGCGAATCATGATGGACCTTGCGTGCGCGGACTAAACGGCTGCTGTATCCCCGTAGGGTCAAGCGGCGGGCTTGGTGACGAGGTCCACTTCCTCTTCGGATTCGAGAAGTCCTCGTTCCACATAGATCGGCTTTGTTTCGCGCCTGAGCCTTGGCATTTGCTTTGCAAAAACAGCTGCCACCACTAGACAATAAGTAGCACAGACGAAAATCATTGTTTGGAATCCGAAGTGGCTGGCGATGGCACCAGCAACCAGACTGCCTAGCGGCACGGTGCCCATAAATGCCATAGTGAAAAGACTCATGACTCGGCCACGTTTATCGTCTTCAACAACTGCCTGCAAAATGGTGTTGCAGCAACCCATTTGCAGCATCATTGCCGCACCTAGAACAGCCAGGATCGGTAAAGCCAACCATAGGTTATTAGCAAATCCGAAAGCGAACAAGAAAACAGCATAAACGAATGAACTTATGAGCGCCCATCGTCCCAAACCAAGAACGCTTTTGCGAGTCGCTAATATTGCCGTGCCGACTATTGAGCCAAGGGCGGACGCAGAGCTGAGATATCCGAGAGTGTTGGCGTTGCCGCCAATGGATTTTACGAAAACCGGTAGCAACATCGAGTAAGCCATGCCACCAAATCCAAACATGGCGAGCAACAAAATTGGCGCACGAATCGGCGCGGTCTTGGCTGTGTAAGCCAGTCCTTCTTTCAACTCTTTCAACACGCTCTGGGTGGCATTTCTCACTTTAGGCTCAAAATTTCCGTGGATAAACATGAGCGCTGTTATCACGGCAATGTAGCTGAGAGAATTGATCAAGAAGCACATTCCTTCCCCTACTGCTGCCACCACAAATCCAGCAATAGCGGGACCAAGCAGACGCGAAACATTCATCAGACTCGAATTCATTGCGATTGCAGCGGGCATGTCTTCCTTTCGCTTAACCATGTCCATAACAAAGGCTGAGCGAACCGGCATGTCGAAAGCGTTGATAATTCCCATCAAAATGCCGAGCCCAATTAAATGCCAGATTTGTAGCTGGTGCGTCAAGGTCAGATAAGCCAGCGATCCCGCTTGGACCATCGCACAGCACTGGGTAAGCACGATAATACGATGTCGATTGAATCGGTCTGCAAGGACGCCTGCAAACGGCATGATCAGTAAAGATGGCAACTGGCTTGAGACACCGACTACGGCGAGGAGCAACGCCGACCCGGTCAGTTTGTATGTCAACCAACTGAGCGCTATTTGTTGCATCCATGTACCGACCTGCGAAATCAGCTGCCCGCCAAAGTAAAGCGAGTATTCCCGATTCTTGAAGACACGGAACGGATTAGTGCTGCGCGCGTTTCCTTGCTTGGGGGAAGAGGAATCAGAAGATGTTTGTATTGCACACAACATTTCGTCTTGACTACGTATTTTTCCCAATGACAAGTCTCTAATCCTCGTAGATTATGTGGGAGCCCGCAACCAAAAAAGCATCTTTAATATCCGCAGTTATTTGAGTGGACATAGAAAGCACTTCCTCCACCAAATATGGATGACGGACGGTGCGGCCGTTTGTTCGCGTTCGGAGCCCAGATTGTTAACAGACCGTTTCACGTTTTTGCCACACTTGATAGCTACATTGCTCGTCAGCCCCCCATATCAACCGGAAGGATTAGCCAATGGCCGATTTATCCATGAACGCACTTAGTCCATCCTTTACTAGTCATTTCGCTCCTGATCAGTTAGCACGGCAATCTAAGTTTTATGATTCCGTGCCACTCCGACTGATGAGAAAGCACTACATAGAAGAGACTTTGAAATTGAAATTTGATCCCACTGATAACTGGCAAATATGTAGAGCAAATGCAGAGACAGCTGCTCAGCAAGGCGATTACGTTCAAGCTGAAGAATTGTGGCTATCAGCTCTGAAGGAAGCAATCGTTTTCCAGGGAAGCGATGAAAAACTGGCAATCACACTAGATGGGATCAGCAATTTTTATCAGCATGTGGGAAAGTTGGACCAGGCTGAGCTACATTGCAAAAGAGCATTAGCAGTGACTGAAAAAATGGTAGGCACAAGAAAACATCGGCTTGTCGCAAATAGTTTGAACAGTCTCGCCGGAATTTACTACAGCCAGCGCCAATACATGCGCGCAGAACCAATTTGTCTGGAAGTTTTATCAATCTACCAAACTCTTGATGTAGCCAATCCTGCAGACATCGGCATGGCATTTAACAACCTGGCTATGCTGTATCACGCCAGTGGAAAGTATAATCTCGCGGAAAAATACTACAAGCCAGCAATTCGTATTCGAACGGCACTGCTCTTTTGCGATGATCCGATCGTGATTAACCTAATGGAGAACTATAAGAATCTACGCGCCCGCCTTAGCGTTAACCAATATAGCAGCTCAGATTCTTGGGAACGAACCAGTAAATACAGCATCGAAACAATCACAATACAGTCTTCATCACCACAGACGGTGTAGCTTTCCGGAAGTCTGAACGATGCAAAAGATGCGTCGCTGGATGGGACCTTGTTTGCCTGTGTCGTGCGCATTTAAGAGAACGTACCCTGATGGGGACGACGTTGGATCTATAGGGTAACCGATACAAAAATGCGTACCCTGTTGAGGCTCATGCCTCAACAGGTCTTCAACCAAGCCGAACGCGGATAGACCAGGCGAATGGTAGCTATCGGCTCGGTTGAAGTGTACGCAAGTTTTTGCCGATAAACCTAACTCCCCAGACAAGCCCACCGGCAATTCCGTCATCTCACATTTATATAAACGCTAAATAGCGCCAAAAAGTTCATTTGCCCGAAACTCTAGCAGGGAAAGACTTAGGCAGATTTACCAGATTTGAAATCGGGAAATCAAACCCAGAAAACAAGTCACAATTCTGCTTATGCTCATAATTTGGCACATTAAAGTGCACAATATATAAGAATAAGCCAGTTCGCGGGGTCGGAAGCTTGCTGCTTGCCGCAAGCCGAGCCCACTAGATAGGTATCCTCGAACGAGAACGGCAATTGATGGGAATCCCCAAAAGCATAACCTCAAACCGCTCAGCTATCGTGCTCACAGTTGTTGCACTTCCAGTTTTGGCATGGTTCATTCAGAACACATTCTTCGATATCAACCACCGACCCATTGTCGTTACGGGCACCATCCAAGCGAAAGAAATCCCAGTCTCCTCAAAAATTGGCGGACGCATCTCCAAGGTACTCGCGAGTGAAGGGCAGGATGTCAAAAAAGGCGATGTTCTGGTGGAATTCGAAGCCCCGGAACTCGAAGCAAAACGCGTACAGTTACAAGCATCAATTGACAAAAGTCAGGCTCAGCTGGATGAGCTGACGAATGGACCAAGGCATTCGGAAATCGAAAAAGCTCGAGCAATAGCCGGTCAAGCCTATGCAAACTGGCAGATGCTCAAGAACGGATACAGAATCGAAGACATCTCGAAAGCTGTATCAACTCGCGGCGAAGCCCAAGCAAATTTTGATTTACTTCAGCGCGGTTATCGCAGCGAAGAAGTTAGTCAGGCCAAAGCTTTAATGGACCAAGCGAAAGTGCAACTTGATTTTCAAAAACAAGATGCCGAGCGCTATCTCGCTTTGTCCAAACAAGGAGCGGTGTCAACCAGAGATGCGATCGAATTGAAAAGCAAATATGACGTTGCGGAAGAAGCGTACAATGCAGCAAAACAAGCTTACACAAAAATGACAGCAGGTCCGCGGGAAGAGGAAATCAGAAGCGCGCTTCAACGTCTCGAATCCGCGAAATCAAATGAACGCATGATGCGCAAGGGACCGCGAACAGAGGAAATAGAATCTGCGCGCCAACAATATTTTTCCGCTAAGGAATCACTGAATTTGCTAGAGCAAGGAACTAGAAAAGAGCAAATCGCTCAGGCGCAAGCGCAATTGAAACAAAGTCAGGGCATGCTGGCAGAATTGGACGCGCAATTGAAAGAGCGCCAGGTGATTGCGCCGGTGAATGCTGAAGTATCAGTCATGGATTTACACCCTGGAGCAGTGTTTACAACACAACAGTCAGTTGCCACATTGACAAAATTGGATGAGATTTGGACAAGAGTTTACATACCAGAAAGAGAGCTGGGTCGTGTGCATGTTGGCCAAGAAGTAGAAATAAAAGCGGACGCCTTTCCAACTCGCACGTTCCACGGGAAAGTGGTGCAGATTCCGAGCGTCGCTGAGTTTACTCCGCGCAATGTCCAAACCGCTGAGGAACGCTCTGCGCAAGTGTTTGGACTGAAGATCACTATTGATAATAAAGAGCATTTATTGCGTGGTGGCATGAACGCAGAGATCAACTTACCTCCTGTCGAACAACCTTTCGAACGCGTAGCGAGAAAAGAAAATGCCAGCGGCAATCGTCCTTGACCGTTTGACGAAACAGTACGGACAACAAACTGTCGTCAATCAACTTTCATTCACTGTCGAACGGGGAGAAATCTTTGGCTTCCTTGGTCCCAATGGATCGGGCAAAACAACTACCATTAAAATGCTTTGCGGACTATTGCAACCGACCTCAGGAACGGCATCTGTAAATGGTTTTGACATTCACAAAGAAGCAGAACAAGTGCGCCGGAGCATAGGTTACATGTCGCAGCAGTTTAGCTTGTACAAGAATCTCACAGTCGCACAAAATATAGACTTCTACGCCGAACTCTATGGATTGGGTACTGAAAAGTCCCTGAAACGGAAATCAGATGTCCTGCAAATTACTGGGCTCGGCGGACAGGAATCGAAAAAAGCGTCCAGTCTTTCTGGTGGCTGGAAACAACGGTTAGCACTCGCCTGTGCCATTGTTCACGAGCCACCAATCGTGTTCCTGGATGAACCAACAGCAGGAATAGATCCAGTTGCTAGACGAGCATTGTGGGATCTTCTTTTTACCCTTGCGACAATGGGAATCACATTTTTTGTGACGACGCATTACATGGATGAAGCGGAACGTTGCAGCACGGTTGGCTATATTTTTCAAAGTAATTTGATCGCCCTTGGTAAAGTCGACGAGTTGGGATCACTACCTGTGGTGAACGACCCAAACACAAAGCACCTGGAAGTCAACTGCGATCTTGTCATGCCTACGTTTCAATTTCTACGGAATCAAAAATACGTTACGGATGTAACCATATTCGGACGTGCTCTGCACATCGTCGTCCCTGTTTCCGTAGACATTGAATGGCTGCGTAACGAACTGACTACGAATAATTTTGCTGTGACCGAGATTCGGCCGATTAAACCATCCCTGGAGGATGTCTTCGTAACATTGACTGAGCATGAAGAGGCCAAAGTCTCAAAGGCATCACAAAAGTAGAGAGGCATTGTGGCAACTTTCAGCGAAAAAATCCGCGATATGTTCTGGGGCTTCCATGCTGTGATGACCAAAGAGTGGATTGAGATCCTGAACGATAAATATACAGTGGCTATTATTTTGATAATTCCAATTGTGCAAATGACGATATATGGTTTTGGAGTTAGTTTTGAAGTCCGAAAAGTACCAACTGTAATTTTCGACCAGGATCTGCGCCCGCAATCATCCATACTTATGGATGAAATGATTGCCACTGATTTTTTCAAAATCACCAAGCACGTTTATTCACGCGACGCCGCGGTCAATGAAATCATTTCAGGCAACGCGCGCGCTGCAATTATCATTCCGCCAAATTTCTCAGACAAATTGCAAGAGGGCACCCAAGCACAAATTCAAGTTCTCATTGATGGCTCAGATTCCACCATCGCAAACGCCCTGGCGCAAACGGCAATTGCTGTTGGTCAAAGTAGGTCTCTGCAAATTATGAGCACCGTCTTGAAACAGAAACAAGCTAAAGCACCAATCGACATCCGCTCGAGAATGCTCTTCAACCCGGATGCTAAGACGACAAATTTCATATTGCCAGGACTGATTGGATTTATGGCACAAACTATCACACTATTTTTAACCGTAAATTCGATCGTACGAGAACGAGTCAGTGGAACACTTGAGCAACTTATGCTGACACCAGTCAAACCACTCGGTCTGATGCTGGGCAAGTTGGTGCCAAATGGTGTAATCGGCTTTATCGGAACAAACCTTATGCTGGCCGCGATGTACCTAATTTTCAAAGTGCCGATAAACGGCAATATTTTCCTGCTGGAAGCTTGCATCCTGATATTTGTATTTGTTTCTCTATCGATAGGAATATTAATATCAAGCACCGCTACAAGTCAGGAGCAAGCGATGCATCTTGCTTCATTCGTCTTGATTCCATCTGTATTATTGTCTGGATTTATCTTTCCGAGAGAGTCAATGCCCGCCCTCTTAAATTGGCTGGGGCTATTGATTCCGCTTACTTATTTCCTGCAAATTCAAAGAGGGATTATTCTGCGTGGCGCCGGACTGGAAGATTTGTGGCAATGGGTGCTACCACTGATGGTGTTCGGATTCATGCTTATTTTTCTAAGCGTGAAACGATTCAGAAAGTCATTGGGTTAGAAGAGGGATTCCTAAACCTTTCTCTGCTCCGCAGAAGATGGAGAAGTTAGCCTCCAGACCTAACATTTTTGCCAAGCCTGACAAAGTGTTCACAGTTATGGCGGACCTGGTAGTCAATAGTTGATTTATGGGCAGCAGCATGTAAATATGGATGCAACCCAAAGTTGAGTATGTTGGTCAACTTTATCCGGTTACCACCTAGAAGCGGTATGACGCATCGATATGAAGCTATCTCGTAAAGGCGAATACGCTCTAAAAGCTCTTATGGAGCTTGCCGTCTGCGACATGTCAACAGGATCAACAACACCAGAAATCGCGCGAAAAGCACATATTCCGGAACCCTTTCTCAATCAGATTTTGCTTACCCTCAAGAATGCAGGAATACTAAGAAGTCGCCGTGGTGCGAGAGGTGGCTACGTGCTCAATCGTGCGCCCGATCAAATTATCCTCGGTGACATCGCAAGGTTGATGGACGGTCCGCTGGCTCCAATTCCATGTGCTTCGGTGACCGCATACGAACCGTGCCCAAGCTGTCCAGAGCCTGAGACCTGCAACCTGCGCATTTTGATGAGAAGCGTGCGTGATGCAATTGCAAACATTCTCGATGGCACCACTCTTGCCGATCTAATTAGAGGAAGAGCTCCAAACATCATATAAAGTTTCAATTTTTTAGATTACTGTTCACACTTACTAACGGAAAATATTCGATGAACCCAAATATCTATCTGGATAATAGTGCCACCACGCCCATACGAGAAGAAGTCTTGGCTTCAATGATTCCTTATCAATCAACTATTTATGGCAACCCATCCTCGATTCATCACATTGGCCGCCAATCTAAGGCAGCAATCGAAATTGCCCGCCAAAAGGTGGCTGATTTAGTTGGTGCAAAGGCCAGTGAAATATACTTCACTCCGAGTGCTACCTATAGTAATAATATCGCCCTTTTGGGGCGCGCTCGATATGTTGAGCAAAATGGCTTGGGACGCCATTTGATCACCTCTGGCATTGAGCACTCATCAGCGCTGGGACCAGCAAAGCATTTGGAATCGCAAGGCTGGAAAGTCACAGTGCTAGATGTTGACAGTGAAGGTTTCGTGGACGAACAGCAACTGATTCAATCTATAACGAAAGAAACGAGCATCATTTCAATCATGTGGGCAAACAATGAAGTGGGCACGGTGCAGCCAATTGAACGCATTGCTCTGATCGCCAAATCACATGGCATATTCTTTCACACAGATGCCGTACAAGCAGCGGGCAAACTTAAAATCGACCTGTCCGAAATAAGCGCCGATACTCTGTCGATTACCGGACACAAACTCCACGCACCAAAAGGTGTGGGTGCTTTATTCATTCGAGAAGGCGTTGAAATACTGCCCATTATTTTTGGCGGCGGACAAGAAGATGGCTTGTTTCCTGGCACCGAAGGTATCTCGGGTATTGTGGCGCTGGGCGCAGCTGCTGAATTAGCTAATCTTGAAATGGAAAGCAATCAAAAACATCTGCGCTCCATGCAAAAAATACTTTCTCAAAAATTCTCATCCATAACAAGTGTCAATTTGACTGGTGCATTGGATCCGCACAGGCGAATACCAGGCCATGTCAGCCTGGTCGTGCGCGGCGCGATTGGAGAGGAGTTGGTCGACGCTGCCGATCAACATGGGATCTCAATCTCAAGCGTCTCCGCTTGCTCTGGCAGACATCCATCGCACGTGCTAAAGCAAATGGGTTACACACACGAGGAAGGAATCGGATCTGCACGCATATCAGCCTCAGTGTTAAATTCAATCGACGAAAGCGAATACGCGGCAGAAGTGCTCGGTGAAATCTTTGCACATGCCACAAACTCAAGCACATCCGCATCCATTGTCAATATTCAAGCGCTCCCTTCTCATTCAAATCATCAATCGCAAGTCGTGAATATTGAGAAACACCACAGGGCACCAGCGGCACGTCCGGCAAAACGCGCACGAAATTAATGCTCAATTGTCGGGAAGACTGCATCGATGATCAATTTGATTCCAGCTTGTGTAAATACTTGTTGTCTTGATGAATTTCGATTCTGACAAACATTTTCAACTGCTAGTGACGCGACATAACTGTAAACAACTCCTGTCCCTTGCGATCAGGCACAGAATCTGTAGGCTCATGGACAATATCGAAGCGAAAATCGGTCGAGAACAAATCAAATAACTCACTTTTGGAAACAGAAAAGGGTGGTCCAGAGCCCTGCCGATCCAATAGCCACCATAACGCGATCAGCTTTCCATCTGGTTTGAGCAAGTCTCGCACTACAAACTCATATGTTTTCCGTCGCGCCGGATGAATTGCACAAAAACAAGTATGTTCCAGCACATAGTCGAACTTCCCATTGAACTGATGCAGATCAAAAATATCTTGTTGAATTACAAAAGCCGACTTGCCTAACAATCCAGACTGTTCGAACTTTGCCTTCGTTGCTGCTATGGCGGATGGCGCGAAATCAAACGCGGTAACTTCAAACCCATAGTTTGCAAACAAGAGAGCATCATGACCAGTTCCACAGCCAAGGGAGGCTATTTTGCCAGGTGGAACCTTATATGGTGACTCAAGAAAAGTTTTGAATGGAGGGCTGAAAGTGCCCAATTCCCACGGAGTTATATTTCGCTGATACAGACCCTCCCAGAACTCCACTTTCTCTACGGTAGGTGTATCTTTAGGTTCCGCCACTTTTGTCACCAACATTCTAAAGCCGCTCGCTGCTGTCGGTCAGCGCAATTAACTAGTTACTTAATACCACAGTGTACGTCGGCATTGCCTTAATAGGTCAACCACGGATCTGAATTCGAGATTCAATTAGGGATGTACCGCAAAGAATTTGCACCTTACTCCCAAGAATCCGTGCCAACTTTTTGCCAAGTTAAAAAAGTATCTTATCATCGAAGGTCCAAATAATCAGTGGACTCTTCGTGCGCTGATTACATTTATGCAAAGCATTCTTACTCCTCCAGCCAGCTATCCAATGCTGGCTACAACGACTGTCGTGACTGGTGCTACATACGTAATCTGCGCAATCGAACTGCGGAATTCTACAGTCCCTAGACGACGCTCAGGAATCATGATGTCACAGTTACCGATCGGAGTTATAAAGATGCGAGATACACAAGATTCTATAATTCAACACACATATAACCAAAGCGTCTTACTCACTGAAAAGTTAAGTCGTGAGGCTTATGTCATAACAGCCGGTACCGTAGGCGGTGCGATCGCCGAGGCAGCGAAACATCCAGCCAAAACCATTTGCGAAACAACTGAAATGTCTCTTGCGGCTGCGGGCCTTACTGCACTAGCGGTCGGCGAGTTTCCCCTCTTATCCACGGCGGCCATAGCAACCGGAACGATATTGACGGGCAAGTATGTTTTCGATCTAGTCAATCCAAACAGCGTTCACAACCGGGAAAGAAATCAGGCTTTCCACTCAGCGCTCGATAGCGCCAGTCGATCATCCGACGCGCACACTCTTGACTTAGCGATTGAAGAATTGCAAAAGAGGACTGGTATCGATTCACTTCAAGTCGTAGAAGGACTGTTTGCAGGTGGTGCTATTAGATTTGGGTTTCATGTTCCCGGCGTGATAGAGAGACTACCTCGAGGACCTCAGCTGGATTTCGCCGCCAGCGCTGCAGACTCGAGAAGCATCCCAACCTCAAGCAGTCTTTTTCACAATAACACTCCTACATATGAAGAATTCATCAACTTCAAAAATTTGAATGGCAAAGTCTATAGAGGCTCATTTCGTGCTTTTGAAGAGTCCTTGAAGTTGTCAGGTAAAGCGCCAAACGAGACTGCTGCATATAGAACAGCAAGCAAGAAGAACCACGAAGTAAAAGAAAATGATCCTTTGCCACCAGTTCAAGGGAATGGAGAGAAAGATAGGAGATTAGGAATCTATTTCGATCGATTTGGTTCACATCTAAGACAAGCGGATCAACGTCCATAAACACACCGCCAGGTGAGCTTCTGTTGTAATTTGCGCATTCACATCTCTTTTGAGCGTACTCTCATAAAACTGTCTCCTAATTTGCGGCTCAGGGTCGGTAAAACTGTTCGGTTGCCTATAATTGAGCAGCAGTAAAACGTTGGAGGAGCATATGAAACTTTGGGGATTGATTTCGGCCGTGGTATCCCTGCAGCTGGTTGCCTTTGCACCGGTTATGGCTGAGGTTACCGACCCATTACCTGAAAGTGGGACGTATTTCATCGTTAGCGCTCTTAATGAGCAAGCGGTTCAACCCGCCATGCCATCTGCAGGGCAGAATGTGCTTCTTTACGACTTTAATAAGGGTGGGGTGCAAAAGTGGACGCTGACCAGGAAGGTTGATCCAAAAACGCATCTGCCCACAAATAAATACAATATCAAGCTAGCTGGCGAATCAACATCACTAAATTTGCAGCCTCATCCAATTTCTGACGCCACCGCCATATTAGGCGACCCTTCGGTATACATCTTTCAGCCAGAAGAAGACGGAATAGTTGTGAGGAGTGTCGACCGCAATGGAGATGCAATGTTTGTTGTTTCATCGCCACCAATGAAGCCGGAAGTGCACTTTGGACCCAAAGATGAGTCTTCCAAATTCCGCTGGAAGTTTGTCAAGGCTGATTGGTAACGAATTCATAGAGCAATGGTGCGAAAGAATCGAAGCTGTTAGTGAGCGATCAATGAACGATTGCACTGATTCCCTTGACAAAATTTATATAGTTCGTCTGACCGATCATTGTCGAGGTAATTCTTCCGTTTCTATCAAGATACACAACCGTGGGTATAGGACCGACTTTGAACAGTTTTAAAAGAGCAGCGTTGTTAGAATCATCAACGTCGACTTTCAATAGTTTAACGTTGTCACCAAGCATATTATGCGCTTGAGCAAAGAAACCTTCAAAAACTTGGCACTGTTCACACCATGGTGCCGAGAAAGCGAGGACGACTGGTTTGCCATTCGTTATTGTCTGAATGGCCGGGTCGACGTTGACTAAAGTCGCGGCTCTTCTTTCCGAATCGGCCGGATTGGTTAAACTCGTAATAGAAGTCGCAGTACCTGGCTCGATGACACCGATTCTGCTTGCAATCGCTGACGCCGCCGTCATTTGCGCTCGTGCATCTTTTGGTCTGCGTAGTCTTGCATATGTTACGCCTAGCCAGAAATTCGCGTCCGAGCTCCCGGGAATTTCTTTTACGGCAGCTTCCAATAAAGGCAAAGCTTGATCATTTTGTCCCCGAACCAGCTTAACGATTGCATCGCTGACGCGCGCGTCCATTGGTTCCTCCAATGCCTGGTCTGAAACTGAATTATTTTTCCTGTTTTGCGCGATGGTGCCATCCTTGGCGGCTACCATACGCATCCAATTTGACACCATTGTCGAAAGGCGTACAAGATCAGCACGCTTGTCTTGACCTTCTTCAAAAATCAAATGCTCGCTCGGTACCGCGAAGAAATATTTGTCTGGTGTAGTTAACTCGTTGAAGAGTTCCCACGTTCCTTCTGGCTTAACAAGCTTATCTTGAGTGCCTTGCACAAACAATACGGGATCATCGATGACATTTTTGGCGGCGATGTGATTATCATTCATAAAACTCTGGAACTGAATCAATTCATTTGGCGAAAGATTCATTCGATCGAGCGGATTAGATGACCAATCCTGTCTAAGCTTCTCGTTTTGAGTCGCTTGTGCCACCAATTTGGTGCCGACGTCAAACTGTTTGTTTTTTCCTTTAAGATATTCGAGCGCAATTTTTAAATCGGTCTTCTTCTGTTGGAAGCGCTCCCCGGCTGGAACAGATGAAATCAGCCCTTCAATCAGGTCGGGATAGAGGGATGCCACCCGAAGCGCGATCGCCCCTCCCATCGATTCTCCCAGGAGAAAAACGGGCAGTCCAGGATTTGCTTGCCGTATCGCTTCAAGAGCACTTTTCACATCATTCAAACAAGCTTTGAGGTCTATATTTGTATGCCCATCTGACTTTTTCCATGAGCCAAATCCGCGCACATCGATTGCATAAGTAACTATCCCCAGCCTTGCCATTTGGTTTCCAAAGGCTTGGTACGAGCCACTGTATAAACCCAAGCCATGAATGCACAAGAGCGCCAGACGTGGCTTCACGAGCGGATTCACCCAGCCGATACACGGCGCCGCACAATTGGCAGCCGGGGAATTCGCTCCTTTTTGATGTAATTGCGATTCATCGTTGCCAATCAAATCGTGTTCTTTCGCTAGGGCATCTGTTGAAAAAACCACCCCGGAACACCAGACCATGACGCACATGGCGCCAATTCTTAGACTCTTTAAACAATGGACAAAACTCATGATGATTACAATCTCTGCGAATGAGAACTTGTTGTCTTCGACACCGTACGATATTCGGTGAGAGCTTGAAATCTCTGACTTGCATAGAATGCCTCGACCCTATGCAGATTTTGTGAATTATGGCATAAGAAAGCTCATTACTCACCATTTAGTGAAAGTCGCGAGCTGGAATATGCGGGTTTCCTGGTAATAAAGGCAATAGTTCAATGTGCTCGGCTATTACGTTAATCACACCTTGCTCAGATTGTAATTTTCCGGTTATGGCAAGATAGGTGGACCCCAATAGAGTTCGCCGGTATTCGTCAAACACCCGCGGTTTAACAATGATATTTGCCATCCCTGTTTCATCCTCAAGTGTGAGGAAAACAAATCCCTTCGCAGTCTCAGGGCGCTGCCGGCAAATTACGCTTCCAGCCACTGTCAATCTGGATTCATGTAGCTCGGTTTTCAGTTGACCACAAGATCTGATACCACGATTTGTCGCCCATTCACGATAGAAATACATTGGATGTTCGCCAGTCGAAAGACCCATCATTTTGTAGTCAGCGACTATTTCTTGCAGTTCCGACATTTCCTGAATTGGATCAACTCGTGACTGTGGTAATAAAAGATCAAGTAAAGGAGTTTCGCGCTTCTTGTTCAGTTTAGCCAAAGTTTCCCAGAGCGCCTTTCTTCTGCCAGGATAAAGAGTTTCAAAAGCTCCAGCACGAGCCAGTATTTTAAGTTCTGCAGGTGTTAGTCCACTGCGCTTGATCACATCATCCAATGATTTAAATTTGCCACCATCTGCCCATGCACGTTGAAGTGCAATTTTGGATTTTTCACCAAGCCCTTGTACGAATCGCAATCCAATTCGCAAAGAAAGACTATTATTTTCATTCCGTTCTAAAATACAATCCCAAACGCTCACAGCCAAATCAGGTGGACGCACTTCAATATTCCTGCGCATCGCATCTCGAATCAACGTTGCCGGACTGTAGAATCCCATTGGCTGGGCGTTTAAAATTGCGCAATAAAATTCCGGTCCATAATAGAGCTTCAAAAATGCAGATGCATAGACAAGCAATGAAAACGAAGCAGCATGACTTTCAGGAAAACCATAATTTGCAAACGCTCTCAATTGGTGCGTTATAGTTTGAATAGCTTCCTCTGTGAAGCCGTTAACGCGCATACCCGCTGCAAGTTGCACACATAGTGCATCCATCTTTTCTTGAGATCGTTTATGACTCATTACGCGTCGTAAATTATCTGCTTGTGATGGAGTGAAACCCGCCGAAACAACAGCCAATTTCATTCCTTGCTCTTGAAAAAGTGGAACACCAAGAGTGCGCTTCAATATAGGTTCAAGAGAAGGATGCAAATATATCACGGGCTCTTCCCCTCTACGTCTGCGCAGATAAGGGTGGATGATGTTTCCTTGAATTGGACCGGGTCTAACCAGAGCAATTGAAACTATAATGTCATAGAAACAGGTCGGATTGAGTTTCGGCAAAATGCTCATCTGAGCCCGTGACTCAACTTGAAACAACCCGATTGTTTCTGCAGCTCTGAGCATGTCATAAATTTTCGGATCACTCATATTTAGTTGACCAAGATCGATATCAATATCGCGATGCTGCTTCACAAGCTTCAATCCTTCCTGGATCATCATCAGCATGCCCAGTCCCAGTAGATCGATTTTGATTAATCCAGCCATATCCAGATCATCTTTATCCCATTGAATCACTGTTCGTCCCTCCATAGCCGCTGGCTCAACTGGCACCACATCTCCGATTGGCTCTGAGGACAAAACAAATCCACCAACGTGAATAGATCGATGTCGAGGTAACTGATGCAAACCGGCAACAACTTTTATAAGTAACTGGACACGTGGATCATGCACATCTAATCCTGCCGCCTCAGCACCACCAGCTTCAAGTTGCTGAGCCGCTTGTAACGCTTCATAGAAATGTGATTCGGCAGCCAACTTATCCGCTTGTTCTTGCGAAAAACCTAGCACTCGAGCGGCGTCGCGCACGGCGGATCGACCTCTGTAAGTAATCACCTCGCATACCATAGCGGCGTGGTTGCGACCATACTTTTCGTAAACATATTGCAGAACTCTTTCGCGTTCTTGATGCGCAATATCAAGATCAATATCAGGTGGTTCGCTTCGTCCTTCAGAAAGAAATCGCTCAAACAAAAGATCCATACCTATTGGATCAACAGCAGTAATAAACAAGCAATAACAGACCGCAGAATTCGCCGCCGATCCTCGACCTTGTACAGCAATTCCATTACTACGAGCGTATCTGACGATGTCCCACATAATCAGGAAATATGGCGCCAAACCTAATCCCATAATCATGCTCAACTCGTGATTAAGTTGATTAATATGCTTCTCAGTGAGGTTGGCGTATCTTTCAGCAGCGCCTTGCCAAACTAATTTTTCCAACAAACCATTGTGTGTCGAAACTTCCTCAATAAATTCATTCGGTATGGCAAAATTTGGCAAAGGAGGTTTGAGTAACCCCAAGCGAAATTGACAGCGTTCTGCGACTAATAAAGTGTTCTTTATTCCTTGCGGATAATTACGCCAAAGATGAGCCATTTCGTCAGGCGATTTCATATACCAACTGGCATTTGGACGTAATCGGCGCCCTGCGCTAGCAAGAGTCAAATCATGGCGCAAGCAAGTCAGAACATCGTGAATAATTCGCTTCTCAGGGCGCGAATAATGCACATTATTTGTCACCACCCACGGTATCTCTAATTCGTGAGACAAATCCAATAAGTGGGCACCAATGATTGACTCCTGGTGCAAATGATGATTCCACAGTTCAAGATAAAGTCTGTCACCAAAAACTTCTTTCAGTTCAAGTGCAGAATTTCTAGCTTGTACAAAATCATCTACTGCAAGACAAGACGGAATACGACCGTGTGGACATCCGGATAATACGATTAATCCCGCAGAGCGCTCGTACAATTTTGCATAACTAACTCGAGGACTGCCGCGCGCACAATTGGAGCGAGCATAAGTAATCATGTGGCAAATGTTCTTATATCCTTGAAGATCTTCGGCCAAAAGAATGAGATGTGAATCGTCTTCTAAAGTAAGTTCGGCGCCGATAATTCCTTCAAGTTCAAGTTCTTTTGCGGCACTAGCAAATCGAACTACTCCACCAAGATCGTCATGATCTGTAAGTGCCAAAGCACTAAGTCCAATTTCTTTGGCACGATAGGCAAGTTCTTCTGGAACAGAAGAACCATCCAGAAAAGAAAAAGCCGAGTGACAATGTAGCTCGGCGTATAAATTGCGCACGAGTCTGCTCATATATATGACGCACCAGAAGTACGTCGTTATTGTTTAATCACAGGGCAACAAAGCATCCGTGGATAAGTTATCCGAAGAGTTAGCAGAAACTGCTCACTATGCGGCCCTGTGACCAGCATACCATACATACGGATGTACGACAAGCGCGACTGACGCTTTAGCTGACAACCCCTACAGGCTCTTCTGTGACGACCGAAACTGAATCCAAACGATTCAAAGTGTCCAAACTATTCAATAAATCTCGTTCGATCACCAACATTCTTTCAAACCCGACAAATTCATATATTTCTAGGTTTTCTTCGCCAACAGCTGAAAATTTGCCTGTTGCGTTGTATCGCAACGGACGAACAACTGCGCTGTTAACGCTAAAGCTTCCTTCAGGAAGAGCTCCACCATTTAACGACGGAGCTACTTCAATCACATACAGATGATCGAAACTTGCTTCCCATACTCGCCCCCCATTTCCACCACCGGCCAAAAGAACTTTTCTAACTGCCGGAACCGTTCCATCATTGTTTACAACTGTCGTCATTGTTTCTCCTCACTGCATTTAACAGGGACTGTAGGGCGCAAAGTCGATGTGACGTGATGCGAATCAATAATGTGGCAGGCTGGAGTATAAAATTGATGAGAAGTGCGAGTTTGAACTTAAACCGATATCGGTTTAGATTCCGCACAGCCTTAAACCGATATCGGTTTAAAATTCAGGTCAGTACAAACATTAGTGCGATCGATACAGGCTAGGGCTTGGCTGGCGCGTCAGTTACAGTCGTTCCGTCCGTAAGTTGATACGTGTTGACTCCGTTTGCGTCAGTCTCGATGCTGCGAACTTTACCTTGAGGCATCGTCTGACCTTCAGGATATTGAGTCGGATTAAATTTGCGCATCAGAATAAAGTCAGTCAGCGCTTTATATCCATTTGCGATCAAGTTGCCATTTGCATCAGCGAAGGTCATGCGCTTGTTGGCGAAATCTAGCTCGATAGAATGGAAATCGGTTGAGCCTTGTGGACGATACAAGATTAATCCTTGTGGCTTCTGTTCGATAGCGTCGATGCCGCCGATATTGGTAGTCACTTCAGAAGGGTATTTCTGGACCACGGTACCATCGGGACGATGATAATATTCAGATTTATCTGATAACGTCTCGATCGCTCGCGCTACTCCATAGTCAGTTTGGATTCCATTTGGATGCGTTAGAACTTTATTTCCATTTACTTTGGTGTATTGTTCGAAGTTATTTCTGGAGTAGACAACACGATTAGCGTCGCCGTAATCGGTCGGTCTCAAGTGCGTTGAGTCATAAACTTGAACTCTAGTGCCGTCGCCATCAGCGATGTGATACACGGTGCTATCAAAGCTGCGCACCATTTTATTGACTGGTCCTTCAGTTGTTTGAATTGGAGCATCAAAATTTTCGACTATAAACTGCGGAGAGAAAGTCGACAGCTGACCATTAAGCGGTCTCTCTGTTATTTCAATCCTGTCAGGGTGAAAAGTCTGTTCCATCGACGTTTCATTGGTCAGCAGGTATTCAGATTTGTTAGGAGCGGAATTGGCGACAGGTTCGTCGTTAACCGGCTCTGTTCCGCGTTCTAGAAAGCGGTCGATCATCGAACGCGATGCTTTACCATTACTTCGCCAGGCTGTTTCAACTTGGACATCTCGAACAGAACCATCGCCCATCGCCATCTGAACTTTAAGCGGGTTTGTGTAATATTCAACGATGCCACCATCAGTCAGGTGGTAAAAAGTGGTGCCATTAGATTTGGTATCTTCCGCTTTTACTTTTCCGTACCATTGCTCTACGGGCTTTGCATAAGAAGTGGCGGATGTGCCATCCAATTTACCGAAGTCAACACGACCATCAGGGTGTGTAACAGTGGATGTGACTATGCCGTAGTCAGTCTGCAAACCTTTGGTGTACGCACGAACAACAGTGTTGTTAGCCACTCCGTCGCCTTCAACGATATGGTAGGCGATTGAACGATCAGGGAATGACTCGACCATCGTGGCGGTGCCAAATGGAGTTGTTGTTGGTTTGGCAAATAGCTCTACAGAGCCCCAAGTTTTGCCGGTATCATCAACCTTAGCGTCCATCTTGGTCCAACGTTGAAACGACTTATCGTCATTTGTTTCGTAGGCAGCAACGTCCCCATATGGAGAGTTAGTCGGTTTGTCATAAACAAATAAATGCAGGTTGTTCTCAGGGTTGATGCCACGATAATCCGAGGTCGAGCCCGCAAAATCTCTAGAAGGTCTGAACTTTCCGCCAGTGCTTTCAAATTGGGCGGCTTCTTGCTTGAACAAATCGCCGTAAGTCAAATCTTTATTGGCGCGCAGCTGTTGAATCGTGTCTGGATTGGCGTCGGCGTAAGGAGACTTAGCATCCATTGCCGCTTTGACACGAGTTTCAGCTTCGATTGCCGCTTTTTCTTGGGCCGTTCGGATGTCAATAAACTTTTGTTTTGCCGCTTCTGGATCTGTTTTCAGAAGGTCGGCGGCTTCTCTATAAGCCGGTTCAGCTTGCTTTGCACTGATGCGGTGGCTAATTTCGTGACCGAGTTTTTCAGGACCATCTTTGGCGCCGAGTTGAACTACGTTGGAGTCCTGATTGATGCCCTGTTCACCGGCTCGTTGAACACGAGTAAGCGGACTGCGCTCCACCAGTGATTGCAATTGGCTGTTATCAGTCCAATTTTCCCGAGCAACAAAGTGGTCCACGGGAATTGGTCTACCCAATCGAACATTGGTGGCATCAATTGCTTTACCTAGTTGATGTTGGGCGGCGGGCAAGAACAAGTTTAATGCTGCACCAGACGCACCGGCTCTCATAAGGTTATCGGTCGATCCAATATTGCCCTCGGAAATGAGATTCGAAGTTGCCATCTGACCAGATCCGCCAACAACACCGACAAGAGCGCGGATTGGAATGCTTCTAGAGAGAGATAATCCCTTGGTGAGCGAATTTCCATATTCAAAAGCACCGAAACCGATCATGCTGCCGACCGAATTTCCGAGTCTTGTTTCGTGCCCGACAGGATCTCGAGCGCCGCCGTACAAACCAGCGCCAACAATCATGGCAGTGCGCTCGCTGGCTAGCATCTTTGCGGATAAGCCACCGGTTTGAATTAAGTTGTTACTCTCAAGAAATCGACCGCCACCCTCTAATGCCCCACCAGTCATCTTTCCAGCTACGACGTAAGGAGCGATGGCGCCGACACCACCAGATAGTGTTTGGGCCAGCCATGCGCCGGTGCCATGGCTCTCTGGCACGGCAAGTAGGTCAACTCTAGGTAAATGTTTGCCAGAAACGGCTTCACTGACGGAAGCAACAGCATTGATAGGGTCAATCACAGCGGCGTTGACGAATGGGTGAGCCACGTTGTCCATCAGCCAGCCAGATGATTCAACAGGTTTCTTTGGTTCGACGCTCAGTGCTTCTAAATTGCCGCCCAATTTCAAAACTCCAAATTCCAGTCAACGTATTATTCATCAGAGCTGCGTCGCTTCAAATGGGGTAAATACGTACAAGCTCTTGGGATTGAGGTTTAAGGGGATATGACGGACGTGACCGGACCGTGTCCCGCAGCGCCAGCCAGCCTGGACGGGAACACAGCTGCTAAGGGAGCTTGCTGAATCTTATGAGAAATTGACTAAGAAGAACTTGCAGAGTTGCTGTTTAATCAAAGATGCCTTCAATGGACCATAACTTCTGAAGATGATCATGTACTAGCAAAACAAGCATGCATGATCCAGGGTCATATTTAGGCTCTATTAAAGCAACATGATATGACTTACGAAATGGTTCATCCCACCATAAGCCTGACAAACATTCTGCTGATGTTATTTTGAGAATGTGGTGCCATCGACCTTGATATGCAATTGCTTGTGGTGCTCCACTGTTAAATTCGACAAATACAGGCACCGCATTCGGTAACTGCTTTAAAACAAGCCCTGCGGTCAATCCGCGTAGACCGGTTTTGTCCTTAATATAATCAATGTCAACTACCACTGAATTTTTAGCTGCAGAATTATCAAGATTCAACACTGTTCGACCTGAGGCTTGATTAGGCGAAAAAACAGGCACCCAAACACCTGAAACTTCAGGTGCATGTTGATCATTTGCAACTGGACGAACCAAAGAATTTTCTCCCAATCTAGTCAAAAACTTTTGCAAAAGATGGGTTTGTTGATCGCTATTATTCACTACTGCATCGTGATTAACTTCAACTTGGGCTTGCTGAAATGTCTCTTTGCAAAAACGTGTGATATGTAATTTAATCGACGTAAACTCGCGCTTGAGTGGATGCGCTTCGATCGTCAATCTCAAAACTTCCAGTAAAAATTTAGCGTTATTGGATGGACGCACAAGCCTGACTGGACGATCATAAAAGAGCTGATCGTCGTTAAAGAATTGGATCAATAATTCTTCTGCACAGTATCCTTCATTTTGCAGTTGTCTTTGTAAATGATCGAGCATTGATTTAAATAGAAATATGGTTTGATTCAAAGATTCAATTGGTCCATCAATTTCAACATATGCTTTAAACTCTTTTTCGCGGACAGGCACACTTGGTTGAGCCTTATCAAGCCCAAGCACTAGTTGCTGCGCTGTGACTGCATCTTGTCCAAATCTCTCAGCAACACTTTCAGCAGGAATTTGCGCCAAATGTCCCATTGATTTAATACCGAGATCCACAAACATTTCTTGCAAATCAAAATCTAAAGTAAGATGCTCAATTGAAAGTGGCTTCAAAAACTCAAGATCTTTTCCTGATGGCACAATATGCCAGCGATTTTTCGAACGGCTTGCCACCATTGCGGCAAATGCTGAATCTGCTATACCAATTTGGCCATTCGTATAGCCTAACTTGCTAACTAATTTCAATAAGTCTCGACAAAGTTTTCCTTCACCACCGAGGCGTTGCAAACCGTCCGCATCCAAAATAAAAATGCCGGGTTGTCGCGCTGAAACTCGAGGTGAGCAGACGATCAACTCATTTATCACAACTGCTTGAGCTTCTCGATACGATTTAAGATCGCATTGACGCCATGTTAAATTTGCGCATGTGGCTCTTGCTTCCGTCCACTTCATTCCAGCGACAATATATTTTTTACTTGCAGAATCAGAACACATAAAAATGCGGGCACGACTCAGATTCACTTTGTCGGTCGGTTTTTGTCCATCAGCCAATAAAACAAACGCCTTCTTCTTAAGTTCAGGCTCACGTTTTTGATGTACGGCGATCTGGAATTTTGGGATGCGTAAACAAGCAATTCGAGACATGCGATTGGATATTCACCTCTATACTTTTTGTCATTCCTTCTTTCCAAAGGTCTGTCTTTATTGCCGGAATAATTGACACCACCCCAGACAAACCGACTTCACAATGGACATTTGATGATGACCATCCAAAAGTAAAGCGGGACTGGCAACCCCATGAAGAATTTGTCGTGCTGGTGTTGTCTTCATCTTTTAAAAGAATCAATGCTGTTCGTGATCGTTCTAGACTGCGTTGCAATCGCGCAAAAATTTTGCTGGAAATGGAAAGGCTACCCGCTAGATCAAAAATCACAACGTCAAACATAGAAGAACGAATTAGTTGCTCAGCAGACCACAAAGCATCTTGTTCAAATTTAGACCCTTTGAAATTCCTAACCACCCAAAATCTGCCCGGATGTTTAACAGAACTTGGCACCATATTTAATGGCGCCGCGCCAGCATATCCCGATTCGACAAAAGCCCAGTCTCCTGGACGTAACCGCTCCAAAGTATCTACATAAACCACTTGCATATCAGCTGCACACCAGCGCGCGACGATAGAGCGTAAAACGCTAGTCTTGCCTGATGAGAAAGACCCAGTCCACTCGGTAATACGTTTTCTAGACAAACCATGAAGGATACCAAAATCAATTTCCGGGATTCCGGTCTGAATGTTTTTATGAGTGCGTGAATCGACTAACCACTTACCGGGAAATAGCTGCTCGAACTGCTCTTTTAATAAGGCAACATTTTGGTGATTCATAAATTCCCGCACAACATATAATCGCCACTAAGCGAAATTCAAATAGCGTTATGGATGCTTCTCCATGGCACCACAACATTGTATTTCATTCCATAATGCGGGGTGTATGGAGTGGAGCAATCACTGCACCATTCCACACGGACCCGCCATCACTCGTAGTTTTAAACCAATGCAACACCCTCAGCGGTCGTTAAAACATAACGTGCTGAGTCAACGAGGCAAACTAGTACCTCTCTACGCGCTTTTTGGTTTTTTCAGTGTCTATATTCAACCATACTTTTGTATGGGTGTCAACTAAAACAGTCAATTACACAAGCCTTAGACAAGACGCTCACCCTGATTCAATCCGAGTGTTCACGATGCTCAGGGATCGGAAAGACCAACATGAGACCAATTTAAGGAGAGTTTCGTATTTCTCCCACTGACAACTTTTGTGATTCGCTCTAATCTGTTTTCCTTGCCCCTCTAATTTGACTCACCGGAACAGATTCCGACTCGATACGTACCATACGTCGAGCGCACCGCTCTTGCTCATTCGCTTGCCTGTCCTCTGTCCATCCTCTTGCCCAACTAATTTACCAGCTCATTCGAAAGTGAATCGTACGTGACGACTCATTGTCCACGCACGGCTCTGGAGGTTCCTTTATGACGGCTCAACCAGAACTTGCTCCTAAAGACCCACGCATAATGCGAGACAACTTGAACATGGATCCGGGCGGTGCCGGACAAGATCACAGAATGGCTTTGTACAACTCCGCCTACGACATTAATGCATCTGGCACAGGCTACCAATCCTTCCCGAAAGATTTCCAGAGAAACCCTCCTTTAGGTGATGGCAAAGATTTCGAAATTCCGCACTTCTGGCCGCTTCCAAACGGTGGAGACTGGGACCGTCGGCTGAATCCTGATTCGGTCAAACCGTCAGATCAACAAGAAAACAAGGCAGAGACAAAACTCGATTCTGGAATAAATGGACTGATTGCGGATGCAGATAAACAGAATTTGAAAGATGCTAATCATGCGCTTCTCACTTGTGACTCCGCGGGACTAGCTGCAGTTTATGAAAAGTACAAAGACGACCCAGAGAAGTTGAAAGCATTCGTGCAAGAACAGAACCATGAACTTAAAGATGCAAACTCTGAAGTCGGCGTCAAATTGACAGATGACGGCAAAATCTATGTATCCAAAGATCAAGGTCATACGGCAGTAGAAATTGATCCAGCGACGGACGCGACCGCAGTTCGTAAAGTTATGCATGGACCAGATGGCGAAATCTACATTGGCGACAAAGTCGACAACGCAGATCCTAATAAAACATTGGACCGCATTGGCAATCATGCCGTCAATGAAATTAACACCCCCGAATTTAAACTAGGATGGGCACTCCAACACGATCACCGGAGAAGTCACTTCCGTCATTCGTATTTGATGAACATGCAAGATCAAAGTGACAATAACGCAGTGCCTATCGATAATGCCGTCACCACCAACGCACCACAGGCGACGTACGTGTAAATTTCAAACAGTTTTGCTGAAGGCAGGTCGTCATGTTCGCAAGAGCATGGCGATGCTGTTTGTTTAGATAGTTTCTTACGCCTCATGGTTTAGGATATTATCTTAGTGCTAAGAAAGGTTTAGGGAATCAACGTATCACATACTGAAAAAGCCGAGTTCGCCCGCTATCTCATCGCCGGATTCACCGCAGTTGGCGCAGACTTGGCAACGTATTGGCTGCTGCTAGGACCAATTGGTCCGTCACCAGCTAAAGCCGCATCGTTTCTATGCGCATGTTGCGTCGCTTATCTCTTGAATAAATTTTGGACATTTAAGACCGAAAAGCACTCCTGGACTGAGATATCCAAATTTATAGGTCTCTACACGAGCACCTTTCTCACCAACATCGCAGTCAATAAGCTAGTCATTGTGGCCATACCGGAATTATCACCAGCCTTAAACCCATACACCTTTCAGCTTGGTTGGTTGATGGCAACTGGTGTCAGCACAATCATCAATTACATTGGGCAAAAATTCTGGGTCTTCCGCAACAATCCGGCTCCGTAGCATCATAAAAAACTGAACGGTTTAGCTGTTTTTTTGAGTGCTTGAGCCGTCGGACTTATCCGTTGCAGAATTATCGACTCCAGACTGAACGGATCCGGAGTTTGTGGCTGCAGAATTATCTATAGCGGGCTTGTCTGTTACTTCAGCGATTGGCGCTTGATCACCAATAGTTTCTAATTTTTGCAGCGCCGACGACCTTGCAGCAAGATGCGTAATAAAAACATTAATCAGACATGCCGCGGGCAAACTGTAGATCACACCTAACATGCCATCTAGTCTGGCGCCGATCATAATGGCGATGAAAATCATCACGGGATGAAGTCCAATCACGTTGCCGATATATCTTGGTGCGACAATATTGTCCTTCAACCATTGAACAAGATTGAAAACAAGAGCGACCACAATGACCTGCGAAATTCTATTCAACGGCAAGTTATCAACGCCGTCAATTGCAACTGAAAAAATCGTTGGAATAAATCCAATTGTCGGTCCAATCACCGGCACGATTTCCCAAACACCCAAAAAGAGTCCAAGCAACAAGGCATAGTGAACCCCGAGCACCATATACACAGCAATCATAAATGCGCCAAACAAAAGTCCAAGCACAATTTGTCCCCGGAAAAACGCTTGCAACCCTACGTCCAGATCAGTGGCCAAAACTTCTAAAAATGGGTAATGCTTTTTCGGAAAGAGCTTAATGATCGATTCTTTGATGTTGTGACCGTCCAAGAGGAAATAAAAGGAGACGACAACAATACTCAAACCATAGAAAAGCCAGGTCATCGTTGACATTGCCACGTCGGTCATACGGGCAATCAATTGCGCTGGATCAGGCTTTGGAACGCTGGTTACGACGGTGGTCAAAATATCGATTGCTCGCACCTGAATTTGCGCGGCGTGAAGACGAGCCTCAAGAGGCTCAAGCGCTTTAACGAGAAAATTCAGCCACTGAGGTAACTGATTGAAAGTGGTATCGAGCAGTTGCGAGACCTGAAAAATGATCGCTGGAACCAGAAGAATGATACCAAGTATGGTGATAACGCCAAGGATCAGATAGACAATCAGAATTGCCCCCGCTCGGTTTCTTATAACTTTCTCCAACCAGTCCACAACATTAATGAACAAATAGGAAAACAGAATCGAAAACCCTAAAATTCGAAAGATATCTGCAAAGAAGCCGCCAATTTGCAAAAAGATTACCAGCGCCACCATGGCTAGTACCAGAACGGTTAGCTGCCTCTGGGCGAGCAAAAGCTTATCGGTAGATAGGCCTTGGGATTCTTTTTTGTTATTCTCAGATGTCATCAATAACCTGCGATCAACGAGTTTCGAATCTGTTTCAGATAGTCTAGCTTATTTCGAAGATCTTGCCAGACTTCAGCAGAGCCCTATGCTTCCTGTGGCTACAATAGTAATCGGTGTTTATGCACTCTCCAACGGCACACTGCCCAAAGTAACTTCAAGCAAAGCAACTTCCGAACCAAGTTCCATCTGCGTCAGCTCACTATAGTATTTACCAAGCCTACATTCGCAATAGAACCATGGCTGGCAACGACATCTTCCACAAACGAGAGGAATCGAGCATTTTGAAAAAACGGACGTTGATAGCGATGTTAGTTGTGTCATGTTTGCTAAACGCTGCTGGTGTGACGTTCTTCATCCTGTTTCTGAGCGCACAATCGCACGTCAAAACGCTAAAGCGAAATCTCAAAAAACAAGCGACCAATATTGAAATTGTAAAAGCCGAAACGAACCAGCTGAACTCCTCGGACATTCTCTCGCGCAGAATGTTTATCAGTCATTTTGATGGAGTGCCAGATTCATTCGCAGTGGCACCACCGTTTTTGCAAACATCGACGGATGCAGTCACTCTTGTCGTGTACTTGCATGGACAGAGTTCCACATTTTTAGAACCCTTCGAAACCGGAGAAGGCAAAAGCTTGGCCGAAGCAATAGCCAGTCGCAAAACCACGGTTTTATTATCGTGCAATTATCGCGCTCCAGCATCCTGGGGAAATGACGCTGCAATGTCGGACATTACTCAAAACATACGGGAAATGTGTCAGGAATATCCGGTCACTAAAATTGTCATGATGGGCACCTCCATGGGCGGTTCGATTGCGCCGACTTACGCCACTATCGCCCCGCCTGACATCAAAGAGAAAATTGTTGGAGTGATTAGCGTCGAGGGTGCAGGTGATCTTGCCGCGCTCTATCATCAATCGAAAATGCAATCGGTTCAGAACGCGATGATTGTCTCCTTTGGAGGGACGCCAGAACAAAAGCCAGAGGCTTACTCATCGAGAAGTTTTTTGACGCATCTAAATGCGCTGCCCAGAGGCGTTAAGTTCGCTATCGTCTCAGCCCTGAGAGACACAGTTGTGCCCACAAATTTACAGCAAGAGATGGTAGAGAGCCTGGAAAAGGCTCATATCCCCAGCAAACTGGTCAAACTCGACATACATCACGAAGCACCACCCATTCCTACTTACAGCGCAGCGCTTGACTTTGTTCTCTCGTCAAACTGAGCGCCTTGATTCAGGAAACGTGTATACTACGTTTACTATTCAAAAGCAGACAACAGGCAGGCTCTTCGCTATTCATGTCAACTGAAACCGTTAGAGTCACCGTCGACACCGTGGCATTAGCAATCGAGCAGGGAGCACTCGAAGTTCTGCTGATTAAACGGAAATTCGATCCTTTCAAAAGTTCCTGGGCTTTACCCGGCGGTTTTATAGCGGACACAGATAAAACGCTGGATGAAGCGGCGGCTAGAGAGTTACTTGAAGAAACCAACGTCGGCGATGTTTACCTGGAGCAGCTCTATTCCTTTGGCGAAAAAGGTCGCGATCCACGCGGACGTACCGTTACCGTCGCTTATCTGGCATTGTTAAGGCAAGAAGAATTGGAATTGAAAGCTAGCTCTGACGCTAGCGGTGTCGCCTGGTGGCCGGTAAATCAATTGCCAGAGCTAGCTTTTGACCATGCGGATATAATTTCGTATGCACGCAAAAGACTGCGCTATAAAATCGAGTATTCACCAGCGGCATTCATGCTGATTCCAGAGAAATTCACTTTGAGAGATTTGCAGATGGTGTATGAAGCAGTTCTTGGTCGTTCGGTAGACAACCGCAACTTCCGCAAGAAGTTTCTCAACACAGGTGTGCTGCAAGAGCTCGACGAAACCTCACAAGAGACGTCATTTCGACCGGCACGTCTATATAATTTCTCAGAAGGTGAGTTTGAAAGACTGCCAGATCGACCAGTATTCTTATTCTAGTTCTAGTCTAGTTCCGCACCATCCCTAGTACCATATGACCATCCCTAGTACCATATGCTTAACCAGAAAAAACGACAAACCGCCCTGACAACAATCGCTATAGCCATTTTGGCAGCGCCACTTGCGCATGGTCAGAGTCACAATTGGGACATGCATGCAAGAGAACGGGCGGAAAATGCCAACTCACGCGCTTTAACAATATTGAATAAGGGACCGGCACTGAAGGGATGGATCGATCAAGCTCTTGCTGCTCTGGTCAGTGCGACTGCAGCCGATCCAACGGATCCAGTGCCATTCACGACGCTGGGACTAGCGCTCGATTTAAAACAAAGATATGCCGAAGCTCTTGAAGCGCTTGCAAAAGCGTATCAGCTCGATCCCAAATCAACCGAAACTATCTTGAGCACAGGAATAAGCCAATATCTTGGGCACAGCTACGCCGCGTCTGAACGCGCACTGACGACATTGCTGCGCCAGAATCCAAATTTTTGTGCCGCGCATATTGACCTAGGCTACGTTTACATGCGGCTCGGCGATTTCGACAAAGCGAAAAAGCAGTTCAAGCAGGCAATCGTGTGCAATCCCAATTGCCAACCCGCTTATCAAGGCATGGCACAAGTCGCTTATTTGGATGGTGATTTAGAAAGCGCATATGCAGCCGCGCAACATGCCGAAACTCTACAAACATATGCGCCTGTGACTTCTCTTTTAGCGGAAATTTGTTTCCTTCGAGGCGATGAAGAGCAAATGCGCGCCGCACTGAAAAAGCTCAGTAAAGTCAAACAACCTCTTCAGCAAAGACCGATGACTCAAATAGGATTTTCTGCACAACACGACTTCCACTGGGATCCCTTCTTGGCTGATGACTTCGATAGTGGCAATTTCGTCAATGCCCGATCGGTGGATCTACCATTATTAGACAAGAAACGTGCCTCACTAGCTGCGTCGGGCAAAATTGATGCAGCGCTTGAACGCGCAGAACAAATGCTGGGGACGGCACCGAAAGACTATTACTTGATCAGACAAGTGGGTCTGCTAGATTTGGCGGCAGGAGATTATGCAGGTGCCGTCAAGCAGTTTAACAATGTTACATCTGCCTGCGTAAACAGTCATATCGACTTTCTCTACTTGGGGCGCGCCCTGTCTTTGAGTGGCAAGAAAGAAGCCGCGGCTCAATGCATTCGCGAATACAAAAAACACTTTCCCAATCAACAGATTTCTTCAATATTTTCCGACATTGATAAAGCGTCTGCACCTAAAGCTGATACCCCAGTACAGCCGCAGCAAGCACCGTCGATGCCACCACCTTCCGAGACCGGCTTCTAAACTACTTGAGATAAATTGAACCGACAATATTGAACCAAAATTAGGACTGTTCAAACTCTAACAATGCTCACGACGGAAGAGACTACAAGTAACAGCTAAACTCAATAGTCAACCGCTTCGATGAGAAGCGAAATTTCTTCCAGTCCATTTCTGAACGCACTCTAATATCCGACCATAAGCGTCAAGCCAGTGCCAGCGACGGCTTGACAACATTAGAGAGGAATTAGACGCACGCCCATTGGCAAGTTATACAAGATGGGATACTGTTGAATAACTCGTAAACTGGTGAAAAAGGCGAGGAAGACACGGCTCCGCAGCCTAGTGTCAAAACATCTGTAGAGAGTAGGCATGGTAATACAATTAGAACACGCTCAATCAGTCTCAGCCGACAAAGTTTGGATTCCGGAAGCAGGCACCTTTGACCGCATGCCATGCGCTTCCGTGCGAGGCCGCGTCTACAAACTGAGCACTGCAAGCATCAAAAACATTTCAGAAGCGGCCGGCTTCACCGCTCGTTTTGAATCCGAATTGATAAACACTGCTTACTTGGATATCGTCTCGAGCAGCGCGTCCTTCACACTTGAAATTTCGAAAAACAGTAGACCTGCAGACATCGCCGTGCGCTATACACGTGGGCAATGGATCAGCAACGATTTAGGTAGATCGGCCGATGTGCAAAAGTCCATTTTAAAAACTAGCTACCAAGCAAGTTCCCTGACACCCAAATCGATTGCAGTCATCTGCGACGAATTGAACATTTTGGAAGAAGATTTCGAGACTCTCGTCATTCGCGTCAACTTCAAAGCAGAAACGGCAACTCTATTAGTCGATCAAGCCTACGCGGAAAAGCTTCCAGCCGAAAGCTTTTCCACATTTTTAGTCTCTCACGGAAATGTATCCCTGGAACCGATAGAAATTGGAGAAAACATGTCCCCAGTATCGCCCTCAACGAGCCCAGTAGTTTCTGCCGCTGCCGTAAAAGATGTAAACGTGCAGGTCAACTCAGATTCTTGGAAATACTCAACATACTCTCAAAGTGAAGTCGATCGCCTTCTCAAAATCCAGGCAGAAAACATTACGACAGGCTTTGCTGCAAAAATTTCGGCACAACAGAAGTTTGTTCAAGAGACGATTGCTGAACATGGGAAAGCAATGCGTAAGTTAAGCGCAGACCTGTCTGTTCAGATGGAGCAACTAACCGTCAAGGCTTCCAGCGCTGCAGAAGTTCAAAATGAGAAAGCGAAAACACTTGTCGAAAGAACGCAAAATGAACTCGAAGTTCAGTTTGAGCAAGTCAAGGCTGATTTGGACAGAACTTTGATGAACGACTTGAAAGGCTTTGACAAGAAATTGCAAGCGCTCGAATCCACCTTGCAAACTCTGACTCAAACAAAACAGTCCGGCAATTTTCAACAAACAATCACACTCTTGGTAGCACTATCTGTGGTGCTAAGTATTGCCAATATGGTGTTACTTTTTGTTCACCACTAAGGGTTAGGATTCCATTTCTGGATTATAAAAGTCGGACTTCATACCGAAAGGCCAAGCGCTTGCCTCTCGCATCGTTTTCATGGTTGGTGACCGCGACTATCAGCGCCTACTTAGCTACTGCGACTACTTCTTTCCAGTTGCTGCGGTAATGAAGCTTTTTCCATTTCCCATTTTCTTTTTTGAAAATATCAGTGCAGTGAGATTTAAACTCCTGCGGATGCTTGCCACCAAAAGCTTTAATCGCGACAAAGGAAACTACTGCCATATCCCCATTAACCTTGGCGTAAGGATGATCCATTGTGTATGAAATCAAAGGCGAATCCGACACTTCCCAGCCGTGGATTTTCTGCTTCAAGTCATCGAGAACGGCCTTCTTGCCCACGATCAGCGTTTTAGATGCTTCATCGAATGTGGTGCAATCATCGTCCATATACTGGCCAGCTGTTTCTAAATCACCCTTGCTGTATGCTCTAAACAAAATCTTCAGCGTGTCTAATACCTGCTCTGACTCGGTGCACGCTGCGTTAGGATTGACGCAACTTATTTTGACGTCACCTGAATCGAACTGCCAGCCTTGATAATTGGTTTCGTGAGATTCTGCATTTGTGTTGGGCAGAACCTTTTCGATCACCACATTCTTTTTCAGCTCCGGCGTCGAATTGCTTGTCGAGGTAGTGACCGGTGTGGAAGCTGTGGCGATGCCTTTCTTCTCGGTTATGTCCTGGACCATAATACTCGCCCCCTCGGCAAACACAAGTCTGGGGCTGGCCATGTACACCGCGCAGGATAGCGCTAAAGTGATCTTCAAATATTTGCTAGCCATTAAATATGCCTCTTAGTTTGCACGAGCCATCGCCGATTCCACATCGCGCAGCGCGTTGTCGGTGTCGGTCAGGTATGAGTTGATTGAGTCCAATTTGTTTTGATATTCGGTGATCTTGGTTTGAGTTTCGGCTGCCGCGTCTTGCAAATGCACACGTTGAGTCAGCAGAGCATCTCGCGAACGAGCAAGGCTGTTCAAAATAGTGGCGTTATAAGCTGACGCTCGGCCTGAAAACCAGCACAAAGAACAAATAGCCAACATCGCTAACAGTCGGATAGAGCGGGGATCTTTCACCGTGAATTCACCTATATAGGTTGCCTAAGCAACGACAATAATACTCCGCAATCGGCTCAAAGGCGAGCTATTAGCCGAAGATCGGCTTAAATTCTTCCCGGCAATGTTAAAGAAGGTAACGTTAATTAACGTCTACGACACACTTGATAGAGACAGCCTAGACCGTTGCAAATACATATCTGGCGGTCAATTCAAGGCTCGACAAATCGACCTACAAGCACTCTCAGCAAGGGAACATCACGAATTAATCCACATCTATTAAAGTCATGATATAACGTAAGTAATACACTTACTTTTTAAGAGCCATAAGCGTAAGTCCGACACAGTCCAGGTGACAAAATGTATGCACTGACTCAAGCCTCCCAGTCTGAAGATTTCCGCGAGAAATTAATCAACGACGCAATCGACTTGGCTATCCGTGAGGATCTTGGTGACCAACGCCTGGACATCACGACCTCAAGCATCGTGCGCGCGGAGAGAACAGTGTCAGGCAGCGTCTACTGCAAGCAAGAAGCAGTTGTCGCTGGACTGCGAGTGTTCGCGTACGTATTAAATAGATTCGATTCTCAAATCACCGTTGAACCAAAGGTGGCGGAAGGGCAGTACGTCGATTCATCGCCATCAGTGATAGCGACCTTTTCAGGACCGGCTTCAAGTGTCCTGAGTGGGGAGCGCGTGGCGCTCAATTTGTTGCAGCGCATGTCCGCTATTGCGACCGTAACTCGTCAATTCGTCGAATTGGCAAAACCATCAGGAATCGATATTCGAGATACGCGCAAAACAACGCCTGGACTGCGCGCTTTTGAGCGGGAGGCAGTGGCGATTGGCGGCGGGCAAAACCACCGCTTTGGACTTTTTGATGCCATTTTGATCAAGGATAATCACATTCAAATTGCCGGAAACATCCAGTCTGCAATTCAAAACGCAAGACAAGCTCATCCGACCTTGCCGATTGAAGTTGAAGCCACCACGCTGACACAGGTTGAACAAGCTCTAGAAATTGGCGTCGCGGCGATCCTTCTGGACAATATGAGCCCTTTGATGATTCGCAGCGCGGTCGGCATCGTCAACGGCGCCTGCTTCATCGAAGTATCAGGCGGAATCAATTTTAAGAACATCAAGAATTATTTGATCGCAGGGGTTAATGCCATCTCTATTGGAGCGCTGACTCACTCAGCTCCAAACATTGATATCAGTCTCGAGGTTGAAATATAACCATGACCACTCGTGAAGCAACAATCAAACGAACGCAATCAATCCCAAAAGAACAGATGTTGAAGGAAATAAACGAGTTGCGAAAAGTGCGCAACGCGGTAATCCTTGCTCATAACTATCAAATTTCTGAGATACAAGACATCGCTGATTTTGTGGGTGACTCTCTTGGTCTTTCTCAGCAGGCGGCACAAACTAAAGCACAGACAATCATTTTTTGTGGCGTTCACTTCATGGCTGAAACTGCGGCCATCCTGTGTCCGACAAAAAAAGTATTGATTCCTGATCTTGATGCCGGATGTTCGTTGGCCGCATCAATAAATATCGATCAGTTGCGTGACTGGAAAGCAGAGCATCCAAATGCATTGGTCGTTTCTTACGTCAATACAACGGCCGAGATAAAAGCCGAATCCGACTATTGCTGCACATCTGGTAACGCCTTGAAGATCGTGCAATCAATTCCTGACGATGTCGAAATACTGTTTCTGCCTGATATGTTTCTTGGATCTTGGGTTCAAAAAATGACCGGTCGGAAAAATATGCACATTTGGATGGGCGAATGTCACGTTCATGCTGCTATTCATCCGCAAGAGATCGATCAAAAGATAAAAGAACATCCGGACGCCGAACTTCTTATTCACCCCGAATGTGGTTGCTTAACTCCATATCTGGATCGAGTAGCGCGAGCTGGAAACGGCGACCAATTGAAGGTTGCTTCAACCGAGGGTATGATTCGCCGGGCTGCAGATTCACCGGCAAAGAAATTTGTAGTGGCGACTGAGATTGGCATTCTTCACCGCTTGAAGAAAGAAAATCCCGACAAAGAATTCTTGCCGATCAATTCGGAAATGAGCTGCATGTTCATGAAGATGATTACTTTGGAAAAACTGCATCGTTCTCTAGTGGAGGATGTATTTGAAGTCACCGTTCCTGAAGAGATTGCGCAAAAGGCACTCAAATCTATCGAACGAATGATCTCAATATATTAGCGACATGAAAAACTTAAACATCGTTGAAAATGAAGGACGGCTGCGCTTAGACACTGATGTCTTGATCCTCGGTTCCGGGCTGGCAGGAATGCTTCTCGGCATACTGCTGCACGATCAAGGCGCAGGAGTGACAATTGCCTCCAAAGAGACATTCAGTGACTCAAACACATTCTACGCACAGGGCGGAGTGGCCGCTGTCACCTCAAATACTTTTATTGACTCCATTACAGATCACCTCAATGACACGATTAAATCCGGAGCCGGATTAACTGACGAAGCCGTTGCTAAAGAGTTGATTGGTGCAGCACCATATTTAGTGCAAGAGCTGAGCCGACTGGGCATGGGCTTTGACAGAGGCGCAAATGGCTCGTACGAACTGGCTCGCGAGGGCGGGCACAGCAAAGCGCGCGTCTTACACAGCAAAGACACAACCGGCAAAGCGATATCAACCGCGTTGCTCGAAAACGTTCAGCATAAAGCTTCATCGTCAATAGACTTCAACATGCTGGAGCAATGCTTTGCTTTCAATTTGCTGCAAGACGGTCAAAAAGTAATTGGTGCAGAAGTATTACACAAAGGCGTGATCAAGCGGATTTACGCCCGCCATACAGTTTTAGCTACCGGTGGTGCCGGACAAATTTATTCTCGCACAACAAATCCATCAGTTGCCACCGCAGACGGTGCAGCAATGGCTTACCGAGCTGGGGCGACCCTGGCCGATCTTGAGTTCATGCAATTCCACCCTACCGCTCTTGCCAAACCTGGCGCTCCTGCTTTTCTAATATCCGAAGCAGTCCGCGGTGCGGGCGCCGTGCTTCTGGATGGTAACGGCAAACCATTCGTAAAAAACTTCCACCCAGATGGCGACTTGGCCACAAGAGATGTTGTCGCCCGAGCGATTCACTCAACAATGCTGGCCGGCAATCTAACTGCGGTAGATTTGGATTTACGCCCAATTGGCGAGCAAGCATTGCAAGAGCGGTTTCCAAACATTATCGCCACCTGTAGAAGGTACGGCGTCGATCCCACTCGCGAATCAATACCCGTCTGTCCCGCTGCTCACTACTTCATGGGTGGCGTGTTGAGCGACGCTTTTGGTCGCACTAGTCTGCCTGGGCTGTACGCTATAGGCGAAGTGGCAAGCACAGGTCTTCACGGTGCTAACCGGTTGGCAAGTAATTCATTGCTTGAGGCAGGCGTTATGGCGATCAATCTGGCTAGCATCCTCAGCGCAAGTTCACATGGTGCCCTCAGTCTCTTGAGTAAACCATCCTTGTCTGTTGGCTCTAAAGAGGAGCAATATTCCGTTCCTTCTACATTGACGGCTTTCAAAAAGCATATGTATGAATACGCTTCGCTAACACGCAGTGAAGCTGGGTTGACACTATTGTTGGCGCGAATCAAAAAGGATGGCTCTCAACTGGCTTCTTTCAATGTTGCAAATATATGCGCCGCAAATGTTTTTCTCATTGGCGGGCTGATCGCAACTGCGGCGATGAATCGCGCAGAGTCTCGAGGCTCTCATTTCCGCGAAGACTTTCCCAAACTGAACGATCAGCTGTATGGCAGAAGACAAGCGGTTTCTCAAGGACGCTGGCATTGGCTTGACTCAAGTTCTGAGTACGCGAAGATTGACAAGCAGTCAGCTCGAACAGCGTAGCTGGGATTAAGTTTTGTTCCACAAGCCACCTTGACAATAAGGCGAAAGCATCATGTATGGTGCATCTGAAGTGTCTGCGATCGATATTCGATCCGAATATCTAGATATTCTCTTTCGCTAGCTAAGGGTATACACTTATATCGATCGTTAAGGTTGTCTTTAGGTTTTGTGCAACCTACAACCAGAGCCAATTCACACGGACTCGCATTAACTATCTTTCCTCTAGATTGAAGAAACAAAATCAGTCTCGGAGAGCTCTTTAAATTCATCAGCTTACATGTCGGAGAAAAAAAGTGAACGCCCGCACGAAAATATTCATAGCAGACTACGACTGTGCAAGCCTAGTGTCGCTGATGTTATGGCTTGAGCAGTTTCCTGAATTTGAAGTGTCCGGCACATCGAGCAACGGAGCTCATCTTGTTGATCGCATCAATCAATTGAATCCTGACGTCGTGCTTCTGGATATCAATAAAGGCGTTAGCGAAAACCTTCCTGTAGTTCGCGCCATCAGAGGATCGGCTTCATCGCCAGCGATTCTCTTGAAATCACCGAGCGAACAACACAACGATCATGCGCTTGCTATGGAGTCCGACGGCAGCATCGGTCCTTTAACAGCAGTTAAGGATTTGTGCGATGCCATCAGAAAAGCAGCAAACAAGAGAAGAATGGCACTATCGGCTGCGAACATGCCGCTGACAAAAGCCGGTTAGAACTAGAAAAGTTAAAAGAAGCTGGAAGAATTTACGCATCTAGCACCATTTTTTGCAGCGGTCCTTGTTACCGCTGCAACTTTGCTAATCGCAAGAGCCGGTCTTAATCGCAATCTCGCTCGTCCTCGGTTTGCAGACCGTGACCAACTCGTAGTAGATGACGAGAGACTTCGTCCAGCCGAGATCGCCTACTTGAGCTCTAACGGCGATATCTCGCATGCCATGCTTGTGCTTGGAGCGGACCTCGTACAACGGGCATTGAAAGCAAAGTTGTCTGACGGCAATGTTCCCAAGCTGGCTTCATATGAAATGCGCATGTGGGACCTGGCAAAAGAGACAGTTTCTGATTGGGCGCAAAGTCGAGTAGACAAGCACTTACCGATGGATATAAAGAAAGATCCTGTTGAGTACGTTCGTCGTGTTTCCAAAATCTATAATTTCGTCGTTCACACAGCACGCCACTTCGTCGTCAAAGTGCTCCAAGATCCCCGGCAAATTCGTCGTTACTTCAAGATGTCAGCTATTGCCACTTTGATTGCTGACTTTTCGACAGCCGGATATAAAGCGGCTTTCGAGGAAGAGTTCAGAAACGATTTGCGGGCTCGTGGACTTATTGTGCCTTTGATGCGCAAGCGAAGTTATGCCAAATACTATTCAACCGCCGCTATCTCAGGGGCACTAGTTATTGCCACACTGATCATGATTTTTATCCGCCCTTGGACTTTTGCCATCGGTCTTATTGGTATGTGCCTGATCAGCGCTATTATTTTGAGATTCGCCCTGCTGCTACTACATTCGATACCACTATATTCAGAAATTGCCGAAGTTATCGAGCACCTGAAACGGCAAAGTTGGCGTCTACAAGCACTTCGAATTCTGATCAGGCTGATCACGGTCTTCACTTACACCATAGTGCTGGTCGGCTTCCTAGCCCTAACTGGTATAGCTCTCGCTATTTTAACTTTTGGCTTCCATCATTCACACCTCACCTTTCTGGCCATATACATGCTCCTGACCTTAACGTTTGTGGTACCAGTCCAAATGTATATTGATAGCTGGCGGCTGAAACTAGAAGAACGACCTTCAGTTGAAGGACAAAGGAGGCTCGCCTTGATTCGCCACGAATTGGCGTCGACGAGCCCTCTGGATAGTTTCAAGGAAGTGCTGCAAACTACCGAATACGTGCCAACTTTCTCAGAACTGCTTGCTCTGTATGGCATCGAGACATTGCTGATCCTAGCTTAAATCTACAAGAGCGAACATTCGCGGTCCAAGCCTAATAGCCACCATCTATAAACCAGTTTCGAATTTAAACCGATATCGGTTTAAGTTCGAACAACGAAAAAATCAGATAGACCCGGCTAGTCAACGAAGCTTCCCAACTGCGCAAGCTGCCCGGCTTATCCGAGGATAGCCTATGCAGCAAGCTGCCCGGCTTATCGAGGGAATCCGTCAATCTCGTTTAATTCTTTGGCAGTGATTTTGCGGGCTCGTCTTCGCATGACCTCTGCTTCTTCAGTCTTATTTCCACGTTCGAGCAAATCAGCAAGTGCATTGAAGCACTGGGCAATATCGAATTCAGTTGGACTCAGGGGGTCCGGTGAACTGTCAACCATGGTAATCACTCGTCGATAGAGTTCCTCTGCTTCTGAGTAATTGTGGACAGACAAAGCTTTAGCTGCAGCAGCGGCGAGTTCGTGAACCTGTTCCATAAAATAAGACCTCTAAAAAGACTGCTGACTAGCGACCGTATTTAAACCGATTTGTTCCAACTTATCCAGCAATCCACAGATTGTGCAGACCATGAAGCATCAAAATCCAATTCAAAGCCCATGAGATGCCATCCGCTGACAGTCGATGCAGACGCACCGACAAGCTCTATAATCGAATCCGAAATCTAAACCGATATCGGTTTAGATTCGAAACTCAGGATCAGAGATGTCAAACCAAAAATTAAATTCGGGTTTTGCCGGAGTGATAACCGGTGCATCAACGGGGATTGGCAAAGCACTTGCAGTCTTGCTGGCTCGCGAATTAAAGGCCAGGCTGATAATCAATGCGCGCACTGAAGACGCACTTTCGGAAACTAAGGCGCTTGTTGAAAAGGCAGGTGGTCAGGCGGTTATCGTGGCAGGAGACGTGGCAAACGTGGGCATGCCAGCTTCGCTCATTGAGCGCTGCCTGGCGGAGTTCGGCACTATAGATTTGCTAGTTAATAACGCTGGGCTTGCCAAACCTGGGTCAGTGTTGAACCTAACGCCGGCTGATTGGGAAAGAGTTTTTGCTGTGAACTTTTTTGCCCCACTATACGCAACTTATGCGGCACTGCCGCACTTTGCAGAGCGCAAAAGGGGAAAGGTCGTGAACATCTCTTCTGTTGCAGGAAAGGTGGCGTTCCCAGGCAGCGTTTGCTACGCAGCAAGCAAATTCGCATTAACAGGTATGTCTGAAGGGATGGCTGCTGAACTTCAGAGTAAGGGAATCGACTTCATCACCGTTTGTCCGGGTTGGGTTCGCACTGAATTTTTTGCTAAAAACGAAATTATGGGCTCCAAAAATCCAACCCTGATTGCCGAGAAAAATGACCTACGCGGCATGCTCATGAAACACGTACTGAGTATTAGTTCCGAACGAGCGGCTGAGCACATTTATCATGCCCTGCAAAAAGGCGGCGGTCAGGAAATAGTCTTGACGGCACCAGGTATAGCGATCGAGCGCTTAAACGCTATTCTGCCGCAAGCAGTTTTCGGCATGGCTAGACGTATTCCAACTGATCTGGTCGACTCTTCCAACAAGGCAAAGTTCCCGTAAGAAGTTAAGTAATCGTAATTCAGGCGCCGAGAACGCTGACAGAGGTTGAAGAATACTCGCAGTAGGGTACGACAGATTGGGTACCTCTACTCACTTCTGGGAACTTCTCGGACCAAGGAACGCACTGTGGCAGAGCTGGAACTCGCGGTCAAATATAAGACATTACCGGCAAAAATCGGCTTCGGAATCATGACTGCTTTAATGCCGGTGTGGTCAATTATCGTACCGTTTTGCTTCGGTCTTTTTTTGACGATGGTTGTCACAAACTGGGCTGAGGTGCACACTGCGGCACTTCCGATCGCAGGCACAATCATCCTTCTGGGCGCTATTCCAATTATTGCGATTCTACTTGCTGCAGTGTGCGAAGATGATCGAATAGTCGTGAGCAAAGAGGGTCTGTCATTTCCTTTGTTCATGATGTCCAAACTGCGCTTTAGGCGCGAGCGACTCTGGTCAGACTTGATTACTGCGCAAGTTCAGCTTGACACATCCAAACCGTTAGCCCAAGACATGGCTGCATGTGGCTGGCTTAGTCTATTCTTTCGCTCGGGCGGTCACATCACAATTGACGTTTCCAAAGTTGCGAAGACAGAACTCGAGCAATTTTTACTCGCAATTGAAGTGTGGGGAACCAATTGCAAACGCACTCCTGAATTGATTGACTTTCAAAATGGTCTGCAAAATCAGAGCCGAGGGCTAGAGTTCAGCTATACCCAAATGTGGGAGGAAGAGCTAAGCCGCAGATTCAGTGCGACCTCCTTTGTGCCGCTCGAACCAGATCGCAAATTGCAAAATGGGCGGATCAAAATTCTCAGACAACTTGCTTTTGGTGGCTTATCGGCGATTTACCTGGCGCAAGAAAATGAAAGAGATATGGTAGTGATCAAAGAAGCTGTGGTTCCCGCTAATGCTGATGAGCACACTCATGCCAAGGCTGCGGAGCTGTTCGAGCGCGAAGCTCGATTGTTAGTCAAATTGGACCATCCGAATATCGCCAAAGTCTACGATCATTTTGCAGAAGACAATCGCAGCTACATGGTACTCGAATACATTCGTGGCCAAGATTTGCGGCAACTTGTCAAACAAAATGGTGCGCAACCCGAGGAAATTGTCCTGCACTGGGCAAAACAAATAGCTTCAATAGTCAGTTATCTACACACACAAGATCCTCCAATCATTCATCGAGATCTAACTCCCGATAATCTGGTGCGAAAGGACGATGACACTATTACCCTGATCGATTTTGGTGCCGCAAATGAGTTTGTGGGCAATGCCACCGGAACACTTGTAGGCAAGCAGGCGTACATCGCTCCTGAACAATTGCGTGGAAAGGCGAATCTTGAAAGTGATATTTATGCGTTAGGCGGCACCATGTATTTCTTGCTTACAGGTAAAGACCCTGAAGCGTTGATGTCCTCTCACCCGAGACATTTAGCTCCGCAAGCATCAGAAGAACTGGACGCATTAGTTGCAGCCTGCACAGAAATGGAATCAACTGATCGACCTAAATCTGCCAACGATCTTGTGCAAATAATCGGCGAAATTATGATTAAACAAGCTCGCGAAAAGCAAGAAGTAGCTCCATCCATGTGAGTATCAAAATGGCAGACAACCTCAAAACTCAGGAACCAGTTGCAATAGATTTGGAGAAAGACGGTGAGTTAGTAATTCGCTATCGACCTTATGCCGGCTTGGAAAAGTGGGTAAGGTATAGATTCTCAGCTTGGAGCAGCATCAAAGCGTGGTTCGCAATGGGACTTGTTGTGCTGTTCTTCGGATTCGGTGGACCCGGGCTAATTCTCAGCCAAATCATGGTGCTTCTTCACACAGGTGCCACAAATCCCGCGCTGGTTGCCAGTTTGGGTGGCGCAAGTTCATCTGAAGGCTTTGTCTTGCCGGGACTATTTTTAGCAGTCGCCACAGCGTTAGCAGTAGCGGCCTTCCGTTACCTTTCACATCCCACTCACGTATCGTTAAGCAAAACTGGCGTATGTCTAGAATGGCATCGCTGGAATTATTCCGATGGATTGATGTTGCCGTGGAACAAATTGGAGAGAATTGATTTGTCCTGGCCAGCGAACAAGACGTCTCCCCAAGATTCGATCATCCGCTTTAAAGATGCCACTGGGTTTGGTGGCAACAAGGCAATCGAGAATTATCCAATCCAACTCAAGCTTGGCTGTATAGCTACCATTGAAGAGCGGCATAATTTGCTGAAGGCAATTGAGCTTTGGGGAGGCGATATACCTCGGGACCCGCAGTTAATGGATGTGTTGACGCCTGCACATGATGACAGTTACACAGAGCTATGGTTACAGGCGTTATCGGCACCACCGAAGCGAGAACGACTGACACCGCTATCACCAGGCGCGGTGCTGATGAGTGGCAAATACAGGATCAGCGGACAATTGGGAGTTGGTGGGCAAGGGACCGCTTATTTATCCACTCGCGAAACTGACCAGTCTGAAGTCGTGCTGAAAGAATTTATTCTGCCTGTTTATGTGGACGTGAATGTCCGCCGCCAAGCACTCGAGAGCATGCAACATGAAGCCTCAATGTTAAAGCGCCTGGACAATCCTCGCGTCGTACGTTTGATTGAATTCTTCGTAGAAGATCATAGAGGCTATTTAGTCTTGGAGCGAATCGATGGGCTGTCGCTCAGAAGAGTTGTCGAATCAGAGGGACGAATGAGCGAAAAGCGCGTGCGGGAGCTGGCTGCCCAAATGTGCACTATCCTCACTTATCTGCACAGCTTGAATCCGCCCGTAGTGCACAGAGACTTCACTCCCGACAATCTAATTCTCGGAAAAGATGGCATACTCAAACTGGTTGACTTCAACGTCGCGCAACAAACCGAATCAACTGCAACAGGAACAGTAGTGGGCAAACACGCTTATCTTCCGCCTGAACAATTCAGGGGAAGACCGGTGCCGCAGAGCGACATCTATGCTATGGGTGCGACGCTGGTCTATCTACTTTTAGGACACGATCCTGAACCGATTACGTGCTCTCACCCGGTTTTAAGCAGAGAAGAAATCTCAACTGAGTTAGACTCCATCATTGCACGCGCCACCGCCCTCGATACCGTCAAACGTTATGGGCAAATTCAGGAATTGGCGAAAGACCTCGGTGTGCCGGAAGATACGGATGGGCAGACAATAGATTTACGGATAGTGACGCCAGCGTAAGTCGAGCAGCTTGCTGCAGGAGCCGAGCAGCTTCGCTGCCTAGCTAGTTAATCATCATTTAGACCAAAGCTTCCTCCGCTTGGGTCTCCAGCAAAGCCCAGTCGGATCTTTACATTATCGATTCCGCCTGGGAGAGCAAGCGTTGGAGCAAGAACTACTTTTCGCAAGGTTGATGCCACATTTTGTTTCACAGCGGCTTCATCATGTCTCAGTTCTCCTGGTGAAAATTTCTGATTAACTCCCCCTTGTTGAAACTTGAAGAAGTTTAGAGACTTTAATCCGTTCGTGCTTATTTGTACGTTCACATACATCCCGCCGCGGGCATCTGGTACGAAGCTGGCTGCCAGTTTTCCTCGAAATAACTTAAACCAAGTATTGATTTTGGCGGTGGAGGATTCCATGTCTATGCCTGGCTTCAATTCTTTATTCTCGGGACGAGATACGACTTGCTCCGAACCGTCTTGACGAGTGACGATAAAAAATCCTGGGAAAACTACAAGTCCATGCTTTTCGTTGAAGAACGCCTCGGTAGGTCCCTTAGGAGCCAGAAAAGCTTCATTGACCGGTCCGTAATTTTTACTGCTAAAAACGACTACAACGACAATGAGCAATGTTATAGTCGGTAGAGCGATCCGTAAGAAAATTTTGAACTTCATTCCTTAATTTGACCCGCCCTATAATGGATTGCAAGATTTTATAGAAGCTCACTAAGGTTGTGCACTATCGCGAAATGCGCAATTCAATTCTAACTTAGAATGACTCCACTCCCTTCGACCATAACATCCTCTAAGAGAAGCTTCCGTTTGTAAGATGCGATCACGCCGTACATTCCTTCGAAATATGCTCGTAGCTTTCGGCTCACTTTATGCTTCCGGATGGGCTGCGGATGCAACGGCATAATTACTGAAGGCAATTGAACTTTGGGGCAACGACATACCTCGGGATCCGCAGCTAATGGATGTGCGTGCCACCGCCCTCGATACTGTCAGACGTTATCCGCAAATTCAAGATATGGCTAAAGATCTTGGTATGCCCGAAGATACAGACGGTTAGACTATGGATTTGCGGATAGTGGCGCCTGCATAGGTCGAGCAGCTTGCTGCATAGACTTCCTAAGATAAGTCGCGAGCGGCTTGCTGCATAGACTATCCCAGGATAACTACAATTACGCCTTGCTGTTGGTCTTTTCCTCTCCCCCAACGTAGCGCTTCCGCCGGAAGACATCAGTCTTTAAAGACGCCACTCTGTCTAAAAACAGCAGTCCATCAAGATGGTCTCGTTCGTGCAACACAACTCGTGCCTCAAAGTCCGAAGCATCGAACTGCCAAGTCTCGCCTCTTTCGTTTAAAGCTCGCACCTTTATATGCTGCGCTCGCTTGACGTTTGCGGTCAAATGGGGCAGACTCAAGCAACCTTCACGGGCCATAACTTCGCCTACAGAATGGATAATTTCCGGATTGATTAATATCATTCGACCTTGATTTGGACCAGCTTTCGCATTGCGGCTAGCGTCAATTATTACCAGTCTCACTAGCGCTCCGACTTGCGGCGCAGCGATGCCCACACATCCAGGTGAGTCATAGAGCGTTTCTAACAAATCATCTATTAATCCTGTCACTGTTTCGTCAACGCAGGCAACCGGTGCGGAAATTTGTTTCAACCGCTCGTCAGGATAAAGCAGGATTGGTAAAATCGCCATTTATAGTTGCACCACGTCCAATGACTGAACCGAAACATTTACATTCAGTTTTTTTGATGAATCCGATAAAACGGATCTCAGCTTGGATTCAGGTACATGTTCAGGCAAACTCACCTCCAGAACCATCAAAAATACAGTTGCTCCGTCATGCTCGCCAGTGTGTTTCGTTTCGACATCGGTGATATTCGCACCCAAGTTCGCCAAATCCTTGGTGATACCAGATACGATACCAGGCTTATCCGCACCATACACTGATATAATATACGGATCGCCTTGATCTTCGCATTCATTTGCTTCTTGATCGGACAATTCCCGAACATGGATCGTCAAACCGAGCCGGCTTTCAACTTCAATGATCTTTTTCTTCAGATCATCCAAGCTTTGGTTATCCGGAAGTCTAATCATCAGGATAATTGCGAATTCACCACGCAACAAAGTCATACTGGAATCCAGAAGGTTGCAGCCCATCTCGAATAGTATTTCCGCAAGTTCAGCGACGATACCGACTCGATCATGACCGACTCCAGTCAATACGACGTTCTTAGCCATTTGCGATCACCCCTCTTAGCACAAGAGGTAATTATACATGCGAGGCTTGCTCTGTCGTTATCTCAGAGTTCAATCCTAATGGGCGAACAAACATTGCGCATGTTAGCAGTGATCAAGAATCAGCTTTGAGCTTTCTTGCGAATTAAAAACACTCGCTGCTCGAGCGCTACGGCGTCAATTTCACGGTTGGTTTTATGCAACAAGTCTGCATAATTTTCCAGACACGCAGCCACGTTTGAATGATCAGGACCAAGAGTACGCTCCCAAATTTCTATAGCGCGAGCATATAACGATTCTGCGCGCACATAATTTCCCCGCTGGTGATATAACCAACCAAGGTTGTTTAGACTCTCAGCTACCTTTGGATGCTCCGTGCTTAACTGTTTTTCGCGTATACCGAGAGCTCGTAAATGCAGAGGTTCAGCTTTATCGAACTGGTCGCGATCTGTAAACAACAAAGCCAAATCAGTGAGAGTATTAGCGATGGCTGGATGGTCGCTTCCTAGCACCTTTTCCTGAATGTCCAGAACTTTGCGCAAGACGGGATCAGCGTCGCTGTTGCGCCCCTGTTCAAAATAGAGCATGCCCAAATTGTTGAGCACTTGCGCAACATCTAAGTGATTTTGACCAAGCTGTCGCTCACGTATTTGCAGAGAGCGTTTATACAGCGGCTCTGCTTGCGAATACTTGCTCATCATTCGATAAAGCTCAGCCAAGTTGTGCATTCCTGCCGCAGTGCTCAGATGTTCAACTCCGAGCCTGCGTTCTTGAATGGGAAGCGCCCTGCTGAAAAGTGGCTCGGCTTCAGTGTATCGTCCTTCGGCAAGGTAGAGCAGGGCTAGATTGTTCAGTGCTTCGCCCACATCCTCGTGATCTACAGCCAAAGCCCTCTCGCGGATGTCCAAAGCGCGCTTTAGAATTGGTTCGGCCTCTTCGAACCGACTTTCATGATAGAGAGTGAGACCGACTGCTGTTAGATAATCAGCGAACTGAGGATGATCACGGCCAAGCGTTGTCTCCTTCTCAGGCAACAATTCCATTAGCGTGTCAATTTTGTTGCCCATGAGCATTCCTTGCCTGTAACGTTACCTATGATATCAAAGCCACGGGATGCTCAGATTTTCTAGCTCTACAACTCGTTTGGTTCTGGACTTAAACCGATATCGGTTTAGATCGGTCGACAGCTTCCAATCCCTACCAGCTGTGTAACCTTAGCGTTCGATGCCGGCACGGATGCCGGCGCTTCCAGGTGCTTAAGATATCGGTTTAATTCTTGGCCGTCTTCTTATTTGTCGCTTTCTACTGTCTGGATAGCCGCTTGTGCTGCCGCTAACCGGGCGACAGGCACTCTGAATGGTGAGCAGCTCACGTACGCAAGTCCAATTTGATGCGCGAAGGCAATCGACGATGGTTCGCCACCGTGTTCTCCGCAGATGCCCAATTTAAGATCGGGGCGAGTTTGCAATCCATATTCAACAGCAATTTTCATCAACTTACCAACACCGTTTCGATCCAGTACTTCGAAAGGATTGCTTTCAAGGACCTTGTGCTTAGTGCCATTTACATCAATGCCTTCAAGGTACCGATTCAAGAATTTGCCTTCAGCGTCATCTCGACTATAGCCGAAAGTCATTTGAGTCAGGTCGTTGGTGCCGAAGCTAAAGAACTCGGCATGCTCGGCGATTTCATCGGCAGTGACGCAGGCGCGTGGTATTTCAATCATCGTGCCGAACTTGTAGTCGACAGTAGTCTTTTCACGATCCATCACTTCTTTAGCTGCCCCTTCAAGAACAGTGCGAGCCATCTTTAACTCATTGACGTGACCAACCAACGGAATCATGATCTCAGGGAAAACTTCCAGTCCTTCTTTCTTAACCGCGATCGCTGCTTCGAAAATCGCTTGCACTTGCATTTTATTGATTTCGGGGTAGACGAGGCCCAATCGACATCCTCTCAATCCCATCATTGGATTGGATTCATGCAATTCATGCACCTTTTGCAGCATCACTTCCTTCTCTCGAAGTTGTGGTCCCTTGGTGCCTTTGGCACGCATGGTGGATACTTCTTCAATCAATGTTTCCAACTTCGGAAGGAATTCATGCAGTGGTGGATCGAGCAAGCGAATGGTGACCGGCAAGCCTTTCATTTCTCTAAAGATGCCTTTGAAATCTTCTCGCTGCATAGGAAGTAGCTTAGCTAGGGCGGCTTTACGTTCTTCCAAATTGGTGGCCATGATCATTTCTTGCACAGCAGGAAGTCTGTCTTGGCTCATAAACATATGCTCGGTGCGGCAGAGTCCAATGCCTTCAGCGCCGAATTCACGCGCTGTGTGAGCATCTTCAGGAGTGTCAGCGTTTGCACGCACCTGCAGAACACGAACTTTATCAGCCCAGTTTAGCAAGGTTGTGAATTCGCTTGAAAATTCAGGTTCGTGAGTGGCGATGGCGCCGCTAAAAATCTCACCAGTTGATCCGTCAATCGAGATCGTGTCACCCTTTTTGAATGTTTTACCATTCACGGTAAACTCTTGTTTTTGCATATCAATCTTTACGGCTTCGCAACCGGCTACACAGGGCTTACCCATGCCGCGAGCGACGACTGCAGCATGACTGGTCATGCCACCACGAGTAGTGATTACGCCTTGAGCTGGAACAATGCCGTGGATGTCGTCGGGACATGTCTCGATACGAACCAAAATCACTTTCTCATTTTTGGCGGCCAGTTTTTCTGATTCGTTAGGATCAAATGTGATAATGCCGATTGCCGCACCAGGAGAAGCGTTCAAACCAGTTGTGAGCAACCGACCTTCCGCCTTTGCTTTATCTTTATCTTTAGGCATGAAGCTAGGCAAAAGCAATTGATTCAATTGCATTGGCTCTACTCTCGAAAGAGCTTCGTTCACCCCAATTATTTTCTCGTTGTTCATATCGACAGCCAATTTAACCGCGGCAGCAGCTGTTCTCTTACCCGTGCGCGTCTGCAAAATGAACAAGCGCTCGTGTTCGACAGTGAACTCAATGTCCTGCATGTCTTTATAATGCTTCTCTAGTTTGCCAACTGTCGCCAGCAACTCTTCGTACACTTTCGGCATTTCTTTGGCCATTTCAGAAATCTTTTTCGGAGTACGAGTTCCTGCAACAACATCTTCTCCTTGAGCGTTAACTAAATATTCGCCGTACAGGAGCTTCTCGCCAGTGCTTGGATTGCGGGTAAAGCAAACACCCGTTCCCGACTGGTCGTCAAGATTGCCAAAGACCATCGCCTGGATAGTTACCGCCGTACCAAGGTTGTGATCGATCTTGTTTAAATTGCGATAGTAGATCGCTCTATTGTTATTCCAGCTTCTGAAAACAGCTTCGATTGCGCCAGTAAGCTGTTCATTCGTGTCTTGTGGAAATGGCTTGCCGTGCTGCTTCAAAACAAGTTCTTTGTACTCTTTGACCAAATCTTTTAAGTGTTCGGCAGTAAGGTCTGGGTCATTCTTTATACCTAAATCGTCCTTCTTATCATCAAGAATATCTTCGAATTTGTCCTTATGAATGTCCAGCACCACATTGCAATACATTTGGATGAAACGGCGGTAGCTATCCCAAGCAAAGCGCGGATTATTGGTCAGTTTCGCCAGAGATTCAACCGTCTTATCATTCAAACCAAGATTGAGGATCGTGTCCATCATTCCAGGCATTGAGAATTTCGCACCAGAGCGAACCGAAAGCAACAAAGGCTTTTCCAAGTCACCGAGTTTGCGATCGAGGGTTGATTCAACGTGCTTTAGCTGTTCAAGTACTTGATCGAAAAGCCCAGCCGGCACCTTTTGCCCTTGCTCGTGATACTCACGGCATACTGAAGTAGCTATCGTCAAACCTGGCGGCACATTCACACCACTGGCGGTCATTTCCGCAAGCCCTGCGCCTTTCCCCCCAAGATATTCTTTCATCGCCGCTCGTGTTGCGTCTGACAGTTCTTTTGAATCACCCTGAAACGCTTTGTACGCATCTGCGAATAAGAGCACTCGTTTCAAGTCGGTACTCTTTTTTGTTTGGGTGGATCCGGTGGTGCTCATCATGCTCGCTTTCTCCAGTTTGCTGTGAGTGTGTCTACTTTTGCTCTGTTCATTGACGAAGGTGCAGGTAAATCTCGCTTGATGTTTCCTCGATCGCTTTGGCGGACACGTCGATGACGTGACACTTTAATTCACGGAATAATTTCTTTGCTTGGCGAACTTCCTGACGAATCCTATCGGGATCCGCATAATCAGTGCTGGAAGGCATGCCCAAAATCTGAGCTCGTGTGCTGCGAATGTCTTGCAGTAAAAATGGATCAATATGCAAGCCGACAATTTTCCGGGGGTTGATCTGAAAGAGAGCAAGCGGAGGTTCAACACCCGAAACGATCGGAACATTGGCCGCTTTCAACCCATAATGATGAGCTAGATACATGCAGTTAGGCGTTTTACTTGTTCGCGAAACTCCAGTCAGCACCACATCGGCCTGAGTGATACCATCGGGATTTTTGCCGTCATCAAATCTGATCGCAAAATCGACCGCTTCAATTCTTCTGAAATAAGTCTCGTCGAGCAGATGCAATCGACCTGGTTGAGACATTGGTGCGGTGCCGGTCAAGGAGGATATTCGTGAGATCAGCGGTCCAAGCAAATCTACTGTTGGGATGTTGAACTTGCGCGCTTCATTTTCCAACGTCTCTCTATATTCCGGCAATACCAAGGTATAGGCGATTACAGCATTACCGTGAGAGACTTCGCGCACAAGCCCAGCTAATTGTTGACAGCTTCGAACTTGGGGCAATCTATAGATTGATGCGCGTCCAGGTTGAAATTGTACAAGCGCCGCTCGAGCCACAGCCTCTGCTGTCTCACCACTTGAGTCGGAGATGGTGAACACAATCAGCTCCCGAGTCTCGACCGGAAGTGGCGACTCGACGTTCAAGGCAGGCTTATCGTGCTTTTCCACCGGCAGCCACCAGAGAAATGGCGCATTGCAACCACTGCGCACACAGTATTGCGCTCATGTTCACATGCGTTCACTAAAAAGCGTTGAATAAACAGATAACTTTAATAAGGTCCAAATTTTTCAGACCGAGACTGTCAAATTTAGAGCCTTAAGCACAGTCAGGAGATCCAGACTGGCAGTTGTCAACTTGATCAAGTTGCCTTGATTGCAGCGGGGAACGCTAATCGATATGCTGTACTTGATACACCCCAGGTAGGGTGCGCCCGTCCTCGAAAATAGAGCCATGGCGAAATCGTCTCGGGTCATTTGATTTTCAATTTCCAGTCCCATGCCCGTGGATGTTTCCACAGTTGCTAAACCGAGCACAAAAACTCGCCTCATCGTCAAATAGTAAGCGTTCAAAACGAGCTGCTCGATAGCGTCGGCTCCGTGCTTTGCCACAAGAATGCAAGGCAAGTCAGCGTTTGCCAGAATATCGGCTGTGTCCTGCCACGCCACCACCTTAGTCTCAGACTGATTTTCTTCAAAACAGATTGGCGTGGCACTGCCACCTGGCAACTCAAGCAATGTCAAAGAATCGCCGTCCCGATTTTGATTAATAGCATTGTGCCAACTCGTGTCACGCAAACCCTTCGACTGCTCAACGATGATTTGGTGATATCCCAACGGTGTGTGCGAGACCGAACTTATAAACGACAGCTCTTGCTCTGCAGCTCGACGCGGCCCCAAAATGAAGGGCTTCATGGCGCGAGTCTTGAATCCCTGTTCACGCAGAGCGCCAGCCATGCCCGAGAGCAACACCGTCTTTCCACAGCCGGTCTCCGTACCCACTATGGCTAGACAATCTGCAGACCCTTTTCTTTTGGCCGTTTGCACGAATTCATTCCTGACGTTTGAAGCGCCACTATTGTATCAACTGCTGAATGATTTCAAAAAACTATTTGCGAGCGTTTATGGCAACAGGATTTGTATCATCGATCTTCCTGTGCACCACTTCAACCGCTGATTTAAGTTGCACATCTTTTAAATCTTCAGGTGACCGTTTTACATTTGGAGCCTCAGGATCAGACCACCAAGGACCTTTACCTTCCTTGTAATCCTTGTCAGTCAAATCAACTTTGACATCAGGACCGATCCCTTTTTTGTTTATATCAGTGTCGTTAGGAGTCAAGTATTTTGCAATCGTAATATTGACACCGCTGCCATCATCCAACTTGTTTATGCCTTGTACCAACCCCTTACCGAAGGTCGTCTGGCCAACTAACGTGGCACGTCCATTATCCTTCAGGGCCCCACTTGTAATTTCGGAGGCACTGGCACTTCCTTTGTTAACCAGCACCACCAGCGGTTGACGACATAATGGTCTGCCATCTGATTGAGCAGGAGTTTTGTAGCCATCTCGATCAACTGTAGAAACAATGTTTCCCGAATCTAAAAACATATTCGAGATGTCTATGGCATTTGTCAACAATCCGCCCGGGTTGTCGCGAAGGTCTAGAATGATGCCTTTTGCAGATGACATTTTTCCAAGAGCATCACTCATTTCTTTGTTAGCTTGTTGTGAAATGAAACTGCTTAAGCGAATGTACCCTACTTGCGAATCCAGCATCTTAGCCGTTTGGACAGCTTTGATCGGAATCTCTGCGCGCACAACCGTCACTTTGATGCGTTGCTTGCTTCGCATCAGCACTAGGTTTACAGGTGAGTCGATTTTTCCGCGAATGGATTTTGCAGCGTCTTCAACTGAGAAACCTTTTGTCGTTTTGCCGTCAATCTCAGCGATCTCGTCTCCAGACTGCAATCCGGCACGAGAGGCGGGTGTATCGTCAATTGGTGTAATCACAACAACGCGATGATTCTTGTCTATACCAATTTGGATACCAATACCAAATAACTTGGCGTCGATTTGAGACTTCTCATCAGCGAAGGCTTCAAAGTCAAGGAATCTAGTGTATCGATCTCCGAGGCTAGCAAGCATCGTCTCAATAGCGCGATGCGAATCTTCCAGAGTCTTCAGCTTGCCATCATACTTATGCTGCCATCTATCCCAGTTTTGCTTGCCGAGAACTGATGGATCGTAAAAGTCATCTTTGATCAGGCTAAAAACCCGGTCGTAAAGCCGTTCAGGGTCGACATTTTTGGCAAGTTTGACTGATTGAGCTAGTCTCAGAGTGTTAGAGGCTGAGGCGACATATGGTTCATTGCTGGAGATTACGCTTGAGCCAGCAAGAGAAGTAACGAGAACAACGAAAGGAATTGTAAGTAAAAGTTTCCGTCGCATATAAGTATCCATGGAGACTGTCGGGAGCTGGTTTTGTCACGTCTACTCGCTTTTCAATCAGGCTGCGAGTCACTGTTTTTCTGAGTTTTAGCCGGTGCAGCTAGCTGCCTAGCGCGCGAGTGATCCTTGAACCATGGGTAAACAGAGGGACTCTGACACTTTCTCTCTACCCAGTCCTGGCAACTTCTAGACATTCTGCGGGATTCTGTGAGTGTTACTATTAGTATCCCTCACGGCGAATCGCTTGCCATGAGCATTTTCGCAGTTCAAATCGAGGAGAAGACACTGTCGTGGAGAAGCTTTCAGCGAACATCGGTATTTTCGGCGGTTCGGGTTTTTACAAACTTTTTGATAAGTTTGAAGAACGCCAAATCGAGACGCCATACGGGCCACCAAGTGATAGCGTTGTTGTCGGCACTATGGCAGGCAAAAAGGTCGCTTTCATTCCGCGACATGGGGCAAAACACACCATAGCTCCTCATAAAATCAACTATCGTGCCAATCTTTGGGCAATGAAATCACTGGGCGTGACTCGGTTGATCTCACCATGCGCAGCTGGCAGCCTGCAAAAGCACGTCAAGCCTGGAGAATTTGTTGTCTGCGATCAATTCGTTGACCGCACTAGCGCGCGCATCGACACGTTTTACGAGGGTCCGATCGCCACCCACGTCTCCGCCGCAGATACCTACTGCCCAGAACTCAGACCTCTGGCTGTTAAAGCCGGTGAAGCTTGCGGGATCAAAATGCATCCCCAGGGCACCGTTGTGGTGATCCAGGGTCCTCGTTTTTCGTCCAAAGCAGAATCAATTTGGTTCGGAGCACAAGGCTGGGAAGTGATCAACATGACCCAATATCCGGAAGCTCATCTGGCTAAAGAGCTTGAGATGTGTGTGGTGAACATTTCGCTGATAACAGACTACGACTCAGGATTGCATGGCAACGTCGAACCGGTATCCCACTCCGAAGTGATAAAAGTGTTTGGCGAGAATCTAGGCAAATTACAAAATCTGCTAGTCAAATTTGTCGAGACCATTCCGGACCAACGCTCTGCTTGCAAATGCTCTGAAACGCTTTTACATTCACGCGCTTAGCCGACTGTCAAGAACGCTTAATCAAATATGTCCTTTAACGATATGTTTAAGGGCTAGCTGATGTTGCTCTGATATGCTGAACCGTTACTTGAAGGCGGTTAAGAAACCACTCGTGTGGTCAAGTCTGAGCGACGGAGCAAAGCCGAACCGCTGCAAGTTTCAAAACCCGATGAACGATGCCGATAATTTCAATCAACCACGTCGTAGCGATCCTTGGCGCAGTGCTGGCACTGAGTTCGTACATGGTCTTAAAACAATATGGAGCACCAGACAAAATTTGTGTCGGCGCCGGCATTTTATCAGCATTAGTGGTGGCAATTTTTTGGTCATGTGTACTGTTGGGAGCCGAAGATGAGGACGATTAAAACTATGTTCAAACTGAGTGTTGCGCTCTTGAGTGCAACGTTGTTCATTAGCAACAACGCGCTGCCCGTGCTTGCCCAAACCACGTCGAAAACGACGTCGACAGTTACTAGCGAAAGCGACAAATTTGCCTGGAAGAAACCTTTGATTCCAGTCACGCAAGACTTCACCCTCTCCAATGGTTTAAGAGTCATACTTTCTGAAGATCACACAGTGCCTGTCACAGCAGTGGCCATCGTCTATGACGTGGGGGCGAGAAACGAACAAAAAGGGCGATCTGGTTTTGCCCATCTTTTCGAGCACATGATGTTTGAAGGGTCAGAAAATGTTGGCAAAACAGAACATTTTAAATACATCGAAAGCGCCGGTGGGTCACTGAATGCATCGACGCACGCCGACTTCACTAATTACTTTGAAAAAATACCGAGTAACCAGCTTGAACTCGCTCTCTGGTTGGAATCGGATCGTATGCGATCGCTCAAAGTAACTGCAGAAAATTTCGAGAACCAGTTGCAGACAGTGAAAGAAGAGAAGCGCTCCCATATCGACAACCAGCCATACGTGCCGGCCGCGCTCAAGTTAGAAGAGATCACATTCGACAATTGGTCTAACTCTCATCCTGTAATTGGTTCATTTGAAGACCTCGAAGCTTCATCGATCACCGACGTGAGAAACTTTTTCAAGACTTATTACGCTCCCAATAACGCAGTGATGGCAATTGTTGGTGACTTCGATCCAGCCACAGTGCACAAACTGGTAGAAAAATATTTCGGCGGTATTCCAGCCCAGCCCAAACCAAAAGCACCAAATGTAGCTGAGCCTGCGCAAACAAAAGAGAAGTATTTAAAGGTCGACGATCCTCACGCTCAAATGCCTGCGTTCTGGATGGCATGGAAAGCACCGGCGAAACGAGAGCCTGACTATTACGCTCTCGGCATTATCCAAAACATTCTCTCAGCCGGAGATTCATCACGTCTTTATCAACGCATGATTAAAGGCGATCAAATTGCTTTGAAAGCTGACGCGCAATATGACGAAAGACGCGGTCCAGGCGCTTTTGAAACGTTTGTGATTTACAAGCCAGGCACCACTGCTGACAAGGCTCGGGAAGTTGTTTGGAGCGAACTTGAAAAGTTAAAGACAACACCAGTCTCTGAAACAGAACTTGAAAAAACCAAGAATCAGGTGCTCAGAGCGCTATTTTCATCCAACAGCTATACGTCAATACAACGAGGGCTGGCACGGGCGGAAATGCTTGCCGAATACGGTTGCTTCTTCAATGATCCCAAAGCAATTGATGCCGATATTGAAGGTTACATGAAAGTGACGCCCGCCGATATTCAACGCGCCGCTGCCAAATACTTTACGAAACAAGGGATGACAGTAATCGACGTGCAACCGACGAAGAAAACTGCCTCATCGTCAACAGAATCCCAAGCAAACTAACTGCAAGCCGAAGGAGCAAGCATGGACCTCTCAATTAAATCAACAGGCTCGATCTGGAGTTTGTTAGTGGCGTTCTCTACGATGCAACCGGGTGTGATCGCTCAGACAGTAGCAGACCCCGGCAGCGCTGGCACCAGCGTCACCAAATCTAGTACCAAGGCCACAATCGCACCAGCCCAAGTAAAACTGAATCTCCCTTCAGCGCAAGTAACGGGCGACCAATGGCGGAAGAATCCACCGACAGTGCCGGCACCACGCCCGTTCAAACTGCCGATCGTCACTAACTACAAGTTAGAAAATGGGCTAAAAGTACAATTGATTGAGGACCACCGGGTGCCTTTCATCACAGTGGCACTTGGGATCAAAGCTGGTTCGGCCCTGGAGCCAAAAGATAAACTGGGTCTGTCGGAAATGACTGCCGACATGCTCAATGAAGGCACAACTTCAAAGAAGAGCAAAGAAATTGCTGACGAAACCGATTTCATCGGTGGGGGTCTGAAAGCTGTTTCTGATTTCGATTTTACAATCGTCAGTGGCTCGGCCCTATCCAAATACAGCGGTCGGCTCGTAGATCTTCTTAGCGACATCGTGTTTCATCCAACCTTTCCAGAAGAAGAGCTGACGCTCGCAAAAACAAATCTAACTCAAGCTTTGGCAATGAAGCGCAGTGAACCGGATTTTCTGGTGGAAGAGCGTTTCAACAAGGTCGTATTTGGCGACCATCCCTATTCCGTTGTTGCACCAACCCCCGCAACGATTGACCGAATCGCGCGAAAGGACTTACAAGAGTTCCACGACACGCACTATCTTCCCAACGAAGCAACTTTGGTTGTCGTCGGTGATTTCCAACAAAATCAGATAAAAGACCTGATCCAATCTGAATTCGGCGATCACTGGAAATCAGGCACGATGCCAACTGCCGAAATGCCTCAACTCCCTAAACAGACCGGACGAAAGATCTATCTGGTTAATCGCCCAGGTTCAGTGCAATCATCGATAAAACTCGGCAACGTGGGCATCAGCAAAACCGATGCCGACTATTTTCCGATGTCGATTGCCAATCAGATCCTTGGCGGCGCAGCTCATTCAAGACTGTTCTTAAATATTAGAGAACAGAAGGGATACACATACGGCGCTTACAGTTCCATCGCAGCCCACCGTCAACCAGGCGCCTTCGCCGCTGAGGCCGAGGTGCGCACTGAGGTCACCGCGCCGTCACTGGAGGAATTCTTATACGAATTGAATCGAATCAGAGACGTCAAAGTGAGCGACAAGGAACTCAAAGATGCCAAATCCTACCTCGTTGGATCATTCCAATTAGGCTTGGAAACACAGTCAGGATTGGCTCAAAGGCTACTTGAACTCAAACTTTACGATCTACCGGACAATTATCTTGAAACTTATGCGGACAAGGTCATGGCAGTAAATCCTGATGATATTCGAAGAGTCGCTCGCAAGCTGATCGACGAAAACAACATAGTCATATCTGTTGTTGGAGACGCCAGTAAGATTAAGCAGGATTTGCAGTACTTCGCCCCCGTTGAAGTCTATGACACTTCTGGCAAGCTAAGCAACGACTCGGCTGGAAGCGCTAGTCCGATCTAGCATCTTCAAAGAGCCAAATCCAGCCCCGCCTCGTTCAGCACCCCAAACCTGAACTTAAACCGATATCGGTTTAGTTTGGCTGAAGCCCAATCGAGGGCGTCTAGATAGGTTCAGTGGGTAGTCTGGGTCTTAGAAGCGGCAATAGCTTTTCTTGAATCCAAACTCTGCCGAAATCACGTGCTGCTGGCGCAGAGCGTGTCGACTAAAGCCTACAAACCGCATGAAAAATAGAGCAATGAGTAGTAAGGCAGTGGATTCATAGATGATTAATCCACGCGCATAGTTATTAAGCAGTAAAATAACAGTGTAGGCAGCTAAAAGAACGAACAATGCGCAAAGAATCTGACAATAAGGATGCCTGGTTAACTGCCCTTGGACAGGCCATATCAGAGCGACGTTCTTATATCGCCATGACCCAGCAACAGTTAGCCAATCAATCCGGAGTTCATCGCACTTACATTAGTGACATTGAACGAGGATCACGAAACGTGACTGTAACGACCGCAAATCGAATTGCTAGTGCGCTGGAAATAACAGCCTCGAAATTGTTTACGATTGCAGACAAAAAAGTTCGAGATAGACAAATTCTCGAAGCCGCCCATGAAAATGAAAAGAGCGGTTAAGCAACGCGCACCGGATGCTACTGGTTGATGCCGCACTACTTGCATGTCTGCATAAGCTGACATAACGCAAATCTGGGACTACGCTTGCGAACATCGAAGTTGATCATGCCACCATCCGTCTTGCCACCATATTCGGTATTGAACTGAATTTCAATTGGAGTCAAGTCCGAGTTTAAATTGATTGCGCTTGCAGTATAGACAATTGTCGCACTGTGAAGTCAGCAGCAGCTTAAATCAACTACTTGATACCATTTCCGATGCTTAGGTTTCGGTTAGACAGGATAAGATTTGGCTGGGCCGATCAGTTAATAGACGGTCCACTGGTGGCAGGATTACTCCGCAGATAACGCCTGATCAAAAGATAACTGACTAGAGATGTGAACCAGGCGTAAAGCGGCCATACGCCAACGTGTAGCGACTCTGTCCCGTGAATCACGCCGGCGGTCAGGAGGCCCACGCTCCATCCCAAAATCAACGCGATCATTGCACTCCAGCAAATAGAGGACTGTCCGATGAGCGGCAATAAGTCTGTGTGAGTTTTTTTAGGACGAATCAAAAAATATTCAGCGGCGAGGATTATAGTCACACATGGCAACACAATACTATTAAACGACGATAGAACTTCAAATGCCTTGCCGTGAAAAGTGAGGACAACAGCGATGACCGACGTGAAGATCATCATTGAAACTACCAGCCGTCTTCTATTAAACATGTACAGATTTTCAATAGAGTTGATCGAACCATACAAATTGGCATCGCCAGCAGCGAAATAGGATGCTGTCAAAACCAGGGCGGCGATCAGCGGTAAGCCGCCGAAGGAAAATGCGGTGACTGCATTGGTTGCAGTTGCCATATCACTGACGTTGACCAAGCGAGAGAGCATCCATCCAGACACCGGAAAGATTATCTGGCCGATCAGGATCGTCACTACGAGTGGAATAGCTGTCGTGATCAGGTTCGGTTTAGCAAAACGCCAGAAGTCAGGCTCATTTCCCCAAACTGAATAGCCGATTACAAAAGAAGAAATCATTGAAAGCGATCCTGCAAATGAGCCACTTCCAGGTTCATACCAAACTGAAGTCGGCGTCATGGTGGACGTTTTGATGAAGAGTGAAAATATCCAAAGTATCAAAACCGGGGCAGCTAAATATTTGGCGAAATTGGCCACGCCGGCGAAGCCAAACAAATTGTTCGCGGCCATCAAGATGGCGGCAATAGCTGCAATAAGCTGAGTTGAATAGGTAGTTGGAAAAAGTCCTTTGATCTCAACGGCAACGAATCCGGCGATCATTGCGTACCAAACTAAGAACAAAAATGTTTGCAAAACCGAAATGATTTGTGATCCGCGCTTACCAAAAACGGCTCTGGTTAACAAAGCAAAATTGAGTCCGGTCGAAGCACCCAAATGGCTTGCGGCAAGAAAGTAAGCTAAAAGAATCAAACAACTTACGAAAGCACCGAGGAGTACTTGTACAAGCGAAAAGCCCGCTTTGTGCCACTCAAATCCGACTAGCACAGATGGAAATCCGGAAACCATGGTAATCCACAAAAGCCCCATGCTCGTGGGGCTATAGCGAGAGGAAAAGGGCACTGCGCTTACCGCGAAATCATCGCGCGCGGCTTGTTTGCCATTATCCATCGCTAGGGATTCTTATTTGGAAATTCGACGATATAGGTAGATTTAAACGCTAGGATGCCACGTTCTCTGGTCTCATCGTCCATTACCAAGATCGGGAACGGCACACGAGCGACGGTCTGAGTCTGCACTCTCAATTGTCTGACGCCTGCACTTTTTTCGTCTTTGTATTCAAGAAAAGTGGGATGTTCAATGAAGTAGCCACCCTGAGGCGATTCATTCAATCCGTCCTGAGCTGCTCTTTGAATGGAAAGTGGATCCTTGCCGCTGATTACGGCACGGGCGGCTGAAAGAACAGCATCCTTGCAGGCTCTATCGTTGTAATCCCTTGCCAAGTGAATAACGAAGATATTGCTGACCAGAAGAGCTAAAACGGTAAGCAGAAAAACCGCCACACCTATATCCAACAAACTGTGCCCAGAGGCGCGGCGAGGTTGTGTATTGCGATTAGAACTAAGAAACGACATGGCTTTACGCTTGGTACTGACTACAACCTATATTAACCCACTGGTGGGTGTAAACAAGAAGATAAACAGTAATCGTTGAATTTCTAGATACGAATTAGCCTTCTTCAATGCCACTGAGCTCACCAAGGAATGGCAGTTCACGATAATTCTCTGCATAGTCAAGGCCATATCCGACCACGAACAGGTCATTGATCGAAAAACCGGTATAGTCTGGCTGGCACGGCACAACTCGGCGCGATGGCTTATCTAAAAAAACCGCCATTTTCAAGGTTTTTGGACTAAATTGATCTTTTAAATATTCCAGAAAGAATTTTGCTGTTCTTCCTGAGTCGATGATGTCTTCAACGACTAAAATATGGCGATCGCGAATGTCCGGTAAATCCAACCAGGGAGCTTGAACATGGCCTGAACTTTCTTTGCCTGCTCCATAACTGCTTAGTCGAACAAATTCAATTTGCAAAGGATCTTTGGCAGATATATTGCGCACCAGATCCGCTAAAAAACAGAAGGCACCCTTCATAACACCTATGACGACAGGCTTTTCATGTTCAGCATAATCATGGCTTATTTCTTTACCAAGTTCGTGAATGCGATCTTGAATTGTTTGCGCCGAGTAGATTTCTCTGATTGTTGCCACGGTTATCTCCAGGGTGATCGCACCAAATGTAGTTTCACGACAAAATATGTTTTTGACAGGAGACAAGATGATTGCCTGAGCTGCCAGCGAACAAAGAAGGCACTCATTTTACGACCTTTGAGTGCGTCTAGAATATTTAGTGGTACTCAGACAAACCCGGGGAACTAATGACAATTGTGCAGGCGGAGTGGAGCGACATCTTGACAGTGCTTCACGAGAGTCACCAAATTTGGTCGCCCGGACTGAGAAAAGATCAATATCAAGAGTACATGTGGCGCCAGATGAACCATCCCTGGGCTCGGCGAAATTATAAGTTCTTTGTTCTCAAACATAAGTCTCAAGTCGTCTGCAGTTGCAAACTGTACACCGTCAATCTGGCTTCGAAAGGCAAGCAATACATATTTGGCGGCATAGGCGCCATCTATACTATGAGCCTGTTTCGCAATCAAGGGTTTGCCACCAAATTGATCGCCGACGTCATTGAGTACTGTTACAACAATGAATATGACGGCACGATCTTGTTTTCCGACATCGACCCGGAATTTTACAACCGCCTCGGCTTCGCTGAACTTGGCGCGGCGGACTTTGGTGTCCATATGCCAAAGGGAGACATGCACTCTGCATATTGTGCGCCCAACGTTACATATGTTGAACGCCACCACATCCCGATAATGATTTCGATTTATAACAAGTGGCAGCGTAGGCAAGCTTATGGTTTTCAACGCAGCGAGCTGTATTTGCACTATAAACTGGGTCGGGAACGCTTCCTTGCCGATTATTCGACCCTATCTTGGCCAAAATTAGAAATTACTTTTGCCTTGGAAAACGCCATCCAGACCGGATATGCACTCACCGAAAGGGGTGGGCACAATTTACGGATCTTGGAATTAGTCGGTCCGGAGTCAGCGCGCCGCCAGTTATGGTGCGCATTAGTTGAACATGCCATAACGCATCGAATGCACAAGGTGCGTGGTTGGGAGTCGGTGGCAGCAGATTTGTTCCCGGGATTTCGAATGGAGGAGGTCCTGCCCCAGGAGATGACAAAACCTTGTGCTTTCGCTCCACTCACTTACACCCAACGCAATTGGGGTCGCCCGATGTATATGCCTTTTGACGAGAAGCTGGAAGATTGGATGGAGCACTTTCCTTGCCCATTTCTTGAACTGGATCACCTCTGACAACTTTCACGATGTAGAGTATAGATTTTCAACCGATATCGGTTGAAGTTCAAAGAATCGAGAGCGAAAATGCCTGAATATCTCGCCAGTCACCTATTACTTGACCAACTTGCAGCCGAGGGCACACGCTTCATTTTCGGCAGTTTGGGGTCTGCAGATTCGCCGTTAATCGGTGCCGTTCTTGAAATGAGTGCAGACATTCACTACCTCGCAGCTTTACACGAGGAAATCGCTGGTTCGATGGCGATTGGCTACGCCCAAGCGTCTGGTCGTCCCGGTGTCGTCAGTTTACCGGCAGCAACAGGCTTGATTAACAGCTTATCCAGTCTCTATAACGCCATTCATGCGCGGGTGCCGCTCATAGTTTTGGCAGATCAACAAGACACGCAAATTCTCAATGATGAACCGCCCTTATGGGGTGATTTATGCGAATTAGCCAAGCCAGTTAGCAAGTGGACGTGTGAATTGAAGACGGCTTCGGAAATTCCACGCCTGGTCAGACGTGCGTTTCATGAAGCAAATTCTCCTCCCAAAGGACCCGTGTTCATGTCCTTGCCAATAAACATTTTGCTCGAACCGACAATGGTTCGCACCATTAAGCCTCCTCAGACAAGTCCACTAGGAGCTGCAGACCAGGGTTTTCTACGAAAAGCGGCTAAGGCGCTAGTTGGTGCACAGAAACCTTGCATCATTGTTGGCAATGAAGTTTCTGCATACAAAGCGCGACGCGAAGTGGTTACTCTTGCAGAAGTGATCGGTTGCCCGGTCTTTTCAGAGCCAATGCCCACTGGTGTCAACTTCCCCAATCGCCATCCGCAGTTTGCTGGTGTTCTGCCTTTGAATCTGCCAAAAGCGAATGCCTTGATGCAAGGTTTCGATTGCATATTAGTGATCGGAATGCAGACCAGGATGCCAGCTCGTCCGCAGGATCCGCCATTGATTATGGCTGGCACTTACGTTATCCAACTAAATGTTGAGCCTGGTCTGTCCGGTCGTTCGCTGCCTTGTGATTTGACGGCAAATGCGGATATCGGGGAAAGCTTGTCAAGATTACGTGCCGATATCCAGTTGATCGTAGATTCAAGCTGGGTAACCGCAGCTAAAACTCGCGCCGTTCAGACTATCTCGATAATTTCTAAACGCCGAGAGCTACAAGAAGAAGCTTCAGGTTATCCAACTCAGGAATCGGCGATCAGCTTGAGTTGGCTTCTGAGGCTTGTGGACGCCGTTCGACCGCAAAGCTCCGTGATCGTAAACGACCTGGTCAGTGATACTGCAGACCCATTCGAAACTCTCAGTCTAGAAAACAGCTCCTCCTATTTTGGTTCAAATGGTGGCATTGCTGGTCATGGCCCGGCGGCTGCGTTAGGAGTTCAGTGGGCCAGTCCGGAAAGCGTGGTGGTCTGCATAACTTCAGACGAATCTATTCTTTATTACCCTCAGGCGTTGTGGACCGCGGCTCATTATGGGTTGCATGTGAAGTTTGTTGTGGTCAACTCCCTAGGGCGAACAAATTACAATGTGCGGCTCACACCATCGGTGAGAAGCGAAGCTCGGATATTCCTGGACAACCCGCCCCTGGCATTCACTGAGCTATCCCGAGCAATGCGTGTGCCAGGCGTTACTGTCGGTCAAATGGTTGACCTCGAACTAGCACTTAAACAAATGTTTGACACACCCGGACCTTTTTTGCTCGATGTCCATATCGACGAAACTGCTTAGTCCGAACGAATTGCCTAGTCCGTATCTCAATCCAGTAAAGGGCTGACAGGATCTGCCGACCTTCCAATAGCGCCAGCGGATTAGATCAGCACGCTGACTGTTTAGCAAACCTTATCGAATGTTGTATTTGAGCGCCTTTCGCAGGATGCACTGCTAAACTTTAGAGCGTATCGCTCTTTAATAGGGTATTCCAATAGTGAAAACGCTAGCAGCTGACAGCGTCCAAAAAACCGAACACGGACGTTGCGTAAATGACTTTTCCATTCAAGTCGCCACTGTAAATGGTTCTGGGAGCCAATCCTCAAATAGCGTGCTAATGCGCACGATATTCCAGATGGGCATTCCAGTAAGCGGTAAGAATCTCTTCCCATCCAACATCGCTGGGCTACCAACCTGGTTCACGATTCGAGTCAATAAGGACGGCTACATCGCTCGTAAGCGAGAGACCAATATACTGGTTGCAATGAATCCGCAGACCGCTTTTGAGGATGTAAAAGCGCTGCATGCCGGTTCCATTTGCATTAGTCCTGCCGAGCTCAAACTAAATGATGTGCGGTCAGACATCAAACACTACCAAGTGCCATTTACCGAACTTGCGGCCAAAGCCAGTGAGAATCTGAAGCTTAGGAAATTGCTCACTAACATGATTTACGTTGGTGTAGTTGCTGAGCTTCTCAGTCTTGATGACGCTGAAGTCACCAAAGCAATTAGCGGACAATTCTTAGGTAAAGAAAAAGCAATCGGTCTCAATATCAACGCTATCAAGATTGGCCGTGATTGGACGCGCGAAAATTTGAAAAAAGATGATCCCTATTTCATCGAGCGCATGGACAAGACGGCAGGTAAAATCATTATCGATGGTAACGCTGCAGCGGCTCTTGGTTCATTGTTTGCAGGCGTAACTGTTGTTTCGTGGTATCCGATTACACCATCGTCCAGTCTTTGCGAAACGCTGATCGACTATCTGCATGAATACCGAGTCGATGCCGATCACAAAAACACATTTGCAGTGATCCAGGCCGAAGACGAACTAGCCGCGATCGGAATGGCGCTAGGAGCCGGTTGGGCCGGTGCACGATCAATGACATCGACTTCCGGTCCTGGAATTTCACTGATGGCAGAGTTTGTTGGCTTCGGTTATTTCACCGAAATTCCAACTGTGATCTTCGACGTGCAACGAGTTGGTCCTTCAACCGGTATGCCAACCCGCACATCACAAGCTGACTTGTTCAGCACTTACATGCTGTCGCATGGGGACACCAAACATATCGTCTTGCTACCAGGCTCGGTGGCAGAGTGCTACACCCTCGCCGGTCAAGCATTCGATTTAGCTGAGCGTTTCCAAACACCAGTGTTTGTGCTGACCGATCTCGATCTGGGCATGAACAATTGGATGTCCGATCCGTTTGATTATCCAAGTCAACCACTGGATCGCGGCAAAGTTCTCAATGCGGAACAGTTGGAAAAGGCCGGCGAATTCGCGCGCTACAAAGATATCGATGGAGATGGTATTTGCTATCGCACGTTGCCCGGAACTGATCATCCGCTCGCTCCATACTTTGTCAGAGGCAGTGGACATACTGAAAAGGCCACGTACACAGAAAAACCAGAAGACTATCAAAACTTGATGGATAGACTGGATCGTAAGTTCCAAACAGCACGCAAGTTTGTGCCAAAACCAGAAATACACGAAGATGCAAACGCCAAGATTGGCATCATCGCTTTTGGTTCGACCCACTTCGCAATCTATGAAAGTAGAGATCAACTGAAAGCGGCAAACATCCAGACCGGGTATTTCAGATTAAGAGCGCTTCCATTCACAGAAGAACTGCGCAAATTTGTCGAGTGCCACGATCGAATTTACGTAGTCGAACAAAATAGAGATGCGCAATTAAGAGACCTAATCACTCTCGAACTGCCGGATCTCGCAAGCAAACTGCGCTCAGTCAAACATTACACCGGTCTTCCAATCGATGCGCAATTCGTAACGGATGCAATCATGCAGCAGGAGAAGAAATAGACATGGTTCAGACACCTACAAATCCAAGCTCTCCCAGCCCGGCACCAAATACAAATCGAATTGGTTTGACGATGGCTGACTACAAAGGTGCGCCATCAACGTTGTGCGATGGTTGTGGTCACGATGCGATCACGGCCCAAATCATCAAAGCATTTTATGAATTGGGAATCGCACCACATCAAGTGGCAAAGCTTAGTGGCATCGGCTGCTCCAGTAAGACACCCGCATACTTCTTAAACCAGGCCCATGGATTCAACTCAGTGCATGGAAGAATGCCATCAGTCGCCACAGGTGCGAACATGGCGAATAAAGACATGCTGCTCATCGGCGTCAGTGGCGATGGCGATACAGCTAGTATCGGACTGGGGCAATTTTGTCATCTGGTACGCAGAAATCTACCGATCATATACATCGTCGAGAACAACGGTGTCTACGGATTGACTAAAGGACAATTCTCAGCCACAGCCGATCTCGGCTCTAAAGCCAAAGGCGGCAAACTAAACGAATATACACCAATTGATTTGTGCGGACTGGCAATCGAACTTGGTTGTGGATTTGTGGGCAGATCTTTCGCCGGTGATCCAAAGCAATTGGTGGCATTGCTGAAAGCAGCTGCTTCACACAAGGGCACCGCAGTTCTGGACGTAATCAGTCCCTGCGTCACCTTCAACAACCACGAAGGTTCGACAAAGAGTTATAAGTACGCCAAAGAAATGGAGACTCCATTGCACGAATTGGGTTTCATTCCTTTCTATGAGCAAATTACGGTCGACTACGATCCCGGATCGGTGCAAGATGTTGAGTTGCATGATGGTTCCCATTTGCGCTTGAAGAAGCTTGACAAAGCCTATGATCCTCGCAATCGTGAATTGGCAATCACCACCATGCTAAAAGCATCTGAAGAAAAACAGTTCCTCACTGGTCTGCTCTTCATCGATGAAAAGAAACCAGATTTTGTCAGCATGATGGATCTGGTTGACGCGCCGTTGGCCTCGTTACCTCAAGAACGAACCAGACCGTCTAAAGAAGCCTTGAAGAAGATCATGGCTGAGTTGATGTAATTCGGATCTCTCTGGTAGATAGAACATGGCGCAGCACTTGGACTTAGGCTCAGTTGCGGATTGGGCGCAAGCGATCAGTAGCACTGTGGTGCTCTTTTTTATCTACCAGCAAATGAAGCAAACCAACACTCAAATGATCCAAAATGACGATCAAGAGCGTTACCGGCGCTCATGGGAATTCGTCAAACTGTATCGCGAAGAGTTACGCGAATTTGAAAAGAAACTTGAGCAGCTTAATTGCGATTTCAATCCGTTGACGTTCGACCCAGAATCCACCGAATTTTGCACCTATGTGCAGAATTTTTTCCGTCCGCGAATGCACTTATTCGTGCTCTTGAACCAGATGGTGATGCGACAGGAAGTCGATGAGCGCATGCTTTTTGGCTACTTAGAACCAGAGTTCAACAAATTTGTCGAGATTGGTATCAAGAGTTACGGACTTGTAGAATTTAAAACAGAAATAGGCAGCAGGATTAATTTACTGATTACCTTATGGGGATCACAAATTAAGGCGAACACGCTGTTATTTGCCTCCACAGCCGCAGGATAGATCGATGCTCCACGAGAAAGCGCCGGAATTTACACTGGAAGCCACTACTGGGCAGAACATCACTCTGTCGAGCTTAGCTGGCTCATACGTGGTTCTCGTCTTTTATCCGGCTAACGACAGTCCAGGATGCAATAAACAGTTGAGCGAATTCAGCATCAACACGAGTGCGCTGCTTGAGACTGACGCAAGAGTTTTTGGCGTCAATACTGCACCAGCGAATAAGAGTCGCACATACTGCACTCGGCAACGACTTGAGTTTCCGATATTGAGTGATCCGGATGGTAATACCGCCAAAAAGTACAAAGCATTCTTAGGCTGGCTGCCGTTCATTAAACGCACCGTCGTGGTCATCGACCCAGCCGGTAATATTTGCTTTTATGAACGAGGCAGCCCGGCGCCGGAGAATGTCATTAACTGCATCAAGAAGTCCAAATCTGGCCACACGTCAAACTAGCGTATAGCGCTGTCCCGTAAGCGCCGCTGACCGTCATCAGTATATAAACCGATATCGGTTTAACGTCGTTCCAAAATTATCGGTTTAGGTTCGCCCACGGAAATCCGAACCGATATCGGTTTAAGTCAAATCCCGCCAGTGGCACCTTTCCAAATCACGGCAGGGCGCTCAACTTTATATGGAACGAACGTGCGGCTGTAACCGTCGTTTCGTCAGACAGACCATCAAGGGGGTTCAGAGCTGTGGGAATTTCGCTTAAACCGGAGTATTTGAAGAGATACAGAGACATTGCCATGCTCTTCATCAAATATGGCAACTCGGACCTTGTAAAAAACGCTGGCTTGGACGAAGCGCTTAACGGCGACGGGAATATCCCTCCAGAGGCAAAAGGTAAAGCTGAAGAGCTTACCAAAGACCTGGAGAAACTCGGTCCGGCTTTTGTGAAAGTGGGTCAGATGTTGTCAACACGCCCTGACTTTCTACCCGAAGCTTACTTAGAAGCACTTTCGAGACTGCAGGACAATTGCGAGCCCTTTAGCTTTGCTGAAGTCGAAAAAATTGTCGTCAGCGAATTGGGAGTACGCATTTCGAAGGCATTTTCACAATTCAATGATCAACCTCTGGCCGCCGCTTCACTTGGACAAATCCACAGAGCGACCATGCGAAATGGGCGGGAAGTAGCAGTTAAAGTTCAACGTCCAGGTATTCGAGACAACATCATCCAAGATTTGGAAATTTTGGCGGACGTCGCCGAATTTTATGACACGCATACCGAATCAGGTCGCAAGTACGAGTATGGCAAAATGCTCGAAGAATTTCGAAAAACCATTATGGAAGAATTGGATTACAGAAAAGAAGCGCGTAATCTAGACACGATGAAGGAGAATTTGAAAGAGTTTCCGCTAATCCTTGTTCCGGCTCCGGTCCACGACTACAGCACATCTAAAGTGCTTACGATGGATTTCGTCACAGGCAAAAAGATCACCTCCGTCAACAAGCTAGAACAAGTGGAACTTGATGGGCGCCCTCTGGCTGAAGAAGTTTTTCGCTGCTACTTGAAGCAAATTCTAGTTGACGGATTTTTCCATGCAGATCCCCATCCAGGCAATGTATTTCTTACTGAAGACAAGAAGATAGGCTTGATCGATTTAGGAATGGTGGCACGTTTAACGCCAGACTTGCAATCGAAGCTGCTGCAATTGCTACTTGCCATTGGCGAAGGACACGGAGATGACGCTGCAGAAATAGCTTTTGAAATTGGTGAAATCAAGCGAGACTTTGATGCGCCTGCATGTCGTAAACAAATCAATGATTTGGTCCAACATGCGTTCGGAGCAAATATCCAGGATATGGAAATCGGCAAAGTAGTTCTTGCCATAACCAAAACAACTGCTGATCACGGTCTTAAGCTGCCTTCCGAATTGACGATGTTAGGAAAAACACTGCTTAATCTCGACCAAGTCGGTAGAACACTGGATCCAGAATTCGACCCCAATGCATCGATCCGTCGAAACGCTGCCCATCTCACCCAGCAAAGAATGATGAAGAGCATGTCGCCTGCGGGCATGTTCAACAGCATGATCGAAACGAAAGATTTTGCGGACAAACTACCAAGCAGAGTGAACAAAATTCTTGATTTAATTGCTTCGAACAAACTCCATATCGAAGTTGAAGCACTTGATGAAAAAATACTGACTGACTCATTTCAGAAGGTAGCAAACAGAATAACAACTGGGCTGATTCTGGCCGCACTAATTATTGGTGCAGCGTTGTTAATGAGAGTAGAAACTGCCTTCAGAGTTTTTGGCTATCCGGGCTTGGCAATGATATGTTTCATGCTTGCAGCAGGAGGTGGCTTCGCTCTTGTTTCACAGATCATCTTCTACGATCAAAAGCCCCAAAAATTGAGTAGCGGCGACGTTTTACACCGCAAATCTACCGCTTCTCACTTCTGAACGGTATGGCACTACGGAGTAATTAGTGCAAAATCAACACCGAAAAGAGTGACCAAGGACGCACGTATCGACATACGCGTGTTCTTGCTCTCAAGCGCGACGAAGGAGCGTGCCTGCCGTCCTATTCTCTTGAATCTGCATACTTGTCTTCAGCGACTTTTCCGACATCAACTGCTCTCTCGTACATTGCGGTGCGCGCCCTCGCCCTTACAGGTGTTTCGCCATCAAATTCAATTAAGACTGTTTCGAAGTCGTTGCATACCGTTTTGAACACTTCTTCCATTCGGTAAAGAGTCGTCTTTGTGAAAATATGGCGGCGATATTTTGCCACAAAGACCAAGTGCCTGTGAAGATTGAAAGACAGTGGCGGCTAGTGAAGAGCGCCACAAATGATCTTTAGGATCTTCTAAATAAACCGTTAAGCAAAACAGTTAGGCCGATGCTTAGAACAATGCTCAAGAGAATGCTCGGAAGCCAAAGAATAACCATTATAGAACTCCTTGTTTAGATATCGGATCGGACTAGAATTACAGACTCAGATATTTGAAAGAAGTTGCCGTCAACCGTCAACAAAACATTTTCAATTCAATCTTAAGGAAGGGTAGATTCACTTAAGTGACAATATCGACTGATAATACGCACATCGAATCGGATCACATATGCGTCTGCAACCATTGCTAAAATAACCCACTCGGCTAACTGAGCTCTAGCAACTCTGATCGGGAGCTAAATATCTGAAAGTCGATAGAGGTTCTGCGCGTTCTTGTGAAACAATCGATCAGCGATCTCCATAGCTTGGTTTTCATTCACATAACCATTTCCAATTAGGAATGAAAGCACCGACGACAAGGCTCTGCGAGCCGAATGCGAGGCGTACCAGTAGGTCTCCGGAACACTGTGACCATCAGTAGCTACCAAAATTTTAGTGGATGGTGCAACCGAAAGTGCATCCGCGAACAAAGTTGCTGCCTGCGGAGATATCAGAGACAAGGCAAGAGAGAGATCGATGTAAACGTTGCTATAAAGTGAAGCCAGCAGCGCCGCTTCACGCACGTATGGATAACAATGCAGGAAAACGAAGTTGACTTTCGAAAATTTTCGACGCTCCAGAATAGTGCGAAAACACCAAGGGTTAGTCTCTCTTAAGTCTCCATCAGCATCGCCTAGTCCACAGTGTATTTGCACGGGCACATTTTGGGTTTGGGCAATTTCAAATGCTTCGCTCAGCAAAAAGTGATAAAGCGGGCTCTTCGTAATCCTCACTGCGCCTGCTTCTTTGGTCAAAGTCTTCAATTCGGTAAAATTTGTTCGCGCGACATTAACGTCCACACTAACAATTTCCAAGCCACCACGATAAGCGGCGATGGTTTTAAAAGCTACCACTTTAGGTCCACCGGGATTGATCAAGGCTTCTGCGAAATCAGCTTGCATGTCTTCAAAAGAATTCGCATTTTTTAGACAGTCTTCGATCACAGACTCGATGCGAAGGCATTGGTAAATTGGCCGACCACAGACAAGTGAAAGCTTTTCCAAGCTGAGCATGTCTTCTTTTCGAAATCCGGCATCAATAATGCAAGCACCGATCGATGCATCATCAAAGAGCATTTGGACATAATCAGTTTTTCCCAGACGACTGCGCATCTCAAGAATTTTTTCTTCGTCTGCTTCTATATCCAAATATTCGCTTAGCTCTCGGAGCATATGCATGTAGTGCATTGAATGTTGAACATGCAACTGCAGCATGGACAGAGAATTGGTTTCGCTGAAGGCCTGCCGAAAACCGATTGCATCAAGCTGCGAAAAATCGTTTAGTAAGCAATGGGCATGGTGATCGATAAAAATTATTCGGCTTAGATTGATCATCTTTAGAACCGTGTGCGGTGCTGGCTCAACTCAAAATCTGTATTCGCTCCGGCAAAGGCACCACATTCTGAAGTCTTCACGGCGATAAAAGTCTTGCCAAAATTTCCAAGTACATTCATGAGCATCTCATCTTCCTCAAGCTCAATTAGGGCTTCTTGAAGTGTTGCAGGCAATCTTTCAATTTTCCGCTCGATCATTTCGTCGGCTGAAAACGTGCTCGGATCGACATCCACCGGTGGCGGCAGCGTCAACTGACGCTTGACTCCGTCCAGGCCGCAAGCAATAACTGCTGCCAGAGCAACGTAAGGATTGCACGAGCTATCTACGCATTTAAGCTCGATGTTTGAGGTGGCCATCTCCTGTCCCCAATAAACGGAAGGAACTCTGACGGCAGCTTCTCGATTATCAAACCCCCAGCAGGTATAGGCAGAACTCCATGCGCGTGGGCGCAGTCGGCGGTAAGAATTAACCGAAGGACACGTAAGAGCGACCAGAGCCGGTAAGTGTTGCAAAATACCAGCGACGAAAAATCTACCAAAATCACTCAGACCATTTTCGGCCCAAAACAAATTACGTTCCTGGTAAATGTCCCAAGCCGATAAATGCAAATGGCAGCCATTGCCAGGCTGATCCTCAAATGGTTTCGGCCCAATCATCGCCTCCAAATTTTGTTCTAGTGCAACACCACGCAACGTTTCACGGTAATAAATTTGTCTATCACAGGCTTTTAACGGAGAGGTGTGGCGAATACTGAGTTCATGCTGACCTGGACCTTGCTCCGGATAGTACTGTTCGACCTCGATCCCCTGCCGTTCAAGTGAATCCACGAATCTATTGATAAATTTCGAGGCTCTATTCATACCGTCGGTCGAAAAACACATGCTCCGGTCGATTGGCTTGTATTCACCGTTTTCAAAACTACCAAGAATAAATTCAGGTTCGAACGCGATTTGGAAACTGTAACCTGCGGCTTTCGCCTCTTCCACCACTCTCTTAAGCAGGCTGCGAGGACAATGATCCCAAGGTCTGTGATCTAGTTCCTGCAGATCGCAAATTAGGGCTGCTGAACGTTCCGAGTAAGGCAACACAGCCCATGTCTCAAGATCGGGAATCAACCTGACTTCACCTACGGCACCAAGACCAGTATCAACTTGCAGGTGATCCAAAATGTTGAGGGCCATTGTGCCTTTAACTAGACCAATACCAGATTCAATCCGCTCTTTGAGTTTATCGGTGCGAGTACACTTCCCTCGAATGACGCTGGTGGTATCGCAAAACAGAAAACGAACCAGAGAGATTGCCGACTTTTGAGCGAGTGTGACTATTTCGTCAGCGCTTTTTAAGATCATCGAACTTTACCGCCCGTCCTGGTCGCTCTTCTGAAGCGTCAAATATATCGCCAGCAAAAAAATCAGAAAGGTTATCCCCATCGCGCCCTTCCCCAATATCCAGAGGAATTGACTGATGAACGGAGGCAGATGTGGAGAAATAATGCCAATAAAGAATAGAACCACAAAAGTGATTGGAAAGCCCACGCAGGAGACGATCAATAGCCATTTGCGCAGCAACATGGCGTCTGGCGTCATCTGCAGTTGCCGAAGCCTCTCAGGGTCGTTCAGTGCACGCTTTTGCTCAAATGAACGCAATCGTGAAGTGATAAACAGCTGATACTCCGCAAGAGAAACGTTTGGGGACATTAGGACCTCGACCGATTTTCTAACTTCTCTATGCCCGCTTTAAGACCGCCGCTGCCTTCAACTGTCCAGACCCGAGCCCAGAGAAGGCGAGGCATCGCCCTAGGGTAAGTGAAACCTACTGCCAGACTGCTTGAAGGTAGCATGCTCCAAAGATTTAAAAACCTCGCATAGCGCGCGGTTGTCAATAAGTTTGAGTCAAAAAAGCCAGGGAACAATACAAATACAACACTGGTCTGATCATTTGCAAGCAGCCGTTTTTCGTGGGATGTAATCCATGCGACCTTCGCGCATTTTGAAAGTTTATTATTTAGCGACGCTAATCGCGGGACTTCTTTTTACATTTCCCGTAGCGCAAATGGTTCAACAACATGAACTAGGAGCTCGTGGCGCTGCCATCTTGACCCTCTGCTGGAACGTTCTTTTCATCATGGTCCTGCCCTTGGTTATGGATTGGGCTGAGTCTCGTTACTTCAAAGCAAGGTTCATGCAGTTAGAAGAAGTGGCTAAGGACAATCCTGAATTGGCAGCGGTGATCACGGAGCAATGCAAAAAACTCTCGATACCTGGTTTCAGATTTGCGGTGATCGACACGAACAGCGAAGAGCTCTTTAGCTACGGCTTGTGGCGCTCAAATCCACGGGTTGTCTTGCCCGTGAGTTTTCTTACGGCGGACCAAAAATCTCGCACCATACCCAGTATCGAAGCGGAGTTAACTAGATTTGCCAGCCAAGATCACACGTTCGTATTCTTGCTCTTCACGGTCGTGCAAGTGATGCTTCAGCATTTGCTGATCGCCTACACCTAGACTCTTCTGTTTTTCGGAACCTAGTTATTCAAGTTTCTCAGCAAAAGATTGAGATTGGAACACATCGAATCTCGCAGATTGTTTCCACCCATCGCCTGGCAGTCCGGCTTTGAGCGAAAGCTGAGTCAAAAACTCCTTCAGGTCCCAGCCAAATTCCGTCGCCACTGATGGTAGAAAGACAGCCTGCTTGCCGTCCTTGTAGATTACAACACCGTCTCGTCCCACCACGATTTCGTTGTAACTAGCGACACGCTTGGGAGCGGTAAGCACATTGATATCAATTTCGATCTCGTTCAGTTCAGATTCATTGACAGGATGAAAACGATAATCACGCGAACATGAACCGATCGTATTGTCTACGATTACCTGATTGAGTGGTTTCACGGGCCAGATATAACCCACGCAGCCTCTCAATTCTTTTTGAGAGGGATTCCGTGAATTGATTTTGTACAAAGTGACAAATGCACCCATGTTCTTTTTGGTCAATTCACTATTTGCAAATTCAAGTTCAACGTCTTTGGGGCGTCGATTGTTCCGCACAAAGCTTTCCAAAGTCAGTCTGGCAGCTTTTAGTAAGTTGCTTTTATCAGCATCTGAGAGCTGATTACCGGATGCAACTTCTTCTTTGTTGAACCAACCTTCTTGCTTAGGGCTGGAAAATGCAAGTGCGAGATACGATACTGAGTTTCGATCATCCTCAACAAGAGTGTCTTGTGAAGTTCCATAATGAAGCAAGCTTCCGAAAGATTCCTCCGGTAACAATGCCAACAAAACTGAACACGGGTAGAAACCGCATATAGTGTCATTAGTACGATGCTTAAAATTCATAAATCCTTGTAAATCTCGCTTGCTGAGATGTTGAAAAGCTTCGTCATCCAATTTGCGAATATTTGCCTTCATGTCAGTTTGAAACGGCTCATAGTCGTAGCGTGGACCATAGTGCGTAAAATCCGAACTGACTATCAGCAGATCATCCTCTCGCATAAACCGGCGTAATATCTGCGCCATTAGTTGAACTTCCATCTCGTCTGACAACGTACCAACTATTATTGGCACGATCTTCACATCAGCAAAGGTTTCCTTGATAAATGGCAATTGCATCTCAAGTGAGTGTTCACGCTTATGAATCTCAGTCGACTGTCTAAATAAAGGGAAGTCAGACAACTCCTGGATCATTTCCTTATCCACTGGCAAATCACCAAGCGGTGTTACAAAAACGGACTCAGAAGGCAGTGCAGCCCCTTCAAATCCGATGTAATGACTCGGTCCAAGCAGAATGACGCGTTTCGGTTTTTGTTGTTTTGCTTGCTGATAGGCATAGGCTGCGGTCTGGCCGGAAAACATGTATCCCGCATGTGGTACCACAATGGCTAAGAGCGGCTGAGCAGGTTTTGCATTACTCCCAAAGCCAGTCTCCACAGGCTTTTCAGTCATAGTTTCTTTAGCCTTGAGTAAATATGAATCCAACTGAGTGCGCAATTTCTTGGCGTCAGATTCATACCAAGTCCCAGCAAATGAGGGTTGGCGCTTCTGAGAAAAGTTTAGACTGGCTCTAGTGATAAAGTTGTTCATCAGCGCTAATACACTAACCACAATTATGACAAGCCAAACACGTAAAAACAAATCCGATGTCTTAGATTCAGACAGACAATATACTCCGAACTAAGGGCTCAAGCAAAGACAGCTCCAAATCATTTTGCTGGCTGCACTTCAGTGGCTGGAGTCGATGCTTTAGCGGTGGGCACCGGGACGATTTGAGTATAAACGTTTGAACTACTGTCTCCGTGAGGATCGGCCGAAGATTCGAATGTCAAAATCAGTTTAGCTTGCCCACCGCCAGGCAAAACTTCCAGCGGTTGCGATTTGGCAAACGCCTCACTGCCTGCTATTTCTGCATCCGCGTTCTTTGGGGTGCTGCTCAACGAGATATCGCCAGCCGAGCCATCGGCATTAAGGACGGTCGAAAGAATGACTCGGTTTTTGCCATTGGGCACGTTCCAATTGTTTAGAAGCTTCCCACGTAATCTGGCCAAATAGGCGGTGTTCGCGGCGGTTCCTTTGGCGGCCGGTGCAGAAGACGATCCCCTGTTGACCTTCACAGGAGGTCGAGCGCCTGCGACCGACTCAGTCAGCGAAAGAGCGAGAGTAAGGACCAAAAAACACGTCTTAATTTGCATATACACTCCCCTGAGCCGCATCGGTATTATAAGCGTTTCGTCGCCTCAGTTTCTTCAGCATCGGCTCCGTAGTCTTAAGCATGGACGTGGCATTCAAGAGGAATTCGCCACTTTTTCTCGAAAAATTCCAAATGAAGAAGTATAGCCATGAAGAAAGGTGGTGCCACCGACCGGACCGATCTCACCATTGCAGAAAAAGCCCCCCAACGGCACTTCACCTAAATATTCGCGAAAGCAATCGCTATCATGATTTGGCTGCCCATAGAGGTGTCGTCCTCGGCCAAGACAGGAAAAAAGCAGGGCACCGGCGGCCTCATTTCCATTTTGGTGTTCGGAGTACTGCTTGAGCATAATGCGCAAATCTTCAGCTGAAGTTTTGGCGTCGCGTAGGTGAAATTGAACTGTCCGTTCATTACGGAGGAGCTCGCCAACCATTAGGGCTCCTGACTTTTGTTCGATTCCCAAAATATTTCGAATGACGAAATCGCCGGCTTTGAAATCGTCCTTGAATTCGTCCATCACAACACCGAGAAATAAAGCGTTGTAAGCGAGTTTCTGATCTGGAGGTGAAAGCTTCATAATCGCTTCTTTCAGGACATGAACGGCAGGCTCACCATCAAGTTCAATCAGAAAATTGTTGAGGCATTTCGTCACTCTCATTGGATGACCGATCGGTCGGCAGCCCTGGGCGACTACGGAGTCCAGGACAATATTTCCGGAAATCGCCGCGCCAACCGCGCCGCTGCGAAAAACTTTATCGCCGCAAAACAGGGCGTTCATGCCGCCGCGATTACCGCCGCTTGCCAGTCCACCCAATTTGACCGATTTGGCAAATGCGTAATCCAGACCCTGCATTAACGTATCGACTTTAAAACTAAACGGATCAGGCAGAAGTATAAAACTTGGGGCCTTGGTATTTTCCACCCCCACCAATTTCTCCCAAGCGGAAGGAGCAGAATCTAAATCAGGTAAGTCAGTATCTTCGAAGTGGAAAAGTTTGATCTCGACATCCGGTAAAACAGCCGCAGTAATGGCAATGCCCTTTTCTTTTTCGACCTCGACACCACCGCCAATTAATCCACCAGCCGAACAACCAATGAAATTTTTGGCGCGCAAATGTTTTTTGACTAGTGCGGGAATGTGCTCGAACTCATTCATAAAGTCCGAGGATACGAAACCAATGACCAGATCTGGTTCAACATCTCCTAATTGGAAATTTATGCGCTCGGCACACTCAGCTATCAATTGCCTGGCGCCGCCATATTTGCGCTCACCGGGGAAATCATTGCCTGATAATGCCGACGCCCATTTCATTTGAAAATCCTCGACTAAAAAGAAACGTCAGCTAAGGGTCACTCGCACCGTCAAAAAGACAATTCTATCAAGCTAATTGGTGGGATTACCAAGTAGCAGATGTGTGGTTCGCCTGGCAAGCCCGCCAAGACCCTAAGCGCCGCCATCTCTGTGCTCCTTATTCTCAATAAGATTTGCCGCCTCGCCTTCGGCCAATTGGGCATCAGCTTCTCTGCCGAGCCGCCTAAGCAAGAGGGCATATATTTTGAGAGAATTGGCGACGTCAGGATGGTTTTGGCCAAAGACTTTTTTCTTCGCTAGGATGATCTTTGCATAGCAGTCCGCAACGTCACTAGTTCCGGCGCCGAAATTTGCCGTCGAGGCAAGGTAGTCTATGTCTAAATATATCTCTGGATTGTCTTTGCCGATACCAGAGTTCCACAGCTCAATCAACTTCGCATACAGCTGGCGCGCTTCCTCATATTTTCCCGAGCGCGACTGGCATTCAGCTAGGGCCACAATACACGCGCACTTTTTTCCGAAGTCGGGTGTTCTCTCGCTTTCGAAAGCGCTGAGTGCTCTTTGAAGATAGTATTCTGCTTCGCTTAAACTGCCGCTCTGTTTCTTCAATAACGCGGTTGTGAATAGGCTGTCGGCCTCGCTCGTTTGACCTCGCAGGGCCTTGGGAACTAGGACTGCCATGATCAGCAGTAAGACAACGAAGAATACAAGGTAGAGCGGATCAATCATGACTGAATTCGGTAGTGAGCACTATATTCGGTACCATTAGCCCACCTGAATTTTAGGGCGACCCTACCTTAGTCCAAACCAGCTTTCGTCATTTTAAACGGATCCAGGAGTTTCTCAAGATCCTTTTCAGTTAGTTTTGTCTTCTTCAGGGCAACTTCGCGCACAGTTTCACCAGATTCAAATGCATCATGCGAGATGGAAGCGGCCAGATCGTATCCGATCGCCGGAACGAGAGCGGTGCAAAGAGCAAGACCGCGTTCTACCAGTTCTGGTCCGCGCTCTGTTGCTTTAATGCCGTCGACACACTTTGCGCTGAAATTATCCACTGCTGTGGCCAGCAAATTGATTGATTGAAGCAAGTTATACGCCGCGACCGGCTGCATAACATTCAATTCGAAGTTGCCGGACGCGCCGGCGATCGCTATTGTGGCATCGTTACCGATCACTTGAGCTGCCACCATGCATAGAGCCTCTGCGATAACTGGATTGACCTTACCCGGCATAATTGAGCTGCCTGGTTGGACTTCAGGCAGCGCGATTTCACCGATTCCGGCTCGCGGACCGCAACCAAGCCAACGCACGTCATTAGCCAATTTAAGCAAGCTAACGGCAGTAGTTTTCAAAACTCCGGATGCCTCAACAATCTCATCGAGTGTACTTTGAGCTTGGAAATGATTTTTTGTCTCCGTAACCTTCACTCCAGCTAGTTTGGACACCTTAACCAGAACCTTACTGGCGAACTCAGGACGAGTGTTGATGCCCGTGCCCACTGCAGTTCCACCCAAAGCGACTTCAGAAAGTCTTTCCTCCGCGTGATGCAAACGCACTAACGCCCTTTCTGCTTGTCCTGCATAGCCGAGAAATTCTTGCCCAAGTCGGATTGGCGTAGCATCTTGAAGGTGAGTTCTGCCTGTTTTGATCACCTCCATGAATTCGTCCGCTTTTTTGCGCAAGGATTTTTCAAGGCGCTCAAGAGCTGGACGCAGCTTCTCTTTGATATCAATCAGTGCTGCAATGTGTATGGCAGTTGGGATAGCGTCATTAGATGACATACCGTTGTTAACATGATCGTTTGGGTGCACCAGATTTCGGTCTCCGCGCTGGCCACCCATAATCTCGATGGCGCGGTTGGCTATCACTTCATTGGCATTCATGTTCGTCGAAGTGCCAGAACCTGTTTGAAAAATGTCGACCACAAATTGATCATCAAGCTTACCCTCGACAACTTCCATCGCTGCAGCTTTGACCGCATCTGCGACTTTGGCCTCGACGTCGCCGAACTCCTGATTTACCTCAGCAGCGGCATATTTAATTAAACCAAGCGCCTTTATGAAGGACCGCTGGAAACGCAAATCACTAATCGGGAAGTTCGTTACTGCGCGCTGAGTACTGGCGCCGTAGTATGCATGAGCGGGCACTTCCATCGTTCCCATAGAGTCACGCTCAAGGCGAGTAAGCTCCTTCACAACCATCACTTACCCTTGGCTTCCAAGAAACCTTGCAAACACCATAACCAGGGGACATTATAGTTCCGCTTAAATGCCCGATTAAGTGATATCCGCAATACTTTAAACATTTGCCCAGCCTGCTCTGAAGGCGCGATAAGCTCGATTGGTTAAACCGATGGCGGTTTAACGTCCAGGCCCAACTGCTAAACCGATATCGGTTTAACTTCCAAGTCACAAAGCCCAACCGATATCGGTTTACATTCATGGACGATCTATATCTATTGTCGCCAGTCCACGGTACCCCAATATTAAGAGTTCACTATCATTGTTTTGTTGTCGATGAGAGTTGGATTAGATCATTGGTAAGAACTGAATGCTTATAAGGTGAATTGTGAACACGCTTAAGACTCTTGCTTTGATGGGATGTTTAACGGCACTCATTGTTGCTGTCGGTGGTGTTCTTGGTGGCAGAGATGGAGTGCTTATTGCATTTTTCTTTGCTGTTTGCACAAACGTATTCAGTTACTGGTTTTCTGCTCCCATGGCGCTAAGCATGAGCAACGCGCAGCCAGTTTCGCGCCAGCAAGTTCCTGAACTTTATGAGATCGTCGAACGAATTGCGCAAAGAGCTAAGATTCCGGTGCCCACTATTTATGTAATCCCGACTGATTCTCCAAATGCTTTTGCAACTGGCCGCAATCCTGAACATTCTGCCATCGCAGTCACGGCAGGCATAATGAGACTTCTCAATTGGAATGAACTTGAAGGAGTCCTGGCTCATGAATTAGCGCATGTAAGAAATCGAGACATTCTGATCACGACAATTGCTGCCGTTTTAGCTTCGATGATCACGATGATTGGCCACTATGGAATGTACCTTGGCAGTTATTCTGACGATCGCCGTGAAGGTTCGAACCCCATATTTGTTCTGCTGATGGCGATACTGGCACCAATTGCGGCCAGCATTATCAACTTAGCAATTTCACGCTCTCGCGAATTTGAAGCCGATGCCAGCGGTGCGGAATTATGCGGACACCCTCTGGAACTAGCCAGCGCTTTGGCAAAGATAGATCAGACCGCAAGAGCGATCCCACTCCAGGAGGCAAATCCAGCCTTGTCATCGCTCTTTATAATTCAACCAGACCCGCAAAGTTGGTTCGTCAAGCTATTCTCCACTCACCCCCCTACAGCGGAACGCATCCAACGCTTGCGAGAAATGGCTCAAAGGTCAGGACATGATTAATATTCAAATAGTCTCGAAACCTTTACCCATTACACGTTTGTGAGACGCGAACAACACTCGCCGCAATAATCACGCGGTAATTTTGGAACTAATTGCCTTCAGAACGCTTCATTGCAAGGGTCAACGAGACTAAAGCGATAAAGCCTGGAGGATATAATGGGTATTTTGAGTTTCATCTTATTTTTGATTGTGGCAGCAGCTTGTGCATGGATTGCTGAAAGGCTAGTTCCTGGTGCAATTCCCGGTGGCTTCCTAACATCAGCTATCGTCGGTATCATCGGCGCATGGGTAGGTGGAAGCATGATTGGTCATGTTGGACCAGACTTAGCCGGCGTATCCTTGATTCCTTGTATTCTTGGTTCAGCGATATGTGTTTTCCTTAGCGCATTGCTATCACGCGGATTTAACCGTCGCGGCGCTATCTAAGCCACACCCATAGATCAATCCCAAAATGCTTGCCATCGGCAGGCATTTTTTGGTGCTCGACGAAACAGTCAAGACACCCCCCACCCATGGCATGAACAATGGCTAAATAAGGCCTTCCCGCATGGCCTTGACGGCTGCCTGTGTTCGATCTGAAACAGCAAGCTTTTCCATGATATGGCGCATATGCGTTTTTACGGTCTCAACACTGAGAACCAGTTTGTCTGCGATTTCCTGATTGCTCAAACCATCCACGACCAATTTGAGAACTTCCTGCTCTCGCTGAGATAGCGGCGAGACCAGCGTGCTTGCTTTAGCACCGCCGCTGTCTGTACCTGGAGTAGGCGTAGCGGTTGCACATGAACGCAGAACCCGACTGGCAACACCAGGAGCAAGCCAGGCAACGCCGTCAGCTACTGCTCTGATCGCCAGAATGAGCTGCGAACCAGAAGCCTCCTTAAGGCAGTAACCATCCGCCCCAGCGCTAAGGGCAGCGAAGATATCTCGATCATTGTCGCGGGAAGTGAGCATGATAATGCGCGTTCCCGGTACTTCTTGCTTGATCCTTGTAGTGGCATCAATGCCATCCATATGCGGCATTCCGATGTCCATCAAAACTACGTGAGGCTTTAATTCAGCTACTTTTTTAACAGTGACTTTGCCGTCTGCAGCCTCACCGATCACACAAAATCCGGGGACATTCTCTAAGGTCAGCCTCAATCCAACGCGAGTGATCTCATGATCCTCTGCGATGAAAATATTGATCGTAGAAACGTCAGCGGTTTCCATTCGGTAGAGTTTCTCTCCTAAGCCATGGCTCGGGCAGCCAGGCGACGGTCAAGAGCATTTTAGTCGATTTTAGCAGGCCAGCGGTTATTCACTTTGCAGCAGCCTTTTCAGGGCCTTGCCAGTAGCATTTCGCGGTATCGCTTCCAGAAATTCTACAAGGCGGGGCACTTTGAATTCCGCAAGACGAGTTGTGCAAAAGCATTTTACTTCTTCTTCCGTCAAGAAAAATCCATGTTTGACGACAACGAAGGCCTTAACTCGTTCACCCATAAATTTGTCAGGCACGCCAATCACACCAACTTCCAACACTGCTGGCATTTTCATGATCACATCTTCGACCTCACGGGGGTAAATGTTTTGTCCACCTCGAATGATCAACTCTTTTTTCCGGCCGACAAGAAATAGGTATGACTGTTCATCCAGGTAGCCAAGATCCCCTGTGAGCAGCCAATTATCTTTAAAACAGGCATCGGTTGCGGCTTTAGATCTGTAATAGCCGCGCATAACATTTGCACCAGATACGGCAACTTCACCGACATTTGCCTCTCCTGGATTACCAAAGGAGCCATCGGACATGACAATCCTGATCTGCACGCCTGGTAAAGGTACTCCGACCGAACCGATTTTCTGAGCGCCGTGCAACGGGTTTACCGACACGATGGATGATGTTTCAGTCAAACCGTACCCTTCAATTATCGGCACCATAAATGCTTTTTTCACTTGCTCAAAAAGCTCAGCGGGCATCGGCGCAGCGCCGCTCAGGCAAACACGAAGACTCGAAAGATCGTAGCTATGACGTTGCAACTCGAGCAGCATAAACTGAAGCATGGCAGGCACGGCAGGAAAGAACGTGATCTGCTGCTCCTGGATCAGCTTTAGACAATTGGCTGGTTCGAAACCGGCCGCGATTACAAGCGTGCCACCTTTGGAGATCAATCCCAGTAGCACTATAGTCAGACCGTAAATGTGACACAAGGGAATTACAGCCAAGAACCTATCGGCCGACGTAAATTCGAGAAACTTCTCTGTCATTGCAACGGCTGCTCGCAAGTTCGCATGCGTGAGCATTGCGCCCTTTGGTTTACCAGTAGTGCCCGAGGTGTAAATGATCACGGACAGATCGTTGGCAAAGCCAGCAGTGGAGCATTCTGCTGTTGCTGTCTTGAGTTGGTCACTATAGATGGCAACAAGTTTTTCACTCTTGAACGGAACAATTTTGTTCGAAGCGGGAGCCTTTTGTTCATACTCAAAACAGAAAATAATTGGATCGATCAGACCGGCGTTGACCGCAGTTAGCACCTCATGTAGTACCAATTCATGAGCGATGATCGCTTGTGATTCCGAATCGGCGAGGATATGTGAGATTTCCTCTGCCTTCAAAAGAGGATTAATGGGCACGATAATCGCGTCACACAGTGTGATCGCAAAAAAAGCGACCACATAATCCGAATGATTCGGGAAAAGCAAACCGACTTTGTCTTGACTCCTGATACCTGCGGAATGCAGCTTCGCTGCTAATGCCTGGGATTTTGAGTGGAGCTGTCGATAGGTGGTCCGCTCTTCATTGAAGACTAGAGCTATTGCCTCGGGGTTATTTGTACTTTGCTCGAGCAGAAAGTCACCGATAGATTTACCATCAGCGAACGCTTCACTACATTTAGTGGCATCGCTCAATCAGTTACCTTGTGGTCTTAACAGATAGGGACGGGGTTTATTTAACTGATGGAAAGACTTACTGACTCAGTATGTCCATCATACTTAAGTTTAAAGGTTCTTCGCCTGGAGTCAAAACCTAACTCAACCGGCTGCGCCACAAACTTTCCATCGTCGACCTTAATCCGCCACTCATTATAAGTGCCGTGTTCGTAGTCAAAAGAGTGGCCATCGTCTTCTATGAAAGTCCCTTTGGCAGAAGTTCCGTAGCAGTTAAAAGTGATCGTCGATTCCGCATATTCTGCCGTGCTTTGCATCACTTCGCACATAGGCAAGACGGAACCATCTTTTACAAATACAGGCACCGAGTCCAAAGCAAACATCACTTTGTGCACTTGTCCACCCTGAAGCGGCTCCCCTCCTTCGAATGGATGCCATAAGCCAGCAGGCAAATAGACACTCCGCCAGGTTCTGCCCTTTTCCAAAATCGGCGCCACCAGTAGATGTTCACCGAACAGAAATTGGTCATCAACTTCTCGAGCATATTGATCATCGGGATAGTGCCAACTCATTGGTCTCATTAGTGGTGCACCGGTCCGCACATACTCCCAAAATAAGGAATAGATGTAGGGCAGCAAGCGATAACGAGTTTCGATAAATTTCTTGCAGTAGGCTTCGACTGTAGGACCGAATGCCCACGGTTCCTGAGAATAGCCCTTCATCCAGCAATGGTTACGAAAGTAAGGGTAAAACAAGCCGACCGCATACCACCTGGCCAATAATTCGCCGGAACAATTGTGCCCAAAGCCGCCAATGTCGACGCCACTAAATGCGACACCAGATAGTCCCATATTCAAAAGCATGGGGATGCTCCGGGCCAGGTGATGCCACCAAGACATATTATCTCCAAGCCACACCGCCGCGTAGCGTTGAATTCCAGCATAGCCAGAACGACTGAGGACAAAGGGTCTCTGGTTGGGACGCATGGCCAACAGCCCTTCGTGCGTCGACCGGCTCATCATACTGCCGTAAAGATTGCGCACCTCATAATGTCCTAGCTTTCCTTCCGGAGTCTCTTGCATAAAGAGCTGCTCTTCGTCTTTCGGCAATTCGCGAGCTGACCAATCAAGCGGCTCCTGATTCTTAAAAATGGCCGGCTCATTCATGTCATTCCAGATCCCAGCAATCCCATTTTCGGTGTGAAAGCCGTGTTGGGCAGCCCACCACAATCGCACCTCCTGCTTGAGGAAATCCGGAAAAGCCGATTGTCCTGGCCAAACTTCGCCGATAAAGATCTTACCGTCTGCCTTCTTGCAAAAGAAATCGTGTTTCTTGCCATCTGTAAAAACAAAGAATTTAGAGTCTTTTTTCACCCCTGGATCGATGATTGCGGTGACCTTGAAATTGTTACGCTCCAGGTCTGCAACTAGATTTTTAAAATCAGGAAAACGTTCTTTTGAAAAAGTGAAGACGCGATAGTCGTCCATGTAATCGATATCAAGGACGATACCATCACAAGGTATTTGCCTTTTCCTAAACTCGTGGGCGATGCGAATAACAGTGTCCTGATCGGGATAACTCCAACGGCATTGTTGGTGGCCTAGAGCCCACATCGGCGGCAATTTAGAACGACCAGTCAAGGATGTGAAGGCCCGCACAATTGAGGGCAAGCTTGACGGTCCGATGCAATAAAATTGCCATCCACGTCTGGATAAAAGTTCGATCGAAGCATGATTTTCTAATTCAGGATCCAAAGTCCAACGTTGCCGAGCAGGCGAATCCAAGAACAAGCCAAAACATTGCTCCCCTTGCTCGACAATCAGAAAAGGAATGGACTTATACATGGCATCCATGGATTCAATATGAAGATGGTTGTCAGTATTAAAGAGGGTATGCGAGCTTGAGCGCAGATTTAACGACGAGTGACGCTCACCTAAGCCGAGGCAGCGCGCCCCAGGTTGTAGATCGAAGAAAAATTGCCAACGGCTCTCGGCGCTTTGCTGCCACTCAATGCCCAAAGGTAACGTCGGTTCTGCGCTTTCCTTCCACCGCCCATCTTCCATAACCGCTTCGAATTCACGGGCAAATTCTTCGTCTGGTTGTTCGGCCCTACGCTCCGGACCATCCAGATCATCTTCCATGTCAGCCGGCCACGGTTCTTCTACCTGCAAATTATTTTGCTCTTCCACTTGACCAGCCGATGAGGTATGCACGACGGCATATGAGTGCGGCGGGGCGTTTTGACCGTTTGGCCAAGCGCTTATTCGCACCACCTCGACTCCGGAGAAAGAGGCACGCTCAACGATTGACCCACCGGTGAATATGTTTTCTTCTCGCTTCAATTCAAGGCGGGACGGAACTTGCCTGGCAGCCTCCCACTCAACAGCTGGCTCAGTAGGCTTCAAAATAGATACTCCTGAAAGATTAGAGCGACAGTTCTATATAATAGCTGGAGTATGCAGCCATCGGCCCTGACTACACTTTATATCGGCATTGTTGGAAAAAAATTTTGACAGCAGGAACAAGGCACAAATTCCTAAGCTGTCCTATCAATTAGTCAACGAAATGCGTAAAACTTTCAGGCAAGTCATTGCTAAGTACGGTGCTGATAAATATCACTTGTGGTATCACGCCAAATGGAAATGATTTGCTGATGCACCTAGCGCACTGAACTGATCGATCCACGGATGATACCGACGCCAACAAGAATAAGCCTAACCCTCACCGAGGATTTTCTTGCTTATTGAGCGGATCTTTACTCCACTGATCAGGCAAATCTTGCTTCTCGGTTGCTTGCGAGATCAACTCGTCCTTTGGCTTCCATGAAAGAGCCAAATCCGCGCACATCGATCGCATATGTGGCATACCCCAACTCAGCCATGCGTTGTCCAAAGTCGGCGTAGGTCCCATCGTGCAAACCCAAACCATGCACACAAAGTATTGCCGCTCTGGGGTTTCCGTTCGTTGGCAGCCAACTCAAACACGGCGCGTTGCCCGGGCGAACAAGCTTTTTTGAAGTGCTCAACTCGATAATATTCTTTTCTTTTTTTCTGACTGCCTTTTGTTGGTCAGAGTCCGACCTGGCTGCGCCAATTGCGGTATCGGTTATCACAGAAGTCTCGATATTCCTGCCGCCATCAGTCTTCTTATTGAACGGATCAACTTGATCGTCAATCGCGCCTGCCTGACTGCAAGACAGGGATAGCAGCCAGCCGAGGGCGAAGTGCGAGAACCTTCGATAAATCATAGTCAGGCAACCACTTTAATTTCATGACATTGCTCGTGAACATTGTCGCATGATAGTTTCGATCGTATAAAGAAGCGATAGATGCAGTAACACGATCACGTATGTTCGACGTTGATCTTGCCTTAAATTGAATTCCGATGCCGTGAGAGTGAGGTAGAGAGTATGATTCAAGAAATCGTGGATGGGCGCAGTCGACCTTCCGCTTTTCAATTTTGAGACGAAGCTGTTGGTAAATTGGCAACTTGCTCGATATCTCACGGGAACTGGCTTGGCGACATTTGCCGATCGGTTGGCCCAAGTGCAACTTCTTTCAACAGTTGTAATGTCTGGTCCCGACGGAGAGGGACTTGGCTCAAATACGCTTGCACTGCTCTTACCATTTGTGTTGTTCAGTTATGCATTTGGTGCGCAGGCCGACAGGCACGACAATAGAAAATTATTGATTTCGATTACCGTGGTCCGTGCACTGCTGGTTCTGATCATCCCGACCATGCTTATGTCGTTGGGAGCAACCGGGCCAATCATTCCACTTAGCGTTTTTGCCCTTTGTACTTGCAGTGCATTTTGTTCGGTCCTAAATTTCGGCATCATCCCGAGCCTGGCGATTGATCCGAAACACCTGAGACCGGCCAATGCAGCGGCTTTGCTGACCACAACTACAGCGACCTTAGCGGCGGTGAGCACCACGCCATTTTTGTCAGAAATCTGGTTGCCGCATGAAACACTGAGATTTGCAGCAATCGTGTATTTCGTTGCAATGTTCTTTTATTGGACGCTCGACCGCTCCAAAACGCAAAAGATTCAAATTGTGTCAAATGACACCATGGAAGTGGCGACATTTTTCAAAATTCATAGGAACGCAATATCAATCTTCAGGCTGGGTTTCTTTTTACACTTCGGCCATGGTGTTATGTTCTGGCTGTTCTTGGTATTTTGCTTGCAAAATACCCAGTTAAACAATGCTCAAAGCTTTAATCTCTTTGCGGCAATCGCCGTTGGATTTGTGATTGGCTCTGTACTATCACTTACTTTTACCAAGCACTTTAGAGGCAGTTCGCTAATTGGCTACAGTACGTTGATCGCGGCCGCGAGCTGTACCATATTTGTGCTTTTAGGCACCAATTTATGGATGCGCTATTTCCTCATAATCATCGGCACCACAGGTGCCACCACATTGATTGCCATTGACGCAATCATGCAGAAATTTTTTAACGGTAAACTGCGCGCGAAGGTCTTTGGCGCCATACTATGTTTGTCGACAGGCGGTTTCGCGATTGCAACAGTGTGCACTGAACAGCTTACAACCCACTATTCAGCTTTAACTATACTAAGAGGAATTGCCGCAGGATGGCTAATTTACACTCTGCTGGTCGTGCTGACATCTAAAAAGTTGAGAAATAAATTGCTTAAGCCAAATCATTCTAAACGATCGAGAACCTCAGCCGAGTCAACCACTGCAGCGATCAAAAAATGAAAGCGCAGCTAAACTCACAAGACATATACTTCATTCTGGTTCGCCCAGTTTATTTAGGCAACATCGGATCGCTAGCCAGACTGGCAAAAAATTTCGGTTTTCACAATTTAAGACTTGTAGATGCGCCCCGCAATTATAAAGACGCCGAGTCCAGAAAAATGGCCGTGGGGGCCTTTGACATTCTCAAAGCCAGTCAGACGTTCAGCACGCTCGAGGAAGCCGTCGCCGACATTAATCTTGTGGTCGGAACGTCGGCTGGGCAGCAACGAAGTCAGCCCCTCTTGCCACTTTCAAATGCGATAGAAAAAATCACTGCTGCCGGAAATGGCAACAAAATCGCGATCGTTTTAGGTGATGAACGCAACGGTTTGAGCAACGATGAACTAACTCACTGTCATATTCTGACGCGGATTCAAACAGACCCGGAATTTGCTTCTTTGAACGTGGCGCAAGCCGCGTGTGTAATTGCATACGAGTTATCCAAATTTTGTATTCCATATGAAGCGGGCGCTTCGGCTCAGGAGAGCACGCCTCTGCCGTCGGGCAAGGCCGACGAGGAGCTATTCCAGCAAGTTGGTTTGCTGCTGGATCATATAGAATTCTCCAGAAAATTTAACAAGAGCGTAGTTACTAAAGAACTGCGTCGCTTTTATTACAAAGCCGCTCCGACCAAGCGAGAATCGGATCTTCTGCGAGGAGTTTTACACAAGCTCAATCAAGCTCTTATTAAGGTTGAGCTGGTCCCCAGCGCCGATGCTCAAATTTGTGATTCCGAAGCGCCGTGAAATCTCAACCGATATCGCTTTAGGGTTCTGAACGGACTTAAGCCGAATCGAATTAAGGCGCGCGTGATTGTCAAGAAAATCAACAATGAGGTAACCATTGCCCAGGTGTTAAGATGACACTTGGTGTTGCTATTCCACCCTCTTGGGAGGCTTTAGATGGTTTCGGTAAATAGTTCTCTAAGATATTTGATGATGGTTGGGTCTGCGTTGATGCTCACTGGCGCTTCTGGTTCGGCTTCCTTCGCCGACGCTGATACATTGCCACCACCTCCACCTGATGAAGATACGCCCAAGCCAGTTGATAGCAGCAAAGGTGTTGTGCAAACCTATCCAATCAAAAAACCAGGGTCAGCTACGACTGTTACCGTTCAAACCACGACGGCTCCGGCAACGTCAGCAACTGTCACTACTACTGTTCAAACGACCCCTGAGCCATCCCCCACAACTTCTGCCGTAGCCAAGGTGCCGAACAAACCGACTAACGCAGAAGCGACAGCACTGCTCAATAAAGCCTACTCAGAAATGAAAACTGGCGCGTTCGTTAATGCTGTCAAGTTGCTCAGCGAGGCTGTGCGCGTTGACACGCACAGTGTTGAGGCCCGACGCTATCTCGCCTACGCGCTGATAAGAACCAGTAGACCGGGCGATGCCATTAGCCAATTGCTCGTTCTGTCCAACATGCTTAAACCCAACGTCCCAAACACATTCGATAACTACAACCTCGGCGAGGCATACCTTTCCACCCGCAATTTTAAAGCCTCACAGGAGGCATTTAAGTCAGTCCTTGCAGTTGATCCAAAAAACGATGCGGCAAGAGGTGGTTTAATTAAAGCCTATGCTTTCGACCAAAAATTCCCTGAAGCGATGACACAACTTTCGCTGGGTCAGAACAATAAAGATCCCAAAGTGCAACAGTACTATAAGCAACTTCTAGAGCTGATCTACAACACAAAAACTGCTGCAACAGTCGGCAGTGCACCAACCGCAACAGTCGCGCCAGCGACAACTGAAGTCCACAACGCCTGGCAACAAATAGGTCCCAAATAGCTGCGTCAAGCCAACAGGATTTGTCGCTGTTTTGGATCACGCAGCCGCCAAATTGCCGCATCCGTGGCGAAGTGGTGGAAGTTGAACACCGCTAGGCATACGGCAGCAACAAGTGCAAAATCGTAACCGATCTGCTGAAAGAAGTGCGGAATGCCAACGTATATAGAAACGCCGGAAAGCATGATCAATCCCATGTATTGAAATGTTGATGGCTTCCAAAATAAAGCTTTGACCGCGGATGGTGGCGCACCTTCAGGCAAGCCTCGCTCTTTCAAATAGTAGGCCATGGAAACAGCAATGTACTGACTGCCGTGAAAAAAAGCTGGTCCATACATCCAGCACAAGGCATTCAGGGTGCCTTGACTAAAGCCAATCAAGGCAACGGTTGAGACGATAAGAATTGCTGGGTACGGAGGCAGTTTTTTTTCTCGCAGAAACTTTTTCAGCAGAACTACGGTAAATATCACTGAAGTTAAGATGAAAGCTAGATGCGAGATATCGAACACCCATTCCGGTAATGGTCCCCAGAATGGGCACCTGACGCCAAAAAAACTGGACGGGCTGTACTGGCGAAAAGTGAGCATGCGCGCAAATATAAACAGAATCATCGTGTAAATGAACCAACGATAGCTCTCGCGCTCCCATGCTTTGAACATGTAGCCGCGCTTATAGCAATAGATTAGTGAGATGCCAAAGCTCTGGGCAGCGTAATGCCAAAACACTAGCAGTAGGTAGAGGTAGATCAAATCACCCGCACCGCCTGGCGCAATCAACCCATAAAAGAAAGTCGGGAGCAGTGCCAAGGGCAGATATTTAGTGAAAAATTCGAACTTTTGTCGACTCTCTTCACCTGGATAGATTCGCATATAAGTTGCGGCGGTGTGGGAATCGGCAAAAAAATGTTGTCCCAACAGGACCGCGATCAGTAAAGCACGTGACATTGGTGCACCTGCGTTTGCATCGGTCGGTACAGCCCAACCCAAAATGAGCAGGTTGATAGCAATGCAAATCCAAACAAGCCCGCCGTAAACAAAAAGGAAATCGACGACAGGGTTAACAATCCAAGGATAGCGTCCTGGCTCAACCGTTCCTTGATGCGACGGTTGGTCTACCCAGCCTGCGTAGCTGCTACTGACCACACACCTATGCCTCGAAATTGTTGTGGCTGAAGCAAGATTAGCCTCTGCTGGCGTCACTTGCCGAACTTTGGTATCTTACCCGCCAATGCATTATTTCAAAATCAAGGAGAACTCTCAGTTTCAGCGCTATACGTTAATCGAGCTTGCCACTTTGTTGTTCAACTTGCTGCGCTGCACGCCTAAATAGTAAGGCGCCGTTCGGCTCACTGTTTCTGCAAAAGGAGTTTGATGGAAATTCAATTCCTCAATGGCTTTTTGCGAACTGAAAAATATCTTGTACTGACTTAACCAAGTCTGTTGGCGGGTCAGGGGCAAATTGATTGGCTTGGAAATGACCAAGCTGCCAAGACTCCATTTAGGAAGGTTGGGCAATATGTTTTCGCAAATGGATCCGGCCGCCACCAACAATACTCCTGGATATTCAAAGGCTGGCGGTTTGGTGCCCATCTGTTTGCAGAAAACCAGGGCGGCGTCGCGGAAGCTAAGATTTGCGCTGACCAGCACATAGCGCTCGCCAAGCCGCCCCATTGTCATCGCGTTTATGTGCGCGTCGACCACATCGTTGATATCTGAAAATGGAATGCCACCGGGAGGTACGCCGAATAAATTGCCCTTAGACATTGATTCAAATATGGCATGGTGGTGAGGATGAGTGTCGCCTTCACCGAAGATGATGCCTGGATTGAGCATCAAGACAGGCACACCCTCTTGAAAAAAGTGTCTTACTTGCAGCTCAGCCTCATATTTGGAATCGCAGTAATTTAAGCCTTTACCAAGTAAGTTATATTCCAGGTCTTCGGTTCCTAACTGTCCAGCCGGGGGAATACCGATCGCGGCAACAGAACTCGTATGAATGATTCTTTTGACACGGGCTTTTTGAGCCGCTTCAAGAACGTTCCTTGTGCCCAAAACGTTGACTCCGAATTGGCGCTGGATATCTCGTTTTTTGTACGATACGAGTCCTGCCAAATGGAAAACAATGTCGCAATTTTGCACCGCGGACGATACTTGCTCCGGATTAGTTATGTCGCCTCCGTAATGCTCAATGTCCAGACCGGCAAATTGACTTGCCAGTCCGCTCGATCTGCCGAAGGTTCTAACTTTGTAACCGAGCTCATGCAATCGGTGCACAAGTTTGGAACCGATAAAGCCTGTTGCCCCGGTCACTAAAATTTTCTTGTCTTGTGTTTCGTCTGCCAAATAGCGTTCGCTCCGCTCTGTCATATTCGTTTTCAGAACGTATCCTTGCAGTTGCCTTCAGAGGATAGTCTATCCGAGGATTGCCTGTCCGAGGATCGCCTGTCCGCGGATTGCCTGTCCGCGGATTGCCTGTCCGCGGATTGCCTGTCCGACGATCGCCTGTGGATCGCCTCTGCACCGAAGATCGCCTCTGCACCGAGGATCGCCCCTGCACCGAGGATCGCCCCTGCACCGAAGATCGCCCCTGCACCGAAGATCGCCTCTGCACCGAAGATCGCCTCTGCACCGAAGATCGCCTCTGCACCGAAGATCGCCTCTGCACCGAAGATCGCCTGCACCGAAGAGCCTCTGCACAGAGGAGTCTATCGACACACTCTAGTGCCGTCACGCATCCTTGGCATAGGAAACCGCCCGACGGCGCAACGGCCCAACTCTACAACGCAATCTGCACGACTCCATACGCTGAGCGCAGCCTAAGGCTTGGCTGTCGCCACTTCCACACCCTGTGTATTGTAACTGTCCAATGCGCTCTTTACAGGCGTTAATTGAAGATTCAAAACGCTCAACAAGGCATTGTCAGTACATACATTATCGCTGAGTGCCAGCTTAACTTGATCTCGATTCACTGTAGGAACGCTCTGAGTAGCTTCACAAATCACAGCGAGAACATTTGCCAATGCAGGATGTAAAGAAACGATTGGTTTATGAACCCCCAAAACGTCCATGAATTTTTCAACGAACTGACGCAAGGTAAGCACTTCAGGTCCACCCACCTCAAGTTCTCGTCCAAGCACGTTGACGCGGTCTGGTTGCAGGCACTGATAAATCGCTTCGACTAGATCGCCAACAAACAATGGTTGGACGTTATTTTTGCCACCATTAATCAATGGCACCACCTTTTTACCAATAATAATTTCGCGGTAGCGTCTTACCAACTTACTGTCTCGATTGCCAACAACACGTCCAATCAGCAGAGGAGGACGCAATATCACATAATCAACACCGCTTTGACGAATCTCTTCTTCAGCCATCCACTTCGTCATGTGATATGTGTTATTCGCGTTGCGACTGGCGCCAAGCGATGTAATCATGACGATGCGTTTGACGCTCGCATTTTTACAAGCAGTGACGAGGTTACGCGTTTGCCCGGCGTGCAGCTCTTCTAATCGCTCGCCTTTTTTCGGTGCGACGCTGCCAATCAGATGAACTACGGATGCGCAACCTTCAAACGCATCAGTGGCAGTCGGTGCGCTCAAATCAGCCGTGAAAACCGTTGCTCCCTGCTGCTTTAAAAAATCAATATCAGCCGAACGCGCACCAGGGTGAACCAAAGCACGAACATCGGCGCCCGACAAGCAGAGTCTATTAACAAGATGGCTACCCAAATAGCCGGTCGCACCATCCACTAAAACTCGCTGTTTTTCTGCACCCAGCATTATGCTCCTCGCTTATTTACTTTCCGCCAAATATTTTTGATCAAAGTTACTTCACCGACCTCATTACCTTGGGCCCGGTGACCCAGATATTGGAATAAATAACCAAGAAAAATAAGCAGACAACCGAGCCACACTTGTCCTACGAAAAGCAAATAAATGCCATAAAATGCCGCCGGCACACCGATTATGTGAAGGACGGCATTGACAGGATGTTTGTGTCTTTGACAATAATCTATGATGAACGCCGCGATGGAATTCATCTTGTTACGGCCTCGCTCACCTTTCTTCCGTCGTTGGGAATATCGGCGTTGCCAAAGGTTTCCAACGTGCGACGCATGCCTTCCTGAAAAGGAATTCGATTCAAATATGGCAAATCGCGTTCGGCTTTGGCGATACTGAAACCCTGATTAACAGCTGCTAGCCTAAAGGCCGCTTTAGAGAAACGGGCCAGCTTTTTCTGTGTATCAATAGACAAGGCCGGTGCGATTGCGGAGATTGTTTCGCAAGCGAATTTGGCAATTGAGCCGGGTACCTTCTTGGTCACCCGAGGTAGTTTCAAACCATCCGCGATCGTGTCAAACAATTCCTTTTTCGAGACAACTTGACCGTCGGTAAGGTTATAAACCTGGTCATAAGCACGCTCGTTGAACAAAGCCAACTCGACCGCTTTGACCAGATTGCCGATATAAATTACATTGGTCTGTTTAGTACCGCCGTCAATTAGCATTGCTTTGCCAGTGCCAATCGAATTGATCAGCCTTGGCATCCAGGAGCGTTCCCGCGGTCCGTAAATGAAACCAGGGCGCAGAGATGTAACTTTCATCTCTCCCTTTCCTGCCATATTCATCACGGACCTTTCTGCTTCGATTTTGGAATCAGCATAAGACTCACCGCATGGTTTCAGTGGTGTTGATTCATCCAAATCAAATTGATCACCTTGTCCCGTAATCACCGACAGACTGCTGATAAAAATGAATTGCTTTACAGAGGCTGAGGCAGCCGCTTTCAGGGCATTTTCAGTGCCACCAACGTTAGTGGCAAAAATTGCCTGCCGCGCTCCAAACGGATCAACGCTTCCTGCCGCATGAACAACGGCTTGAACACCGGAGAAAGCTCTCTCCAGCGATTCTAGATCGTTAACGTCAGCTTTTTGAACTTTGACAGAACCTGAACCGCAGTAACCAGAGATGAACTTTTGCAGATGCTCAGGCACCGTTCGTAAAACGGCGACGACATGAAAACCACGATCCGCGAGGTGCTCAACAACGTGACTGCCAACAAGCCCACTCGCACCGGTGACAGCAACTGTCGCAATGGGCGTTTGTTCTTCCATAGAATCAGTTTTAATCCTCTAGTTAGTGGTTGATTTAGTTCAGCAATCAGCAAGAGGCTTCCAAGAGTGCCAACCTTTGAGAGAAAGATTTAGGCGAACTAAGCAGAGGTATTTTAACCTGTGCCTCAGGGGCTCCCTCTTCTACTCTCTGTTGCCTCAGTCTCATGTAGGTTCCTGAAGGAAGTGTTCTCAATTCAGGCATGCCCAGTCGCTTAGTAAAGCGTTTGTCAGCATACTCGGGATTTTGCATTTTGAGAGAATGATCAAATATTCTAATGAACTCGTTTTTCATCGATTCAGGCAGGCTGGCGTTCAATTCTGCAAAACAGACGTAATGAGGTGGGAAGCCAAGCTCCACTTCTGAAGTGAAGTGACTGATCTCGGCAAGATTCAACTGTCGCACAGCCAATTTGAGCGCCACAAGCACTTGTTCTTCAGTCAGTTTTTCGCCTGTAATCGAACTTATTCCAAGCCCTTTTCGAACAAATTGAATGATTGGAGTCTTTTCTTTCATAGCTACCACTTCAATAAGATCGTTGATGTCGTAGCGGTACAGTCCCGAGTTAGTGGTGAAATAAATGTAGTAACGACAGCCTACTTGCAGCTGGTCCGCCGTCAAGAAAGCAGGCGAAGTCGAATCCAAATCATCTTCTTCCACAAACTCAAAGAAGTGGCTAGTCAAAGCGACAACACCGCCTGCGCCATCTGAGGACAAAGGAATGGAGCCCCGCCCTTCACTGGCCATATAACCGAAGTCACGCACCGGAACATCGCCGAAAGATTCAGGTAAACGCTCGAGGTAGAAAGACATGGGACCGCCTTTCCAGCAAATAAGAGCGCTCAAATTGGGCCAGAGAATTTGCGGACTTAAAGATCCATTTTGATCAAGGAGTCTTTCTAATTGCATCGCCCTTTCTCGATCCGGTCTTAGATATTTCTCGAAAGCAGCAGACAGATGAGCAGGTGGCGCATAGATTGATTTAACTGTGCCGTCGCAAAGGTCGGCAACGAGGTCATTTGCATGTTCCTTTAGTTGATCAGCCAAAAGCAATAGGCTGGATGGATTACAGCAAACAACCGCCGTGACGTCTTGTGCCATGGCGATTCTCAACATCAGATAGTATTTCATATCAACGTCTTTGATCTTGCATAGCTCGTACGGCACAGAAAAGTGGCGCCTAATTATTGGCGGCTGCCGTTTGCTCAAAAGACCCGACACCGCACCATAAGGAGAGCCGCTTGCGACAAAACCTTCTTCGTCATTACTGGTAATAATGAGAAATTTTCCAACTGCACTCTGCGGATAATCCACAATCATCTGATAATTGTGAATCTGAAAAGCATGCGTGTAATCTTTCAGGTGTGCCTCAGTAATCGGAATGAACTTGGGTTGGGCAGTGGTGCCGCTGGTAGTGGCAAACATAAATGGCTGCTCAGCGGTGAGTTGATTGCCTTGTCCATTCTTTAAGGACTCAATATAGGGATGCAAGTCTTCATATTTATTCGCACCAACGCGGCTTTGATATTCTCTTATCGAGTGAATTTTATCGAAGCCGTGTTTTTTGCCAAAGGCAGTGTTTTCGTTGGCGCGCACGATCTCCAAGAGTTTCTGCTCTTGGGCCTGACGGGGATTGCGCATCGCCTTGTTGAACCGTCGCACGTGTGTCGAGGCGCGAAAAATTTGTCCCGCTGCAATATCCAGATTTTTAAACAAGGTTTTGCCTCATACGATGCGCTCATGAATCAGCGGCGGCTGAAGATCATTTAGTGACCCAGAATTGAAAAATTGTTGCAGACGCTCGTTTTTGACACTCACACCTAAGCCGGTGTTTTTTAGGAGTTTCCCCAGCCCCCCAAAGCCAACATTTAAGTTTTCGTCGGTTATGTCGTGTTTCAAAAGAAACAGATTATTCGAGCCTTCGTAGTTGTCGAAACGTGGTTCCAATGACGCGAAAGCCCGTCCGGCGGCACTGAGGATGCCGCTTTCACCGACCTGAGCCCCCATGTGACAAGCGATGCCAGCCTCGCGGGCAATAGCTGCGATCTGACGCGCGGCTAAAATGCCACCCACTTTTGAAACGCGAATGTTGAAGGCGCTGCAAATTTTATTGTCGGCTAAGTAGCGAGCGTCGTTAACTGTACACAATGATTCATCCGCCAGAATTTGTTCAGGGATCGCTTTCGTGATAGCAGCCAGCCCCTCTAGTTGATCCGCTGGCACAGGTTGCTCATAAGATTTGACGCCGAAAGGTCGCATCTGTTCCGCCGCGTGAACCGTCTCATCAAGCGACCAGGCACAGTTCGCATCGACTCGCAGGGTTACGTTTGGACCCAATACTGCCCTAGCAACACGAAGTCGATAAAGGTCCAAATCAAGGTCTTTCCCAACCTTGATCTTGACCGTCTTAAAGCCGTACAACTTATAAAACCAGAGCATGGCTGACAGCGCTTTCTTGCCACCAAACGGAATGACCGCACCGTATCTAATGGCATCGTTCCCCACAGGTCTGCCGCCGATCAAATCGGAAACAGTTTTACCGGCGCACTTGCCTGCGGCGTCGAGTACGGCCAGCTCGAAGGCGCACCAGGAAGCGCCTTGAGGTCGGCTATCCAGCTTCAATTTTGCCCATTCTGACTGCAAAGTGGAGACGACTTGATGCGCATCAGCGAAACTGCGATTTAAAAAGAGAGGAACATATTCTCTGCTGACCGACTGGACGGCACCAGTTGGATTTTCCCCAGTCACGTAATCTCTCGGAATACCTTCACCATAGCCGACAAATGACGTTGCACCATCTGTGATTACAACGCGCACAATCAAATTTTCCGATTTACTACGGGAAGCCAGACTATGCTTAAAGGCAAAGCGAAAGGGCAACGTGATCAGAAAGGAGTCAATCGAGGCGATTTTCATGCCACTGCACCCGGTGAACGTTCGAGGATCCAATCGGAAAGAAGTTGACTATATTCTCCGAACCAGTGAGGATCAAAATCGATGCTGTGAGCCGCATCCGGGAACATGCGAATCGACTTATTTTTTGATTTTACATTCGCATACCACTGATCGAGCGCCGTCAAATTTACAATCTCGTCATTGCCGGACTGAACTAGCAGGATCGGCAATTTCAAGTTTGCGGCTGTTCTTTTCGCCCTCTGCGTGAGCAGGAATTGTTCGAAATAAAACTTAGTCGTAGCTTCAAGAAGGCGCAGTGGATCTTTCTTAATAAACTCGAGATAGGCGGGATTGTTTGTAAACATGTAAGGCTCTAGTGGTATGGACAAAAGTTTGAGCGGGTATCGACCGCCTTTGAAAGAGCAATAGCCGATCTCGAGTTTAGTCTGCCAATCAAAGTCTACTTTAGTATGAATCGCCGGGCAGATTAGAACTAAGCCGGACAAGACAGGTAATTGACCACCATCTGTCGTTTTGTAATTTTCGCTGGCGAGCACGGAAGCTGGTTTTCCACCCCAGCAGTTGCCGATCAAAACGATAGCCTGACCTATATGTTGGGCTGCCACTGTGCGTAAGATTATTTCAATGTCGGCAAGCAGAACCTTGTAGCTCACCATGTGGCCGCGGTCACGGGAATTCAAACCTGAACCGCGGCGGTCCGGTGCATAAACTGTGATACCACGTCGATTAAGAGCACTTCCCGTATTCTCGAACCACTGACTATGACCTTCGATGCCATGTAGATAAACAACAACTGGCAGACCAGGTTGCCCGGGCCAGACTCTACAGGCCAATTGCGAACCATCACAGCCTTTCATCCACTCCATCTGTGGTTCGATAATTGAGCCAGGAAATGGCTTCAGGTCAGGCAAAGGAATTGAAACTAAATCTTTCGACACCGCGACGATTTACTCCATTAAACTTTCAAACAGGGGGACTGTAAGATGCGATGGCGAAAGGGCGCGAACGGGGCGCCTCGCTTGAGTCTAACACCTCTTTGCTTCCAGAAGTGCTCTTTGATTACGAATCATTAGCAAGGAAGCGCCGGGGCGACAAATATTAGCTTCTTGAAATCTTGCCAAGCGGCTCACGTAGTAAAGTATTCATCTGGGTTGGGCGATTAAGTTAAAGGATGTTCACTATGCGGCACTTGCCTGGCTGGATGCCGAGCTTACTTCGCCAAATCAATTGGGGTTGTTCGAACAGCTCCATTTTGTCTACGCAAGATGACACTATCGAAACTTTTCAGTCAGGTCGTAAATGCTGCCGACAGCTCTGGCACTTCATTCAACAGTTACCAGAAAACATCGCGGCAGTAAGAGATGCCTTACCGCCGCAAATGGATGCAGCCAGGTCTTTGCTAAACGAACTGTCTGACGATGAAAGAATTTATCAGGGCCTTTTCGTAAAGCAATGTCAATTAGCCCGCCTAAATCCCGAAGAACTGGCGTTGGAAATACCAAGTTCATCGACCCGACATCTTTGTGAAGTAATGCGCAACTATTGCCACAGCCCTAATTATCATGACGGCATTTTGGCCATTGTGACGGCCGAACTGGCGGCGACAGCGTTTTGCCGATCAGCATTACCACTGTTCGAACGATACTTCTACGAGTGCGGCTCTGGTTATTCACAAGAAGAACTCGAAGAAGGGCTAAAATGGCTACACCTTCATACAAAACCACAAACAAAACATGCGTTGTGGCTAAAGCGGATGCTTGAGGACCTTAATCAACATTCTACGGACCAACTGCCACAACCAGTGGAGTCCGTTTTACAGGCTGTGTTTGCTTTCTTGCAATGCCCTCAAACCGGAATGCCTCAAAGCAAAAAAGATCTCAGTCTCGCCCAAAACAAACGAGGATAGGAATTTGAAACTTAGCGGTACCCCTGTCGCCACAAAACTTCTGGGCCTGTCACTATGCCTGATGGCACTATTTGTCTTTGCTCTTGCTCCTGGTGCCCTTGCGCGATCAGGGAAGAAAGAATTACTCGGAAATGCGGCTGGTTTATCGCGTGAAACTTTTTCCAATGCCATGAAAGATGGAAAACCATTAATCGACAGTTGGCTAAAAGCATCAGAAGCTTTCAACAGCTATCAGTTCAATTATCAAATGACAGTCTTTAAGACTGATGGCACGGTTACAGACACTGGCAATCTCTACTTCAAAAAGAAAAGGCTGTTGCGCATTGAACAAACAGGCGGTCCTAAAAAGGGTTCTGTAGCGGTGCTCATGGCAGACGGGAAAGTCAAGGCGCACATGGGTGGTGCCTTGAAATTTTTCACAGCCACTCTTTCACCTGACAGCAACATGCTCCTCTCTGCAAATGGATGGCCAATGGTCAAATCTGACTTCGTCTCCTTAGCTGAAGCAGTTGAGGGTTACATCAAGGGCGGTGACTATCCGCGTATGACAGAGACTCAAGTTCAGATAGGCAGTCGACCTGAAAAAGTAAATGTCTTCGAACTTTACAAAGGCGGTCCTAGCGGAACTTTGTTCAAACGAGCCTTGTTTGATCCCGAAACCAATTTGCCGGTTGAATGGTGGGATTACAGAGACGGAACCTTGTGGGCGCACAGTACTTGGAACAATTTCAAAGCGGCGCCTCTATCAGATAATGTTTTCACGATTAAGGGGGACAACTAAGTGGCAATTAACACGCCTTCGATAGTGGCGTTCAGTCTGCTGGGCCTTGGTGCGCTGGTATCCGCGCCGGTGTTAATTAAGGGGTTCACGCGCAGGGGAACCGGGGTCAAGTATGAGCAAAACTTTCTCATCCAGCGCGCACCACAGTTGATGTCACTGGCCAATGTGATTATCATTGCGATCGGTTTTCTAACCTACATGGGCGTTTTGCCTCCTTACCTAGTGCCTTTCTTCGCGCTAACCGGTGGCGAGCCCACTGGCTTTGTCAGCATTATGTCTTGGGTCGGTTGCGCCATCTTGCTAAGCGGCTTGATTTTCATGATCGGAGGTTGGTATTCGTTAGGCGAAATGTTCTCGACTGATGCTGAAGTAATGGACAACCATGCCGTTCGAGACACTGGATTACTGAGCCTTGTGATGCATCCAGCCTACTCGGGCATTATTCAGTCACTGCTTGGCTCTTCGCTGGCCTCAACATCTGTTCTCGGAGCGCTTTTTACGCTCTTCGTGGTCGCGCCACTATGGCTGCGCCGGGCGAAATACGAAGAACAGCTTCTTATTGAGAATCTAGGACAAAGCTACAAAGATTACGCAGAAAACATGAAGTGGCGTCGACTAGTGCCACGTTTTTTCCCAATCGGCGTATAAACCGCAGCAGAAGCTGGACTTAGGGTAGTTTGCGCGGCAGCTAACGGCAGATTGCAAGCACTTCCATAGCCAATACTTGCATAACCACCCAAGCTCAGTATTTTCTAATGGTGGCATGTTCGCTTTCAAGTTGCCATGCGCTATGGTAGTCTAGTTATCAAGTAAAGAAAACGCTGACACTGTGCGTTATTGGTCAGCACTGGAGACTTCTTGAACTCGTACTTAATCAGGTCCGCCAAGATCCGAGTCACCGTATACACTACTACGGCACTGGTACTGTTAATGGGCTTAACACCGCCTGGGCAAGCGTTCAAGTTTCCAGGCCAAAAAACTAGCGTTCCCACAAGCGAGTCTCCCAATATGATCGACGCAGTTGAAAAACCCGCTTCGGAAAAGCATCGAGTGCAGTCTAAGATCCTCATCAAAGCACCACTCGATGTTGTTTGGTACTCGGTGCATGAGGAACGTAAGCACGATCCTGACATCGCCTACAGCAAAATCATCGAGCAAGGTGTGAATGAACAAAAGCTCGAACAAAAATTCTGTTTACTCCCTGTGATTGGCTCAGCTATTTGTTTAATGCATCACACAGAGGTGCCAAACCAGAGAATCGACTACAAGCTTTTGAAATCTGATCACTTCAAAGCTATGGAAGGAAGCTGGATTTTTACGCCGGCAGAAAACGGCAAAGCAACAGTCTTGGAACTGTCTACACACCTGGACATGGGTGTACCCGTGCCAAAAATGATCTTCAATAACTTGACTCAAAAAAAGCTGGACAAACGACTGGCCCATATTAAAGAGATGGCCGAAAGTATGCATTCAAAAGTCGCTGCCAGCGGCAGCAAGACAGAATAGAAAGGTCCTCCCTGTCCGGATTTGGCGCGTAGCTCGTAGTCTCGTAAGAACTTATCGGTTTACTTTTATGGAATATAAACCGATATCGGTTTAGGGCTTTCTCGGATCTCAACCGATATCGGTTTATATTTCTGTCGATCTCAGGCGTTATCTTCAGCTCAACGGGCTGACACCCTTTCGGCACCTACGGACAGCTCAAGCTTGACGTGAAATCGGTCTTCAAAAAAGCTCTTCTTCTCATTTAGTGCCCATGCTTCTGAATAGGAATTTTCACCCGAGACAACATCTATGTTTAGTTTCATCGTCGCAGCTAACATCGAGTTTCCGGGCGCGCCTTCGATAACTACCGAGAGGTTTTTGACGACCTGTCTATGACTGCGATCTAACGCCTCCGCAAGTCTGAGGATTGCAGCCATGTCCCACATCACCTTTCGTTCTTCAGGAGCTATGGTGAAATAGGCTTCGTGGGAATCTTTTGGTTCACTTCCACGGTGGTAGCGAGCGATGCTTGCAATCACCGCTACTTCTTCTTCCGAGTGGCCAAGCATTCCACCATTTCGGATTAAGTAATAAGAGTGCTTATGATGCCCATTTCGACCGATGAACATTCCCACGTCATGCAACATGGCAGCTGACCACAGCAAATGTCCAACCTCTTCGGAGTATTCATGAAGGATGCCTCGCGTCTGGAGAAATATTTCACTTGAAAGACGTGCTACCTGTTCAGCATGTTCAAAGCTACCGTGATATTTATCAAGCAAAGTATGAACACTTGCCGATCGTGGATCGCGGTGGTGCTCTAAACCGGCGTTAAGCCAACCGGTTTGCAAAAACCGATCGACGATTACCCCTTCTCGCAAAGCTGCCGAACAGACAACTGTTTCCGTGGCTCGAAAGGATCGCATCGTCTCAAGCAAAACAACGGCTCCAGCCAGCACAGTTTGATTGCGATCAGCGCTAACTCCCTTGATGCGATCGCCTTTCAACGAGGACTCTTCTAAATATTGGACGATGCTTTCAAGACGCTCAATGTTGAGCGTCCAACCGTGCAACTCAGCATAAGGTCTCTTCAAACGTTCACGATCAATTTTGGCTAGAGCCTGCACCGTGCCTGAGGTGCCAATCAACTTACCGAAACCACCAACGCTTTCGACTCGGGCTGCAGCCGGGCGCAAAACGCCGCGAACTTCATCGTGAAGTTCACGAATGCTGCTTTCTGTCGGCTCTCCTTTCTTAAAGAAGCGTTGCGTTAATCGGGCCGCACCGAGCTTGTACGACTCGGTAAAGAACGTCTGGATTCTGTCGCCAACTATAACTTCGGTGCTACCACCGCCGATGTCGACGATTGCAAACGTATCGCTTAAATCGGGCATGCTCCAAAGCACTCCCAAGTAAATCAGCCGGGCTTCTTCTTTTCCGGAGATCATTTTGGCGTCTAACTTTAATTCCTGGCGAATCCTTTGTAGTACCTCCTCGCCATTTTTTGATTCACGTACGGCTGAGGTAGCCACTGCAATTACCGTAGTCGCATCGTTCTCTATAGCTTTTTTGAGCATGTCTTTTAAAATGCGTAAGGCAGATCGCATCGCCACATCATCAATGAAATGAGCCGACAAAGCGCGTCTAAAGAAAGGTACCGCCTCTTTAACCTTGGTAATGACCTCAAAATGGTCTCGCTCGGGGGTCGCCTGACAAACGACCATGTGAAACGAATTTGTGCCCATATCAATACAGGCGACAACAGGTCCGCCTCGAACACGTACCCAGGATCCTGTCCGTTTACTGCGAGGTTTATTGATTTTGCGGATTTGCATAAGTGAATTTCCGGTCGCCAGCTAAATTGTAAGCTGCTGAGGATGGTTCGCGCGTTCAGGTGCATATAATTTAGGACATAACGTTTAGAAGCGTGAGCACTAATGAAAATCGGCATCAAGAAAGTTGAAGTGACTTGCAATAACTGCGGTTCGGCGGAGTCCGATTTCGTCACAAGCGGTATTGAACACGAGTATGACAACACGACTAAGGATGAATTCACCGTGGTCAAGTGCAAGAATTGCGGTTTGCACTACTTGAATCCGCGCCCCGATGTATCGGAATTAGCCACAATCTATCCTCCTGAATATTACGCTTACCACCTTCAATCGAAGAATGTGGAGATTGAAAACGACGACTCATTGCTTTATCGAGCACGCAAATATGTTTACTTGCATCGATTAGAAAAGGCGATCGCTCAATGTGGTGGCAACAAGGAGTTGAACGTACTAGATATCGGGTGCGCCGACGGAAGGGCGTTAAATTGGTATCGGCAAATCAAATCTAGAACGATCCAAACCTTCGGAGTTGACTTCGATCAAGTCGCGGTGGAACGAGCTCGGCAAGCTGGTCACACTGTGTATCATGGTCGCTTTGAAGAAGTTTCGCTGCCAAATGACTATTTTGACATGGCCGTAGCTACTCACGTCATCGAACATGTTGCAGACTCCAAAAATTTTGTGCGGCGTGCCTTTTACGCGCTTAAGCCTGGAGGTATTCTTTTGCTTGAGACACCTAACATCGACTCGCTAGACGCTCGCATATTTCGTCGCAATCACTGGGGCGGATACCACTTTCCCAGACATTGGGTGTTTTACAGCGCTGAATCAATCACCAACTTGGCTCGTGAGTTAGGTTTTGAAGTGATCAAAATCGAATACCACCCCGCACCAGCATTCTGGAACTGGTCATTCCATTCACTGTTAAGTGCTAAACCTCAGTACAAAAAGTTAGCCGATTATCTATTCCCTCCATCGGACTTTCAAAAAAACAACCTGAAAAATCTATGCGCTGTATCCATCTTTACTTTTTTCGACGTAGTACAAAAGACGACAACCGGAAAAACATCGAACATGTCCATCTTGTTGCGCAAACCTTTTGTCGATCAACAGGTTTGAACGAAGCAGTGGAAACGCCCTGCACTTGCTTATTCGATAGGTAAAGAGGAGGCAAACCCAGTCAAACTGACTGTAATCGCCCATTATCATACGTTAATATTGACAGAGTTTAGGATGTCATATAGCGGGAATATATAAATCAGTAGATGATCGGTTTCTGGTTTGCGTGGCTTTGCCCTAAATAAGTAGGGCTTACAGGGCGAATGGTCGGTCCGCTGGAGGAATTCAGCAGACCCTGCCAACGCCCGTTTTTTTTAGCATAATTACGCCCTCAGCCTGTTTTGACAATTCCGCTCGTCTTCTTCCTTCTTCTAAGCAGCACATATCAGTACTGTTGGCGGAGAAACGTATAACTTCAATTCAGTCCTGCCCCTGCTCCTAGAACGGATACACTGTTTGAATAATGCGCCCTTGCGCCATCGACTTCTATCGACAGCGCACCAGTAAGCAGCTAAGTAGTTTTGGAGATACTTTCTGCTAACACCGTGAAAATGACGCCTTATGAAATCAATGGCCCGATTTATTTCTGAAATCACATTTGCATCTTGAGGACGTGGGGACAAAACCGCCTCAGTTGATCGAATGAATAAGTCCCCGGGTCCACACTTGATCAATTGCGCCAACTCGAGCATAGTGAGAGCTGCTGCAACAACTTTTGTCTCAAAACCTGTTGCTGCAGCCAATCGATCAATAGAAACTGGCTGACTCGACAATAATTTGTAGATCAGTTTTTCGCTGCTGCAAAAATTCATTGAAGAACCATCATCGTTATTTTTTGAAGTTATCGAAATTGTTTCTTTGTTTTCTGTTTCGCCTGAGGTCTTAGCTTCGGTTCTGGGATTTAAAAACAAGGAAATTCTGCTCTCGATTATGTGATCAATTGCTTCTTTAGAATCCCTTTCGACAAGCTGACTGATCACTTCTTCTTGCTCTGTTGATGGATGTTTCCTTGCTTCTGTTTCTTTACTCCTTTTGCAAATAACCTGATTGAAATCAAAGGAAGAAACCGGAATTCCTTTCTCGATCATAACTTGATTAACTTCGTTCATCACCTTTTGAAAAATAGCCCATGCTGACGAATAAGCGATGCCTACAAGTCTTTGTAATTGCCTTGCGTTAAACGGAATGCCTCTCTCGACCAAGCATATTGGCACGAGGTGCGCTCTAACATTTCTCATTCTTTCAAAGATCGTCCCCGATGTAATCCAAATTTTTTTGTTGCAACCGTTGCACCTACCAAATCTTGCACCGAAGTCTCTCTTCATTACTGAGCTTCCACACGAGTCGCACTTTCTACCACGATGCATTCTTCGCCATATTTCTTCAAGACAAGCCTCCTCTGTAGGAAATTGTTTGTCTATGATTTCCACCTCAGAGACAAGCTGTGCGAAATATTGGCTCCTTTCCTGGTCTCCTCGATGTGAATTAGTCATCTATTACCCTCCCTTGACTAGATTCTTAAACGCACTCTTTGAATAAAAAGTTCAATTCGCGTTGTTAAATTTTCAAACTCTCTTCCAAATCTCAACCGATATCGCTTTAGTTCAGGGCGGAATGAGTCTAAACCGATATCGGTTTAGACCAAGCTGGAGTCCCGAGAACAAGAGCTGAAGACCAGTAGATCGTTGTCGAAGCTGAGTTTCAGCCCGAGCACTGTTAGTCAGATATTTGCACCGTATCCAGTGCGTGGCTGATCTAAGTTGGCGACTGCCAATGCGGTCATTTAGACATTTCGGATCAGAACTCACTTTGAACCGGCAAAATAGCGCAGAAAAAAATACAGAATCGCGCTTCACTAAAACGTGCTATCTTCTCGTATCGTCCGCCAGCAGCCCCCAACTTTTGAGGCATGATGAAAGCGTTCATTACAGGAGGATCCGGCTTCATCGGAGGCTATCTCGCCAAACAGCTTCTCAAGATCGGAACCTCGGTAACAATCTTCGATAAACGACCGCTGCCTTCGGAAAGCACGTTGGACTGCGTATTTATTGAAGGTGATCTTCTTAATCTCGAACAAATCAGCAACGCACTGAGCGGCGGTCACGACATTGTTTATCATTTGGCAGCCAATGCAGACATTTCAGCTGGGGTGAAAGATACGGCTCTGGACCTGAACCTTACGACGATAGCAACCTACAACGTGCTTGAATCGATGCGCAGAGGTTCCACTAAAGCAATTGTTTTTCTCTCGGGCTCAGGCGTCTATGGCGATTTGGGCGCTACTGTCGCCACTGAGAACATGGGTCCGCTGCTTCCCGTGTCTTTATACGGCGCAGGCAAACTAGCTGCAGAGGGTTTGATCAGCGCTTTTTCTTCTATGTTTGGTTTTCGTGCAACAATTCTCCGCCCGGCTAATGTCGTTGGCGGCGGGCAAACTCATGGCGTAGTATTTGACTTCATTAACAAATTGAAGCGTGATAGCAATAATCTTCAAATTTTAGGCGACGGTAAACAGACAAAGTCTTACTTATATGTTGGCGACCTTTATGAGGCAGTTTCAACTGTTTTGCAATCACAGAAAGATCCTGTTTCTTTGCTGAATATAGCCTCGGATGATACCGTAGACGTAAATTGGATTGCGCAAAAAGTAATTGAGGCAATGAAATTGCCAAACGTTTGCGTCACCCACACTGGTGGTAAGGTCGGCTGGACTGGAGATGTACCCATGGTTCAGTTAAGTACAGAAAAACTTAAAAAAACTGGCTGGCGACCGAAATACACGTCAAAGGATGCCGTTGATCTGGCAATAGCGGAGATCTTGGATCGTTATTAATCCTTGCGCATTAAGAGCTCTCCATCTTCAGGAGGTGGAAGGGCCTTCCAACTGCCTGAAATTAAACCAACAGCCTTAGCATTAAGGTCTTCCGCTTCAGCATTTCGCCTGGTTGTCTGCATCAGGCTGGCCAAATTCCTCATCAATTTAATTGTGTCTGGATGGTCCTCGCCGAGAGCCTTTTGCCGGATTTTCAGGGCTTTCTTGTAAACTGGCTCAGCTTCACGATATTTGGCTTGCATATGATAAAGAGTAGCGAGGTTATGCAGGCCGGTCGCGACATCGGCATGATTGTCACCCAGTTTATCCTCGTAGATTTGAACAAATCTAAGTGTTAGTGGCTCCGCCAAATTGAACCGACCTTGCAAGTAATAGAACTTTGCTAGATTATTCAAACTAGCAGCTACTGCTAAATGCTCAGCACCGAGAACCTGCGTTCTCAGATGGACAGCCTGCTTGAAAAAAAGTTCTGCTATGACAACTTTAGATTGCCGAGTCATAATGTCCGCCAGGCAATCAACCGTGAATGCGACCCGCAGATCATCGTTGGGCATGTTCTTGGTTTCTTCAAGAGCTGCCAGCCACATGGACTCCGCATCGGCGAAATTACCTTGCTGATATGACGTCTCAGCCTGCTTGCTAAGTGTCTCCCACTTCATTGTCATGTCAGTACCGCCAAATTATCTAACCTGTCTAGCCCTGCTCAGATCATTTTACTTCCAAATCTCACATATGATGAAATTGACAAAAATATTGGTTTAAATGTCGGACTCTGAATTCGCACTATCTGTGGTGATGATTACTCTAAACGAAGAAGGCTCTATTCGTTCGGTGGTAGAGCAAATACGCCAGGTTGTCGAGAAGAGCGAAATCCTCATTGTTGACAGTAGCAGCGACCGAACTGCCGAAATCGCCAGCCAAATTGGCTGCCGTGTCATTCGTCAGCTCCCTGCTCAAGGATACGGTCCAGCCTTAGGAATGGCACTTAAAAATGCCACCGGAGACGTAGTAGTAACAATGGATTGCGATAACACCTATCCAGCTCAAGCGATCACTAGACTCGTCAAGGAAATAGAAGCCGGTTACGATCTTGTCTCTGCTTCCAGACTTATCTCACGTCCACCAGCGATGCCACTGTCAAATTACCTGGCCAATCTGATTTTCGCTAAACTAGCTGGTATTGTATGCGGTGTTAAAACAACTGATGTGCACACCGGCATGCGCGCATATCGCAAGAGTTTAATTGAATCTTTTGCCTTCGACGTCAATGGCATGGCATTACCAGTAGAGCTGTTAGTTGGACCTGTGTCTGAGGGATACAAGTACAAGGAAATCGGCATTGAGTATTTTGAGAGAACTGGGCAGTCGAAACTCCGCCCGCTGGCAGGGACCTACTGGACCTTGAGGCGGCTTTGGAAATGGCGCCGACGCAGGTAATCGATCAGGATTATTGAAGTAGCATTGATATTCATTTAGGCGTGCATATCAATTATCTCTCAGCGCGAGCAGGTTCATTTTCGCTGAATGGAGCTAGTTGTTCAAGCGATCATTTTTAAGTTTTCGAAAAGCAATCACCATATTGGATGTTTCACCCGTGAATCGTTTGATTACCACGTCCAATGCGCAGAACATGCAGATTCGCAAAAAGTTTGCAAAGGTGTCGCGCTGGAAATCAACTGGTGGTAAAAGAGCGTCAGCTATTTTACGGGAATGGGGGTACTTCTCCAATAGAATCGAGTGCATCGTCCAAAACCAGAAGATAGCATTCGGTGCAAAATCAATAAAGATCGGCTCAAAACCCACATCAGCAGCTAATTTAATCAAAGTATCGCGGGAGAAGAAAAACCAATGCCGGGGAAAGTGATATGCGCCCCAATGCTTTTGGCGAAACCAGTGCGCATCGCGCGATCCTATATTCGGCGTTTCCAGCCACAAAATTCCATCTGTGCGGAGCACCAAATGCGTTTTCCTCAAAAATTGGCGCGGGTCGGCAACGTGCTCAATCACATGTGTGGCCGTGACGAGATCAAAATAATCGATGGGCAAATCAGCTTCTTCAAATGAGCCCGAATAGACCATATGCCCGTTCTCTCGAGCGAGGTTGAGGGCAGCCAGATTAAAGTCGACACCATACGTCTTAACGCCCGCCTCTCTAGCATATAAATCTAATGTATGTCCGTCACCACAACCAACATCCAAGATGGCACAGGTTCTGTCTTTTAAATTGCATAGAGAAAGCGACTTACTAATTTTCGCCTGGAAGCCCTTGTAGCGCAACTTATGCAAAATGGAATTAGGATTAGCTTCGTCTCTCAGCTTTTTCTGATTATACGAATAGTAATTCTGTGGATAGATTACCGACAACTCCGAGATATCCGGGCGAGGGTTTAAATATATCAACCCACAGCAGTTACATTGAACTACGCGGAACAGATCATCGGTTGTATTGTCGTATTCGTGTTCTCGCCCCGTCGTTAGAAGCTTGCAATCGTCTGCGTTGCACAAATTACAACGCACGAAAACTTTGGCGATGCCGGATTTGGTGCTAATGTTACGGTGCTCCTAATCTACTCAAAATTCACTCAAAATCTTTGTTCTTTCTCAGTTACTCTTCATCAACTGGCTGCGAGCTTCTAAATACTCAATCACACACATCACAAAAGATGCGTGACTCCACGTCAACGGCGAAACAGAAATTGGATCATTGTTATAGGGATCGACCTGTTCAGCCAAAACACCCGACGGGAGTGCAGAAAGTAAATGTCACGCATGTTGTAGCTGGCATCAAAGTTGACCAGCACCGTGCCATTCCCAACAGGCAAATCTCTCGGCATATGTTCCTCTAGACGAGAAGTCAGAGCGAATAAATATACACTATTAGTCTGTCACCGATTCTCTCTGATACACCCTCACTAATTGAGCAGCTTCAAAGCCGGCGCGAACGCAATCGGGAATACCGACTCCGGTCAGTGCACTGCCGGCCCAAATTAGTCCACGGTGATTCAAAAAACGTTGCTTAATTTGGCGCACTAATTCCAAATGCCCTAGGTGATATTGAGGCATGGCATTTGGCCATCTCTTTAGCCAAATCTTGAGCGGATAACTCGTGATGCCCAAATACGTCCTCAGATCTTCTAAGGCAACTTTGATCAAGTGTCCATCACTGAGAGCAAAAACATCTGGATGAAGCGCGCCACCCAAAAACACACGCATGAGCACTTTGTTGGCTGGAGCTCGACCCTTGAACTTCGTGCTGCTGAAACTACAGGCAATGATGGATTTGCGCTCACGCTCAGGTACTACGAAACCAAATCCATCCAGGGGATGAGTGATGTCATTTTTATCGAAAAGCAAATTGAGGATCGCAGAAGAAGCGTGTTCAATGCTAGCAAGGTTAGCGGAGAGACTAGAGTCCAAGGAGCTAATTATTCCACTGACGCTTTGGGCAGGAGCAGCAAGCACAACCACGTCTGCCTCTTGTGACTGACCAGAACACGTGACCAATTTCCATCGCTCTGCAGAAGTCGATATTGTTCGCAAACCGGAATTTAATTGAATCTTGTCGCGCCCGATTTTATCTCCGAGGTTTTCGACCAGCGCTTGGAGCCCCAAATTCATCGAGGCAAAGGCACTATATCTGGCACCACTGTCCTTACTGTTTAGGCGGCCATGGGTCAGCAAGCCCCTCGTAACACTGCCATATTTCTGCTCCATCTCGACAAACTGTGGCAATGTCGCTGCCGCACTTAATTTTTCTGGGTCTCCAGTATAAATGCCGCCGACCATGGGTTGAGCAATCCGCTCAAACAACTCTTCGCCAAAGCGTCTAACAACAAAATCCTTGAGTGTTTCATCCTCGCAACTCTGAATGGGGGCTTTGAGCGACTCTAAAGCTGCGGCTATCTTTCCTCTCACCGACAAAATCGGAGAGTCTATAAAGGGCCAGATTTTTGTTGGCGCGAGCAGGAAAAACCCTTCGGGAAGTGGCTGAAGGCGCCCGTCAGTTGCGATAAACGCTCTACGATTGGCGTCATTAGTGGCAATTAGTTGATCCAAAAGTCCCAACTCTTCGCATAAACTGACTGCCCAAGGTTTGCTGGTCAAAAATGAATCCGGACCTTCCTCGATTACACAGTCTTCATCGAACAGAGTCGAAATAACTCCTCCGATTCTGCCTGTCGACTCGAGAATCGTCACATCCGCATCTGGATCAGCTTTCAAAAGAGAAAAGGCTGCAGTTAATCCTGAAATTCCACCGCCTACAACTACGACCTTCATTAGCGTCCAGAGTTATCCTTGTTTAGCTGAGGTGCTCAGCTCCTTGACCAGTTCGACCAAATACTTGACGTTGGCCACAGGCGTTGAGGGAAGAATGCCGTGCCCCAAGTTAAAGATGTGTCCAGGTCTTCCCTTCGCTTGTCTAAGGATGCGCTCGGTTTGCAATCTAATCTGCTCGGTATCCGACAAAAGCACTACCGGATCCAAATTGCCTTGCACAGCGACTTGATCGCCAAGCTCCGCCCAAGCCTGATCCAGCTCAACACGCCAGTCCAAGCCGATTACGTCGCCGCCACAATCCTTCATTGATTGAAGCAAGGTCGCTGTTCCTGTTCCGAAGTGGATTACAGGCACACCAGGGGTGATACCAGAAATTGTTTCCTTCATATGTGGTGCAACAAATTGTCTGTAATCTTCAGGTCCAAGACAACCGACCCAACTATCAAACAACTGAACAACTTGTGCCCCTGCTGCGATCTGCGCATTCAAATATCTCACCGTCACATCGCTGAGCACTTCCATTAAAGAATGCCAGGCAGCATTCTCCGTATACATGAATGTCTTGGTTTTTTCGAAATTGCGCGAACTTCCTCCTTCAATCATGTATGACGCAAGAGTGAAAGGAGCGCCCGCAAAGCCAATCAATGGCACACGTTGGTTTAAAGCTTGGACGACTAACTTAATCGACTGAAGAACATATCCCAGCTCGGTGATCACATCGAACTGCTTTAAGCGCGCCACATCGGCCGCCGATGTGATCGGTCTGTTAATGACAGGACCGTCGCCTTTGACGAACTCCAAACCAACACCAAGCGGCTCCAGTGGCAATAAAATGTCCGCGAAAATAATAGCGGCGTCAACGTTGAGTTGGTCGACCGCCATCACTGTCACTTCAGCAGCCAATTGCGAAGTTTTGCATAGCTCTAGGAAACTCACTTTCTCACGAATCGCTCTGTACTCAGGTTGAAAGCGACCCGCCTGACGCATCAACCAAATCGGTGTACGCTCGGCAGGCTCACGCTTGCACGTACGCACAAAAAGATGGTCATCGGATAGATCAGATGAACAATTCACTGTCGCCAATTTTTTCTGCTCAGTTGGCATTGATAGGAGCTAGTGCCCAACCCCGTCAGGATTTGAAGAGGCAATCCTATCATGTATGTCCACCTTGTATAATCTGAACTTTCTAACGGAGATGTCGCAGTGCCTGAAGTCAACCTCGAAAAGACTCTTTACTTTCCAGAGGAAATCGACAGTGCAGAGTTCTTGTCCTCACCGATTGCCATTTTATGCAGCGGTGGGGTGGAGAGTGCAATTCTGTCCGTAGCTTTAACCAAACAGTTTAAAAGGGTTTTCCCACTTTACGTACGCTTTGGACTGAAATGGGAAAGTGTCGAATTAAGCCACTTGCGAAACTATTTGGAGTCTGTAAAGAATCCACGATTAGCTGGCTTGACCATACTCGATCAGTCCGTCGCCGATGTTTACCCGGATCACTGGAGCCTTAATGGAATTTCGGTTCCTGACGCCTCTACTGCCGACGCAGCCGTATACCTGCCGGGTCGGAATTTGCTGCTCCTAACTAAAGCAGCTTTGTGGTCTGCACTAAACGGTGTTTCTATGATTGCTCTTGGAACCTTGTCAACGAATCCATTTCCAGATGCCACAGACTCCTTTTTCTCAAATTTAGAAAAAGCCCTGTCCGAAGGACTCGATCATCCGCTTAAATTAGTGAGTCCCTTTGGCAAAATGCATAAAGAAGATGTTCTGCAGATCGGGCAAAACATGCCCGTCCACTTGTCCTTTTCCTGCATTAAACCCGTTCATAAAGAAACTGGGCACATACATTGCGGTGCTTGCAATAAGTGCCATGAGCGTTATACAGCCTTCGAATGCGCGGGTCTCGTAGATAAAACCGAGTATGCTTCTAGTCATCCACCAACACCAAGAGCGAGCAAATTATGTACCAAGTAACGCGCGAAATTCCGTTTTGTTATGGGCACCGTTTGTTGAATTACAATGGTAAATGCAAAAACTTGCATGGGCACAACGGGCTAGCAGTGATCACGATAGAGTCAGACCAGCTTGATGAACTCGGCATGGTGACTGACTTTTCGAATATTAAGACAGTCGTCTCAAAATGGATAGATGACAACCTCGATCATCGCATGCTCCTAAACAAAGAAGATCCCCTGCTGCCAACGCTGCGTGAAATAAACGAACCTGTTTACGTAATGGATGTCAATCCAACCGCAGAAAGCATTGCCAAGTTGATTTTTGATTTTGTGCATAACGCAGGGTTCCCAGTCACCAAAGTGACTCTCTGGGAAACTGCCTCGTGTTTCGCCACATACAGCAGGGCAAAATCGGAAGTGCAGCTGACAGAAAAGGCACTCACAAAAGCTGCCGTTCGCTAGCGGAGACTGACGATGGCTACTTACATCGCTCCGATATCATGGGGGCTTGGCGATTTAGTCGTCTCTCTGCAGGCGGTGCAAACTCTGATTGAACAAGGTGGCGAGACCTATCTTATTGCGCGATCAGATTCCCAGGCTGAGCTTGCCAGTCGAGTCGAGGGCTTGGCTGGAACAGTGTCAGAGAAAGATTTTGATGCGTCGAGTCTCGCCCCGTCTGACGTCTACTTGAACTTGCGTAATCATCCACTACAAAAGAATTATTGGTGGGGATCACCTGAATTCGAAGCCGCATACCCCGGTTATAAGATCAATGACTGCCTGACAACAATCGCCAGGGACTTTGGATTGCTTGTCGATTGGCAGAAGTTGACACCTCTATCTTCGATTCATAGAGAAAATTTCGCCAAGACGATTATCTTCATCGCTGGAAGCGATGGGGATTACAAAAATTGGCCAAAACAAAATTGGCTCGAATTAGAAAGCCTCCTGATAGAGCGTGGATACTCAGTAGTCGTTATCGGACAACCTCATACTTGCCCGGCCGTTAATGAGTTGTGCGAGGCAGGATTACAATGGATCGATACTCCACAGATTGGCCATGCCATCGACGTGATCAGTAGCTCAGCTGCGGTTGTCGGCGTTGACACAGGGCTGTCTCACCTTTCAGTTAATCAAGGGATACAAACCACGATGTTGTTCCGCAGCGATCCTATTTTTATCCGCGACTATCCCAACTGTCACTCTCTCATTGCGAAAGCATGCCCGAAAGAATGCATTGATCAATCAAACTCATGTGCGCACAACGAGGTGACCGAATTTAATGAGTGGACGCCAAAGGTTTGGCGATGCTCTCTGGACGATCAAACACGCTGTATGTCTTCCATTGATGCCCGGACAGTATTTGAATTTGTGACAATGAATCTTCCAATCACATTTGGCAGTTAGCATGATTGGAAGCGTAAGCCATGATGTAATTGCCACGGCGGCATCCTCGCCTGTACAGAACCACCAAACACCAGGCATCGGCAGACTGGAAAATATCTTCGATTTAGTTTTAATAAACAACCTCGGCCGAAACATTCAATTTTGCTCGAAAAATCTGGATCACATAGCACTCTTTGCAGACACGATCTTTCCGCACCAGGACGAAGAATCCCAGTTCGACTTAGACTTTCACACGTTTTTAGAGCTCGAAGGAAAAATCCTCGCGGTTAACCATTACGGACTAATCAGGCTGTTTGATCAGCCAGCGAATTTTAGCGACTTTGTCCAACCAAGTGCCACAAACCAATGGCTAGGCGACGTTGAAAGATTTGCTGTCGTTGAAGGTTGTCTGCTCAGCACTTCGCCACAAGGCTACTCTGTACCCGATCGCGCCCAACCGGGGGTTCTCATCTCCGCAAAAGCTATACATTATTTGTCTAAACTCAATGCCGAGCCAGATTTGCCTTATAAGATCGCGCTGCAGGACTGGGGCACAACAACAGCCCTAGCTGTCCTTGAAAGACAACGCCTCCTTGCGATTGCGGCCAAAAATCGAGTCGGAATTTATTCGTATGAAATGCGAAAAGAACAGCTAACGCTCAGTTCAAAACCAATATTTGAGTTCGCAACCCGGTTCGTTGCCTGTCTGCTCAAGTTTGACATCGACGGTACTTTGTTTGCCTGCGGATACGATCCAGTCCACGCAGGCGCAGATCATCAAGCTTGGGATGCCCTGGCAGGCGGAGGCTTTTGCCTTTTTGAGCACGGAGCTGTGCGCGTCGAAAAATCTTTTAAAATTGATCTAGCCTGGGGCAATGGTGGCGATCCAGTTTTGCTCAATTTCGACAGTGATACTGTATATGGTATCGACAAATTTGCCGGATTGCACAGCTGGAACATGGCAACGGGCGAATACAAATTGCTTTGCGAGTCAGAAGAGACTCAGTCTCTGGGCATGGCACATGCTACGATAGTGGGCCGCACAATATTGTGCGGCTTTAATAGAGACGGATACAGAATACATCGGTACAGAATCTGAGTATATGGAATCTTTGCAGACAATCGTGATCGGCGCCGGACCGGCTGGGCTCAGTTGCGCTCTTGAACTGCAAGATTCCAAAATCGGTTATATAGTTTTTGAAAGAGCGCCTCGAGTTGGCGGTCAGCTCTGGGACATTAGCAACACTGTACGAAACTTTGTTGGTGGTTATGCTGACAGCGGTGCGCAAACAGCTCAACGCCTAGTTGACCTGACCAACATCATGTCAGCGAATGTTCAGCTCAACTCTCGGATCGAACATGTCGATTTGAAACTCAAGACTTTACGCGTCAACGGCGAGACCTACAAAGCAAAAACAATTGTGTTGGCAACCGGATATCGCATCCGAGAGCTGCCCCTGACCGGCAGTTCCATGTTTAAATCAGCAGTGTTCTACAAATCTGAAGGAATACAAAACGAATTTGCCGGCAAACGCGTTGTCGTGATCGGCGGTGGCGACATGGCGCTTAGCGAGTGCCTCGAACTTACAACCATGTGTCCGCAAGTGTATTTGATTCATCGCAATAACAAACTAAAAGCCAGACCAGATGTGATCAAAGCCGTGAAGAACAATGCCAAAATCACCATGATGTTGGACACGGAAGTTGATTCGCTGATTGGACAACAACACCTGACCGGAGTGCAAGTCATATCCAGTCATAGTGGCGAAGTAAAAGACGTCCAGGCAGAGAGGGTATTGATTAAAGTCGGTTACGTACCGAACACTGAGATGTTCAGGGGACAAGTAACTATGGACGCAAGCGGCCACATTCTAATCGACAGATATTGTCAGTCGAACCTACCAGGCGTGTTTGCCGTAGGCGATATCACTAATCCAGGTTATCCAAGAATAGCCACGGCGGCCGGGCATGGCGTTATTGCCGCTTCGCGAATACGATTGATAGCTGAAGCCGACGCCCAGTTAGAAACATAGCCAGAGCGAGAATTCTAAACCGATATCGGTTTAGGGCCAGAGTCTCAAGTTATCTAATCGAAAATATCTTCTCCAGCACTTCGGCAACAACTTGATCTGGGGTGGACGCCCCGGCTGTGATACCGATGGTGATATTGCCAGAGGGCAACCATTCCCGAGTTTCATGCATGCCACCTTCTTCCATATGCCGAATGACATTGCCCGGTCCAAGGCAATCAGGACCATCAATGTGGTATGACTTCAAGCCCTTCACTTTGGCAATTTCTTGCAAATGTCCGGTGTTTGAAGAGTTGAAGCCGCCAATAACAAGAATCAAATTGAGCGGATCATCGACGAGCTTAAGCATCGCATCCTGTCGCTCTTGAGTGGCATCACATATGGTGTCACCAGGACTGAGAAAGTGCTCGTCAATTGAGTCTGGTCCATATTTGCGCAGCATCGTTTTCTCAAAAAGCTTGCCGATCAACTCCGTTTCACCTTTAAGCATCGTCGTCTGATTCGCGATACCGACGCGTTCTAGATTGCTGATCGGGTCAAAGCCCTCAGAGCACGCCTGATTGAACTTTTCTAAAAATTGCGCCGCGACACCACCTTGAAGAATAAAGTTGCAAACCCATTCTGCCTCGGCGAGATTTTGCACGATCAAGTAGTGCCTAGATCGTGACGAAGTTGCCACCGTCTCTTCGTGATTGTATTTTCCGTGAATAATTGCAGTAAAGTCACTTTGCTCGTACTTCGCGACTCTGTTCCAAACTCTGGAAACCCATGGGCAGGTTGTGTCAACAATCTCGCATTCTTTTGCTTCCAGAAGTTGCATCTCCTGCACGCTGGCACCAAAAGCAGGTAGTATCACCACTTCCCCTTTTTTGATACCACCAAAATCTTTGCTACCGTCATTGCGCACCGGGATAAAGGCGATGCTCATATCGCGGAGATTGTTGTTCACGACCGGATTGTGGATGATTTCATTCGTAATCCAAATTTGTTTGTCTGGGAAATGCTTTCGCGTTTCGTAGGCCATCGAGACGGCTCGATCGACACCCCAACAAAAACCGAACGCTTCGGCGAGCTTGATTGTGATCCCGTTTTTCGTCAACGTATTACCGTTGCTTCGTAGACCGGCAATTAGATCTGATTCATAGGCTGAGCGAAGATCTCCTTGCACCTCGTCCTTGAGACCAAAGCCCTTGCGGTGATAATTGGAATTATTCATTTGAAAACAGTGACTCTCTTTGCATCCATTTCTTTTGATTTTACCAAGATGTGGTGCCAATTCCTGCAAACTCGGTGATATTATGACTTCGCTGAAGCTTACTATGGACCCTAGTTACCAAGAACTGACACAAAGCAACACGTTGCACCCGGTTCGCAAAGTTCACCATTGGAGGTACAAATGACAAAGACGTTAGCGATCGCGCTTTCACTGGCTACTTTGACCGTGGCCCCGATCACATCTGCTCAAGCCGCAGAAGATGGTCTTAGAGATGCTGCACGACAGACCGTCAGACTACCGCTGCGAGCTGCAGGAGTTGCCACCGGCTTAGCAGTAGGTGTGCCGATGGCGATCACACGTAGAGCCTCAAACCGCATGATTGAATACACCCAAAGTTTCGCTGACAAAATCGGCGGACATACAAGCGCACCACCTGTGATTTTTGCTTCCATAGTTGGACTACCGTTTGGAATGTTGGTAGGTACCGCCGAAGGCGTATATGTTGGTAGCACAAACGCTATCCAGCAAGGCGTTGAAAAGCCATTCAGCCTTGAATCTCTCAGTCTCGCAGAGAAGTTAGAAGAGCACTAAGAAGCAAGTAGATGCATCAATCAAGCGTCAACAACTCCATCAGGGCTGTTGACGCTTTTCTCAATCAGGGTGTTAAATGCCGAAAGTAAGCGGTTTGATTTTCGACATGGACGGAGTTCTAATTGATTCAGAACCACTCCATCTAATCGCTTACCAAGAGCTGCTTGAGGAGTTTGGTATCTGCTTCAGCGAAGAAGATAATCGACCATATATTGGACGCACGGATCTAGAACTTTCGCAGCAGCTGATTGCTCTTCACAACTTACCAATAGAAGCTTTACATCTTGTTCAAAAGAAAGAAAAAATATTGGCACGGTTATTTGAAACGCAATTGGTCTTAAGACCCGGCGTAATCAAGGTTTTAGAGCATGCGAAAAGTATTTCCCTGCCGGTTGCCGTCGCCTCTTCTGCTACGTTGCCAACAATTCAGCTGGTCGTTCAAGCACTCGACATCGCCACATATTTCCAAACGTTAACATCGGGCGATGAAGTAGCACATGGAAAGCCCGCACCTGATGTTTTTTTGCTGGCTGCTGAAAGAATAAGCGTATTACCGATAAACTGTCTTGTCATTGAAGATTCTTTCAATGGAATCGTAGCGGCAAAATCAGCCGGAATGCATTGCATTGCGATTCCATGTCAGGCGACAAGGCACCAAGATCACACAAAAGCAGACAAAATCTTAGGTACACTGGAATCCTTGGATCTGGATGACTGGTGCAAGCCAGCATCTGATAACTCTGAATAAAGCGAGCCCAACAGTTTCTTGACAACGAATATTTGCAACAAGCGACTAAATTGCGTTGAGATTGTGGGTATAACCACTTCGGAGCAGTTTACTATTTGGCCTATTCAAACAAGGTAAGTAAGGACTATGAAGAGTATTCAAAGGGAGCAGATTCTTAGGCTGAACTGCCCCGGGTTCGGTGAGGAGTCCTATCTCACCATCGGGAAAGCTAAGCCGCTCGACAACTATGACGTCATAGTTGCCAATCCCGTTAGCATTTTGCATCTCTTCGATCGCGATCCCGATGTTCTCAAAGAAATCGACTCCAAACTCGATGAAGGCTTGACCTCTTTCACATTGAAAAACGATTCACTGCTCCAAGCGCTCGAATCGGATCTGAAAAAGCGCATTTTTGAGCTCGTCAGCTTCCTTGAACGAGGCGGATTACTCGTCTACTACCTTTGCCGTCCGTTTCTGCTTCAGGGCAACTCACTTTCAATGGACAACTATTTTTGGTTGGAAAGTCTCGCACCTGACACCCCTGTAGAGAACAACGTGCGCCATATGAGCGCTGTATCGCACGGGCGCACCATCGAACCGACTGAACAAGCCGATAAATCTGAATTCGCTGCCTACTTTCAACAAAGTGGTTTGGAGTGGAACACTATTATTCGCACTGATTTCCTTACTGAAGGATATATTGTTCTTGCCACTGCTGGTCCGCGCAAATGCATTGCCGCGCACCTAATTGCAGGTGACAATGGCGGCAGAATAATTTTTCTTCCTGCACCTTATTCGCCAGATTTCGATCGCACATTAATGGATTGCGTAAACAATTGGTACGCCAAACGCACAGGGGATACAGCCGAAATTGCTCCCGTAGCGGCAAAAGTGGGCGCGCCCGGGCAAAAGTTCCCGCAACCTGATAACTCTTTCCTCAAACCTGAACCGGTGGCTGTAGCAGCAACGCCTGAAACCAAAGCTGGGGCTGTCGCAGCAAGTTCGGCAAGACCAGCTGCAACACCAAATTCTTCAAGAACTGAGATGCCCTCGCAAAATCCTTCCACATCGAGAACAGGCCTTCCGCCAGTGCAAAAGTTCGATGCCCGTGTTTCGCGCAGCCAGCCACAAGGGCCTGCAGACGCCGATAACGCGAAAAAGAAAATGACTGCTGAGGAGATTTTGGAATCAGTTTCAGCCCAGGCTGAAGTCAGCGAGCCAATTGTGGAGCGGCAACCGTTCAATGAACGAACCACAGCTGATATTGGTGCCGCCTTCAACAGTCTCAATCAGCCATTACCTCAGCATAGCGCCGAAGGCGCCGGCGTTCCAAGTGCAGCAGATTTGCTGAAAGAGTTGGAGTCAGTAGGTACCAAGAATCCTGGTCAATCAGCGGCTAAGTCTGAAACAGTGCCTTCTGAGCCAGCCGGGCCGGGATCGAGAAACTTATTAAAAGAAATGGAGAATTTGGCTGCACCTTCGACGGCAGCGCCCGTGATTAGGGCGCCTGAGTCAAGCCCAGAACCTAACCAAAGCACCGATTTTTCCAACTACAAATTCGCGGCTGAAGAGGAAAAAGCTCCCGCTGAAGGCTACAAATACGGTATAGAAGAACAACCATCTTCAACGCCGGTGCCGGCTAAACCAACTTCAAAACCGGAGCCTATAGCCAAACCAGGAGCACCAGTATCGCCACTGCCACCCGCTGCCAAAACTGAGCCGGCAAAACAGAATGAATCGTTTTATCCACAGCCCGAAGTGCCAAAGTCGCAGGACGCAAAAACTGAGCCCCAAAATAATAATCATGACGCAGAACCACCTGAAGCAAAGGATCTAATAAAGAAGATGGAAGAAATGACAAAAATAGGTTCGTCAGGGTGGTGTGCCGAGTATTCATTTGCGGACCTTGAAGACTTGAAGCGCGAAAAAACTGCGCTAGTGGACTCAATAAAAGAAGCCCAGGTAAAAATTTCTTCTATAGATAACAAGATTTCTCAACTCGACAGCTTGAAAAATGCACTTCTAGCTTCAGACGGAGAAGAACTTATGAATGCCAGCGCCTTGGTGTTCAAGCGCTTAGGCTGGGGCACTACAAATAACACGGGAGCACCTACAGAGCTCCTGCTTTCAGCTGATCATCCAGAAGTGATTGCCCGCGTGCTGAGGACCAACTCACAGCCAAAGAGCTCAGATATTGCTCAGCTTGCACAATCAGTGATCACGTTTTGGGGAGAACATGAAGTTGAGCCTAAAGGCATTCTCGTATCTTGTACTTGGGCAAACAGACCGCCTTCTGAGCGCAACGAACCTGATTACACTGAAGCCTTAGCCGAATTTGCTCAAAAGAAGAACCTGGCTTTGATGACCACCATGCAATTGCTTTGCATGTATCGAGATATTGAAATGGGTAAAATAAATGGTGATGAAATCCGTAAACGGATTATCGAAACCAATGGACGGCTGTCTGGGTTTTCTCTCGAAAACTCCATGACTAAGGCAACGGCGGGTTAATACAGTTCGCCATGAAATGTGTGACACTAATTAAATGCGAGATGTGTCGACATCGTCGGGTTTGATCGTGCACCGTATTTGATACCATGACGGGGTAGCAAACCAGTGAACTTACCTACAATAGTTGTCTGCGACAACGCCGCAGGCAAAAAAGAGGAAATTGAGGGTCTGATCTCAGCTCAGCCTTCGCTGATCCTGCTTGGCACAGTCAGTCGGCAAGCGGCAAGCCAACAGACTCTCCAACAGGGCATTAAAGTGATCTGGCTTGAATTAGCTCCAGACCCGCAAAAAGGTCTGGCTTTGCTTGGAGAACTAAGAGAAAAGTACCCCAAGGTGCACTATCTGGTTAGCTATGAAACTTTGCAAGCTGATTTAGTCAAAACGGCCATGCAACTGGGAGCCGTAGAGTATCTAGACATGCCGGGAGCAGCCCAATTACTACCTCCTGCAATTGGACGCATCAATTCCAAGGAACACACCGCCACAACCGCGGCTGCTGGTGCACCGCCCCAGGCACCATTAGCATCCAGTCGTCCCAGTGCCACTCAGGACAACTTACAAGCACTACCAGCGGGGCAAGGATCGATCGCACAAGGACGAACAGAACGAACCACTAGCGCTCCAGCCGCCGAAAAGGCAACTGGAAGCAGTTTACGCAAAGCTCGAAACCTGACTACAGAAGGCGATCCCAATAGCGTTTTTGCTTCATTGCCGAATTGGTTGCTACCAGCGATCATGATCATCATGGTGCTCGTAGTAGTCGGTGTAATGATCATGAACCACTAACGGTATCAGTACAGCTGGCATTCACTTAGCAAGCACATGCGGGCTTGTTTTTTTACCGATTGTTTCCCGTAAGGTGTTTCACTTCGCTTGTCTTGGTTTATTTACCCGCGGGCACACCAGTAGCGCATTTATCGATTTTAGAGGCAAGAATAAAATCGTTCTCGGTTAAGCCGTGACAAATATGCGTCCAGATTTCGATGCGCAGTTCGCCCCAACGCACGATTAAGTCAGGATGATGATTCTCTTTTTGAGCGATTGCAGCAACTTTGGTTGCCAGATCCATGGATTGCTTGAAGTTTTCAAACTTATAGCTCTTGAAGATCTTTTGATCATTTTCGCAATGCCATTTATCAACTTGCAAAAGAAGTGGCTTTATTTCATCAGCCGTTAACGCAAGCATATCACCACGACAAGGCTGACAAGTTTTCTCGGACAAAGTCACCGTTGATTCTCCTTACTGGTAAACTGATCGACAAAATCCTCTGGTTCTTCTTCTCCAACTTCCATCGAAAAAACATCAGAGTGATCTATCTGTAAACCTTCTTCTTCTTCATTCGGAAGTAGTTTAATAACTTGCTCAATGTTATACATCAAGTTAAAAGTGACACGAGACATTTGCGAATAATTGATCGCTTCAAACCATCCAATCACGGCGGGAACGCCCGTCCAGCACATGCACAAATAGATCATACCCGGCACCTTTTCGCCCAAGTAAAATTTGTGCACACCAAAATTACCAAGCACTGCCGCGAACACCATAGCAGTATGCTTCTGTCGTCCCTCAAGCAGTTGGTCTGATGCTGCTTGAATGAGCTGAGATTTACGCTTACGAACAGCTGAGGCTGTTTTCAAAGCGCGCAAATGTTTGGCGTCACTGCGCACCAGGGGCATTCCTTCCGCACCACAAAAGCAGCGCACTCGATTAACTCGCCCTTTGCGAACGTGATAAATTTCAGCCTCCAACAATATCCTTTTACATTGACCGCAATATAATGGTGCCAATTTGATTTCGCTGCCGACTGGCGGTCTGAACGAGGCATTCTTGTCAACCGCAGAGAGAATATCCATCGTTGAAAGACTCAATTGCCGTGCCCGTTTTGTAAACTCGTCAGCTTGATCAGCGCGAGCTTCTCTATTCAATTGAGATAACAACATATATTGTTCCGTTGCTTCTCTCTTCTTTTCGAGTTTTTCCAGCGATTTGGCCAATCCTTTCCTAACCTCGATTTCGCGACTATGGGGATTCGGTAAAGCTTTACTACGCGCCAGGGCTTCTAAAAAACACGACTGCGCTTCACCATAACTTTCACTCGTAAGCGCTGCATTGCCTTTTGCAAGCCAATCTCGATAAGACTCTTCGAGTTCAGCGGCTTGATGCACCACTTCTTCCACTTCAGCACGAGGAACATCGATATTTTTTGCGTGACTACGACCGCACTTATGACAGGTAACCTGCCATGGCTTGAGGAGCGTTTGGCAATCTGGGCAGGGACGAAGGTCAGTGCCAGCGTCAAACTTGGATTCTAATGCGGCTGCATCTACGGCAGCCTCGACCGCGGCATCAATTGGCATATTGACGAAAGGCAGACTGTTGACCAGAGGCTTCTCTTGTTCCGGCTCAAATGATGTTTGGTCTGATTTGTCTGCCATTAGTTAGTCGATGTGGTGCTATGACGACATTATAGAGGCACCCAACCACATCGTGCGTCTTGATGCAGATGTCCATAAGCGATTCTGTTAACGGTTACTTGTTTTCCTGGTGATCAACGGGCAAGGAGTACGCGGCCAGCGGCTTGAAGGATGGAACAACAAGGGCATTATCGGCTATTCCAGATCGGATGGCACCCCAGTCCCGTTTAGGATTTAGCAAATCGAGAACCTCAGAATAGCTCGCGGCAGTTCGATATATGGGTGGATAAACTTTTCTGGGGGCAGCCATCGTATCTGGCAGCGAAGTAGCTGGTCCGCTCTCTTTACCAGAGGAAAGCTTGGCAAATATGTCTTGATATTCAGCAGCCGGGTGGGCGCCAAACTTGGCGTAGAAGAACTTGATTCCAGCGGCTTCTGCCAGTCCACCATCCTTGATTCGACTGTCTCCAAACATGGCTGTTTGACTCCGCCTAACACCTAAATCATTCATTCTCTCTTGAAGATTGCCTAAGTGCGGTTTTTCTTGAGATTTAGGTAGAACTTCGGTCAGAGCAAAAGGCTTATCAGCATTCATAAAGTCAGCAACACGCTTTTTACCGCTTTCAATCAAGCTAGGATCTGAAAACGATGCCGGGTTCGGATGAGGTGTATCCATCGCGTAAAATTCGTCCATTCGACTGGCCAAATCCATCGTATGCAAGCGAGCCAGTCCAATAAAATAAGGGGCATCCGTGCGGGCAATGATCCGTACACCATTGGCGTGGAGAGTATCTAACGTCTGCGGCACTCCATCAAATGGCTTCAGTAATTCTCCTCGTCGCTCGTCCATTACTTTCCAAAATGGCTCAACAACGCTCTTGGTGAATTGCTCCGGTGTCATCTTGAATCTTTCCAGCAATCCCGACTGCTCCAAACTCCATGGATAATCGTGAGTGCGATACTTATCCATCACTCCGCCTATCTTTTGGTAGACCTCGAGTTCAGGAATTTGCTGCTGGGCGCTAATTTTGGCCACGTTCTCGCGAATTGCAGGAGCGAAATAGTCGGTAAAGGGACCCATGGTCCCGTCAATGTCAGTGACCAATAACTTCAACTTCGGGGGCTTGATTGTATCGGCGACATTCCAGAGATTTGCTTTCACCTCCGCGCTAGTCACTTTGCCAGTGAGCATGTCTATTGCGCCCATGTCTTTGCCGAAGACCGCATTGGCCGTGCTTTTACCCACCATGCCCCCGGCAAGAGCAAGCGGCATTGAGGAAAGAAACGCCGATCCCTCATGAGAAACGGTCTTACGTAGATCGCCAGTTACTTTGCCCATATCTGCGTTGGAGTCGCCAGCCTGATAGACGGCGGAGGCGGTGGAAGTCCACAGACCACGTGTAGCATAAGCCATGAGAGCAGCATTTGCCCAACCTCGCGGGTTGGCTATTGTAATTGCCGCACCGACAACGGCATCTTGCCAGTGATTCTCTAAAAAGGTGGCGGTCGCAGCGACAGGGTTGCTCGTGAAGTCTTTCTTGGCCTGCTGGAAGTCGGTCCAAGTAGTTGTTACAGCGTCCTGTAGTCCTTGACCAATGCCATCTGTTAAAACGGCTGACTCTCGCTTTAAAAAGCCCTGTTCCATTGTGCTCGCTCACTTTTGGGATTCCTGTGCCCCGGATTATGGTGGGCCGGGACAGGCAGGGATACCGTGGAAATCCCATTTTCAGTGATGAAACACGCTCTTTCTTCCAGATTTAATGGTTTCAAGACCATTCTCGCCACAGAGTCGAAGCGCTGAAAGTCGAATTTAGTGGCTTAAGTCCACGCCGAGTCCAGTCCCAAAATCTAAACCGATATCGGTTTAGATCCATGACCTGAAATCCTTAACCGATATCGCCTTAAAATCAGCGATCTGAAATACTCAATCTGATATCGGTTTGAATGAGGCGCTCTGAACTCTCAACCGATATCGGCTTAAGTTCAGAGCAAATCATTTTGCAATATTGGCAATCTCGTCTCCCTCCAGGGATGGCATGAGATTTCAGGGAAATATACTCTTATGACTGCATTGAACCAAATCCAGTTTCTAATAGTTTCAGTCGATGACCATAAACTGGCACTAAGACTTAGCCTCGTCGAGCAAGTCTACTCGGCGGTTGAAATCACTCCCCTTTACGACGCGCCGGAGACAGTATTGGGGCTCATTAACGTTCATGGTGCGATCATTGTTGCCTTGAACTTGCGTAAGAAATTAAATCTGCGAGAGCGAGATATGGAGCTTTCAGACCAACTTGTGATCGCGAATTCGGAAGATCGACAGTTCGCCCTACTTGTCGATGAAGTCCAAGGCATTATTCAAATACCTGCTGATCGAATTTCTGCGGTTTCCTCAGAGGGTGAACCGGATCGACAAGTAATTAATAGCGAACACGAATCTATCCTTATTCATGAGCTAACTGATTTCCTCTCTGCCACAGAGGAAGCCAAACTAAGATCAGCACTGCACTTGGACGATGATTAACAGTGAAAAACGAGTTGACGAGTGAAGCCTTGATCAAATTGAGCGAGCATCTTGCCCAGCACATGGGAATCAATTTTTCTACCGACCGCCTTATTGATCTGAAAAAAAAGATGACCGTGTTGGCAGAAGCGTTTGATTTTGATGATTTAGACGAATTTGCAGAATGGCTCCTATCAGATAGTCTAGATCGTGAACAGATTGAGCTGCTCGCCGACTTTCTCACCGTAGGCGAGACCTATTTTTTTAGGGATCCGAAAGCGTTTTTAGTTCTCGAGGAAGAAATTTTGCCGCACTTAATTGGTGCGCGAAAACATGCCAAATTTCTGAGAATATGGAGCGCTGCCTGTTGCACTGGCGAAGAGCCATACTCAATTGCCATGATTTTGAAAAAAATGATACCAGATATAGATAATTGGCAGATCAAAATTTTGGCTACGGATATAAACCAGACCTTCCTGAAACGGGCTGCGGAAGGCTCTTATGGCGAATGGTCATTTCGTGCTACTCCAGAAAATTTCAAGGAACAATATTTTACTCAAAGGAAAAATGGACGGTACCAAATTGATCCCGAAATCAAAAAAATGGTGCAGTTTGAATGGATGAATTTGGCTGAATCAGAGCTTTTATCGGAGCCCACCTACAGCTGTATGGACATTATTTTCTGCCGCAACGTGCTCATCTATTTCAGCATAGACCATGCCAAGCAAATCATTTCTCGCTTGAACAATTGCTTGATCACCGATGGACATTTATTTGTTAGCCCCAACGAGCTTCCGGTCACAACTGATGTAGGATTCCATTCACTACACAGACCGGGTGCGATAATTTTGCGAAAATCAAATCAATTGACACCGCATAATCTCGTAGATTCAGGAGAAGTTACCGTCACCGATGCGACAGATCACATCAAGTCAATCACGGAACCCATGCCCTCGTTGGAAGAGGCTCAGTCCTTTTATAATCGCGCCTTATATCAGGAGGCTGCCGAGGTGCTTCTCGAACGCTGCCGCAATGGAGGTGACTTCTCCTCACTAGTTCTTTTAGCAAAGAGCTTGGCGAATCACAGTGACTTGAAAAATGCTCTCAAGTGGTGTGACCGGGCGATAAAAGCCAATCGTTTGAATGCGGCAACGCACTATCTACGTGCCACCATTTTACAAGAACAAGGTGCAACAGTCGAAGCGATGCATTCATTGCGGCAGTCTCTGCTGATGGACTCAAACTTCGTGGTGGCTGAGTTTAACTTAGGGATATTGCTTCGCCAAACCGGTCACGATAAAGACGCACAGCGCCATTTTAAAACCGCTTTGAAACTGCTCAACAATTATCACGACAACGACATTTTACCTGAATCTGAAGGTACGACAGCAAGTGGCATGAGAGTTATTGTAAGCTCACTAATGGCAGATGCGACGCGTTAATCATGGAAACACCAAACAATCCACAACTGGATCAAGAACACAGAAACATTTTGGTGTTCATGAAACGAGCCGTGCTGAAAGCGCGGGCCCGGGTGCTCGCCAAACCACGCCTTAAGGAAGAAGACAAAACTGATTTAGTTGAGGTTGTGCAATTCATTCTCTCTGGCGAAACATATGCTGTGCAAACTAGCGATATCAGAGAGGTTCTTTATCTTAAAGACGTTACTAAATTACCGTCCGCACCCAGCTTCGTAGTTGGAGTGATCAGTCTGCGCGGACAAATAATTGTCATTATAGATATTCGACGCTTTTTCGAATTGCCGCAAGCAGAATTTTCTGTTTTCAATAAGGTGATCATCGTAGAGCACGGAGACGTCGTCCTCGGATTCACCGCCGATGAGGTCACAGGTGTTCGTAATATCGACCATTCATCGATTCAACTTTCTTTGCCGAGTTTGGCTGGAAAACGCGCCAAATTTCTGCGTGGTATTACAACCGATCGTGTAACCATACTTGACGTCGAAAAAATGCTACAAGATAGTGAGTTGCTGGTGAACGAAGAAGTGACCGACTGAGCGTGAACAAGAGGAAAAGTTAGGCATGTTCAAGAACTTAGCCACACGCCACAAATTGCTTTTGAGCTTCGTGACGATGATTATTTGCATCCTGACGATCACGGAAGTCGCGTGTTCGTCTCTTTCAACAAAGGTTGAAGGTGCAAAAAGGGTGCAACTCGGACATGAATTAACACGAGTCGCCGAAGAAGTTGGCGCAGCGCAGGTTAACATGCAGAATACTGCCAGTGGCAAGAACCTTACACTTGGCGACCTGCCCGGTTTATCTGACCAGATTCTGCGAAGAGTGTCTACCCTGCGCCAAAATTCTGAGGCAGGAAATTTAGATGAGCTCAATCAACTTGCTACAGAATATCAATCCGGAATCAATCAGTACACTTCGTTCATCCAGTCCGGTCAACTACCTCTGGCTCAAAAACTTGCTTGCGGTCCTGAGCTGGATCGCTACAAAAGAATTCGCGCGATTTGCCAACCGCTCTCTGAGCAATACACTCAGCTCAATCTCAATCAACAGGACGCAAGCGCAAGCGTTTTCATAGTCGGCGTAGCACTCGTCTCTATTGCATTTGCAGTTTTCTGTTTTTTCATTTTGCGCGATGAAATTGCCAAACCTCTGCAAGAGCTTACTAAAGCGTCTGAGCGGTTAGCGGCAGGTGACCTTAGCGTTCAACTACCCGATTCTAACCGCAGTGATGAAGTCGGCTCAGTTATTCGAGCATATAGCAGTATGGTTTCCTCGCTGCAAAATATTTCCTCGGCAGCACAGCGCGTTGCCCAAGGTGACTTGCGTGTCAATGTGCAGCCTCGTTCTGAACATGACGCTCTTGGAAAAGCCTTTGCTTCGATGGTCGAGAACATGGCCGCAGCAACGTCCCAAATAAAAGCGGCCGTGGAAGTTTTATCGAACGCAGTCAGCAACATAATGGCTTCAGTATCGGATTCGGCCTCAGGAGCAACTGAGACCGCCACAGCGGTCACTGAGACCACAACAACTGTAGAAGAAGTTCGACAAACCTCACACGTCGCCAACCAAAAGGCCAAAAACGTCGCCGAGAGCGCCCAAAAATCTGCCCAAATTTCGAGCATGGGAAGAAAGTCGACCGAGGAGACGATCCAAGGCATGAAGCGCATTCGCGAACAAATGGATCTGATTGCCGATAGCATGGTGCGCTTAAGTGAAAAGAGTCAGTCAATAGTCGAAATTATTGCAACTGTAGATGATCTTGCCCAACAATCCAACTTGCTTGCCGTCAATGCGTCTATCGAGGCAGCGAAAGCCGGTGAACTCGGGCGCGGCTTCGCTGTTGTTGCTCAGGAAGTTAAGAGTATGTCTGATCAATCGAAACAAGCAACCGCACAAGTGCGCAAGATCCTTGGTGAAATCCAACAGGCGACCAATTCAGCAGCTATGGCAACTGAATTAGGAAGTCGAGCAGTAGATGCGGCAGTTACCCAATCCAACCAGGCAGGAGAAGCGATATCTGCGTTAGCAAATAGCGTCATCGAATCAGCTAACGCCGCTGCTCAAATCGCGGTATCAAGCCAACAACAACTAGCTGGCGTTGACCAAGTGGCCACCGCAATGCTCGGCATTAAGGATGCTACGGCCCAAAACCTAATTGCGATCAGACGCGTGGAAGAAGCCACACTGACTCTGCAGGAACTTGGGGGCACACTCCAAGTTCTCACCAAGCGATATCAACTTTAGGTGAGTGATGACTTCATCTGAAGAAGCGTTCCTCAAAAAGCTAAGGGCGGCGTTTGTTAGCGAGGCTCAGGAGCAGGTCGAGCGGATATCGACTGGTTTGGCTTCGTTGAAAGACGTCAACGATGAGACGGAAAAGCAAGCAATCATCGAAAACACTTTTCGCGAAGTGCACAATATGAAAGGCTCGGCGCGCGCAGTAAATTTGCTCACTCTGGAGGCTGTCTGCCAGTCACTGGAGGACGTTTTTGCTTCCTTGAAGCGCGCCGAACGAGAAATTACTCCAAAACTTCTCGACACCATGCATGAAGTCGTCGATGCAGTATCCGCAACACTGACGAAATTTGAATCTGCTTATGATTTCGACGTCACGAATAATCTCGCTTTAGTACTTGAAAAACTTCAAAATCTAAACACGTCCGACAAGCTGGAGCAGTCCAACACGCCCAACAAGTTCGATAGATCCAACAAGTCCGACACGTCCAAGACCACACACACAGCCAACACACCTAATCAAAAACTTGCCTCTTTTTCTGATTTAAGTGACTTTGTTTTTGCAGTCGAGCCGTTTGAAATTATACGTCCAGCCCCCCCGGCACCTCCGGATTCATCACGAGAAGTGGTGCGCATCTCATCTGCCCGTTTGGATGAACTCCTGATGCGAGCCGAAGACATGCTCAGTCTAAAAATTATGAGCCGCCAACACAATCAAGACTTGAACGAAGTCGGCTTCAAGTTTGATACATACAGCCGTGATTGGTCTAGAGTCTACGCAGAAGTGCGATCCGCAAGGCAACTAATTGATCATGATCAGGCATCGGCAGAACATTTGTTTATCGACTCAGTTCTCACTAGAGTGCTGGAGTTTCTTGATCGGCAACAAGCACAAATGAGCGCCTTGAGTCATCAACTCATTAATTTGAAAACCTCATCACTAAATGATTATCGATTGGCCAGTGGCACAGTCGACACGTTCTTAGAAAACACAAAAAAACTGCTGATGATGCCAGCTTCTACAATGCTCGAATTGATGCCAAAGCTGGTGCGCGATTTAGCCCGAGAATTGGGCAAAGAAGTAGACCTTTCGATAAATGGCGGCAACATACAACTCGACAAGCGGGTGCTCGCGCAACTGAAAGATCCATTAATTCACATCCTTAGAAACAGCATCGATCACGGTTTAGAAAGCCCTGAAAAACGAATCCAATCGTGTAAAGCAAAAAGGGGATCGCTGCATATCAATGTTCTGCAGCAGGAAGGAAACATGGTAGAAATTGTCATCACCGATGATGGTGCTGGCATCAACGTTGAGCGGATCAAAGAAATTGCCATAAAAAATCGCATGATTAATAGTGAGCAAGCTGACCAACTCACAGATGAAGAAGCGATTTCCATGATCTTTCAATCCAGCTTTTCAACCAGCTCAACGATTTCGGAAATTTCCGGACGTGGCCTAGGGTTGGCAATTGCAAAAGAAAACATTGAAAACCTGGGCGGACGACTGCTTGTTGAAAGTCGCCAGGGTCTGGGCACCACTTTTAGAATCACGCTGCCAGTAACAATCGCCACCTTCAGAGGCGTTCTCGTAAAATGCTCGGACGAAATTTTGATTGTTCCGACCTCCGACATGGAGCGCGTGATGAAAGTAAGCGATGAGCAAATAACAATCGAAGAAGGCGGTAAAACAGTAAGTATAGATGGTCATCGCATACCACTGATGAGATTGGATGAAGTCTTGGAATTACCTATTGCCACCACAAACTCCACATATCATCTTTTGATGGTTTTGCGCAGCGGCGAGACCTCCTATGCATTTGAAATCAACGAAGTTCTCGAAGAGCAGGAAGTAGTGGTTAAGAAATTGTCCAAACCTATAATCAGAATCCGCAACATCGCCGGTGTAACAATTCTCGGTTCAGGCAGACCCGCACCAATCCTGAACGTGCGCGATCTTCTTAAATCGGCGGAAAAACTTTCTCGATCGAAAACGCAAATCAGTAGTCCACTACTGACAGTGCAGCAAAAACGTATCCTCGTAGTCGATGACACAATCACGGCCCGCATTTTGATGAAAAATATTCTCGAATCCGCTGGTTATTTAGTCAAAACTGCAAACGATGGTACTGAAGCATTAAAATTGATGCAGAAGGACGATTTCGATATGCTGGTGACGGACATAGAAATGCCCAAAATGAATGGTATAGAACTGACAGCTGCGGTAAGAAAAGATGATCTGAGGAAGCACATACCAATCATCCTTGTCACATCGATGACCGATCAACAATATCGAGACAAAGGTAACGAAGCTGGGGCTGATGCATTTTTCGTCAAAAGCAGTTTCGATCAAAACAATCTCTTAGACGTAGTAAAGCGGCTAATTTAAAAGATGATAAAAGTCCTGATAGTTGAAGATTCGATCGTGGCGCAACAACTGTTGACCCATATATTGAACGGCGATCCCGAAATTCAGGTAATCGGCACTGCTAGCAATGGTGCAGAAGCAATTAAATTTGTCAGTAAAACCAAGCCCGATGTAATTACAATGGATTTTTACTTGCCGGACGCAAACGGTTTGCAAGTTGCTCGCGAGATTATGGAGACAAGACCTGTACCGATTATAATTGTTAGCGCAACTTGGACCGCGGATCAATATTCAGAAGCGTTTAGTCTTATGGAAGCGGGTGCGGTCGGCACAATCAAACGACCACCGGGACCGGGCCATAGTGAACATGAATCTTTAGCACTACAACTCAAACAGCTTGTCAAAAGCATGTCTGAGATCAAGGTTGTAAAACGCTCTTCTAAATACAAAGCAAAACAGTTTGAAGTCGCACAGATACCATTTATGGTCCACCGTCTAGTGGCAATTGGTGCCTCGACTGGCGGACCCCCAGTCCTAGACACTATATTGAGTGCTCTACCGGCGGACTATCCGTATCCAATTTTGATCGTTCAGCACATAGCGGATGGCTTTCTGGATGGCCTAGTGAATTGGCTTCAACCTAAGTGCAAACTTAAAATTGGCGTCGCAACTCAAGGGGCAAAACTAGAAGTCGGTCACGTTTATATCGCACCAGACCATCATCACCTAGGCGTCTCTCAACAAGAGCGAATTTTGCTCAGCGACGACGAAGCAGAGCATGGGATTCGTCCATCCGTTTGCTTTCTATTTCGATCGGTGGCACAAAACTACGGGTCGCGAGCAATTGGAATATTATTGACAGGAATGGGCAAAGATGGAGCCGAGGGTCTACAGCTGATGCGATCCAAAGGTGCAGTGACAATAGCTCAGGATAAGAATACTTCTGCTGTTTTCGGCATGCCAAACGAGGCAATAAAACTTGGCGCAGCTCAATTCATATTGCCACCAGATAAGATTGCACAATCTCTCATACTGCAGCAAACTAACGTCACTTAATTGAGGTAACTTTGATCACAAATCTCGACAATGTACATGTCATGGTCGTCGAAGATACAATGACACAAGCAATGATGATTCAGCATGTGCTGGAAAAGGAACGCATGCGTGTAACTGTTGCGCGCAGCGGAGAGAAGGCTCTGAAAGCACTGACTGAGACAAAGCCAGACCTCATTCTTTGCGATGTTAACATGCCGGAAATGGATGGCTATGAGCTTTGCACCAAACTGAAATCTGATTCCGTATTGGCTAAAGTGCCCTTTGTGCTGCTTTCAACTTTAGTAGACAACACTGATTTACTCAAAGTTATCGAATGCGGAGCCGACAACTTCGTATACAAAACTTTCGAGGACGAATACTTCCTCCAACGTCTCAGTTCCATCTGGTCATCATGGAATGTGTACGACTTGGAAGAGCCAAAAGCGACGACAATTTTTGTCAGCGGTCAGCGCCATCACATTCGAGTCTCTAGCCAAAGACTGGCGAATCTGTTAGTTTCCGCATTTGAAACCGCAGTATTTCATAACCGGACTCTTAAATCCGGTGGTTAGTTTCCCATCTTCCTAATCTAAATTCTCGAACTTTAAAGTCAATCTATCGCAGAGTTCCATATCACAGCCAAACACGGTCAAAAACACGATAGCGTTAAGCAAGAGCGGAAAAGCATGCTCATGCGCATCTAGCGCATCTAGCCAGGCTCCATACAAGCTGCGCAGCTGCTCCAAATTACAGGCTAGATGTCCAGGCATGACAAGATCCGGGATGGTAGGCAAAATAGGCTTCTTCAAAATCAGCCATCTTAAGTGCTCAACCAGCCTTTCATCCACCTGATCTAGTTTGGATAACTCGTGTTTCGCCAAACGTTCGTTGTAGAAGCCAAATAGTTTAAAGCGGGACTCTAAATATTTGGGTCGCGTTGCAATCCAGCTTCCAGATTTTCCGCCTCGGCTGCACTTAATCCTGAGCCAATCGACAATAAAGCCGCTTGCTCTGGTTTCGTCGGATTTCCACCATTCTCAGAAATCATGCAGAAATCATATCAGCTGCCAATAATCGAAGCTTTACGGCGTGTCTGACTTAGTTATTCAGGGGCTTAGAACTATGCTTGGATCTAAACCGATATCGGTTTAGTAGAATTAGGCAATCAGCCTTCCAGTATTCAAGGTCCCCGGAAAGCGGCTAGATGCATCAGTGGAGCTAGAAAATGCTCTGGTATCGGCAGTTGTATCCAAAGTTGCCCTATAGTATTAGAGACACTCAAAGCTAAGGCAATCTAGTTGTCAGCAACGGTATCCACGAGAGATGAGTATTAACTGGAACAACCACATCGATCGATTACGCAGCCAGATCGCTGAGCTGCGCAATACCCTGCGCGTAATCAAAACCAAGGCTCACGACGAGCGGCCCGGTTTAGAGCAGACAACTGCGCAACTTCGCGAACTCGTCGATAAGAATGAGTCACAAAAAACCCTTTACCAATTTCCGAAAATTCTTCGTTCAATACTCAACAATCCTGCTGTCGGCGCGATTATTCTCGGACCGAACGGCGAGCATCTTCTCTTCAACACGGCAGCGGAAAGATTGCTTGGGTCCGATTTGATGGCCGATGCATTAGCCGAAAAATCAGGCAATTTCGGCTTTTATATGCCGGACAAAACCACCAAGTACACCAAAGAATTGCTGCCCTGGCAGCAGGCTGTTCAAGGCAGAATAGTGCCTGAAGTAGACCTTTTTGTCAGACGTCAGGGTTATGTAGATGGACTCTGGATAAAAGTGACCTCCACTGCGCTAAAAAGTGAAGCCGATGATATTGGTGGCGCAGTTGTTTTCCTCGTGGACATCACTGAGCAGGTGCAAGTGGAAAATCAAATCCAGTCGACGTGCGAGGCTTTGGAACAACAAATGTCCCAAATCGGCAGCGCTCAACTGGAGTTGCAACTGCTCACCGAAAAATTGGGGAAACTAGATTATCTTCCCTCTGCGACACCAAGCACGGTGCCGATGCAACTCGATCAAGTCGTCGCTGAAGAAGCATCCGCACCAACCAGTCCCTCGCCGAACGACCAAGCGTCCTCGCTGGTCAATCCAAGTCCCGACGATCCAACGTCCTCGCTGGTCACTGCGATTTCGGACAATCCGACCTCCTCGCCGGTCAATACGAGCCCGGACGATCCGGCGTCCTCACTGGCCGGGACTGCTTCGGCCGAGCAGATGCCTGCGGTAACCACTGACGAATCGCAAGAAAGAAAAGAAGAAGTCAGCTCTGAGAGTCAAGGTTCAGTTCCCGGACCTGAAACACCTGAGCAGAAAGCCCAGAAAGTGAATGAATCAGTTATTGAACAATTGAATGCGGAATTGTTCGCGGTCGCAAATGAAGCCTCGCCCGAAACAACATCCGCATCAAAGCCTGACGATGCTGTTATGCAAGAGTTTTTTGAGCCCGACGTGGCCGAAAGTCAGCCAATGGTAACGGTTGCTGAAGAACTGGCGGGAGCAGAAAAACAGATTAAGCAAGCAAAGAAACCTGAACAAAAAGCAAGCGAACCAACCTCAAACGGGCCAAAACGTCGAAAGATCCTGATCGTGGACGATATCCCGGTTAATCAAAAGCTTTTACGCTTGCAGCTCAAACGATTGGGCTTTGAATGTGAAGCCGCAAATAACGGGGATGCAGCTCAGAAAGCAATCGCCAACGGCGATTTCGCTCTGGTTTTAATGGACTTGGACATGCCTGTCATGGACGGCTTCGAGTCCACCACCGCTATCCGCAAAAGCGAACAAGGACAAGGTAGACACATCCCGATTGTGGCCATGACCTCATATGACCGCCAAGAGGATCGCGAAAAGTGCCTGGCCGCTGGTATGGACGATTTCCTGAGCAAGGGTGCAACTCAAAAGCAACTTCACGAAGTAGTCGAACGCTGTATGCAGCCAGCCTGGCAAGATCCACCTAGTGAAGCGGTCAAAGCGCATAGCGCCCATGCGGCTGAGATTGTTGCCAAAGAGAGTGGCTTGGATATCGAGTCATTGCAAAAGCAATTTGACAAAGAAGAAGTGCAAGATGTCTCTCGGCTCTTCCTTAGCGCGGTCAATACGTTTATCGATTGTATACAGCTGGGCATAGAAGAGAAGGACGCTGGTGCGGTGACGCACTTCGCTCATTCGGTAAAAGGACCTTGCGCCGCCCTCGGCATCGACGAAATGACACGTCTGACCTCAGAAATAATGAGTGACGCGGAATCCGGCAACTGGACTCAGGTGCGTGTCAAATACATGAAACTCAAATCCTCCTTCGGGGAGGTCAGGGACCAGTTACGAGAGCTTTGCACACCAGGCTACGTCTGACCGTTGGGGAACACTGCGTGGGTCTGGTTCAGTCGTGGAAGAAAGTACAATCGCTGCTTTGCCTGTTGATGATTCACCCGTGAACATAAAAGAGCTTGAAGAAGCTCTGGAAGTCGACGGCGCACGCGAAATAGCGGCCGGATTCCTAGAAGACGTCGCTTCTCTCCCTGATCGCTTGACCGACTGCCTACGACTTAGGAACAAAGAAGGTGTAAGGTCCTCCGCTCACCTTTTAAAAGGCTGCTGCTTAATCATTTTTGCGCCTAAGACCGCTGCCTTAGCGTCTGATATGGAAAGACTATCGATTGATAACAATCTTGAGGCTTGCGACATAATTTTGCCGGATTTACTCGATGCTCTCAACAAAACAATCGAATGTTTAGAAAATTACTTGGATGAAATTTGACTCTATAGAAATAGTGATTGGTTTGATCAGCGCAATGGCGTTGGTAGTTTCGCTGATTGCTTTGCGCCTGACAGCGACAAACAAAGCCCAATATCTTACTGAAATAGAAAGTCTAAAGTCAAAATTCCAAAAGTCCGAAGCTGAAAAGGAAATTTCTCGCAGGACAATCATGGGTGAGTTCAAACAGCTCCTCAGCGACCAACGGGCGATCACTGCAACTGGCACCAACGAGCAATTTGAAACACTGATCAATGGTCTGCAAGAAAAACTCGACTCCCTCGAAAATCAAAGTGCAAAGCGACTTTCAGATTTGGAAAGCAGACAAGCCCACATGCCCAATCCAGCTTCTCTGCTCACCGACCTCAAAGGTGCAGTGCAAGAGGATATAGAGCGCTTGCAAGTGCGTCAATCGGCGGCACAAGAACAACTAAAGAGAATGGAGAAAAATAACGCCGAAATAGCAGAACTACAAAAAACTATTCCAGAGCAAGTAACCGAGCAAACGACAAAAGCAGTGACGCAAATCGCAGCAGAAAACAAAGCAGCAGTTGATTCATTGTGCTCACTGTTTCAGCAGCTACAAGAATTTGTCCGTGCCGAGTCGAGCAAAACGCAATCTGACATGAGCGAACTTGCCACCAAAAGTGACATGAGTGTCAGATCAGCGACGCTCGATAAATTCCTAATGCTCATGGATTCTGATGAGGAGCGAAAAGCAGCAGCGTTGTCGTTTGTACGTCAAATTGCAAGCGAAGACTTATTTGCAGAATTAGCCATCCAGTTTCCGAGCACTCCTGCAGTCGCGGCCTTAGAGCAAATGGCAAAAAAGAGCGATCGAAAAGATGTTTTCGTAGCCGCCCTCGGAAATTTGGCGACGCAGAAATTGGATGCCCAAATGTACGATGACGCCAGAGCTCTCTACATGCAAGCAATCGACATCGTGCAGGAATCTCCAAATCCGGACCAGGCCAAGCTGCTTTCGATTTATGCAAAACTAGCTTGCTTATGCCGCCTACAGACCGATTTTGACTATGCAAAAGTTGTTTTTAAGCGCGTTACCGACGCGCAAAAATCAGCATCGCCAGAACAACGCGCAGACGCCATTCAAGCACTTTCTGAATTGGCACAGTTGTACGAGATGAGCAATTTTGCTGGGCGCCTTGAAGAGGTTTACAAGCGATTACACGAAAACTATATCGCTATTGGTCAACTTGATCGGATGGATGCAGCTAGGAATTTAAGGAAATTAGCCGATTTATATCTTGCCGAGGAGCGATACGAAGAAGCAGAGCCAGCCTATCATCGGGCCTTACCGACCTACAGCAAATCAGCCGAAGCTGAAGATCCAGAGCTAATTGCACTGCTGAGAAATCTTGCCAAAACTTATTTTCATTTAAATCAATTCGATAAATCCGAATCCCTTCAAACTCAGCTTATATCAGGGTTAGTAAAAGCGAAGGCCACTAATGAAGTCCTAATTGCAGTTGCACAACTCGAAGATACGGCACAAGCATTCGTCGATCGAAATAGCTTTCTTAGGGCAGAGGCGATTTACAATCAATGCGCTAACGCGCTGAGACAGGTACTAGCAGCCAGTGACGAGAGACTGATCAGACTCTATGAGAAGCTCGAAAACTTAGCCAAACGTGCTGAGGACAAAGAACATCTCAAGAAGTTTTATCGAGAGCAAATGGACGCGAACAAAAATGGCGGTATCAAAAGCGCCAAGTACATCAATTGCGCCCTAAAATTATCCGCTTTGCATGCCGCAGACGGAAACTTCGACGAAACAGAATCAATCTATAAGAGTATCGAGAATTCAAAATCTTTTGATCAAGAAACTGCTGAACTTTTGGATGAACTAGCAAAGGCTTGCAGCAGTCAGGCTAAATACGATTTGGCTCAAAAAACTTATGAGAAATCCTTAGCACTTAAAGAAAATTTGCTGGGTCCTGCCAATCCAGAACTAATCACTTCATGTGCAAACCTTGGCGCATCATATTCGGTGCAGAAGGAATACAAAATGGCTGAAGAAATGTTTAAACGAGAACTTCTTTTAACGGAAAAGAATTACGGATTCGACAACGAGCGCACTATAACCGCTCTGATGCATTTAGCCGGATGTTACATCATCTCAGGCCAAATAGATGAAGCTGAGCCCTGTTACAAGCGGATTTTGGAAACCAGATACAAAGCTCAAGGCGAAGAACATGCCGACATAATTATTTCGCTTTTGCATTTAGCAGAACTCTATCGAATCCAAAAAAACTTCACCGAAGCCGAAATTTTCTACGAAAGTGCTTACGAGATGGCCGAAAATATGTACGGAAAGGATAGTTTAAAAGTGGCAGAGATTCTTGAGAAGCAAGCAACCCTGGCCAAACAAGAAGACCAACAGGACAAAGCGACCGAACTAGCCGATCGTGCCAGCAAAATCAGAAAGGCAGCAGACGAAGAATCGCTGCTAAAAATGCCCGGTGCCGACGCAGCAGCGGCCGATTCATCTCGCTGAACTAGCCCGAAATGCCTTCAATAACATAGGTTTGAGTCCCACCCAGGAATCTAAACCGATATCGGTTTAAGTCCAGCCCCAGGGATCTCGACCGAACTCGTGATCAAATTCGGAGCTACTTGGTTGAATTGGGTTGAACAACTGACGGCTTCAGCCTGGCAAGATGAACATTGTCTTTCAGCAGGAAGACAGATGTTCCAATGCAACCCAAAGAGACTGCGCACAGTACAATCCTCAAAGGACGGCTTAGACTTTGATTGGCTTGCGGTCCGTGGTACTCATTCTCTTGCGCCTCGGCTCTTTCCATCTCCTTTCGAAAGGATGAAGAAAGGAACCAAAGAACAGCTATTGGAATTAAAGCTCCCAAATCTTGCAGAAGTAACCGAGCGATATCGACCTCAACCGTAGCGCCTCTAAGGGATTCAGCATTAGGCGGCTCCCATATCGAGGCGTAACCGTAAAACTTAGTGCTGTAAGTCGTTACCCCGGTTGAAGTATCTTCTACGACTATCCATGGCGGATAAAATGCCATAAGCATCCAAGTGAAGGCTGTGAGAGCAGCAAAGGCACAGTACGATAGATTCAATTTCAGAATGCCACACCTATAAGATGAACATACATCTTACGACAACCAGACTCAAATGCGAGTATATACTTCCTGAACGGCACCACAGATGCCACCACTCTTTAAGTGATTGATCGGCTGGTTAACAACATCATGGCTTGTAGACTCAATTTGGATCATTCATTCAAAGTATTGCCACTGCCAAAATTTGCCGGACCTGAAATTAGAGACAGGCGAACGCAAGCATATTTCGCCAGCCAAGTCAAGCGGAATTAACGCGGGAAAGCTTACGATATTATTAACTTCGTGGTAATACAGCAATACGTCACCGTCGGACCGTTGTGCAACCTCGGTTCTGTGCCTTTTATCGGTGGTGTTCCTGGCCTTGGACAACCTGCCACGATCAAATATGTTGGTACAGTGGCAGTTGAGTACCCAGACGGATTGGCCTTAGCCGCGGCTGGACCTGGAGTGTCTGGCGCGTTCGCATTCGGCACCAGCCCCGGCGCCGGTATCGGTAGTGGTGCAGCCAAATTTTCACAAGCAGCATCGACAGTCACGATCAGCTTTGAAGAAAAAGAAGATCTTGTGGAAGTGCGCGTCACCGATCACGGTATCGGCATTCCACAACAATCGCAAAACATGCTGTTTCAACGCTTTCAACAAATTCAATCTGAAGACCCGCGACACAAAGGTGGCACTGGATTAGGTTTGGCCATTTGCAAACAAATCATTGAGCAGAATGGTGGCACAATCGGTGTACGAAACAAGGAAGCAGAGGGAAGCACATTCTGGTTCACTATTCCAACAGCAGCGAGCACCAATGCGAACTGATACATGCTAATTGGAAAAACTTTCCGGATAAGTGCCCAGCTTTACCTTCCGAATCTCATGCCCATCCTTGCGCATCAAGGAGAAGACAAGCACATCATCAGGCTTGTGCATCTGAACAATCTTTCTTACTTCGATGGTAGAACTAACCGGAACATTGTCGACCTTTTCGATCAAATCGTGTTGATATAGCCCGGCTTTTTCGCACGGGGAGTCTTGCACCACATACGCCACAACAACACCGTTAGCGTCTGGATAATTCATCGCTTTGGAAGTTTGGGCGTCGATATCCATCATATTGAGCCCTAAGTAAGGTCTAGCGATATTGCCATGTGCCCTCAGATCGGCAGCGATAGCTTGTGCATGATCAGCCGGAATAGCAAAAGAAATATTTTGTGCTAGATTGCGAATCGCTGTATTAATACCGATCACTTCACCTTTTGCGTTCAATAACGGGCCGCCGGAATTGCCTGGGTTCAAGGCCGCATCGGTTTGAATCATGTCCATATTATTGTTCAATTGATCGAGCGATCTGCCTATGCCGCTCACAATGCCCAATGTCACACTGTGTTCAAAGCCGAAAGGACTTCCGACGGCGATAGCCCAGTCCCCAGTGCGCATTTTATTGCTATCACCAAATTTGGCCACCGGCAAATCGTTTGCATCAATTTTGATCACTGCCAGGTCCATAAAAGGATCCTTTCCAATGACCTTGGCATCAAATTTCCGCTTATCGTTGAGCGTCACGTTCACATCATAGTTGGGACGTAAAACATGTGAGCTGGTCAAGATATAACCATCGGACTGAATAATAACGCCCGCACCGATCGGTCTTCGCTCCATGATCGATCGCGACTGCGGCTCTTGCCTTTGAAACATCGGAAGATTTAGATTGGGTTGCTGCTTTTTCTTGTCATCCGTCGGACTCAAGTAGATCGTGACAACGTAAGGGTCAGCCACTGAGGCGACCGTGGCAACTGAACCGAGGGATTGTGTGGAAGTGGCACTGCTTGAAGTGACCGGGTTTGCTGATTTATTTGGTTGCAATCCCATGCCATACCAAATACCGAAGTTGAAGACTGCCGAAAGTACGACGGCAACTACAATACCAATTAGTACTGGTTTCTTTGTCGAACTCACAGTAGAGGTTGATGAAGGAGTACCTGTCGGAATACCATTCGAAGTCTCAGTCATATTCGATGCTCAGTCGGGATCAAACCAATGGTACCAGAATTGTGCCGCGCGACCTGCTTTTGAAATCAGATCAAGAACCACGCAGTGCGACAGCAAGATCTTCTCTGGTCACCCCCAGATTTTTCAAAACTTTCATTGCCACGCCTCTACCTGGTTCAATTAATCCGAGCAATAGATGTTCCGTACCCACATAACTCAAACCCAAACTTTTCGATTGCTCCAAGGCAGACTCCAACAAACGTTTTGCGCTGGGAGTAAATGGCAGATTTTCAGCCATCTTGCCGCCACCAACTCCCCAAATTTTGGCAACCTCGAGCCGCGCTCTGCCAAGTTCAACTCCTTGTGACATCAGTGCCTGGGCAGCCGTACTGTCAGACGCTGCAATCAAGCCCAGCAAAATGTGTTCTGTGCCAATGAAATTATGATGCAGAGAGCGAGCCTCATTTGTGGCAAGATTGACGACTTCAAGCGCCTCGCTGGTAAAACAGTCAAAACTGTTTGGCTTGAGTGCGAATAATGATTTGATTCGTTCAAACATTCAATTCGCAGCCGAAAATTGGATGAGCATAAATATCCATCGTTCAAGCATTTATTTTGCAGTCCGCATGATTCGATAAAGATAGAATTTTTCATCAGCTTGAATGCTCTGATCAAATTGATTCAAACATTCGACATGAAAACCGTTTGGAATAGCGCCTAACGGATAGTTGAGGATCAGCAAGGCGTCATTGGTGTGACGATCGTCCATGACCTGCTTTGTTTCACGCGCCAACTCTTCGAACAAAATATTGTGGCGGCTGGTGTTGTTAACAACGAAGCTAATGTAAGTTTTGCTCTCGGGACAATAAATTTTCTTATCCAAATATCCCGATACAGAAGCCATTTCATGATCATTACTGCCGATGATCAACATGTCGGAGAGCCCCTTTTGTTTAATGAATCGGGCTACCAACTTAGCAGATGAAAAAGGTCGAACAAGATCTTGATAGTAAGCATATCCACCGGCAATCACTTGCAAAAGAAGGATCAAGGTGAGAAAGAGCGAGCGTGCAGAATCAGTAGATATAGACTTGGCAAGATTTGGGCCAACTTCTCTCTTCGTTGCGTAATGCGCCAACCATAGACTGCAAAACAACACGATAAACAAATGTCCCTGCTGTCTAAGTCCTCCCAACAAGTGTGTAAAACTGAAAAGTACAAGCCCTCCTGTACCTATGGCATACAAAAAAAGGGCTGCTGGTCTGGTGTACAACAGAAGAACACACATCATCGACACGACAAAAACAATGATATAAATTGCCGCTTCATTCTCAATTTTGGAGATAATATCTGTGTTCCAGAATTCGCGTGCCTCAAAATTCGGGATCGGTGCATACGCGATCGGAATTGCCCGCAAGGCTTTAAACAGCCTCTTTGGCTGCTTCTCTTTTATCGCCGTCATTTCTCCATGATATCCATCTGCTGGCGCAGTCATTTGAACTACCGTGAGCGCAGCTGCCGAAATCACTAATACAGCGCCAATAGCGGTGACCCGCTTCGGAAAAGGAGTTTCGTTTCGACTCAACCAATATTGGACAATTAAGGTGGCAGTGAAAGCACATGCAATCATTAGTCCATAAGCATTTACTGAAGCAAGCACGATCAGAGTCGAGAAAAGCCACCACGGATGCTGGTTTCTGAACTTGAACAAAGAGCAAAACGCCACAATAACCAGAAGTTCAAGTGAATAACTTCTGCTGATAATTCCATACTCAAACAACGGGAAATAACCCAAACAAAAAAGAATCTTTTGCAATTTGTTGAATGGTGAATAGACAAGAACAAGTAAACTAGTTGCGGCCATCAGCACAACATTGAACAATTGCATCGCCAGCGGATCGTCTGTAAATCTCGAAAAAACAAATAGCGGCAAGTACCAGGAAATCGGATGACCTTCATAGAGCAAATGCCGGTGAACCTCAATCAAATTAGCGCTATCTCTTGCGATGCACCACGCTTGCAGCTCGTCACGCCACATTTCATGACGGAATACTCCGACGAGCAGTAGAACAGTGACCAAAGTCAACGCCATAAAAGAAAAGCGCCTGTCCACTCGGTCTATTTTTTTTGATTGAACAGAGTTGTTAGTTACGGATTGCATTCTTGCCTGTCAACGGATCTGTGGATGTCGGTTCGCTAACCATCAAATTGCTTGACGCCGGACTGCTAGATCTCGGCTCTTCGGACGTCCCAGACGTCGGATTGCCGGACATCGGCTCTTCGGACATCCCAGACGTCGGATTGACGGACATCGGCTCTTCGAACATCCCAGACGTCGGATTGACGGACATCGGCTCTTCGAACATCCCAGACGTCGGCTTGCCGGACGTCGGCTTGCCGGACATCGGATCTCTGGAAATTGGATTGCCCGGTATCGAATCGCCGGGCGTCTGCGTGAGAGAAGTTGCCAATGCCGGATCACGAAATGCCAAATGCAATTCAGGCTTAGATGCAATATCAATGTACGGTCCAATGCGCGCTAATAAGCTTCCAAGCCCTGGCGTATTCATAATCAAATTGTAGATTTTGAATAACGACTGCTTCCACTGCGGATGGTGCGCATAATCCGCCTCGGCGATCAATGGAACCCTGGTAAAAAGTGGTTGATCGTCGACTAGTTTTATTGCCCGATCTAAACTACCAAAGGACTGCAAGTGAATGTGCTCGTAGGGAATGCCCTTCACCAGCTTGACATATCCATTCATCAGCGCCTTGGGAAGAAAGCCCACCCCCCAAACACCTACATGCGGCTCGGGAGCCATGGCGAATCGATTGATCGTTCGCGCCATGAAAGCGCCGGTCTTTCGGCGAATTCTTTTAATTTCAGCTAGAACACGACTCGTATCACGGCAATGTTCAATCAAATTTTCCGCCACTATCAGATCAAATGAGTCACTCAGGAACGGCAAATGGTCAGCACACGCGCAAACTAAAGTGACATCTTCACACTTCATCTGTCGAAGCCGGCTACGGGCGATTACCAGCCACCTCAACGCTATATCAACACCTACGCAAGTTGCGCCCTTTGAGCTTGCCGCTGCCAGAAACCCGCCAGTGCCGCAACCAAGATCAAGTAAGGTGACGCCTGGTTCGGCCTGCTGACTGAGCTTATACGACCTCATTCGGTCAAGAATTCCCTCACCTCTTTTAGTGCCGGCGACATGGTGATTGAGATAGTGTCGCGCTAAATCATCAGGCACTTCCGGAGTAATTGAGTAATAAAAGGCGACCAACTCAGCGAAAGTAGCATTCTCAGCGTGATTCGCGATTCTCAGCGCTTTAGCCCGATCCGCAGGAATATCGATGTAGGGGTCTTGGCAAATTCGAAAATCAAAAACGCCAGCGACAACGAGATATTCACGTTCGCAAGTATTGCAGGCAAAACCATTCTCAATTGAGGCAATGGTGCCTTTGCATAGTGGGCAGCAAAATAAAGTTTCAATTTTTACTGGCATCTCTGTACTCATCTGGTCGCCAATCCGGTTGAAATACCCGACGAACTTTTCTAAGAGCTTGCCTAAAACCGAGATAGGGACGGAACCATGGCTTATCCAAATTGTCTATCCAAGCCTGAGTGAGGTAGTAGGAATCAATCCTCGGTAGCAAGTATTTATCTGAATTCAAACCACAAATACCCAAATTCGTCGAAACCGCCCCTTCGTAGTGTTGTTGCACCGCCTTAACGGCATCACCATTAGTATCACCATAAGGATAGGCAAAAATAGATGCATCCTGGCCCGTCACTTCCATGATCTTTGCTTTGGACTGAACTAGTTCGTCCAGGAGTTGATCCGCGGACAATGTCGAAAGCGGTCTGTGAGTCAAAGTATGACCACCAAATTCACACCCTTGCTCGGCAAGTTCCTCAACTTCATCCCACGTCAAAAGAGCGGCTTTAGGGACAGACGCAGGTTGACCTAACCATTGATTGTCCTTTCCGCAAAAGTCAGTAATCAAAAACACCGTAGCATTGAAACCATACTTCTTCAGCAGAGGCCAAGCATCGGTATGGAAGCTCTGGTAGCCGTCATCAAAAGTAAGGACAAATGATTTATCTGGCAATGGGCTCTGAGCGTTGATCAGGCGCACCAGCTGGGATACTGTAACGGTTTTGTATCCACTCCCGGCAAAAGCCTTTAGCTGTTGCTCAAACTTCTCGACTGGCGTATCGAGAACGGGATTTAGACGCCCGACTGAGTGATAGGTGAGAATTGGTATCATCACACTTTGATCTCGTTGCCTTCTTTGGATGAGCGGTAAATCGCATGCGCCATTTGCATCGTCCTCAATCCATCTCTACCAGTCGGCTCCACTGGTTTACCAGTTCGAATACCTTCTGCAAAATCAGTCATCTCTTTGATGAATGAATTGATGATTGTCCATCGCCAACTAAAAGCTCTCTCTTTGATCTGGAACATCGGAAAAACATTCCAATGGCGCTTCGCCCTGATTCCAGCTTCTGGAGTTTCGCCCCACTCAGCCATCATCGGCGGATAGGAGGCGATCACGTACCCCTTAGTACCAAATACTTCCATTGAAAAGAGATAACCTCGAGGATCTGTCCAACTGGCATGGACATAAGCCTTGGCACCGTCAGCGGTGCTGAAAAGCGCGAAGCTATTGTCTTCGGCTTTTTCAAACGGCCAAACAAGATTGGCGACATAACCCTTGCCCATCTCCACATCACCGAGAAAGAAGCGTGTCAAATCCATGATGTGAATGCCGTTATCAACGAGACTTCCGCCGCCCGTCACTGCACCATCGGTTACCCACGCTGGTCCGAATTCCTTCCCACCTGGATGTCCAGCATAGGCATTAACAGTCAAAACCTTACCTATTCGCCCGGAAGTAATCAGCTGCTTGGCGAATGCCATGGACTCAAAGTAGCGATGATTGAAACCAGTCTTTAGTAAAACGCCCTTTTTCTCCGCTGCTTCGCACATCCTTTCAGCGTCTTCGAGCGTGTGCGCAAGCGGTTTCTCACAGAGAACATGCTTGCCGTGCTCTATAGCGGCAATCGCCATATCGGCATGCAAACTTGGCGGCGTTGAAACGATCACCATGTCTACGTCTGGTCTGGCGACGGCGCTCTTCCAATCCGCAATGGCATCGCAGCCGAACTTAGAGGCGAGCGCTTGGGCTGCCTCCAAACGTATGTCAGAAATTACGACCAGCTTGAGTCCTGGAGTTTTTGCCACTGCCGCAGCCCGCAAAGCTCCAATCGACCCTGCGCCAATATGACATACGCCTATTTCACCGGACATGAAACCTCCGAATGGCACTCTTTCAACTCTTTGATGAGATTGAGATAGCGCTCTATGTGTGTATCTTCACTGTAGTTGGCTCTGAAATTTGCTAATCCTTTCTGACCAATTTCATTGCGCAATTGACGGTCGTTGAGCAGCTTCTTCATGGCTGCCGCCAGCTCTTGATCAGAACGATAGACGATCCCACCACCATCCTTGACGACTTCAGGCAGCGCTCCAAGATCATTCACTATCACTGGTGTCGCTGTCGAAAATGCCTCCAGTGGTACCAATCCGAAGGTTTCATAGCACAGTGACGGAACAATGACTGCTACAGCCTGTCGGTAGTATTCGGACAATCGGTCAGATGACATTCGACCAAGGAAGTGGACATGATCTAGCCCTGATGCGGCGGATTTTAAAGTCTCTTCATAGTTGCCAGAGCCCACTATGATCAAATCGGCTTCCTTAAAATGGGCGAACTGTTCAACTAGCACTTGAACGCCCTTGATCTTTTCCAGCCGTCCCACGAAAAGAAAAAATGGTCGTTGATGCACTTGTTCAGTTGAACATGATTCTTCAGGGTCAGCTAGAAAATGAGGCAAGCAGCGAATTGGTGCAGGAAAGCCATTGGATAAATGACTGCTACGGGCAAACTCACTTGGTGCCAAAAATGCATCAACGTTTCGAGCTGCACGCTCCACTGCGCCTGTGTAACGCCAAAGTTGCGGTGGTCGATGGGAAGCGAGAGTACAACTCATACAAGTGCGCTTGGTACAGGCTTCTTCATCGTTTCTCCATAAAACATGAGTTGCGCAAACGAACCAGTGGTCATGCAACGTGCACAGCTTTACACCCTTGCCGTAACTGAGCACTCCCGGTCCGCCAAGTAACGAGACGTTGTGAAAATGAATAACATCGAAATTTTGATCCAACAAATGCTTCAATTGGGCGCTCTTCGCCACCGGCCGTCCCAACTGGTGAGTGGCAATCAAATCTAGCTTTCCTGCAGCTCCACCATCAAGAGAATGAACCGTCACTCTTGGATCCGTCGAGTCGTGAGCTTCGCTAGTGTTGGCGACTAAAGCTTTACTGCCCAGAGAAAAGGCATCCTTATCGTGAATAACGTGAACTTCGTGATTCCGACGAGCAAGCGCATTCGATAACCGCTGAACGAACACTCCATCGCCGCCAAAGTTATGAGGCGGAAAAAAAGTGGTGACCATGGCGATCTTCAGTTTGCTCAACTTTTGCTTGCCACCATATTTAACATGGCATCCATTTGTTCAGCCGAACGCCGCCACGTTAGCTGCTGCGCCTTGGCAGTGGCGACCCGGGCCATTTCATTTCGTCGTGCTGGATCAGAGAGCATTATCGATAATGCGTTTGTCAGTTCGGTAGGTTCGTTTGGATCGATGAAGATGCCACCATCTTTGAGAAGATCCGGCAAGGGACTGTTGCGCGTCGCAATGATCGGAACGCCGCAAGCGGCTCCTTCAACTGCAGGAAGTCCAAAACCCTCCGCCATTGAAGGCAACACCAGCGCTTGCGCTACATTGAGAAGGTGAACGACCTCGTCATCGTTGACGAAGCCAGTGAAGATAACGGCTTCCTCTTGTCGCAATTCAGCGATTCGGTCCTTAAGTTCGCTGACACCAGGAGTGAATCCATCCTTCAAATCACCCACGACTAACAGTCGCACATCTTCCAGCCCAGGCTCTCGGCGAACCTCGGCCAGACATTGCACCAACATCGGAAGATTTTTATGAGGATTGATACCACCCAAGTAAATAAAGAATCGTGAGTCTATAGCTAAACCAAACCGAGAGAGGATTGTGCGATCAATTTGATCGAGAGGTAAAGTACGAAAGACTGGATCCGGCGCTTCGTCAATGACAAAGACGCGATCGCTGTTGTGACCGAAGTGCCGAACTATCCCTGTTTTGGCGTGTTCAGAAACAGTCATGATGTAGTTTGCTTGTCTATGAGCAAGCCATCCCTTAAGAGCCCACAGCCGTCGGTGCTTCTTATCCGGAAAGACAAGATCGGGATAATCCTCCGCAATCACATCGTGCACACCCAAAATTATTTTGCCATTTGTGATTGCTGGGAAATATGTATAAACACTAGGAAAAAAGAAAGCGTCCAACGACTGGCCAGCGACCGCCTTGGTCATGGCAAACAAGTCTTTCAATGAGCGACTATCCGAGGCCGATGCCGCTTCAGTCGGCCGATCACCTGTGTTGACCACGACAGTCTCAAAATTGCTCGGCAGATCACCATCACCGTGCGTCTGTGAATCGATAAAAAAGACGAGCTCGTGCTTCGTGTCAAACTCAGCGAGCGCGTTCAGCAAACCGCGCGTGAATCGTCCATATCCACGTTTGTTAGACCAACAGGCGGCATCGATTCCAACGCGCATTACAAAACACTCCCTAACGCCATTGCTTCAAGCTCCCCCCCGGACCGAGGAGATAACCGACGAACTCACCAACTGACCAGCTAACGCAAAACAATCCCACATGCGGTAAGCATTGAACAAACTTTCCTAAATGCCGGCCCTTAGTGAGTATTTGGCGGCCAATCCTCATTACTTGAACCGCCGGCAATACCATCGCAATACCCAGAAAAGGTAAGCGCTCCAGCAATGGACGACTGGTCAAACGCATCGCGGCAAAACCGCGACCGTGATGAAACGGCACATCTACCAGGTTGGACAACTTCCAGGAATTAATATTTTGCACGGAGAACGACGGATCCGCTTTTAACGATTCTCCTGATTTCTGTAGCTCTCCGTTGACGAAAACTTCATAGACACCGCCGCTGGAATCGCTTTCCAACAACTTCTTTAGACTGGCAGTCTTGTAAGTTATGTTGTTGCCTGGCAAAGCATTTACAATGCCAGCGAACGGACGCATAAACCGGGCATATTCACAAAAGAACACTGCCCAATCCAAGTTGCGCCCATAGTCTCCCGGCTCAACAGAACCACCGATCGCCACATTGGCGGATCGATGCGCTTCAACTACTTTCGCGCACCAGTCATGTGATACCACACAGTCATCCTCAGTGAAACCGACCAGCTGGCCTCGGCATTTGGACAAAGCCAATTTGCGCATGGCAGGCACGGTGCTGTTCGGAGGTGCATCTATCCAATCAAAATTCTCAAACTCCGCTTTCAAGCGAAGCTGCTCACCATCAACTCGAGTCGCCCAATCGCGCACGACAATGACTTCAATTTTGCTACGCTCAGATTGGGAATTGAAGGCAGTTAAACACTGGCGCAAAACAGAAGGCTGATTGAACGAAACAACAATTACAGATAAAACAGGTGCTTGGGTCATCTCTAAGTCAAATGCAGTGCGCTATCACCGGGTCCCGTTGCATAACCAATAAACTCTCCGACAGACCATGCCACCATAAAACTCAAGAGGTAGGGCAGCGACATAGCAAACTCCGGAAGATGACGCTTCTTAGCAAAAACTCTCTTGCCGATGCGCATCATCAACATGGGTGGCAATAAAGGAGAGCCGAACAAATAAATCAATCGCTGTTTGAGCGTAATGGACTCGTTTCTCGTTCCGGCAAAAGCGCGTGAATAGTGAAAGCGCTCAGACAGAAAATCAGAAAACGTGAAGTGTTTCTTGTGAATCATACTTACAGATGGATCTGACCAGAGCTGCTTCCCCTCTGATTCTAACTGTCCATGCACAAAGGTCTCCCAAAATTCTTCTTCGTTGGAATTGAAGATATGCTGAGTCTCGCTGCGCTTATACGAAACATTAGGACCAGGTAAGTCGTGCACAACACCTGAGGCCACGGGGCTGATAAAATTACTGTATTCGCAGAAAAACACTGCCCAATCAATAATTCGCTTAGTAGCACCATTATCGACAGCGCCACCAATAGCTGGGGCAGGATGATCGGCATGTGCCTTCAACAAAGATTGATACCAGCCACTTGGTGGAATGCAATGATCTTCTGTGACAGCAATTATCTGTGCGGAGGTTTGCGCGATAGCCGTTGCTCTTAACTTAGGAACGCTCTGTTTGTCTGGGAATGAAATAAGTTTGATTTGTGGATATTTGAGTTTCACCAATTCAGTTATTTCATCACCGACACAATCAGCGACGATCACTTCCGCGCTGACATCACCCTGCTGGTTTTCTAGAGCATCAAGACAATGCTCAAGATATTCGCGTCCGTTAATTGAGGCAATGATGATCGAAAGTTGAGGAGTCATATATTTTTGAACCGGCATCCTGAGAGCGCTTTAAGCAAAGCTTGAGCCTGAACTGAGTGAATATTAGTGCACTAGACGGTGCCAAGAGAACCCTTTTGAGTGAAGTCTTTACTCATTGTTGGCAAAAAACCAGCGAAAATGGTCGGATAGTGAAGCTGGAAAGCGGCGCGAGCACAAAGGAAAGATGCGAGGACACTCAGGCGCAATATCCAATTGTTGGCCAATAATAGGCAATAATAAGCGCTAATAGCTGGGTGATCGCGTCCCAAATCCGAAACAATGAGCATGAAATCTCCCAAAGTTTTAATAGTCGGTGCAGGCCTAATGGGGCGATGGCATGCCTTTTCAGCGATTCGAAGCGGTGCGACCATAGTCGCCATAATCGATCCCCGACTGGAAAGAGCGCAAACACTGCAACGCGAATTTGGTGCCGAGAAGTCATTCCAAAATTTGGAGGATTGCCTCAAAGAGAGCAAAAGTAACATCGCTCACATCTGTACACCAGCAGAGCAGCATCTAGACGCGATCGAATTGTGTCTCACTCATGGGCAACATGTTTTAGCTGAAAAGCCCCTTCTACCTACACTTGAAGCGACGCGCAGAATACTAACTCAAGCCCATGAGAGTGGCTTAAAACTAGCGCCTGTGCACCAGATGCCATTTCAGAGAGGTGCTTCAAAGCTGGCTGAAAGCCATGTCAATCTCGGTCGAATTATTCGTGCTAGCCACACCGCCTTCACGAGCGGTGGTGATGGAAAGTCTGAACCAGAGCGGATGGAAGTGCTTTTAGAGATACTTCCACATCCTGTTTCACTCTTTTTCAGACTCTTTGGTGAGAAGTTGAATGTAAACCAGTTCCAGGTGCGCAGGTATTTCGACGGCGAATTGGAAATCGACGGGCTGGTGGATGATACTTTATTAAGAATCTCGGTCAGCCTCAGGGGTCGACCAACTCGCAGTGAATTGAGTGTGATTGGAGATAAAGCGTCCGCTCACATCGATCTATTCCACGGTTTCGCAACCTACGAGTCAGGTGAAGTTTCAAAACGCTCGAAAATCCTAAAACCTTTACGGTTCGGCTCGAATTTAGTCTTAGACGCCAGTCGTAATCTAATTCAACGTTCAGCCTCAAACGAAGTGGCGTATCCTGGGCTACGAACTTTGATTCGACAATTTTACCGATCGGCATTGGAAGGAAAACCAGCACCCATAAGCGAAACGGAGATTTTGCTCTGTGCTGAGTTAGCAGACAAAGTGAGACTAAGTAAAACGGATAGCTGATCCCAAGTTTGTTCCAATCTAGCCTCGAAGCCGGTAAGGATGCCGGCGCTCCCAGGTAAGTTCCAAGTCAGGATCAAGCCGGCAAGGATGCCGGCGCTACAAGTAAGCGCTCCGCGCTGCGAAGCAAACTCACAACTGATCGCAACTACCAGCGGCACCAAGAGCGGTACCGTAATACTCTCCCTGCACCCAGGCGCAGAAGATCAAATAACAGATCGGATAGACTCGAGCGAAGCGGCGAATTAATGAAGGTTTCGAAACTACCTTTGCCACCAGCCTATTGCAGAGAACAATCGGTAAAATGGCACAAGAAGCAACATACAGAGCTTTCTTGCCGGCCGAAAACTCAGACGAGCGCATCGAGCCGAAGCACCGTCCGTGATGGTATCGCCGCAGCATAACATCGCGAAACGAAAGGTGCCGATTATAAAATGCCACCATTTTGGCATCGCGACAAAGTTTCTTTCCTTGTTTTTCTAGTTCATAACAAAAGAATGTTTTCCAAAAGCCATCTCTACCAAGATCTTTACCGGACGAAAATGCTTCTATAACTTCTCTTTTAAATACAACGTTATTACCTGGCAAGTCATCTGAAACACCGCTGACCATGGGCAAAGCGAACTGCGCATAGTCGCAAAGATAGAGGGCAAAATCAGCGGATGACAAGTCACGTCCGGGCTCCACCACACCACCAATGGCGGCAGCTGGATTGCTCGAAGAGGCACTAACTGCGATATCAATCCAATTTGCGGCAAAAGTAGTATGCCCTTCAGTAATTGCTATGAACTTACCAGTCGCCTGCTCAATGCCTAGTCCATGCAAGGAAGGCAGACTGCCTGAATTAGGGTGTTTCATGATGATCAAGTGCGGATATTTGCCACTCAATGAAGAAAGATCGGGTTCGAATCCCCCATAAACAAGAATGACTTCTATTGCAGAATGTGACTGTTGGTTATAGATGGACTCCAGACAATCCAGGACATCGCGCTGGGCCAGCTGCCAGGCGATTACTATGGATAAATCGGGTCGCTCGTTTTCATTCATGCGCTGGAGCCAGATAACCTTGGATCTCACCAATCGACCAGGCAACAGTAAAAACAACCAGCCATGGCAGAGCAATCAAAAATTGAGGCAGGAAATCACTGCGCTTGCGAAGCACCCTCACGCCCATTCGACCAATGAGATATGGTACCAGAATTGGAGCGGAAATAATTCGCGCTATCCGGGCGGGCATGCTCGTGTTGGGACGGGTTGAGCCATAGTGACGACCATGACGCAAGCGGACAGAAAAGAAGTCAGAAGCATTCTCAGTATGCGCCAAATGAACCTTCACATCCGAGGACATATATAAGGATTCGTTGTTCACTCGTAACTCGTGATGAAAAAGTGTTTCCCAGAAACCCTTATCCCGATTCTTCCAATGACGGTCCAGCCCATCTTTAGTATATGCAACATTGTCGCCTGGCAATTCTTTGATCGTTCCATTTAGGACCGGTGGCATGAATGCGGTAAAACGGGAAAAATAAATCGCCCAATCAAGGCCAGAGCCTCTGACAGGCGGCAGTATCGGTCCACCCACAGCGCATACTTTGTTTAAATCAAAACACCTTGTTATGGACGACAACCAGGCGGTTTCAGGTATGCATTGAGCATTCGTGATTGCCACTATAGGTGCCACCGCTCTATCCATCCCCAATCCCCATAGGTGCGGGATCAAATCGTCAGGTTTACCTCTAAGTAGGGTGATGTTCGGAAATTGCTCAGTGATAATCACGTCCGTACCGTCAGTAGAAGCATCTGCTACCAGAATCTCCGCATGCAATTCCCGAACTTGCTCAATAACCGCATTTAAGCATTCACGAATGCTGGCACGCGCATTTTGAGATGCAATCACAACTGATATGGTGGCAGGAGAGTTCACATCTTTTCTCTAGCTAGGACAAGTTTCAGTTTCAGAAGATCGTTCATGTTTCACAACTTGACTATTTGTCCAGTCTTTGCTGATTCATAGCCAGCGAAGATAATCCTCAAGATATTTCTAGCATGCTCCACTGTATCAAATTCGGACCCTCCGCTTAGCGCGGGATTTAGGAATGTTCTCAAATGCGACGCCGTTGCAGACGCAAACGCAGGCGAACGCTCTACGGCAAGCACTCGTGAACTGCCACCGGATTCGATGCGCGCTTCACCACCTTTTACGAAGCTCATTCTAAGCGCAGGACGATTGGTTCCTTTATGCCGGGACAGCTCAATACCAGCACGTGCCACTCCACCAAGCGATATTCGAACGGACGCCTTTTCGCAGTCTAAGCGCATCTCAAGATACTTCTCAGGCGCGTGACTGACACGATTCAGTACCAACGTCGCCAATCGATCGTTTGAAAATCGCAAAGTCATTTGCACAAAAACATCCGAATCATATTCCGCAGCGACCTTGGGGATATTTGCGTAAACATCGATAGGCATTTCTCCGAAGAACGTGCAGATCAAATCAAGGGGATGTGATCCAAATTCGAAAAGAGTGGATTGTTTGAGAGATGCTCGCCAGGAATCAGCGCCTTCAAAGACAGGTGGATGATACATCTGCTGCCAACAATGAATAAAGTACAGTCTGCCGAAATCGCCTGCCGCTATACGTTCTTGTGCCGTTTTGTACGTCGACATGTAACGATATTGAGTATTTACTGCAAGTTTCTTTCCTTGTTTTTTAGCTTCATTGATAACCTCGTCCGCATCGTCGAGGGATAAAACGAACGGCTTTTCGCAAAGAACATGAGCACCGCTTCGCAATGCTGCCAGGCATAGCTCTTTGTGCGACTCAGGTGGGGTGCCAATTATGACCAGATCTGGCTTTTCCTTCTCAATCATTTCAAGTGAATCGGCGTAAACAGTAGGAATAGAAAATTGCTCTTTCATCGCTTGTCGTCGTTCAGCGTTAGTGTCACTGGCCGCCACCAAATCGATTTCTGGAACAGATTTACAAGCAGGCAAATGTATTCGTTCGGCAACTTTGCCAAGCCCAATTACTACAGTTCTCATTTTCAAAGTTTCCTAAATACGCCGCTCAGCGGGGAGCCAAAACATAATAAAGCAGATGATGTTGATATTTCCGCTACGTGTAACTAACGAGGTTTCCATACAGTTAAATCGCCGTCACCAATTGAACCGGGAAAAACTTTGTCGATAATCCAATATTTTTCCATGAGCGGCTCAAGTTCAGGATGGTCTAGGTGCAGCGCACGCGGAAACGTTGTCACCAAATAGAGTTGATTGGCTTTGTGCTTTTGCAGTATCGCCATAAAGTCGGGGACAGTTCTGGTGTCAAAGTATTCTATGTTCTCGTGCCACCCAACTCGATTGGCGTAATAGGCAAACCCCTCTCTGGCGGTGTAGATGGATACCGGAAATACTAAGCCTGGCTTTGATTTCAAGTACAGCACAGCGGATCTGAAATCCTGTTTGGGGATTCGATAATACTGACAAAGCGCCGGAATGTTGACCAATGAAACACACAGCATGCCCAGAAGAAAAACGTACGGCAGTAAGTTTGGTCGATGAAGGCGAATCAGGATTGAACGAGCGACTCGATCTAGTCCAACAGCGCAAACAAGCAGTCCAAGCGGCAGAGCGAGCAGGAAGAATCTTGGTGATACAGCCAAACTTAACTTCAGCAAATAAGCTGCTAGCAGGAGTTCAGGCAAAACTAATGCCGCTAACAGAACCCAACTACATCGATAGATTATCCTAATTCCGGCAACTGCAATCACTAATGCTGGAATGGCAGCGAGTAGAACAATCGGTCCACTCGCAACCTTTAAACCACGGATGACCTCATTGGCGAATTCTGCTGAAAAAAGTGTGAAGCCTGTTGACTGAACACGATAAGTCTCTTGCACCACCATGTAGGCCTGAGGAAAAATTATGCTGTAGAGATGTAATACCAGCAGTAGGGTCAGAAAAAAGACGGCTGCAAGCCGAATAAAAAGCGGCCATCCGGCTCCCCCTCTTCTTTGTACAGCAATTGCAGCAATCGTTCCTATCAATGCATGCGCGATTAGGACAGATAAGCTGGCGATGATTGCGGCAAGATTGAAAAACATACAAGCGCAATAACATATCCAGTGGATAACTTTGTCCTTCTTAAGACCGCGAATCAAAAAGAGCGTCGCAGCCAGCGTGAAGAATACGTGAGCGGTATAACCCCGTGCATTCTGCGAAAAGAATATATGCTGATAGGAAACGGCTAGTAATAGAGCGCTGCCTAATGCCACAAATCTGCTCGCTATCAACCGCGTCAACAAATACAACACTGGCACACTGGCCACACCAAAGAGAACGGAAGGCAACCTAACTGCCCATTCCTGCTCACCAAAAGATGCGACTGCCAGCTTCTCCAGTAGTGTATACAGCAAATGATTGTTAGTGCTGAAATACGTAGTCAGCAAACCAAAGACAGAACTATCGCGGTAAAAAGTCAACGGCGTTATTTCGTCCAGCCAAAAACTTGTATTTAAGTACAGCACTCGTAAAACCAAAGCTGCAAGGACGATAAGCATCAAGATCAAGCTTGCTGTTTTCCTAGAAATTGGTTCGTCCTCATCCATCCGCTTCGGGACGATTAACGATTCGGGTCCAAGTCGATGCCATCGCCCACCGGACAAACCAACATAAAGGCACCAGACACCGTCTAAAAAACAGCAAATTCGAGCGATGATCAGATTTTTGTCCGGAGAACTGACCGAACCAGCGGGAATGGCAGCATCGATATGCCAGGTGCCAGGCAGCACAAAAGCAGCAATCACAAAAATGGTGCCCAAGAGGACAACCGGCATAGATTCCTTGGTAATTCGCAGTGTCATTAGTCGAGTGATCGAGAGGAAGCGCATTGCGGCTAGACCATGCTACACATTACGCGTTACTTACGTTCTTAATAAAGATTAGACGAGCGTTATGAAAGAATTCTTCGACAGAGAATCCAGCGCCAGAAAGGCTTTCCCGGTTTAGACAGCCAGCATTCAAGGACAATGTCAAACCAGTATGAAACCTGGCGAATGATTGGATGTTGACAAACGGGTTATCCTAACCGCGCAGGTTGATCGCGCCCGTGAAAGCACCAGCTGGGTTGACGAACCAATCTCTTCAAACCGTTTTCCGATAACGAGGAAGCAAGGACCATTTATGAGCACAAAATTAGAATCCACGCCGCAAATATTCGAACCTGAATACTACCAGCGCCTCTACGACATCGAAGAGAATCACTGGTGGGCACAAGGTATGCGTGACGCGATGGTGGCATTACTGCGTAAGCCGACTGCGGATATGAAAAATATCCAGGTGCTCGATATTGGATGCGGAACCGGCTATCTGCTCGACTTTGTGCAAAAACAATATCCCCTGGCCGAAGAACCGATCGGACTTGATTATTCAGAACATGCTTTGAAGTTCTGCGAAATGCGCGGCGCCACCAAATTGGTGCTCGGAAGCGCCACCGACGTTCCATTGCCAGCCAACAGCGTTGACTTAATCATTTGCATCGATACGCTTCAACATTTATCGGGTGCTGGCGCCGATGATAAAGCGATTACAGAGTTCAAGAGACTTCTGAAACCAGGCGGTCTGGTCTACTTACGAACGAATTCATCATGGGGTCGAGTGGCATTGAAAGGCGCCGACGCCAATCAATACCGGCGCTACGATGTTCCAACCGTGACTAAAATGCTCCGGCAATCTGGATTCATCGTCGAACGCGCCACTTACTTGAACGCTCTGCCTAGTGCATTTGGTGCACTTCGCGAATACGTTAACGCCTTTAAAAATCGTGGGCGCCATGACCACGATCACGGTCATAGCCACGACCATGGCCACGAGCACGGACATGATCACGGTCACGAGCATGGACATGGAAACAAACTCACAAACACAACCAAGGCGATTGGTCCCGGTCTGGCGATCAAAAATTATTCCAACAAATTAGGTTGGCTCAATCGCATCATGCACACTGAACTAGCACTAGAAGCATCGCTACTGGCTGCGAACATCGACCTTCCCTTTGGACACTCCAGCGGCTTTGTAGCGCGCAAGCCTTAGTTCGCAAACAAACGAGCCTGACTGAATGAACCCACATAGAAAATTGGCTGCTTGCACAGGTGGCGAGTCTGACTGATGACTAAGGATCGTCACGGTATCAGCCATAATTTCGCGATCCTCTCGGCTGGTCAAATGATCAGTCGGGTATTGGCTTTCGCAGTTACTGTTCAAATGACCCGCGTTCTGCTGCCCGATGAATACGGTGCGATTGTTTTTGCCATGACCGTGCTCGCGTACGTAGGCATCACAGTCGATTTCGGATTTGACGCATGGGGTCCGCTGGAAGTAGCACGAGGCATAACCCCCGTGCAAACAATCGTCAAGACAGTAGTGAGCTTGCGACTGATGATGTTGATACCAGCACTCGTCTGCCTCGGCGTGGCTACGTGGTTGATGCCGGTGCCAGCGTTGACCAAAGTGATCATCCTCATCTCCGGTGCCACTATGTTACCCAGCGCTCTCGATCTCAATTGGGTTTTTCTCGGCAGTAAATCGATGGTACCGGCTATAGTGTCCGATTGCGTGTGTCAAGCGCTGATGGCGGTCGGCGTATTCGCCTTCATCCGCCAACCCAGTGACGTCATCTATATTCCAATCTTGACGCTTGTGACTCGCTGTATAGCTGTGAGCTATCTTCTCGTCACCTATGTCCGCACATTCGGCATGGTCCAAGTTGGTTTTGAACGGTCCACAGTCAAGAAATTCGTTTCAGGGTCACTACCCCTGGTGGGATCAGCACTCGTCGGAAGGATCATCGAGAACTTCGACATTTTACTGCTTGGTCTATGGGTAGGTTCGGAAGCGACGGGACTGTATGGCGCATCTTTTCGCATAGTTTGGATGCTGATTTTGATCACAGTTGCCTACTACACGGCCCTTAGACCCACACTGGCACAAGCTTATGTGCAAGGATTTCACACAATTGAAGACCTGATCAATCGGGTCATGCGTATCTCGTCCGCCATCGCCGTTGGTGCCGCAGTTGGTGGCATCATGATTGCTGAACCATTAGTCCAGTTACTCTACGGGAAGGCCTACCTGCCCGCAGTACCAGCACTGCAAATCCTCCTCGCACTCTTCGGCGTGCACATGATCAGCAGAACATATCGCGTGCTGCTCATCTCCTTTAACCGCCAAGGCAATGACCTTCGCATCATGTCCCTTGCGGCATTGGTGAATATCGCTTTGAACGTGATGGTGATCAAACAATGGGGAATGGTCGGAGCAGCCCTGGCCAACCTAGTGTGCGAATTCCTGATTTTGATTCTCGATTACATTTCAGCGCAAAAATTCGTCGGCAAAGTGCCACTCGGACGCTATCTCTGGAAACCAGCCATTTGTGCGGGTCTTATGATTCCAGTCATACAATTCGCCCATTCCTTGCACCTTATCTTGCAGATTATTCTTGGCGGAACTGTCTATGTTGCGATGCTGTTTCTGCTGCGCGCTATAACCGTGGATGATGCCAGAGTGATGTTCAAGAAGAAAGCAAAAAAAAACAAGACGGTCTCTGAGTCGGTAAATTCAGGCGAGATGTCAGCCAAAACAGTCGACAGTTGCGTAGCGGGAAAAACTGCCGATTAGATTGAAACGATTCTTTCACAAATTCACTTGGCATCCGTCATTTGCTATGCATCGAATATGTCCAAATCAGTTCAAGTTCGAAACACGTATTTACAACTGCACCAATTAGAATTTATCAACGACTGGCGGTATTAAGTGACAAAGCTAAAGGAGTTGGCAATATGCGCAGTAGCCAAGTGCTAAAAGAAATTCCGCAGTCCCAATTATTATGGATTCGCTCTTTACTATCTCCTTCCAATTTGGCAATCTCTTAGCTGTACTCAGCCCAAAGCTCTTGACATTCACGAGAGCAATTACTACGTAAACAAATTGCGAATCCGTTCGATGATGGAAATAAGTGACTGAATCGAAGTTGCTGTCAATTCGCAAGTAATGCGCGGAAACATGGATGACTGAAAGAGAGAAACCATTGACCCCAATTAGGACCGGACCTACGACGGTTACTCCACGTGTCTCCATTATTGTGCCTGTGTACAATGGCGGCGATCAATTCGATGATTGCCTGGCAGCAATCGTTAGATGGAAACCCACAAATTGGGAACTGATCGTTGTCGACGATGGCTCTACAGACCAATCAGCAGCGCTAGCAAGACACTACGGTGCGAATGTGATGAGCACCGAAGGACGACTTGGTCCAGGTGCTGCTCGCAACATCGGCTCTCGCTATGCAGTAGGCGAGTACGTCTGTTTCATCGACGCAGATTGCGAAGTCAACGCTAAAACCTTCAGAAACATGGCGGCCATCCTGTCCGGCGACACAGCCATCGATGCGTTATTCGGTTCTTACGACGAACGTCCGCGAGCACCATCATTTTTAAGTCAGTATAAGAACTTGATGCACCATTACGTGCACCAACAAAGCAGCGAAGATGCTTCAACTTTCTGGTCAGGTTGTGGAGTTGTCCGGCGCTCGCTATTCCTAGCCTTGGGTGGCTTTGACGTGAACACATACAAGCGACCAAGTATCGAGGACATCGATCTTGGTTACCGCATCAAGCAGGCGGGCGGCAAGATTGTCTTGTCCAAAAAAGTGCAAGTCAAACACTACAAAAATTGGACACTGATGTGTTTATTGAAAACCGATGTTTTCGATCGTGGTATTCCTTGGACTCGCCTGATTCTTAGCGACAAATCCAGATTGATCAATGACCTCAATCTCGGCAACGATCAGCGTCTCAGTCTAGTGCTTACCTATCTCCTGATGTTATCCGCAGCATTAACGCCTTTCGTACCTCATGCAGGTACTGCAGCAGTTGCACTGGCAATAGTGTTGTTCGCCTTGAACCTGGGCACCTACAGCTTCTTCGTCAAGCGTCGCGGCGCACTATTTACGATACCAGCCATATTTATGCATTGGCTGTATTTCGTTTATTGCGGCATCGCCTTCTGGTGCGGAGTGCTGCTTCACACACGCGACAAAATTCAGGGCATCAAAGCTATGCCAATCATTCCAATTGAAGACTCGTCCGGCCAAGTGAACACTCCTCAGGCTACCGTCACCAAGAGCCCCGCCTAGATTCGTTCGATCATTTACACCATTTGTGTATATATATAAAAACGATCTCAAATAACCGGCAAAGCCAGTATCCAGCGTAGATTAGAAAGCTGGAAGCGATCTTGAAGCGGACTTTGAGCTTTGCATGTGAAAAGGTGTCCCAAATTGTGTAAGATCCACTATGGATGGCTAAGCATCGCATTATCAAGCGAGCGGACATGGCTTCCTTCACGCAGGTCTGACAAGCTCAATGGAAAACAACGCTGGTAGCCAGCAAACGGCCGTAATAATCGGGGCCGGACCGGCTGGATTGACGGCTGCTTTCGAATTATTGAAACATACATCCGTCAAACCAATCGTCCTCGAGCGCACTGATTATCTCGGCGGATTGGCTCGCACTGTCAATTACAAAGGTAATCGAATCGATATTGGCGGTCATCGATTTTTCTCAAAATCAGACCGCGTCATGCAGTGGTGGTTAAACGTCATGCCACTTGAAGCTCTTGAAGACAAGAGTCAAATAGTCACTTATCAGCGCAAGACTACTTCGGTTGAATCTCAAAATAACGCACCTGACCCTGCTAAAGAAGACAGGGTGATGCTCGTGCGCAATCGCAAATCGCGTATATACTTCATGCGCAAATTCTTTGACTATCCAATTAGCTTGACCCCAAATACTGTGATGAACATGGGATTGTTCAAGACAGCTAAGGTTGGCTTGAGTTACATGAAAGCTAGTCTGTTTCCAATCAAACCAGAAAAGTCGCTAGACGAATTTCTCACCAACAGATTTGGAAAAGAGCTTTACCTCACATTCTTCAAATCGTATACAGAGAAAGTTTGGGGCGTTCCGTGCTCGCAGATCACCTCAGCGTGGGGCGCGCAAAGAATCAAAGGGCTGTCATTGTGGCGCGCCGTGCGTCATTTTTTCCAGAGCTCATTTTCAGCTGTGGACATCCGACAAAAAAATACAGAAACATCCCTGATCGAACGCTTTCTTTATCCGAAATTGGGACCCGGTCAAATGTGGGAATACGTAGCCAAACACGTCGAAGAGATGGGCGGCCAAATCATCATGGACGTTGACGTTGTAAGAATCAATGTCTCAGAGAATGCGGTGAAGTCGATAGAAGTAAAAGACACCACCACTGGTGAACATCGAACATATGAAGGCGATTATTTCTTCTCAACAATGGCGATCAAGGATCTCATTCAAGCAATGGAACCAAAGCCAGGTTCCGAAATAACCCAGATCAGTGACGGCTTGCTATATCGGGATTTTATTACAGTTGGTCTTCTCGTCAACAAGCTGAAGATTTCGGAACAAACGAAAACCGGAGCCCAGCTTGTTTCAGACAATTGGATTTATATTCAGGAGCCTGACGTCAAATTAGGACGTCTGCAAATTTTCAATAACTGGAGCCCGTATATGATCGTCGATCCGACGAAAGTATGGCTGGGGCTTGAATACTTCTGCAATGACAGCGAAGACTTTTGGAGCTGGGACGACGCGAAACTGGTTCAATTTGCAAGCAAGGAATTAGAGCAGATCGGCATCATCGATGCAGCCGATGTACTCGATGCGACTGTAATTAAAATGCCTAAAACCTATCCTGGTTACTTCGGTACCTACGAACGGTTCGATGAGCTGCAGCACTACATGGACCGCTTCGAGAACCTTTTTCTTGTCGGTCGCAATGGAATGCATAAGTACAATAATCAGGACCACTCAATGCTCACGGCCATGACTGCAGTTGAGAATATCGCCAACGGCATCAAGACTAAAGAAAACATCTGGTCGATCAATACTGAACTCGATTATCACGAAGAAAAAACCGCCAAGAAGTGAGCGGAAGCTAATCTTCCAAGTTCGCTGGTATGTTTCTTAAAGGCGTAGAAACAAGCCATTTCGCGCGACGAACGAGAACAAGTGTGCATATTAAAAGAAATTGACCGTTGAGTTCAAAAATAGAAGAACTTGACAGGCCTATCCTGTGCCCCGATTCACCCCATTGCCAAGCGGCGGTCAGCGGCGTTTCGGAAACTTTATCTAAAGGCTTGAAGAGCCCATGGCGTGGTACTATCGGGGCTTGCCATGTGATCCAAAGTAGAATCAAACAAAGTGCTTTTCAACAGCGTTCAATACCTAATTTTCCTGCCCATCGTTGTGGCGCTGTTCTGGCTGTCACCACGCGCGGTCAAACTACCAATGCTGCTGGTGGCAAGCTATGTTTTTTACGCGTCGTGGAATCCGCCATTCGTTCTGCTCATCATTGGTTTGACGCTCTTCAATTTTTATTGGGGAAAGTTTCTCGCTAAAGCTACCGTTCATCGCAAAAACATATTCACCTGGGGAATTGTCGCGAACATTTTCACCCTGGCGACTTTCAAATACGCCAACTTCCTACTTGGATCCGTGGCAGCCGCCGTTCACCTGGTGACAAAGCAAAGTCCCGATTACGTCTTGAACATTGTTTTGCCGTTAGGGATTTCATTCTTTGTTTTTGAGTTCATTCATTATCTGTTCGAAGTAAATCGAGGCGGAAAGCCTGTCGATTCATTTGTGCATTTCGCTCTCTTCGCAGCCTTCTTCCCGACGCAGATTGCTGGTCCGATCAAACGATATGACGATTTCATGAAACAGATGACCGACAAAAATCCTTTCAAACTCGAGTATTTCGACGAAGGGCTGCCGCTGATTGTGACTGGATTAGCAAAGAAAATTTTGCTCGCCGACAATTTAGCAATCCTTGTGCAAATGGGATTCTCAAATCCAAGCGCTTATGGTGCTCCTGAGTTGTGGTTATTTACCTATGCCTTTGCCTTCCAAATCTACTTTGATTTCTCGGCTTATACCGACATTGCGCGGGGTTCAGCAATGTTATTTGGCTATCACATCCCAATCAATTTCAACCTTCCGTACATTGCCTCGAACATCTCAGATTTCTGGCATCGGTGGCACATTTCGTTGTCGACATGGTTACGCGACTACTTGTTCATTCCCATGGGCGGCTCACGTGCAACTAATTGGATAGTCAACCGAAACATATTAATCACATTCGCTTTGGGTGGGCTATGGCACGGAGCTTCTTGGAGCTTCGTGATTTGGGGCATTTTCCATGGACTCTGTTTGGTTGTGCATCGAGAGTTCGTTGCCCTCAAACTGCGCTTACCGAAATTCGAACCCTTGTGGAAATCTGGTTTTTGGCGTTATTTTTCAATATTTTTGACTTTCAACGCTGTCTGCATAGGCGACGTCTTCTTCAGAATTCAAGACACCAAGGCTGCTTTCGCAGCAGTGAAGAAGATGTTGCTGTTCAGCCCGATCTACACAACAGCTGAAGCACACCAGTTTTTTATCACTAAGGAAACACTGCCAATCATCGTTCCAGTCACAGTGACAATGGTCGCCATACTTGTGCTGATCAACTTGCCATTAAGTAAGCTGATAGGCGATGGAGTGTTTTCAAAGGTGCCACCATTTGCCAAAGGTGCCTTTTGCGCTGCGCTTATCATCGCCATGGTGATCCTAATCCCAACTACCTCCGCACCCTTCGTCTACTTTCAATTCTAAGGAAATCAGTGACACCGAAAATGACACCAGCTTTAAAAGCGCTGACAGGCACTACATTTAGTTGCCTGGCCTGTTTGATCATTTTCAATATTGCAGTCAATATCTGGCTTCCAGCTGGCTTGCCCAAATTTCAAGACACCACTAATCTCTGGGGCACTCAGGTAGCGAAGCTACCGCCTCTTATGCAGTCAAAAGACGATGCAGATGTGCTGATCGTGGGAGCCTCTGGCATCCTCTTTCCTTCGGTAAGATGCGATGACGCATTTTATAAGCGCCAAACACGCTATGACGATTGGTATATGAAGTACAAGATTTGGACCTACTCAAAATCTGACTACTTCGCGAATCTGCTCAGCAAGCGTTTGGACAAAAATATATCGATTGCCAATAGCGCCGTCGGCGGTTGCATGATGTCTGATCAATATCTAATTCTGAATAAGTATCTGGCATCCGGAAAACATCCCAAAATGGTTCTCTTGTTTAGCGGTCCGAAGGATTTTCTAGACAATCATCGAACGAAAATTGAGAAGACCTCAACGTATATGCAATTGGCTGACTTCCCGATTCGCATCGCAGACATTATTCAAGGCAACAGTCGCGTCGAATCAGCAATTCCAGAACTGACCGAGGCGGTCATGCAGAGCATTTCCAGCTATTACTTTTACCGAGACGACTACCGGGCGCTGCTCGCCAATCAGACAGCCAAGATCACGCACCATCCTGAGGACTTAAAAAAGGCAATGGTACTACTCGGTACTGAGGAAAAGATTCCTCTCACGAAAGATCAAAAAGAAGAAGCAAAACAGAAAGCCGATGCGAAGTTTGCTCCAACAAAGGATTTGAAGGACCTTGCTCTATTCAAGAGAATCTATTTACCGATCAACAACGTGCAATTCGAAACGCAGTCAAAATATTTCGAAAAGGTGATCGCTCTAGCTCAGTCCAACAACATTCCAATTCAAGTTGTGTTTATGCCGCTCACCGCTCAGCACACAGGTGTGCTCCCGCCCGAGACTTGGGCGAACTATAAAACGAGAGTCCGGGAAATTGCCAGCAACGCACACGTGCCGTGCTGGGATCCAGCACAGGACATACACTTCAAAAGTGACGACTTCGAAGATTCGGCCCACCTGGATGCCGCCGGTGGCCAAAAATTCTTCATGTACCTGACCAATCGCATCTGCGGCGATCCGCGAGTTTGCCAAAATCTCACGGGAAGCAAAGTCTTAATCGGCCAACATTAGACTGCGACTACAGACTTTAAGATCAACTTTAAGAATATTTCAAATCATAGATGAGCAGGCTGCTGCTCCGAACAGCGCTGATCCAGGCAGTAGCGGCGCTCAGCTCCACTCTGGAGCTCAGTCGAAATCTCGATAAAAAGATGAGAAAAACGTAGCTCAAGCGCTTACTAAGTTACATTCAATTCCCGTTGTCTGACTGCGTGGTATCATGACTTCGCCAATTCATTAGCGGAAACATCCATCGTTACTAGCGCTTCAGAGAAAAAACCTTGAAAGACAAAAGATTCAAAATCATATATCTCGAGCTCACCAACGCGTGCAATTTCTCATGCGATTATTGCCCGATTGATCAACAGACGCGCAAAAAAGAAATGATGGATGCCGACTTTGCAAAAAGCATCATCGATCAAATTGCAGAAAATGAATTGACTGACTTCATTACTTTTCATTTGATGGGCGAACCATTTCTGCACAAAGAACTAGCTATGTTGACTGGCTACTCTGAAGCTAGAAATCTGCGCGTTCGGCTGCTCACAAACGGCAGCTTGCTCGAGTCAAGCCGCAATGTAGAACTCTTCGAGAACAATTGCACACGACTCGAAGTCGGTTTCAGAACTCCTAATGACACGGCTTTCAATCTGCGCCTGCGCGGTGGCAAGCTGACTCTGGATGATTATATCTGGCGCGTCAAAGGGCTGATCGAAGACAAGATTCGCACTGGAGCATCCACAGAAGTATGTCTCAAGTTCTTCATTCGCTCTCACGCTGCAATGCTCGGAATGGCTGAAGAGTACGAACATCTCACGAGCGAAGCTGATAACCTCAAAGTGGCTAACCTATTCCGCGACCACACTTTTGAGATGGCTAGGAAATACAACGTGCCGATTGGCGAGTGGAGCGATGTTCCAGTTCGCGTTATAGATGGAGAGTATTTCATCTTCCCGGGGATCAGTTTAGCGTTTGCTCGTATCCAAGAATTCTGGGTCAGAGAACAACGAGCCCAAGTCGAAGGCACGACCTTCAAAGCAGTAGTTGGCGGCTGTTCAGCAGCTTTCCGAGATGACTTTGGAATTCTGGCCAGTGGCGAAGTCACTACCTGCTGTATCGATTACGACGGCAAAAACGTAATCGGCAATCTGCACAATATTTCTTTGATGGAACTTCTGGAATCACGTGAAGCAAAACGAATGCTACGTTCATTCGACTTCTTCATCCCACCAACGGAATTCTGTAAAGAGTGCCGGGGCGGTCCGACCTTGTTGTCATCAGTGACAAAACAAGTGGGCACCATCGCCATCGATATTAAGGACCGGCTCGCTCCAAGAAAGCACTATCGAAGCTTGAGAAATCGGTTGGCTAAGCGCGACCAGGGCACGCTATCTACGCCCAAAGTTCCCGCCACTCCTCCGGCTGCTCCACAGGCAGCTCCAACTCCTAAAACACCGGTAACACCTTCTCGCAAGTAATCAACTTGGGGTAGGAAATAAGTACCTGACGACACGTTGTGCACTATCGTGTCGTCAGTAATCGAACACGGGAATGAATTGTCGCTCTGTCGTTATGTTATGCTGGTGCCCGTCCACTGTTTGAAAAACTTGACCGGGAACTACCGTAGCGTTTTGCGGAGCATGTCCCCTGTCTGCGGAGTAGACCGCTCTCCGCCTAATCCCTCGAGAATGTTCGCAGCCAGCATCTCAGGGTCGACGTACTTTTCGCGACTGAATGTTGCTTGCTGTTCGATCGCATGCTCAGAGCCAGGCCTAACACGCTTTAAAAACTTACCGTACGCTTCCAGCAAACTTGTGAGCAGAGGATGCCCAAGAAACAGTTTTTTCTGAGCAGTTGATGCGGCCTTTTTATAATGAAACTCTGCGTCTTCGAACTCGCCCAATTTGTCGTAGGTTTTCGCCAGTTTAAATAACGCTGTCACGTATTCAGTCGCATCCGTATCCACCATTCGCTCACGAGCAGCAAAAAGACCATGGAGACTGTCGCTCAAGCGCCAATCCTGCTATGGAACAAACGGACTAGTGTAATAAGCGACTGATAGCAATAAAAGCAAGATAGCTCCCAGCAATTTCGCGTTCTTCCAGAAACCCTTTTTGTATGTGGACAAGAAAGATCCCGTTAGTAAAAAGCCACCAACGAAGCTTAATATTGCGCCGGCATTGCGGATCAGCCACTCACTTCGCTCAGACACTGGAGCTTCGATCACCCACACTAAGCGCGGTTTCAGTTCCATAGGTGCGAAAAATGGTTCAGCCTTATCCGGCTTCAATTCGTGGCCATCGTCACTGGCAAAATAATTGTATGCGTGAAAAGCGTTGCCTCTCAAAATATTTCCACTGTGATCGGCAGCACGCGTCAAGAAATACTTGATCGCGCCTCTGGGTATTCTAATCGTCACACTGTATCCACGCGGTTCTCCCGAGGCAAACTTAGGCTCTTTGTCAATTAATTCACCGGCTTTGAACTTGCTCATCAAATCCATGCGCCACTGATCACCTTCTCTGTCAGTCTTAGCATCAAAGTTAATTGATTTGATGATCGGCTTTATATCGGCACCCGTATACTCATCCTTGAAAGCAAGCTTTTGCGACTCATGCTCTGCAAGCGCTTGGCTAATTGCTCCAAAAGATTGAGGGTATTTACCCGTTTTTAGATAAACATATGTGGCACCACGGGTAATGGCTTGCATTGCCTCAATTATGCGAGATTCTGGTCCGGCATCGGCATACATGACACCTCCGGTTTGGTCCACACACATTCCTGGTTGCCGCGTTATCCAAACTTGTTTTTGGATTATTGGAGCAAAAGCCAATTCCATAAGATTTACAGCCTGTCCGCGATAAAGCCTGGTACGAACCTTATTCCGAGTCGGTCCGGAGATCAGTTCACAAAAGTTCTTGTCTAGCCAACCAAATGCTTTTTGACCGTCAGCAGAAACGAATCTGTGGGATGCATGGTTGTTTTCTTCGGTGACCATGGAGCCGCGGATTTTACCGAAAAAAAAGAACGCTGCGCAAATCATGAGCGGCGTCGCTACAAGTACAGTGACAAGAATTCCATTGCGCTCATTGAGATGTCGATTCATCAGTCTAAGTAGTGGTTCAAAGGCTTTGACACAGCGTGCTCGCATCGCAGCCGTAAACTTTTGCAGCGCGTTTTGTTCTGCTTCCTGCGCGCCTCCTTCTAAGCGAATTTTTGATAGTCGCCCCTTTAGATTCAATCTTCGATCCAAAGAATCTAAGGAGATATCTTCCGGTCCAATCAATTCGGGCGTTAAATAAGGCTTGTAGGCGTTCTCAAAAGCTTGCAACATGATCATGGAGACCGAATTTTGATCCGAAGTGGCAGGCATATCGATCCCTGACTGAGCTGCCCTTGACTCAGCTGTCGTTGATTCGGCTGTTGTTGGTTCACCTGTCGTTGGTTCAACTGTCATTGATTCAGCGGTCATGGCTGCAGCAGTCGTTGCTGCAATCGTCGTTGGTTCGCCTGGAAGAGTTACTTCATTAGCCTGATCAGCCCACAGTGAGCGCTCACTCAAAGACCGTGCCCGCTCATACAATGCTACAGATTCGTCTTTTCTCCCAATCTTTTCAAACAAAGATGCGGCTTTATCCATGGTAGCGATTGTCTTTTCATCGCGCTCGCCGCATCGCTGTTCGAATTCGATCAACAAATTCAAGTTGAATCGCAGTGCTTGGAGCCAATCCTCATTATGCTCCTCGATCTCAGCTAGCTGAGAAAGGCAAATTGGATAGGAGTCATGAGTTTTCGGAATTTTGAGAACCGCTCGTGAGAAAAAGACGCGCGCCGCATCTAAGTCTCCTTCCTTCTTTGCGCCAAAAGCAACTTCTAATGATGCAAGCGCCTGGCTGATTTCATCGTCGTTTGCTTGCATAATTTATTACTCCTGCAAATTTTCACTCGAAAGATCCTTTGTTGATCTTTCAGATGCTACTTTGTAGATTTGCTCAAGTGCAGGCATCAGTGCATGTTTAGAGCGCCAAAACGATAGATTACCCAAACGCTTAGGAAGGCTTGCATTTACAGCCGGAATCTTTACGGGTCCGACAAGATCATCCGTTGGTTCCGTAGACCAAAATGCATCGGATAGAAGCGGGAATGTTTCTGCTTCAGAAGGCGCTTCTGATTCTGTTACCGGCGCGGCCAACAGATCGAGCGGCTCAGGTTTTGTTTTCGATTTTCGTTTTAACTTTCGAAGCGGTTCAGAGTCAGCCTTCGTAATCAAGGCAATCAGCTGTTCCTTGCCCAAACCACGCATTCGAAAAATGAGAAATGGATCGCGGTCAAATTCTTCGCCAAGCAAATAATAAACTGCGGCAATGTGCTTGCATGGATTTGAATAATCCGGGCAAGAACAATCGGTTTCCAAATCATCATACTTATCAGGAAACAGCGAGAGACAATGATCAGCGAACAGCTTCTCAATGTCCTGCGGCATCTCTCCAGCCAGCAGCTTAGCAGCCACAATTGCTTGACTGAATGCGGTTTTTGATAACTCTAACCATTTTTGAAGAGGAATTGTTTTGACTCGAATTTTCACTTTGTACGGATCTCTACGTGACCCTTGCACCGTAGAGTCGACGGAGCCCTCTTGAATGTCGATGGAGAGCACTTGACCCTGCCTGGCGTATGTGCGTCCCCGAGCGAGCCGTCCTCCAAGCTCGAAACTTTCAAGAACGTGAATCCAGCGTTGTGCCCACCAATTCTTACCAAACGAGCCGCGCGATGTCTGTGACTTGATACCACCGCGGGCAGTGCGCGGTCCATATCTGGAATAAAAAACATCATCATATGACATCAGCCGACGAAAGCCTCCTTACTAAGCGCGAGCACTTTTCTCAGATCTTCGTTAGAGAGTGTAGTCAGCCAACCCTCGCCTGATCCAACCACTGTATCCGCTAATTCTTGCTTGGTATCAATTATCTCGTCGATCTTATCCTCTAGTGTGCCTGCGCAAATGAACTTTCTCACCTGCACGTTTTTCGTTTGACCAATTCTAAAAGCTCGATCGCTAGCTTGATTCTCGACTGCAGGATTCCACCACCGATCAAAGTGAAAGACGTGGTTCGCCGCAGTAAGGTTTAAGCCGGTGCCTCCTGCTTTTAGCGACAGCACAAAAAGCGGTGGTCCGTTTGGAGATTGAAACCGCTCAACCATCTCGTCTCGCTGAATTCTAGAGATGCCACCATGCAGAAACAATACTTCAACACCGAACTTCTCCTGCAAATGTCGCTTAATCATTCCTCCCATTTCTGCAAACTGAGTAAATACAAGAGCCTTCTCGTCAGCACTCAACACCTCTTCAATCATTTCTACAAGTCGATCGAGTTTTCCGGATCGGGAATCCAACTCTGAATTATCTGCATTAAAATGAGCCGGATGGTTACAGACTTGCTTCAAGCGAGACAAAGCACTAAGAACTAACCCACCTCTTTCGATGCCTTCCGCTTTCAAAAGCTTTTCTTCGAGATCGTTTAAAACAGCTGTATAAAGCGTCACCTGTTCTTTCGATAGAGTGCAATAGACTTTCATCTCCATCTTTTCCGGCAGATCGCTAATAATGCTCTTATCGGTTTTCAACCGCCGCAGGATAAAAGGTTGAGTCATTTGCTTGAGACGTTCTCTCGCATTGGCATCTTTGGCAACTTGAATCGGATAAAGAAAATTCTTTCGAAAGCCACTGCTAGACCCGAGGAAATCTGGATTTAAAAATTGCATAAGCGAAAAGAGATCGCCCACTGAATTCTCGACTGGCGTACCAGTCAAAGCGACTCGATATTGACTGTCGATCTCACGCGCTGCTTTGGATTGCTTGGTTAGATCATTTTTTATATTCTGAGCTTCATCCAGAATGACTCCAGCCCAACTGATCCGTTTGAGATGTTCAACGTCTCTATGCAACAGCGAATAGGTAGAAATAACAACGTTACTTTTCGATGCATCCTTTATAAAATGCTCTCCTTTTTTACGATTAGAGCCATGGTGCACCAGAACAGAAAGATCCGGAGTGAATCGATGCGCTTCCTTTCGCCAGTTGTTTACCACTGAAGTTGGACAAACAAGAAGAACTGGTCGCGTCTCACCCTCTGCTTGGCATTTCTGTATCATGGCCAAAGTTTGTATGGTTTTACCCAAACCCATATCATCTGCAAGACAAGCACCCAATCCCCACTGAGAGAGAAACGAAAGCCATGAATATCCTCTTTGTTGATACGGCCTCAGCTGTCCAACAAATGCCTTCGGCGTTTCCAATTCCTTGAGGCTTTCAGGTTGATTCAGCTGGTGCAGAAGATCACCCATCCACCCTGTCGCTACAACTTCAGTCTCGGTGCCAGCAGGACCAATTTTTGTCAAAGCTAACTTCACCAACTCTTTGACTGTAGCCTTACCTCTTGCTCTTCGTTGCAGAAATTCAACTGCGGCTTGAATATCAGCACTGCTCACATGGATCCACTGACCGCGAATATTCACAAGTGGAGTCTTCATTGCGGCAAGTGTTTCCAACTCATCCTCAGTTAGCTTGAAATCACCGAGTGCCATCTCCCAATCGAATTCGACAATACTGTCCATGGTCAGTTTACCCTTGACCTTCATGGTGCTATTCACATTCGCTGTTCTCTTGATTCGCGCTCTATGACCTTTACGCCACCACGATGGCAGCATCACACCAAAACCCGCTTCTTCTAAAGTTGGTGCGGTCTCTGTGAGAAAATCGAAAGCATCTGAACTGTCTAGAGTAAAACCTTCCGGTGTAGACTGCTTTAGACTCTCGTCAACGTGATCGGACAAACGGGACGCTTGTCCTAACGAACGCAGCATTTGCTCGCGCGGCCGAAACTTAGATGCAGCAAAGGCCTTCTTCACTTTTCCGGTATTACGCCATGCTTCGCCAGCTGGTATCAATAAACTTTGATCCGAAGTGTCTTGCAAAAGGTACTGTACGTTCCAGTTTTTTGATCCAGGAACGACAAAATTACCAGGACCTTCGACAAATGCGTCCACGCTAGGCTCTTCCAACCTAAAACATAGCCTGAACTGCGCATACTCATTGCTCATTACGGGCTGTTCCCACTCGTCAATCTGAGTGGCAAACTTACCCAACTCAACTAAATCGAAAGTCATTTCACCGGTAGGCGAAGACAAAGCATCCAGCCAACAATCGTGCACACTGTCATATGTCTTGGATTTGCCGCATAAGTTTCGGATCGTTGAGGAGCTTGCCGCTCTTACGCATTGATCAACGTAGGCAGCCAAAAAGCTCGAGACTATTTGCTGTCTAGGAATATTTGGTGGCAGTGCCGACTTTTGCACGTCTTCAAGCGCACGCACCACATGCGGCATCATGTTGGCAAGCTTGGCAATGGTGGCATGATCTTCTAAACTAAAAACAGGTTGCCAGCGTGCAAAATATCTTCCATCTTTGTGAACAACACTTGGTAGATACTGCTGACGTGCCACCAGCGCCGCACCATACCGAACTAATTGAGCGACATAGGTAAATTCATTGCCAAGAACAACGCCAGGCGAGAGTATGTGGCTGCTTTCGGCACACTCCAGCAACTTGGCAATTTCCAGATCACGCATAGTTATCCCGTAGATCAGCCAGGCAAGCAGCTCCGTCGACTTTTGTGACGGATAATCGTCCTCATAAAGCAATCGACTGGACGCCGTCGGTAGCTGATCTGTTGACGGCAACCATGCTCGAATCGCCGCGACCCTACCTCCGTCAACCACTAAATCTGGCGCAGCGGCAAGCACGCAACTGATGACCTTCTCATATGGCGCGCTGAACGGATGGCGCATACCGGCCACACGCTCTTTGGGCGTTCGCTTCTTACCGAGTGGCAAAGACTTGCGCCCTCCCACTGGCTCTTCGGCCCAGAGGACAGTCTGATTATTCAATATTCCAGCGTGAAGAATTATCATCTCGCCTTGAGGTTTGAGAAGCGCCAAACTAAATTATATTGGAGTCCGCGTTGTTAGACTCGGATCAGCCAGGCTCATGTGTATGATTAAAGGGAAAAAGCTGCTGCTTGGCGTAACAGCACCCCTAGAACCTCACTCCTGGGTACATCATATCCGTGCAGACGTTCCAAAAGGTTGAACAATGAGATACCGTGCTGGATTGAAATATTCTGTTTTACTCGCCGGCATTAGCACTCTTTGCCTCGGAGCATATGCCGTCAATCCAGCAAACAAAGCCGTACCCGCAGCCAAGCAAAGCGACACTGATATGCGCAATGCCTGGAGCTTGTATGGGCAACAAAAATTCGCGGCATCAGCGGACGCCTTTGAAGCCATTATTCGTACAACAGCTCCCAGCGCAAGATTGTATTATTTCGCGGTCTTGGCGAACCGGGGTTGCGGACGAAACGCGCGGGCAAAGCAGTTAAGCGATTACGTAACCGCGCATTTCCCAACCACTCAAGAAAGCGCGTATAGCCTAAAGCTTTTCCCGACATCTGCTGCTCAGTCCCAAGAGCCAGAACTACCGGAATCGGTGAAGAATGCACTGCCGCCATCTATGCAAGCGATGCTCCAAACTGCCGAAGGCAGACAAGCTATACGCGAAGCAATGGCGAAAGACCCAAAGAATTTTGAAACCGTTAAAGCAGCCGAAAAACAGGGACTTCTAACCAAAACCACGATTGCATCGGCCCGCAGAGTGCTGACACCAAAACAGGAATTCGGTGCAAAAACCCGAACCGGAAGACCGTTCACAGCAGAAGATATCGCTAGAGACGGAGCCGGCGGCATCGATCAAAGCAGATTCCCAAATTGTTGGTTCGAGGCGTCAATGTCCGCTCTTGCTGAACTTCCGAGAGGTCAGCAACTAATGGCAAGCATGATTCGATATGGTGAACCTGGCAGTTACGTTGTTCGCTTTCCCGGTGATGGAAAGGAATATGTAGTCTCTGAAAGTTTCATGGAACAGAATGGGATTCATGACAAAGCATTGTGGGCGTCGATCATCGAGTGTGCGCAAGTGCAAAAATTTCCTAACAATCAAGGTGCAGAGGGAACCGATGCGAATCAATCTAGATTAGAAGTCGGCTTGGGCTGCATCACTGGCTGTAAGGCAGAAGTAATTATGCCGAGCACTAGCAGTCCGCAGGAACTGTCGACCTTCATTGGCGGAGCCGTTTCGTCGCGCAATCCAATTGTCGCTGGTACATTTTGGGCCGGACAGATTGGCGGACTGCCATCACTTGTGGTGCCACAACACGCCTATACAGTGATCGGCTTTGAAGCTTCGAAATCTATGGTGGTGATCAGAAATCCACATGGTGCTAACGCGCAAAAATTCGCATTATCCAGCGATCCAACACATCAAGACTTTGAACAAATGAGTGATGGTGTTTTCAAAATGAGCATTCCGCTCTTTCAAAAGTACTTCCATTCGATCGCTAGATCATTTATTTAGTTGAACGAGGTTACTGCTATGAGACGTGCCCACCCAGAGCTGGAATGGACAAAATGACTACCCATCGTCAAAAAAGACACCAGCACAAAAACGATTCCACAATAGGGAAATACGGTTGTTAATGGATTACGCCGACAGGAGCAGTGCCGTGATGAAAGATCTACCTCTGTCGAAAGTCTACCAGTTGCTTGAACCAGGTCCGGTGGTCCTGCTGACGACTGCTCGTAAAGGCCGCGCCAACGTCATGACGATGTCCTGGCACATGATGGTCGAGTTTGAGCCGCCGTTGGTCGCCTGTGTGGTCAGCAGCGCCACTCACAGCTTTGCCGC
>PLZS01000013.1 GCA_003153555.1 Candidatus Melainabacteria bacterium | reverse complement strand
GGTGACGCTCGAAGATGCACAATTAGGCACGGGGATAGCGAAGCTGTCACCAGGTGCAATACGATGCCGTAAAGCCTTGCCAAGCAAGCGTTTCAAAATCTGATAGTTTTCGCGCTGCTTTGCGAATGCAGTAAAATCCAGTCATACTGGTAACTTCTTGATTGCTTGATCGTATTCTTCCTGTGCTCCAGCCAAACTCATGAGAGAGTAGATCTCCAAAGACTGGCTGGTCGTGTCGTGGATGATCTCGCTCCGAGGCTCCGATGATCTCAATCCCGAACATCTAAAGCCCGCGTGAATTCAGGCGGGTGCGATAGTTTGGCTGATTTTACGTAGATTTGACGACACTTCGAATATTCTTTGAATTACAGCTTTGGGTGACTTCTCAAAGCAATTCAAATCTCAAAACGAATAATTCGAGGGACACTCGAACTATTCGTTTTTGTTTTGTTTGCCACTACCCATGGTGGCATTACGAACCCAGTGGGAATTCCCCCAATCGACTTACCCAGCGAAAAAAACTAATGTCTACGGAAGTCACAAGAGGAAAAAATATGCCATCACCACAAATAATTATTGAAGGTTTGGAAGCTGGAGCAAAAGCTCTAACTGAGGTTTCGCCGGCGGCCGCTGAATATGCAGCAGCCGGGGAGCGGTTTGTGGCTGAAGCTATTCTCGGTGGTGGTGGAAAAGCTGGAGCCTTTGATAAGGCTACCGGAGTTCTGCGAGGTGCCGGTAAAGATGACCTGGCGAAAATTGTAGATGGGTGGAAAACTGTACCGGGCACGTTGCACGAATTCGATGGTTCATTTGTCCATAGCACAGCCGTTATTGATGCTGATGCAGTAATTAGACCTGGGGCAATCATAGGGCCGCATGCCTTTGTGCATTCAGCAGACGTGGCAGGCGTCATAGATTCTAGGGCTATAATCGGAGATGACTCTATTATCATGCACAACGCTTATGTTGGTCCCAACATAAGCATTTATCCCCGTGGATTTGTTGGTCAAGGCACTCATCTTGTCGCAGACGAAACAAGCCGTGCTGCTGAAGGCTTCCCAAAAAGCGTGCCTCTAGACCTTAGACATGATGCGAACAGTGGTGTTATGCGATTTATGAGACTACTTCCTGGAGAGATTTTCAAAGGACCTCCTGATTGAGACCCTCTGCAACTGCGTGCGCCGTGTACGAGAAATGCAGTAGTTGGATCATGGTGAGATCATGGCACAGGGATAAAGCTGCAAAACCTTGCCAGGTAAGCGTTTTAAAATCGGGTGATTTTCGCGCTGCTTTGCGAATGCGGTAGAACGCAGTCATACTGGGAACTTCTTGATTGCTTGATCGTATTCTTCCTGTGCTACAGCCAAACTCATACGAGAGTAGATCTCCAAAGATTGTCTGGATGCGTGTCCTGAATAGGGTTGAATCATTGCATCATCCAATCCTTGCTTCTTGAGCCAAGTGAACAGGAAGTGGCGCAGTTTGTGTGGTGAGACCGTCTTTGTTAAACCCGCTGCTGTGGCGTACCGCTGAAGAATTTTGCGTATTCCACGGTCGGTATAAAGCTTCTTCCATGACGATTCAAACAGGTGGGTAGCACCGCTCACCTTCATATCATTGACGTGCATTGCCAGTATTTCTTTGAATGATTCCGGGAACGGAACCATCCTGTCTTTGCCGCCCTTACCGGATTCAATACGGATTTGAAAGCGCTTGAAATCTACATCAGTGAGCTTTATATTTACCAGCTCGCTTACCCGAGCACCTGTGTATAAGAGCGTTTTGACAATGAGCAAGTCCTGAGTATTTTTGCCGGTCCAGACAATTTCATAGTATTGCTTCATCTCATCTTCGGTCGGAATATCAGGCAGTGACTTGGTTTTTGTTATTACCGGCACATTCAGCTCGGTCCGAAGGTGTTTAAAAACAGCTTTCAGATAGTGGTAGTCCGGGCGCTCATTGCGCAATAACTTTGCCAACTCTTTTGCTTTTTTTTGCGGGTTTGTTCTTGTCATCTCTGGCTACCTATGCCGCTTTTGCTTTGAGCTTAATTCGCTTTTTCATATTGCAATCGAAATTCCCATATGTAACATGTGAATGGCCAAGCGGGTTCAGACCACGCCAATCCTCAGGCGTCATGCGCTCGGACCAGTCCGGTTCACTGAGAACTTCTTGGAGCATTAACGTGTTGACGTAGATGAGAGAGACCTGCAACAAGTGCAGGCAGAGCATGGACAGCTCCTGGTCTTCGATATTGTTTGAAGGAATTTTCCCGTTTTGTCCGAAGTGAATGAATCCGTTGACGCTGTTCCAATTCTCGATAACGTTGAGCCCTTCGTGAATTTCTCGGCGTAGAGCTTCTGGACCAAGGTAGCGGCAAAGAAAAATGGTTTTAAGAACACGACCAAGTTCTACAAATGCTTTGTAGGTAGGATGACTGAGGTTATCGTTGGTGAACCGTCTCAAGATAGCTTCAGCGTCAGCTGTCCTGGTCTTGATCGCAACCGCGCATTTGACCATCTCGTCATACTGCTCTTTGATCAGTTGCCAGTTAATAGCCTTGTCCATGATTGGTTGTAAGTTCGGATAGTCGCCAGCTTTGCGGCTTCCGGGGCTATTGAGTTTTTCTCTGCGAATACCCTTCAACCTTGGCAGAAGTTCAAAGCCTAAGAGAAATGAGAAAGCAAAGGCCACTTCACTTTGTCCGTGAGAATCCACATACGCCTTGTCTACGGACATAGCTGTGCAATGTTTTAGCACGCCGTCAATCATGGCCTCCACTTCAGATGAAGAGCAGCGCTTTAACTGCGAGTATATGCACGTTGAGTTCCGCTCTACATGCCAGTAGATCATCACACCGCGTCCTCCGTACCTGGAGTGCCATTCGGTCATTAGGTTTTGATCCCACGAGCCGAATTTCTTGGAGTCGGCCGCGCAAGATGTGATGCCCTCCCCCCAAATATGAACCTGCCGCACCTTAAAGATCTCGTTCACGACTCGGCGGATCGCATTACGAACAGCATCACGAGTTACAAAACGCCGCATGATGTATTTGAGGTCGGCGTATTTCTGATCGGCACGTGCTCTCTTAAGACCTGCATTGGTGCCAATTGCATGAAGAGCTACAACCAATCTCTTTCGTATGATTTCGCGATCTAAAACCTCGCGTGTCGCCACGCTGCTGAATTCATCGGTGAAACCAATGCGAAGTTCGGCTTCTTTGAAAATGTCCAGGATAGTTGTCTGCGGCCATCTTTGCTCTAGCTCGGCTCCAAGCCTTTCCAGATTGACTGGCGGTAGCTGAGGCTTCAACGGTGTCAATTTGATTTTGCCAGTAGACGTTATTTTCACCTTGTCATTTGTTTTGATTGTCCCATTCAGCTCAGTTAAGGCTTCCACCATTTCAGCCTGGAGCCCCTTGATCCAGTCTTCTGGGTTAAGGGGAATATCTAAGTCTGCGTAATACTGAGCACGTTTGTTCTCAAAATCTGCTGGCAAATCGTCATCTGGATTTCTGAATTTCTTTGCGCCGGGCACAAACGATTCTTTGGTTTTAGTGCGCTTCTCAAGCTTCCTGAGCATGAATACCCTGTACTTATCTTCGTCTACGGATTTCTTGCCAGCATCATCAACGTTGTACACAAGTTCTTTGTCTTCTTTGTCGATAACTCCCTCAATTGGCAGCTTTGCCAGGTCTTTGTCGTCAAGCTGATCTTTGGTTGAAAGAATCTTGATAGCTTTCATCAGCGGTTTTAGCGCGGGCGCTTTAGACTTGAAATCGAGAACCCGTAATATTCTTGGAAATATTCTCTGATAGTGGTGCTTATAAGAAGCAGTGGCTTTGGCCAACACCAGCTGCGTGAAATATGACCCGGAAGCCTTGAACTCAGCGATCAAGTCTTTGAGTGTTTGTTCTCCCACCACAGGAAAAATCACATCGCGGACGATACCATCAGGGTTTCCTATTGCAGCATTAGCAATCCTGAATAGTAGTTCCGGCTTTCCTCGAACCCGCTTAATATCGGCAACGTACTCTTTCACAACCCTGTTTTCAGCGTGTTTGTCTACTCCATGCGTTATTTGAAACAACATCTGAACTAGAGTGTCTGTAACTTCTTCCGCTCTCAATTGGCAGTAGATAGCCAGTTGAGAATATTTTTTGAAGTCTGGGTGACGCCGTATTTCTCTTAGCGGTTCAGTGGCTACTCGCTGCTTGTAGAGCGTTAGCATATTCGGAGATAGACCAACTAAGAGATTCTTCGGCAATCTAATGTCTCGCAAGCATTCTAATTTGTCCATCTCACGTATTAGATTGTTGACGTTTGCTTTGCCAGGTTCCTCCCTAAGATCGCTCATGTTCAGGACCTCACTGTCTGGTGGCTCGTCTTCCTTGTTGATCAGTAGCGCTTCAAGCCGAGGTATTGCAGACTTTGGAATCCTGTCCATAATTTTCTGTAGAACCAGCTTGTCATGCGAGGTTATAGCAGACTTCATCAATCGATCAATTCTTGCGCTTTCAGGTGGTTCTAATCGCAACTCCATGAAACGCTGATATACAGCTAGTCTTATCTGCTCTTCTGTAGTGCCATGCGGCAGAATGTTATTGCGCAACCATTTGGTGACTCTCTTAGAATCATCAACTGTACATTCTCGAAAGCCTGTATAGTCACGGATTTGCGCTCTTTGATACATGACGTTTCTCTTGTCACTGTCATAGTCAAAGTACTTGAAGAATGCAGAAACTGGAATGTCAATTTGCTCAGCGACGAATGCGGCGCATTTTCTGGGAATTTCACTTTTACTGGTTGGGAATCGCCCCTCAATTTGGAAGAACTTTAACAAGAGTGCGAACCCAAGCCTGTTTTCGTCATTTCTGCTTGTAAGCAAATTTAGCTCACCTGGCTGAAGTGTCCAGTATTCCTGTAGTTCAGGGATTTCCCAATCTCGTTTCATTGAGTCTCACTTTTTTAGGGGCGGATGTCATAGTAAGTTCCTAGAATGCATAGAGTAGGAACTTACTGAACCAAAAGAGAGTACACTGAACCGCGAAACGCCCAAAGCTCGTTTTCAGAAACTGTTGCTTTCCGTTACCATTTTAAAACTAGGAACTTTAGCGATTATGGCTAAAACAGTGCGTCTACGCTACCGCCAACGCTGGAATCAATGAGCCCATGGCTCTTAAAGGCAGCTGAAGGGCGTTGCACCTGGTGACAGCTTCGCTATCCCAGTGCCAATTACCAGCCTGGAGACATATCAGGTTGAGGAGTGTCGGCATACATCCCAACCCACTCCTGTTCAGTACCGATGAAAATGATCATTGCTTGAAATATAGCGGAAATAACATGTATTTAGGATTATACATGGCGAAAGCGCTACATTTTGGACGCTAATCCGCTGTTATCGCCGCTACCTTGCAGGCGAACTTAATTGCTTAAAGCGGCCCACGTCACGCATGGGAGGATCGCCAAAAAGTCTTTTGTACTCGCGAGTGAATTGAGAAGCGTCGTCATAACCGACACGCACGGCGGCTGTACTAGCGTCCAATTCTTCCGTAAGCAGCAAGCGCCGAGCTTCCTGAAGGCGCAGTAGTTTCTGAAATTGCAAAGGACTCATAGACGTAGCCGTTTTAAAATGCTGATGGAAGCTGGAAACACTCATGCCCAGATCGCGGGCGAGATCCTCGATGCTCAGCGCTTCACTAAATCTGGTTCGGAGCGTTTGAACCGCCTTGGTGATTCTATGTGTATGACCTCCAAATGATGCCATTTGCCGAAGTCTGGGACCTTGATCAGTTATTAGTAGCCTGTATATGATCTCGCGAGTCACCAGGGGTGATATCACATGATAATCGGTAGGATTGTCCAATAAACGGAATAATCTGACAAATGCGTCCAGCAAATCGCCTTGCAGTTGGCTCACTGCAATTGATTGAACGCTAGAGTCGGTGCGACCGGGCGCAACGCCTGTCTCAACACTCACTGACGCGATCAGTGCTGGATCGAGATCGAATTTAAGACCTAAAAATGGCTTTTCCAATGTTGCCTCAACTACTTGAGTGACAACCGGTACATCTAAGGAACAGAGAAGGAAATGAGCAGGGTCGTACCTATATCGCTCTTCTCCCATCTGCACTTCTTTGGCGCCTTGAGCGATTATGCAGATGGAGGGAGAATACAGTCCGTGTAATGGTTGAGTTGGATCGGGATGTCGGTAGAAATTCAGCCCTTCCGACTGCTTATTGGCGCCATCATTCGCGCAGCGTCTGGCGACAATTTCGACGAGTTCAATCCTGTTTGCTTCATCGCGTTGGTCATTCGGATTCATGGGGAGCCTGTTTCATGTTCTTGGAGAATTGTCCAAGCTTTTTGTAATTTTGTTATAGATTTACCGCCTAAAGACAGCATATCATTGAACTGTGAATTGCGATGCTTGCACTTTTGACCAAGCATCGCAAGCGGGTTCCCTCGCGCTTAACGCGTTGCGAACACCAATTCGAGGAGAACGAAATGCAGAAGCGCAAACTAGGAAATAGCAATTTGGAAGTGTCGGCAATCGGTCTCGGCTGCATGGGAATGAGTTTTAGTTACGGACCGCCGGCGGACAAAGGCGAGATGCTATCGACCTTTTCTACCAGCACCGCGTTGACCCGGACGTGCCAATTGAGGAAGTAGCAGGAGCGGTCAAGGAGCTTATTCAAGAGGGCAAAGTGAAACACTTTGGCTTATCGGAAGCTGCAGTTGATACCGTTCGGCGAGCGCACGCAGTGCAACCCGTCACGGCCCTTCAGAGCGAATACTCTCTTTGGTGGCGGCGTCCGGAAAAAGAGATCCTGCCGATGCTCGAAGAGCTTGGAATCGGGTTCGTTCCCTACAGCCCGCTAGGCAAAGGGTTTTTAACTGGGAAAATGGATAGTAATACAACTTTTGGCAGTTCGGATTTTCGCAGCACGTTACCGCGATTCACACCAGAAGCACTAAAAGCAAACCAGGCGCTTGTCGATTTGCTCGGTGAAATTGCAAGAAAGAAAAATGGCACGCCCGCTCAGATTGCGCTTGCCTGGCTTCTTGCGCAAAAGCCATATCTGGCTCCAATTTCGGGCACGACCAAGCTGACCCGCCTAAAAGAGAATCTTGGGGCGCTCAATATTGAACTCAATTCGGAAGACCTTCGTGATATCGAAAGAGCTGCTTCTCAAATCGAGGTGCATGGTGACCGTTATCCCGAACATCTCGAAGCAATGACCAATCGCTGAGCGGCTCATCATGCACGATCTACTGATTTAGGAGAATAAAAATGATCAAGACAGCCATCAAGACGAAAGCATATGCCGCTAATGGTCCCAGTGAGGATTTGAAGCCTTTCGAACTCCAACGTCGAGAACCAGGACCGACCGATGTTCTCATCGATATAAAATTCTGCGGCATTTGCCATTCCGACTTACATATGGTCCACGGAGACTGGGGTGTGACGACCTATCCGGTCGTGCCAGGTCATGAGATCGCAGGGATTGTTGCCAGCGTCGGCGAGAATGTAAAACGATTCAAAGCCGGTGATCGTGTCGGTGTAGGCTGTATGGTCGACTCGTGCAAAGAGTGTAAATCCTGTGAGGCAGGAGAAGAGCAGTACTGCGAAAACGGCAATGTTCTGACGTATGGTGCACTCGAGCGCGATGGCGTAACCATGACGTATGGCGGATATTCTGAACGCGTCACCGTCAACGAGCGTTTCGTGGTGCGAATTCCGGATGCCCTGCCTTTGGATAAAGCGGCTCCTTTATTGTGCGCTGGAATTACAACCTACTCGCCCTTAGTCCATTGGAAAGCCGGTCCCGGCAAGTCGGTTGCAGTAGTTGGTATCGGTGGTCTTGGACACATGGCTGTGAAAATAGCCGCAAAAATGGGCGCGGAGGTCACGACGATCAGCAGATCTGCAAATAAGAAAGCTGATGCGAAAGCGATGGGCGCTAAAGATCACATCGCCACTTCAGACTCTGCTGCTTGCGAAAAAGCGCAAGAAAGTTTCGATCTGATCATCAATACAGTGTCATCTGCTGCCGACATGAACCTGTATCTCGGCATGTTGAAACGCGATGGCGTTATGGTATTGGTTGGTGCACCAGCAGAAGCTTTGCCAGTTCAGGCATTTAGCTTGATTCCTAAGCGCCGTTCATTGGCTGGTTCAACAATTGGCGGAATGCGCGAAACTCAAGAGATGCTGGATTTTTGTGCCGAGCACAATATTGCAGCAGATATTGAGGTGATCACAATCGATAAAGTCAACGAAGCATATGAACGTCTATTGAAAAGCGATGTTCGGTATCGATTCGTGATCGACATGGATTCACTCAAGCAATAGTGGGTAAAAGCACTCAGTCGGAACCCTTCCTTTAGGGGGGCAGGAGGTCAAGATTCTGCTGTGGGTACAATGCTCAAGGACAAGCACGACGTTACCTACGACCCACATTAATGCTCAATCAAGCAGTCAACACTAGCCTCACCGAAACACCGACCGAGCTCCACCTTCATGAATTAATGACGGCGGCGTTAGAGGCAAAGGGAGTTGTCTTCGGATGTTCGTTCTCGAAAGAGAATGAACGTTACTCATTGTCTCTCGTTCATTTGGAGCAGACGGGCGGCACATTTGAGTTTGAAAAATGAATAGAGTAAAGCAACATGAGTGCTGGTGATTATGCGGACGAGATAAAAGAACAAACGCTTGCCTCTGATGTGCAACTCACTTCCCAACGTGAGCGCAGCAAAGATTGCATAGAGCCGGGCTCGTTGTTCAACGCTAAATATCGCGTCGTCAAACTGCTTGGACAGGGCGGGATGAGCAGTGTTTACCAAGTCGAGGACATCATGCTAAAGCGCATGGTGGCTTTGAAGATATTGCACCCGAAATCTCTGGGCAGCGACAACTCTATTTTGCGTTTCCAGCAGGAAGCTCGTGCTGCCAGCATGCTCAAGCATTCCGGCATCGTGACAATCCATGAGTTCGGCGTCTCTCCGGACGGGCAGCCTTTCCTGGTGATGGATTATGTCGAGGGTGTCAGCCTTGCAGAGGAGATTGCTGGCGGACCGCTGTCATTGGCGCGGATGATCGGCATAGTCTCTGACGTTTGCGATGCGCTTGGTGAAGCGCACAGTCGGGGAATCGTACATCGAGATATCAAACCAAGCAACATAATGCTGGTTCGTAAAAAGGATGGAGGCGACTCCGTAAAAATAGTTGACTTCGGTATTGCCAAGCTGGCATTGGACGATGTCGACCAAGTAGCTCTGACGCAGACAGGCGAGGTATTCGGCAGTCCATTGTACATGAGTCCCGAACAGTGCCAGGGACTAAAAGTAGACGCACGCGCAGACATTTATGCTCTCGGTTGTCTGCTTTATGAAGGGCTGTGCGGGCATCCACCGTTTACTGGCAGTAATACGCTTGCCACCATGCAACAGCATATCAACGCCGAGCCGGTTGCGCTTACTGAAATTCGCGAAGCTGACAGCAAGCAGATTTCACAAATGAAGAAAATTTTGCAAGGCTTGCTTGCTAAAAATCCAGAGCATCGCTATCAAGATCTCCAGGCCCTCAAGCAAGACCTTGCGGAAGTTCTTGCCGGGCGCAGCGTCAAGACAAATGTATATCGTGGGCAAAAGCAGAAATCAACGAAGCTCATTGCCCTGGTGGCACTACTTGCAGTTATCGGCGTCGGATGGTTTCAATTGCAAACAGGGTGGCATGAACGAAGTCGGTCCATACTGGTTAAACCCACTGTTACAGCCGCGACACCGCCAGTGATACTATCGGAAGAACAGCAACGACGTCGCTGGTCAGTCGAGGATATAGCGGGACAAAAGGACTTCGATCACGGAGGTCTGCAGTCTGCTAGGAAGCATTTTCTCACGGCACTGGATGAAGCCAATCATTACCGCGGCCAGGATAAAGAACAAATTCGTGCTATAGCCTGTAACGAACTATGCGACTTGACGATAGTCACCCATGACGATAGTGCCAACCTGCTCTATTCGATGGAGGAAAAACTGTTGCAGGACATTATGCTGCAAGACAAGGTGCGGCAGATGACTCCGATACTACGACAGTTGCGAAAAGCGATAGAACGAAAAGGTAAAATCAGTGATGCAGAACGGGCTCAGCTTGATGAGTTGATTGCCCATGCTGATGCTTTTGCCGTTAATTGCCAGGAAGATGGGTATTTCGACATGCAGCAGGAATTCTCCAAGACCATACTAGAGGCATGCGAAAGAACTCATAACTCTCTGCAAGCGGCCCGCACGGAAATTAATATCGGCGATCTGCTTATCGAACATAACTATGAACGAAAACCGGCAGAGCTGCTCTTAAAGCTTGGGCTGGAATTGCGAAAAAAATACCTACCTCCATTTGATCCTGATCTAGGACAAGCGTTTTATGTCCTCGGCGCCGCCCAAAGGAGGTGGCATGATCGAGATTGCGAAAAAAATTTGACGAGCGCCTATCGCATTTACTCAAGAGCTTATGGTCCCGCCAGCACTTTCACAGGCAATGTAGCATTAGCACTCGCGCAATACTACAAGCAAAAGAATGACAAAGTGCAGATGCAACATTATGCCAAAATAGCTGTTCAGAATCTTGAAAATGTCGGCAGCACTTATCCACGTTATGACGGAATATTGGCTGATCTGGGCCAGTCCTATTTGTGCCTCGATATGGTGCCTGAGGCTTGTTCCACGTTTCAACGGCTGGTGGACCATGAAGAGAGAATGGTTAGTCGTGCTCATCTAGCAGAAGACCTCTCCTCGTTAATAGCTGTCAAAGTAGCTCAAGGCAAAATTGAAGAAGCAAGAGCGCTCGCTGCTCGCCGCAACGCCATAGATAAGCGATCAGATCTTCTGCGGCGCTACCTTTTACCGAAAACGCTAGCCTCGTTCAAGCAAGTCTCGCTGCTCGCGCCGACGCAATAAGCTGGCGGTCAAGTTATATCCGGCACTATCTGCTGCCACAAGACTAGCGGCGTTCAAATAGGTTAGGAAGTTAGCGGAACTCTCAATACAGTGTCATCTGCTGCCAACATGAACCTGTATCTCGGCATGTTGAAACGCGATGGCGTCATGGTTCTGGTTGGTGCACCAGCAGAAGCTTTGCCGGTTCAGGCATTTAGCTTGATTCCTAAGCGCCGTTCATTGGCTGTCGACAATTGGCGGAATGCGCGAAACTCAACTGGCTGGAACACACAACGGATGAAGAATATCAATCTGGTTGCGCGCAGTGTCAGCAAAAAACTTGACCACCGCTGGCGGTGCTGAAGGAAGACAATCGTGCGTCATTTGCGCAAGGCTTTAAATATGTTATCGACGAACTTTTGAAGAGAAATGCCTCAGAACGTTGTGTGGTATCTGGGGCGGCGTCAAATGCAATCCAAACGAAATAAACATCGCCAGCATACCGGTCCACATACGCTAGAAATGGCTACCGCGAATATTTTTTTTGCCAGCGCAGACGATGCTTGACTGGCTTAGTTGAGTATTAGGTCTGCTGCGGGTACAATTCTTGCCATGCGGATGCTCTGTCAGCCGTGATTGGAATAGCTCCCGGAGTGGGAGCCGTTCGTATGCAAGATAGGCAAGACGATTTTGGCGGATTATGGCAGAGAGTCACAGCGAGAAAGAGCGAAGCAAAAAAGTCGATCCTTACGTTGGGATGTTGTTCGATAATTCGTATCAGATAATCTCGCTGCTCGGACAGGGCGCCACCACCTCCGTCTACAAGTCACGCGATGTTAAACAAGATCGTTTGGTGGCAGTGAAGATTTTGCACTTCCAGTTTGGATCGAACGAAGGAACAGTGCAGCGCTTTAAACAAGAAATTCAAACGATCCGCCGCTTGAACCATGTCAACATCGTGTCATATTTTGACAGTGGCATCACAGAAAGCGGAGAGCACTACTTAGTTACGGAGTTGGCTGATGGTAGTAGTCTTAAGCAACTGATCAAGGCAGCTACACTTGATTGTAAGAGAACACTGCGACTGTTCTCGCAAATATGCGCAGCCCTTATTGCCGCTCATCAAAATGGAGTAGTGCACCGCGATCTAAAACCGGCAAACATCATCTTGACTCGCGACGCACAAGGAGCGGATCTAATCAAGCTTCTCGATTTCGGCGTAGCGAAATTGCTTATTCAAGGTGAGACGTTTCAAACAAGAACTCAGACCGGTGAGATGCTGGGCACGCTGCTTTATATGAGTCCAGAACAGTGTCTAGACCAAGATTTAGATGGACGGTCGGATATTTATTCCCTTGGCTGTGTCCTTTATGAGTGCCTTACAGGTACACCACCATTTTCCGCACGTACAGCATTTGAAACGATGAACCTGCATCTTACCGGAATGCCAAATAAGTTAGGACAGGTGAGACCTGACCTGACATTTCCCAAACACCTTGATTCAGTGCTACAAAAAGCACTTGCGATAGATCAAAAGCACAGATATCAAAGCGTCGCCGCGTTTGCTGAAGATTTGGAAAAGATCGAAAAGAATGCGCCCGGACAAGCTTTAATCAGCTTGTCCGACAACCACCATGTTGTTTCCTCAGTAAGTATCCCCAAAGAGAAATTCAACTCAAAACTTTGGCAGTGTGTTTGCGGGTTGCTTTTTCTTAGTGGGTTTCCGCTGTGCTTCGTTGCCGTTCATTTTGGTGTGATTGTATGTATGGCAGGATTTTTGTCGTTTCTCATTTTCGTAGCTTTGGATGAACAGGCTAATAGTAAGCAGTCTCATGTTGAAAAAAAATTGCAGTCTGAAGGCTCAGCTTCGCTCCAAATGAATGTAAAAGCCCCACTCGAATTTGATGTGGAAAAATTTGCCGAGTCTGTATTCAACATTGTTGATAGCAATAAGGATGGCTTGATTACACAATTTGAGATGCAAGAAATTTTGAAAGAAAATCATTCGCTCCTAACCCTGCATGGAAAGACGTTCATTCAATTCGTCTTGGACCACTATCATGAGTTTAAGGAAATTTTCAATCATCCGCAAAATCAAGAAGGTCTGACTAAACAGGAGATTTTAAATTTCGCACGAAGCCTGCCTGAGTCTATGTCAAACTGAGGCACTATTAAGCTGTAGTTATTGAGCAATGGAGCGAGGAAAGAATGCAATCGAGTTTCAAGCAAATCGTAGAAGAAATAGTCGCCATGCATCACAGCTTGCTGCGCAAAGAACTTCCGCGAATTACTGAGCTGATAGATGGGCTTGCTGATAGTTGCCCAGAAAGCGAGTCATTGAGCGAAGCGCAGCAAATATACAGGAAGGTAAGGTCGAAGATAGAGACGCATCTGAAAGATGAGGAGACGGTTTTATTTCCGACAGGCATCGCGCTTGAGACAGGCGGTGAGATTCCTCACAGCGAAATAGATCTGCGGGCGCGTCTTGAAGAAATGGAAAAGGAGCACGACGGGTGTAGTAATGCGCTGGCTCTGATTTCGCAGACGGTGAGCACTGTTGCTAAAAGCGAACAGCGGGAGAAACTTCTAGACGCCATTCAGGTGGTGCAAGATGACCTGCGTATCCATGTCGAGAAAGAGAATACACAAGTGCATCCTCGATTTATCGAGCTGCTTGGAAGCACTCGTGTGTGACGCCAATGAAAGCCACACGAGCCGCTGATGCCTTGTTCGGATGCCTAAATGGCAACTAGCAAATGCAATAATCCGATTGCCGCAAAAAATGACATAACGAGCCAATCACCACGTTTTTGATCAAAAGACCAACAAAGAGTTCCATTAAGAGCGCATTTTTCAAGAGCATGACAGCGCTTGGTTTCGAACTAGACAGAGGAAATTTTTCTTGTCGCGGCAAAATTGGAAACAACAATGCGACTATAACTTGCACCACAAGTCCCGCGGATTTGAGACAATTCGACTACAGAATTGGCGCATGGATGCGCCCAGATCTCGTCGCTGAGCTAGCACCACTTACAGTTCCGAGTGGCAAATTGGAACGCCTATCGCCGATAATTGAATGGGTTTCTATTGATTACATTTGGACGGGCTCGCAGAGTTCAACATATGATTTCTGCTGGGATTTAATGACCACCGACACTCTGGAACAATGCATGATGGAATTGTTTCCAGAAATTCTTCGTCGATTAGGTAATATGATGGACCAAATTAATGCCTTAGCTATCTCATCATAAGAAGGAAGGACACAAATATGGGCTTCATTTCAAAGCTGCTATCCAACTTCAACTCGGGTGAGCCGAAGCACGAACAATCACTTCCCCCGGGTTGGCATTCAGCACATGCGGCGGCGGCGGCTGCAGCAAAAGAATCCGACAAGATGGTTCTAGTTAAACTTCATGCTGATTGGTGCCCCGTTTGCCAGGGCTTCGACAACGATGTTTCCTCGATGCCAAAACTATCGAATTATCTGAATAGTCAGTTTGTCTGCGCACGGGTCGATGAGAAGTCTCGGGAACTCAAAAAGCTATGGAAGACTCACAAAATTGTCGGATTTCCATGCTTTCTAATTTACTCTTCAAGCAATAATTTTCTGTGCAAAGTTCGAGGATATGACAGCGCAGATTCTTTCATCGACCGTTTAAAGCAGGCGGTGAGCCTTGCTGCTGACGCCTGAGTGCTGCTCCTGCGGACAGGAGTGTACTGATCGTGCTAGATTCTCCTTTTTAGCGTAGGCGCTCAGGCGCTTGTTATAGAATCTAGATCGAAATGTTCAGGATTGAAGGAGTCACCAAGCCACTGCGGAGCAGCCACACGAGACGTGATCTTTTTGTTCACTGCATGATATGGCTAGCACCATATTTGATACCGCAAGTGTGGGGAATAAATAATGGATTTGTGGCTTCGTTTTAGATTTTGCGCAAATGCATTGCGCCTAGCTTTCTCTCGATATATGCAATAAATCTTCTCTGGAAACCGGTCTGCGTGTGATCAAATTCATTCTCGTCTATCCGAATAGCGCTTAGTACTATCAACTTTTTAAGAGTTGCGATTTTATTATTGGATATGTATAGCGCTGTACGAACTGTGCCTTGCCATCCTTCAAGAAGCTCGCACCGTAAAAGAAAATCGGCGCGGGGATTCGCACTACCGTCTGGGTCGTGACCGTCACGTATGGACTCGTGTCAGGCGGGGGAGTGCCATTGAAATCTTGATAAGCATATTGGCCGGTACCGCTTAAAAGTTGTGGCGCAATCACAAAGACACCATCGGCACTGTAAGCTTTGAGAGCAGTTTGAGCCAGGTTCCACGCTTTGGCCGATGTGTTGGCTGCTGCCGCTGCTCGGGCAGCATCGTGGCAGGCACGATCGTTCATTGACGCACCGAAGATTGCCATGCATATGTCTAGACCAAGAAGAGCGAGAACGACTAAAAATAAGGCTGAAGCAGCGATTTCCATCATTCCCGTCATTCCCTTTCGGGACCTTATCGCTCTTTTTGCACTCGATTTATTCATGATGCATTCTCATTCTCTCTTATTGGTTGAGTCCCTGAGTGTTCTCCGATGGCTCTTTGGCAG
>PLZS01000193.1 GCA_003153555.1 Candidatus Melainabacteria bacterium | reverse complement strand
ATCTGAAATATATTCATAGTCAGTTAGCGCCCACGACTAGGGGCGAGCTAATTAGCTTAGCGACTGAGACTGAACGAACTTTATTTTTTGACTTCTTACCATTAGATCTCGGCAGCGTACAAGGCTTTAAAACAAGATTCTCTCTTTATACGGTTCCCGGACAGGTGGAATATAACGCCAGTCGGAAATTGATATTGAATGGCGTTGATGGAATTATTTTCGTCGCTGACTCAGATGTTATGCGCTCGCGCGACAATGTGGAATCACTGCAAAACATGATTGAGAACCTTGCTGAATACAGTTTGACTCTCGATAATATTCCTTGGGTACTGCAGTACAACAAGCGAGATTTGGCGAACGCACTGCCGATTGAACGTTTGGAAAAAGAATTGAATATAAGAGGCGTCCCTAGTTTCGAAGCAGTAGCTTCTGAAGGACTTGGCGTTTTTGCGACACTGAAAGCTATCAGTAAGCTGATTCTCAACCGCTTGCAATAAGTCAACTTGAGTGCAAGCGCAAGTCACCGTATGCGGTGCATACGCGGTCTTTGCATTTAGCTTTATTAGTAGATAAAAATTCGACCAATCCGCATCCTTGACAAGGTTGGGTTCAACCCATAGAATGGATCTTCCGCCTGTACTCCAACAGGGGGAGCATACAACCTTCAGGTTCGAATCCTGTAGTCTTCGGACTATTGCTCAGTGGTGGAGCGCCAAATTGCTCCTTCGACTTGTACAGACGATAATTTTACTTGAGGTAGCGACTTTGCCAACCAGATCCCCCATAACCTGACAATCACGAATTGCGTTCGGCACCACATTTAGTGGCTGTCGACAATTGTGTTTGCTCGGAGAATGGCTTGGGGTGCTGCTTGACAAAAAATCGCTTCTGCCTTTAGAATGTCTTCAGCCTGTATTCCAACAGGAGGAGCATACATTCCGCTTCTAACGGAGAGGTCAAAGGTTCGAGTCCTTTCAGCGCCACAAACGGCGCTGTAGCTCAGTGGTAGAGCACTAAGCACAGCTCCTGCAACTTGTACAGGCAACCCTTTTGTCGTCATGACATTACATCAACTGGTAGGAGGTGTGGTATGAGCACTAATGATCCAAAAACTCTCTACAATCTTGCAAATGAGCAAGCCACCTCTGGCGTCCTCCACCTGCGCTTCCAGGGACGGAGCCGTGATATCGCTCTGGATACGTTGGCGATAAATGCCGCCACACCAGATGACGAAGTCAAAATGGCGGTAGCTCAATTTCTCGATGTCGCTCTAGTTAGTTTCGATGCCACTGTGATTGAGCGACATGCAAACGGTAACTTGACGCTGCGACCCGAGGCGGTATTCGGATGACTAGAGATGAGAGGGAGGACAAAAAAACTCCCTCTCGCTTAGATCCTCTAGCGATGATCAACAAGCTGGCCTTGGAAGAAGAACGCGTTCTTTCGAGATCATTTGTCGCTCCGGTCGTGCCTGGCGGGCAAGTCTCTGTTCAAATTGGTGGCATAGCCTGCAAGATGACCTTGACTGATCCTTCCTTCGAAGGCTGGGCAGTTTTAAAATCGTCAGGTAGGTCTGCTACCGTATGCGGTGCACCTTCTCTCGAGCAAATTAAAGGCTATTTGCATTTTTTGCCGCGCTTTCGCATCGTTTTATTGGACGAATTTGACAACAAGTGGTGGGGGCTTCAGGCTTCTACTGCGGATAGCCGTGCCCAGATAGCTGGACCAATTCCAATACGATTTGTGCAAAAGGTGGGCACGTTCGAGACAATATGCGCACGCTTCGATGGTGCTGCTTTTTGGTACGAGTCGACTGATCGACGCCGTGATCCATCGATAGCGCGTTCCTTGCGCCAAGCATTGCAGGAGGATGTCGAACCCGAGAAGCTGCGAGTTTTAGGTGCTGTTCCGCAGGAGCGAGTGGCCTACCGGATGCTTTGGTTAAAAAAGCATCCTGAATTAGGCGGTTTAATTCGGAGAGCTCCACTGACAGATGCGGAGCGGATCGAAGATGCGCTAACACATGCTGGCGCTCAGCTTGACGGATTCTGGAGTCAAGGAACAGACAGGGTTTCCGTTCGTTATATTGTTGATGGCGCAGTCCATGTTTCTGAAATTCGACCAAGCGATCTCGGGGTTATTAGTGCTGGTATCTGTTTATCTGGGCAAGATCAAAATTTTGATTTGACTAGTTTAGTCGGCGTTATGCGTGAAAGTGGATACTCGGATGAGTTTTAAATGCGAAGTTTGCTATATCCTCACTGGGCAATTGATCGGTGGAATCTGGCATGCCAAGTTAAGTAAGAGGTCATCAGGCACGGAGGTCGAAGTTGATTTTGATTGGCAAGCTGCGCTTGTCCGTGAGGAAAAAAGAGGTGACGTGATTGGCTTTTTTCACACGCATCCGGACGGAATCCCTGAGCCTAGTTCACGGGATCGTAAAACTATGAGCGCCTGGACAATCAGCTTCGGTAAACCGCTTCTTTGCGTTATTCAAGCTGACAATCGATTAAACGCCTGGGTATTTGATCATAGAAAGGAAGCCGCTGAACCTCTAAAGCGTATTCAAAGATTCAAAAGCGGTTATCTAGTCGCTCTGACTTAACCCCCCCCCTACAATTTGAGAACGGCAATGGCTAATAAATGGCATCACGAACAAATTCTGAGAGGAAATGAAGCGATGCAAAAACTCGCTTCAACGAAGATCGTGATTTGTGGTGCCGGTGCAATTGGTTCTAACCTGGCGGTCAATCTTGTTCGGATGGGCGTGAGCAAACTCACCCTGGTCGATAAAGATCGTGTCGAGGAGCACAACATTGGCACTCAAGTGTATGGCGTTGACGACATTGGTGGAATGAAATCCGATATTCTACGTAACTTGATCTATCGGGAAGTCGGTGAAGAAATTGTTTCCCTGCCGCAAGAACTGACTGAGAAAAATGCAATCAAATTGTTGCGTGGCAACGACTTGATTGTTGACGCATTCGACAATTCTGTTAGTCGCAAGGTGGTCTTCGACATCTCAAATCAATCAAATTACGTTTGTCTGCATGCAGGTTTAAATGGTGAATATGGGCAGGTGCAATGGAACGAAAATTACGTTGTGCCCGGCGACGCAAACGATGATGTTTGTGATTACCCTCTGGCACGTAATCTCATTATGATCGTCGTGGCAATGACTAGCGAAACAATTGTGCGCTACGTTCTCAAAGGGGAACAGAAGAATTTGTCGTTTACTCTCACTGATTTATCAATCAACGTTGATGACCATTAGCTTTAGGCACCAATGCGAAAAGTCTATCGGAACAATGCTCCGATAGACTTCTAGATTTAACAGACTTCAAATCGCTGCTTTGAGCAGATTAGTCTTCTGTGTGCACTTTGGTTGTTGTTGATTGAACAGAACCAGGAACGGCTTCGGTCGATGTAGTCTTGGACTTAACTTTACCGATTGGAGTTCTAACTTTTGATTTAACAGTAGTCTGACGTATCGATGCTGGGTTTACGTTCGTGGACGTCGTGCTGCTAGTCGTGCTGCTCGAAGGTGCAGGCGATACTACAACGGGTGGATCTGACGAAGTTGATGTTGATGATGCATGATGTTCTTCTTCGTGCACTGATGTGTCAGCTAAAACCGGCATTCCTACTGCAAAGCAGAAACCCACAGTTGCGGCCAAAAATTTACGAGCTTCTGTCATTTTGTTTCTCTCCTTAAGAGTGAGGGGACTTTTATACGTTGGGGGGGATTACAGGTGAGCCATGCTTGATAAGCGAATGCTATGACGCCAGCAAAAAAAAATTGTTGCCATGAATTGGTACTATAGCCGGAAATGAAATTAATCGAGTTAAAAACAGTATTTTTGCTAACGTAATGTAACTGAAAGGCTACATTGACGTCTGTGCTTTTTCGGTTACAATATAGGTAGCCTTGTACTCAAACCGAGAGAGCATACACACGTAGCTCATTGGTAGAGCAGATCCCGAATAAGGATTTGGTTAACGGTTCAACTCCGTTCGTCGACGGCGAAAGCTGTTGGTTCAGCTCTCACAACTTGTACAGGCGAAATTTTTAGCACGAAGAATGAGGTCTGCTTTGGTGCGCGAAAATTGAGCGCGATTTCGGAACTGACTCCGAGCCAACGCTTGTTTGATAAGCTCCTAAGGCATTTCGATCTAAGGAAATCGGTGTCAAGATAGACCGACGCTGTAATTAACCTGCGCATATTGTTGCAGACTTTGGTTGCACAAGCAGTCTTATGGGAAGATTGTTTATAGGATTGCTGGAAATGAGGACGTGTTGGTTATGGCGGACGAAAAGTATCGTGACGGTGGCGCTGACCCACTATCCAGGCGAATTCTCAATTCGATAAAGCCTTTTAGCGGTGAGCACACTTCTAAGTGGTTGGCAGCGTTGAGTACAGATGCAGTCAAAGATTCGGTCGAAATCAAAGGGGACTCAGATCCCAACCAAGAACCGCCTCGCTCGATGCCTGCTTGGGTTGATAATCTGTTCGATCACTTCCAGCGCTATGCATATGATTTTAGCCGTATGTGCAATGAGCCTGAGTTGCAAGTAAATTGTACGAGACCAACTCTGCAAGATGCTAAAGCGCCCGGCCAGGAATCATCGATAACATCGATCGGTTATCTCTCCACAAATCAATGGGCTTTGGTCGTGCGTGGCGAATTTTTCAAAATTCAAGCCTATGTCATTCCAGTTGGCGTTCTTATGGGATTCAACTCGCGCTACGATGAGTTTCCGCTCTATATGGAAATGTTGGCGACACAATACAGGAACAAGATCAATTGGCAGCTGGATCATCAATCGGTATCCATGGACCAGTCCTCCGCAATCGCCAAGAAATTGTTTGCTCATTTAGTAATGGTCGCCCGAGGCGAGGCGCGGGACACAGATAAATTCTCATTGCATCAGCCGGGACCTTCTACACCGCAGCCCGGTCTTCCCGCTCGCCCAAGTTCATTTGCTGGTGCGAATGGAAATCAAATGGAATTGCTCAAGCCTGAATGGCTGTTGAATGAAAATCCAAGTCCTCAGCCAATGCCACAAGTAGCTCCACATTCCTCAGCCCTGCCTTATCCAATCCCCGCTACTCAGCCATTCCCCACTCCCCAGGGGCAAGGCGCGTATCCGTCGCCCACAATCAGCCCGGTCTCGGTACCGTCTCCCGTGCCTACACAGTCTCCCGCACCCGCGCAGATACACAACAATCCCCAAGTTCAGAGGAATTCTGTGCAAGACCTCCTGCAGCAGAACTTGGTAGTCGTTCTTAATGAGTGCAATCAATTTGCAGAAGCGATAGATCACCAGTTGGAGTTGCTCACTCCGATAGGTGTGAAATCGATTCAAAATCAGGATATGGAAACCGCCTCTGAAATTATGCAGAGAGCGAAGCGCCTTAAGGCATTGCTTGATTCCATTGTGAAGTTTACAAATGAGTGGAAAGGCTGAGCGAAGTAGAGTCAGCCGTGGCGCTATAGGCAAGTCTCACGCTAGGTGCTATTGTGGAAATAGCCCGCACTCTAACAGCAAGAGCTTACAAACGGTAAAATTGCACAGCTCATGCGACTTGTACGGGCCACTTTAAAAAATCGCTTTCTATCAAATTGAATATTAGGACTTTTCTCGTGTTCGAATCTGGCTGTCAATTTCGCGCGGAACCTTTTCGCGCTGCAAGTTGGAAGTAATTCCGTCTTGAAGTTGGAACTTCTTTCCGCACCGAAATTCGGAAGCAATGACGCCTGCATGTTTGAGTCCTTTATGTGCTGATATTGAAATCTGATTCGGCGTTGAATGTAGCCGTTTTTAGACGACAGTTCGAGATGCCACCATCTGCAGTGCAAATATTAATTCGAAAAATAACTGATGACAACTAGTTGGGTTTTGTATATAATTAGAAATCAGCCTGTGCTCTAACAGTAAGAGCTTACAAACATGATCGCGTAAAGCGGTGCGGCTCATAACCGACGTAGGAGACGATTCTCCCACCAGCTATACCTGAGGGTAGCGTCTCAGAAACAGCTCTCTCGACTTGCACAGGCCAAATTTTTGACGACACCGAGAGTACAAGGGAAGGTGATTTAAACAAATGCCTAAAATCAAACCTCGGTGTATCATCCAGATAAGTCTGTATCCTAACCGCTAGAGCCTACACACAACTTTGAATTGTTTAACTAGCTCTTGCAACTTATACAGACCCATTTTTTTAACTGAATACTCAACTCAATTTCAGATTTGAAGTTAGTTTTTTTCGCACCGTGGATTAGTGCTGATGGAAGCACCGGCTCGCAAAAAAGCAAATAGCAGGAATCCCGAAACTGACACAGGCATCCCGGGCGTGGGCGAATTGTTTCGTCTGCACCTGAATTGGTTAGAGACTTTCGTTGCTGCTACGAGAGCCAGCAAGGTGAAATCATGTTCGATCATCTGATTCGCAATCCTATCGGGTCTGAACAAGACTACAGGCTGAGTATTCTTAATACTCTCCTGCGCACGCCGCACCGTGACGTGGCACCGCACATTCCCTTGTTTCAGCACGTACACGAAAACGATCCGTTGTTCTTCGGTCATCTTGCTGCGTGGTATTTCGACAATGGTTCCGTGCACGATTTGAAGCAGTTGTTCGTTGCTTTCATGGTCACATCCAAGTTCTCTGACGAGTTCAGAGATACTGGCTTGTGCATGCTTGAAAAAATGCCCCCATATCAGGTAGAGCGTGTTGTTCGAGTCGTGAAAGGACATCGCACCGGCAAGACATTTGTTCCTGGTATCGCTGGCTCAGTGCCACGTTCATTACGTAGTGCTATTAAGCATTATTTGGATGGGCGCGAACGTGACCAACGAGCGTTCGATTCAGCCGCATTGCACGCGAGAAAATCATTGAAAACTTTGTACGCATCGTTGCGTATTAAGCCAGGTGACTACGCGCAGAAAGTGCTGTTTGACGAAAAGCCACCAGAACATAGCAAGTTGTTTGCTTTGAAGCAAATTGCTGCAAGCACTGATCCGACCGAACAGGCACGTCTGATTGTTGAAAATAAAATTCCATATCGTGTTGCTTCATCTGTGATCAAGAATCTGACTCCAGCGGCACTCGTTGCCATAGTGTCAGTCATGACTCCGCAAGAAGTGATTAACAATCTGGCCAGCTTGAAAAAGCGCGGCGCGATGGACAATGCTGATTTGCGAAGTTTGATCGAGTCTAAACTCGAAAGTGGTAAGACCGACAAACGCGTATCGGCATTGAAAACGCGACAAGCAATGGCAGCTGCTAATTTGGACGATGACATGGCCCGCAAAGTGGAGGCTGTTGGCGACCATCAAGTTAAGTCCAAAGGCAAAATCAAAAAATCTACTGCTCTCTTAATCGATAAAAGTGGATCTATGGAAGAAGCCATTGCGGTTGGAAAGCAAGTAGCGAGCTTGGTTGCACCAATTTGCGAAGCTGATTTGTATGTTTATGCATTCGATAGTATGGCATACGAAATTAAAGCTAAAGGCGCAGAATTATCCCACTGGGAAAAAGCATTTCACGGCATCAAAGCTGGTGGCAACACCTCTTGCGGTGTGTCCGTAGAAATGTTGCGTCGAAACAAAAGCTTGGTTGAGCAGATCGTGATGGTCACTGACCAGGGCGAAAATGCGAACCCGCTGTTTGCTGCAGCGATGAAAAGCTACGCTGAGACAATGAATTTAATGCCAAGCGTCATTATCGTGAACGTGGGCAAGTTCTCAGACGCGGTTGAACGCAGCTTGAAGGGTACCGACATCGAAGTCGATACATTCACATTCAAAGGTGACTATTACAGCTTGCCAAACTTGATTCCGTTGTTATGCAGCGGAACGAGAATGGAACTCTTGATGGACATCATGAATTATGAACTGCCTCGCCGGCAAGAAAAGAAGCTTGTTTCTGTTTAGCGAGTAATCTAATTTCGTGTTGGCATAAATTTAGGTGTATTTGGGCGCGCTGTCTCTTAATCTTAAGGGTGCAGGCGAGCCCAGATATACCGGGCTGCGTGCAGGAGTTGGGAAGTTTGCGGAGACGAGTAGCTTGCTGCATAGTCCTGACTGGTATGAATAGACCTCCAGGGTGACTAGTCTTGGATATCCCGAGCGCGTATGGCTTCAATTGTGGGCGGTGTCAAGAAAACTAGAGAAGCTGAATTGTCAGCACTTCGGCGTGCGATTTTGGTCGAGCGTCGTGCTTACTATTCGGATTTCCAAGGAAAGCACTCCACGTTTTCGCAGTTTATGAGGCAAACTGCCGATCGGCTATGCCGGAGATATCCAACCGATCCGATTTGGACGACCGTGCGGGGATTATTTCGCCAATATCCGAATTTGGACGTAGCCACTCGGATATCGATCATCCGGCGCGCTGAGGAGCTTCTTAAACCATTGTGGACCGTTGCCGAAGAGCAGGTAGTGGATCCCCAGTCGTCAGCAGAAAACGTTCAGTGCGATTCGCCAGAGACGCTTACTCAGAAGCTAGCCGATTCGATTGCCGTTGCGCAAGCCAAGCGTGATTTGCCGGGCTCTAAAATTGTCGATGACAAGAGTATCGCCACAGCCAAAATTATCTCAGCACATCCGGCTGATGTGCAGCTGGTCAGCAAGAAGCCGAAAGAGGCGAAACCAGTCAATCCCAAATTTAGTGTTGCCGATCCTGAGCAAGTGCCTGTGCAATTTGTTCGTGGGGTGGGTCCGAAAGCGGCAGCTGTACTCAGTAAGCTCAACATTTCCACCGTGAATGACCTGCTTCGACACTATCCTCGCCGCCACTTGGATTTTCAAAATCGTGTATTCATAAGGGGGCTTGTGCCTGGACAAGAGGTCACTATATATGGTGTCATTCGTTCCGTTGGCGCTTATCAATCAAAACGTGGAAACGTATCGATCGTCACAATATTAATCAATGATGGCACGGGTAGTATTGCTGTTACGAGATTTATTGGCGGCAGGCAAAACAAATATTTGTTGGATCGATTCAAAAATCAGTATCCAAAAGATTCGCAGGTATTAGCTTCAGGTGTCGTTGACCGAGATAGTTACAGCAATAAACTCACGTTAAAGAATGCCGAGATCGAGCTGCTGGGACAAGTCGGCGACGGAGAAGGTGAGGACAGCGACAGTCCTGATCTGGCTGGCAGCATCCATGCTGGCCGTCTCGTTCCGGTTTATCCTTTGACAGAAGGATTGAGTCTTCGATACATGCGCAACATTATTCATAACGCGCTAGAGTCATTGCCTGTGGTGGCAGACCCTGTTCCTGAGCAAGTGAAAGTTAAATACGATCTTGCCGATCTTGATTGGTCTTTGCGTTCGATTCATTTCCCCGATGACTCTGAAAGCAAGGATCGGGCGAGATATAGACTCGTGTTTGACGAATTTTTTGCCATCCAATTGCAACTGGCGCATCGCCGACACAAGTTTGATCAATCCGAGGGTGCGTTATCCCTCGAGTTCAAACCCGATGGTTTGGTGGAAAGACTGCGCCAATCATTGCCGTTCACATTGACTGGTGCTCAGGATAGAGTTTTTAAAGAAATTGCAGTTGACTTGGCCTCCTCCAAACCCTTGCATAGGCTTGTTCAGGGGGATGTCGGATCAGGAAAAACGATCGTTGCTTTGATGGCCTTTTTAATAGCGATCGAGAATGGTTTTCAATGCGTGATGATGGCGCCGACAGAAATTTTAGCCGAACAGCACTATCGCCAATTTCAAAGGTTATTGACTCCGCTTGGTTTGAAATGTGCGTTGGTCGTCGGCAAGCAAGGGCAGAAAGAACGCCGTGAAGTAAGGGCTGAACTCCTAAATGGACAGATCAATATTGCTGTTGGCACACATGCATTGATTGAAGACACTGTGGAATTCCAAAATCTTG
>PLZS01000179.1 GCA_003153555.1 Candidatus Melainabacteria bacterium | reverse complement strand
TGGGACTGGCCCGGGCAAGAATTACACTCTCGCGCAAAAATAACTAAAGCTGAACTGGTAAAGAAAACGGAATCCGACGCAATACTCAAAGTCACAGGAACCCAAACGCTGGAAAGGGCAGGAGCAGCCGATGTTGCCCAACAACATACTGAAACCGAATGTGGTGCGCTGCTGACCTTCTATAAATCGAACAACGATTGGGTGCTAGGAAAAGTGGAGTTGCAATAAATGTATTGGCGTGTAAGAAAATCAAGTGTTGATCAACTAGTTCGTTCATATGGTGTTCATGTTCTCCTTGTGTTTAGCGTGATCATGAACGGACTTTTGATCATTACAAGACCTAATCCGAACAAAACGCTGTCCAAAGATGCGAAAGTTAGTTATGAAAATTTTGCGCGCACAGTCACGGCACATTTGCTCGACACGAATTACATCAGCTACAAAGAATCTACGCTCGCTTTGATTGAAAAGGAGCTGGCACCAAATGTGGTGCAGGTGCTTTCTAAAGCTGGGATGTTAGCTGGAACGCAAGACGAACTTGCGGCGCAAGCTAAGAGCCTGTCTGACTCGCGGCAACTGTCAGCGATCCGCATTGACGAAGTGACAAGCAGCGATCCGAATCCCCGTGGTCTGATACCGATGGACGTTCGTGGCGTTGTGGCAATCCACTCCGCGGAAGAGAGTGGGCCGAGTGGACCGGTGCCTTTCAAATTCAGATACCTGATTGGTAACAAAAGCGACCAGAAAGGTCAGCCTGTAATTGGCCCTGACGGCAAAGCGTTACCGCTCGTGGCCGGTTTCGAAGATATGTCTGGTCGTCCGAACCCGAGCCAATAATCTCGAAAATGAAGCGCGACTGTCCACAGTCGCCTATAATCACGAATCGAAGCGGGTCTGGAGACCCGCGCTCCGTTTATTTTACGTCACGACTTTAATACGCGAACTCGTCGTCATTGCCGGACGGATTTCGATATGTTGATGGACGGCCATCTACATTATTTCCTTGTTGGCTCCTGGCGTTTGAATAATAGTCACCAGGCTGGTTGCCGCGTGGCTCCCCACTGTAGGTGAAGTAATCAGTTCTTCCCGTACCAGATGGATATGACGGATTTGACCCGTCAGAGGTCACATAAGAACCGTTGCCAGTCTGATCATTCATCGGTATGATTCGTCCCTGATTTCTATCTCTCGGCTTGCAATTGTAATAGTTGTCGGCGCCTGATTGAGATGGATCGCCCTGCATCATTCTGCAGTTTGGGCTAGGTTGAAAGTTACCACCACTCTGATTGAAATATGCGTTTTCAGCGTAGACGTTGTTGACGATTACTCTGCCAGGTCTGCCTGGTCGATCCCACAGCTGGTCTTGAGCGCTGCCGGCTCCGGGATAAAATGATGTGCCATCATCGCCGGTGCCAGCGAACGGCGTGTTGTTGCGCGGCTGACCTAGACTTTGGTCGCCGGAATATTGGTATACATCCCCGCTCCCTTGATTCTGTCTGCCTCGGTTTTGGTCGCCGGAGTATTGGTATACGTCCCCGCTCCCTTGATTCTGTCTGCCTCGGTTTTGGTCGCCGGAGTATTGGTATACGTCCCCGCTCCCTTGATTCTGCCTGCCGCGATTCTGGTCGCCAGAATATTGATAGACGTCTCGGCCACTGCCGTTGCCTTGTCCTTGATCTCCAGAGTATCTGAATACATCGTCCCCACGGTTCGGTACACATTGGTCAGGTCTGCCACCACTTCCCGTACCGCCGCGCTGATCGAAATAAGCATTATCCGTATAAACGTTGTTGACGATGACGCTCGGTTTCGCCTTGTAGCCTGGTGGTGTCACTTCGCCATTGGTAGGTTTGGGAACGCAACGATCTCCATTTTGTCCATCACTACTTGTATTGCCTGAATCACGTCGCTCGATGTGAAGTTTCCAGCCATCTCCGATGAAATCAGGTTTGGTCATCAAACTCGGATGGCTTTGTTCGTTCAGTTTGGCAATGCGGGCGATTTCGCCTTCAATTTCTTGATTCGAGCCCTGTTTGCCATGGTCGTGCAACTCGCGCTGAGCGATCGTCCACAGTGAATCACCATGCTGGACTACATGGTCTCCATTTTGGTCGAGATCCAGTTTTTGCTTCCTGAGGGCTTGAGACTCTTTGAACCATTCCTGGGCGCTTGGCGAGGAAAGGCTGTAGTCTGGATGCCAATTGGCAGGGACGTGATCATTTTGCCCGCCCGTGTCGTCGGTGGAGGCGTGTTGCCCGGAGCCATCGTATTTAAAGACATCTCTTTGGTCATTGGGAGCGCAGTTCTTGCCAGTGCCATTTCCATTAACATCGCCACTCCATTTAAAAAGGTCCTTGTTCGCGCCATCTTGAGGCAAGGATCTGGTATCTCGTTCGTTGTCGGAACTCATATTCTTCTCTCTTTATTGCAACTCGGTTGTAGGTTGCGAGGGGCCATGCAACACCATTCAAGCGGGGCACTCTAAGTAAATCGTCTTTCTCCATCTTTGCATATGGGAGGATTCCCATTTGCGAAACGAACCTTACTTTTGGGGCTCTTTTAACTTACAAAAAAGATGTGGCAAAGCCGTGAAACAAGACCCGCACCTTTGGTAGGTTACGCAACATAAACCTATTATATGTACGTTCGCTCGGCAGTCAGGAGTCTCAATGTAAAATTGATGCCGATTTGCAAAAGGTGGGCTCTGCTTTGTTTTCAGGAATTATAGAAGAGGTTGGGACGGTCGTTAAGGTGACAGATAGCGTCGACGGGCGTCGTTTGGAAGTTTCGGCGCCGGAAGTGACGAAGGATGTTGGACTGGGTGATTCGATCAGCATCAACGGCACTTGCTTGACGGTTGTTGAATTTGCTAAGGACACATTTGCCGTCGAAGCTGTATGGGAGACCTTGCGCCGGACCACGCTGAACGCTTTGGCGAAGGGCAGCCGGGTCAATTTGGAGCGGGCGCTCAAGTTTTCTGATCGCCTAGGTGGACACTTAGTGAGCGGGCATGTGGACGCCGTGGCCACCGTCGTCAAAATCGAAAAGGAAGGATTTTCTTCTGTCCTGTCATTTGTATTGGACCCATCATTGGCGCCTTTTTTCGTTGAGAAGGGTTCGGTGGCGATCAATGGAGTTTCACTCACTGTCGTAGATTTTCCGCAGGATGACAAAGAACATTTCATTTTCCGTGTGGCGCTTATCCCACACACATTGACTGTCACTACGTTTGGCGATCTGACTGAAGGCAGTCAGGTGAATATCGAGACTGACATTGTGGCTCGTTATGTCGCCCGTTGGATGGCGCCGAGCCTTGGGCTGGCAGCAGAGCAGCTCATAGGCGCACCGCGGAAACCTTAACAATCTGGCAGCAAAAATGCCGTTCCTCGGAGAGCAAAGTTAGACTAGTGCTCGTTCACTCCTTCAGACCAACTCTATTCGCATGAAAAACAAAAAGAACCAACAAGAATCAAACCTAACCAATGGTGACGGCGACCATAATGTTGACCAGAATCACGGTGAAGTTGTTTTTTGTTCGATTGAGGAAGCTCTTGAGGAAATTCGATCTGGAAAATTCGTGGTCGTTGCCGATGATGAAGGCCGGGAAAACGAAGGAGACTTGATTGGCGCGGCCGAGTTGGTTACACCTGCCATGATCAACTTCATGGTCACAGAAGCACGAGGCTGGGTCTGCCTGGCCATCACCAGTGAGAAAGCTGAACAACTTCAATTGCCCATGATGGTGGAAAACAATACTGAATCACAAAACACTGCTTTCACGGTTACCGTCGACGCTGATACCAAATTTGGTGTGACGACGGGAATTAGTACTTACGACCGTGCCACTACGATTCGGGTAATTGCTGACTCAATGTGCAAGCCGGCAGACTTGCGCAGACCCGGTCACGTGTCACCTTTGATCGCTAAGGCTGGCGGCGTGCTGCAACGTGCCGGACACACCGAGGCCGCTGTCGATTTGGCACGTCTGGCAGGTCTTGCACCTGCTGGGGTGATTTGCGAGATCCTGAACGCAGATGGAACTATGGCTCGCGTTCCTGAACTAACTAAGTTTGCCAAGAAACACAATATCAAGTTCATCAACATTGCCCAGTTGATCGCTTATCGACTGACGCGCGAACGTTTCGTCGTGCGCGAAGCAGTTGCTACTTTCCCGTCTGCTTACGGCGATTTCAATCTCTACGCTTATCGCAACACCATTGATTCTATCGATCATCTAGCATTTGTAAAAGGCGATGTGCAAGGTAAGAAAGATGTGCTGATCAGAGTGCACAGTGAATGTTTGACCGGGGACGTTTTCGCCAGTCTACGGTGCGATTGCGGACCGCAGCTAGAAGCAGCAATGGCAATGATTGCCAAGGAAGAAACAGGGGTTCTAGTTTACTTGCGGCAAGAAGGTCGTGGGATCGGATTGCTCAATAAGATCAAGGCTTACGCACTTCAAGACACTGGTAAAGATACAGTGCAAGCGAACGAGATGCTTGGTTTTAAGCCTGATTTGCGGGATTACGGTGTTGGTGCGCAGATTCTTTGCGATTTGGGACTGACATCGGTGCGCATCATCACAAATAATCCGCGCAAGATCGTTGGTCTGGAAGGTTATGGTTTGGTTGTCACGGACCGGGTCACCATGCCGCCTGCATGCAACAGTCATAATATGAGTTATTTGCTCACCAAAAAAGAGAAAATGGGTCACTGGTTAGAAGATCTCGAATCAGTTCGTCAATGAGGAAGAAAAATGTCTAATTCCGCGCCGAATTCTGCACCTTTGTCAAACAGTCATGGACCGAAAGTTATTGAAGGGAGACTGATTGCAACGGGATTGCGGTTTGGAATTGTCGTCAGTCGTTTCAACGACTTAATCACTACACGTCTTTTGGATGCAGCGCTTGACACCTTGCGCCGACACGGTGCTGAAGATCGCTCTATTGAAATTATGTGGTGCCCGGGTGCATTTGAAATTCCACTAGTTGCTAAACATGCCGCAGCTAGTGGACGATTCGATGCCGTCATCTGTCTCGGTGCTGTGATTCGCGGAGCAACGCCTCACTTCGATTACGTTGCCGGTGAGAGTGCATCCGGAATCGCCCGCATAGGAATGGAGACAAATGTACCGGCGATTTACGGCGTCTTAACCACCGAGACAATCGAGCAAGCAATTGAAAGAGCCGGAACTAAAGCCGGGAACAAAGGACACGATGCTGCGATGACGGCAATCGAAATGGTGAATTTGCTTGCTGCGATCAAAACGCAAAGCGAATTGAAACAAGCGATCGTTAAGTAGACCGCCTGTCCGAGCAGGCGATCGCACTCGGGAGAATGGAGCGAGCAAAGATTAAAACCTGGGATACCCTCTTACTTTTTGCTTCCGTTTTAATATGTTAAGCAAAAAACGCAGACTTTGACGATCCTGTAGAACCATGTAGAGTCTTGCTTGACGGTTTCAACAACGTCTGAAAAGGCTGATGTAATATTCGTTTACTTCAACTGGGATAGGTTGTTTTGGAGAGGGTACCTCCTCTTTAATGTTCAATTGTCGTGGCTGGCAACCTGGGAGCGCCGGCATCCTTGCCGGCATTTAGCCTGGGTGTGGTGCTCGCCATTTAAACGCCCTGCAAGGGCGCGACTAGTGATTGCTGACGGTTTGTTCAGTCGCCAGCGAACTCAACTCGGCAGCGTCAATTGGATGATCCTTCAAGAACTGCTCGATGATGTTGGTCACCTTAAGCGCCTGCAGCAATGGACCTTCTACTTGCACTTCACGCAACAATAAGGCGCGGTGCAACGGCAGTTTGCTTTGAATCAACTGCGTCATTGTGCGCCCGGTAAAGTGAAAACAAATTTGCGGACGTTCTGCTGTCGGATCGAATCTTTCGATATGTCCGACACCATTATTCACGCTCACTACCCAACCCAGTCCGTTAGCTCCTTTCAGCAGGAAGCCGACGCTAGTGCCAGGAGCCAATGCCTTTTTGAATACACTATCGCCAAATTTTGATGCGACGAATTCTTCAAAATAATATTGCGCCAGTCGATCCGAAAACCCGAGCGATGCCTTGCCCTTGCTCGGCGCCAGACCACCCCAGCGTCCTTCAATTCCGCGCGCCAGCACTTTCTGGAAATATTCCTCGTTCAGGCGCAATGGTGGCAGATGATATCTTCCTGCCACTTCAAACAAATTGTGTGTCTTAACTTGCACATCGTCCATCAGCATCTTGCGCATGATGCTGGGCAACGTCAGCGAGTCGTATTCTGCTGGCGTCACTTCATTGAGCTTGAGCGCGGCAGCCACATAATGCAGCCACTCGCGATTTAGTGTTGCTTGAGTGGAAACCAAATTGCATATACGAGGACGTAGTTCATCCTCAAGGTAGCGCCAGAACATATAGACCGCTTCGTCTACAGGAAGGAACCACAAGGTCGAGTCGGGATTGTAGGAGAGGCGCAAGTTAGTGCCCACCCGCGTTTGAGCCGCCTGTGCCAATTCTTTGAACAACACGCCGGGTCCGCTAAAGTTCAAGGACTCTCCTGTTTCAGAAGATCCTGAGATCATGGGAATCCGCACTAGGTACCATGGTGATTCTAAAGTTGAAAGTCCATCCAGCAATTTCTCTTCGTAGTGCTGGCATAAGCTCTCCCAATGAGTGGGTGCTTTTCGGCGTTCGAATTCAAATTCTTCTGGTACAACGCGGTCGTTCTGCACGCCACCCCAGAGGGACGAAACGATAAAGATCGGCACGCCTTTCAAGGCTTTGGAAATTGCCGGTAGCTTTGCCGCCGCCCATGGTGCTCGTGGAGCGCGCGATTCGTCGAAGTTTGGTGGCAATCCGCAAAAAATAACAGCATCATATTTGGTGCCTTTCAAAGCTTCGGTCTCATCTACCAATCGAAGTCTGTCTTTGAAGGTTCTGAACCTGTCTCTACCGCCCATAGCCTGCTCAAGCAAGGCAAGCGCTGATGAGTGCAAATCGAGCGGCGATAAGCTAAGCAAATTCAAAGAGGATTTCGTCGCCACTCTGACTTGCCAGCCTTTAGTTACCAGCCAAGCGGCTAGCGGTCCTGAGAAGCTGGAGATCGGTCCCCATAAGTATGCGACTTTTTGCGTCATAGCGATATCTCAACGGAGACGTGCGGAGATCAACGGATCCTGAGTCGGACAATTCGATCAGCCTAATGTTAGCAACTTCAGCGCTGAAAAGGGCTGCTAAAGTCCATAGTTGACTCAATAATCGTTGTGCCGGCGAGCTCATCGCCAATTCGTAGACCGTCCTCTCTGCTATATGCGCGGTAGCTTTCAAGCGGTAACACGATAGCAACATAGACCATTCCGACAATGTTAATAAGGCTCATCACAGCTTCATTAAGCCAACCGAATGGGCTAAATTTCAGCAAGAGCGGCACAGTTTGAAGCACGACGAAGGGGGCCATCAAAACGATATTGCGCAGAACGGACTGGAGAATCGTGGGCGCTTCGCCTGTGCGCGCATCTACGACTCGCAATCCCATCAGATTTTTCCCAATGCCGCGGCCGCCGAAGAGATAGTCACGTCCCAGCAAAGCTACGACGAGAACAATTTGCAAAGGAATAAATCGATTGACGAAAGGAATCATGGCAACGATCACACCGGCTAGATATGCCGCTGCGAAATCGAACAACAGGGCTACGATTCTCTTATGGGGGTCGGTTTTGCGCGGTTCAACAAATTCTTCCTCGCCGGTCTGCGTTTCCTGCGCAGGAGCGCCACCAAGGTTAGGCGACCAAGCCGGCATGGCGGAATCATCCTGTCCTGGTGCTTGGCTGAAACCGGGCATAGCAGAGCGGTCGGGTTGCTTTCCCCGAATTCCCGGTCTGGCGGGCTTGCGCCCAGGACTGCCAAAAGATTTTGTCATTACTCCCGTTCCAGCATCACTCCATCATACTGTTCCCTTTCTCTATAGAAAATCCGCATATTTTATTTAAGCGCTCCGTCGCCTTCGGTTTCCTCGGCTCCT
>PLZS01000208.1 GCA_003153555.1 Candidatus Melainabacteria bacterium | reverse complement strand
CGAACTCGTAGGTGCCCTTGGCGTTAGCCTTGACGGTCACCCAGTCCTTGCCGTCCTGCACCTTCATGGTGTAGCGGTCGTTGGCCAGAAGCTTCGGGTCCTTCAGCTCCGTGCCTTCGATGATCGCCTTGCTGACCTGCTTGGTGATCGGCTGCTTCGGGTCGTAGTCCGGGATGCGCAGAAACGAGTTGGCCGCGATGCCAGCCAGGAGAACCGGATTGGTGCCCGACTTGGGCTGCCGGCGCTGGCTGAAGTGCAGCTTGTTCTCGATGTAGACGACTTCGCCGCTCTTCGCCTTGACGAGGAACAGCATCAGCCGAGTCGGCTCAGACGAGGAGAGCAGCACCTCGTAGATTGCGTCCATGCGACCTTCGTGGCTGGAAAGCACGAGGGTGCACTTGGGGGCTTCGCAGTTCTTGGCGCCGAGCTTGGCCTTGGCCAGTTCGATCGCCTTGTCCTGCGTGATGATCTTGCCGAGCGTCGCCGGCTTGCTGCCGTGACGAACGGAAGAGTTCACCTGGATGATGTTGCCGCCCTTGTCGATGAACACGTGCACGTAGCCACCGCGGACGGGAATAGCCGAAGCCATGCCCTTGACGTTGGCCACCTGACGGAACTCGACGCGGGTGAAGGCCTCATACTCGTTGGACTCGCCGGCCACGAGAGTGGCATAGCGGAGGCCGAGAGCCTTCTTGGTTTCGGGCGCATTGATGAACTTGGTCGCGTAGTCGACAGCGTCGCCGCTGAAGGTTTCTGCGAACAGGCCTGCGCCACTGATTGCACGGACTTCGCCGACGGTGTTGAAATCGACTTCGACATTGCCGTCGACCTTGGCTGCGATCTCATTCACACCAGCCAGGTAAATCGGCTTGGGTGCGTTGAGGATGGGCTGGTCGTTGTTCTGTCCGGTGGAGCCGGTCAGGGACTTGACGAGAGCCTCGGTGTGTTTGTTGGACTTCATAAGAGAATCTCCTTAAAATTCGGGCGTGCTCGGTCGACCCCGGGTCGACATTGCCGCCTCTGGTTGAAAAAAATCCACTCCGCGGAATGCGAGGTGGTGGTGCATAACTAACAACGACTCGACAGCTGTGCGCAGTTCCGGGGACTGAACACGAGGGTGAACCCTCTGTCGAGTGGAACGAAACAACCGCATCAAATGAGTTCGTGACTAAGCGCTGTTGTGCTCCGATCCTTTCAGCGGGAGGGGGTTAAACAGCGATGTACACACGAGAAATTCGGTCAATACGGTTCGTTAGACAGTCAACTCCTCGATCCCTTGGGACCAAAACCAGTTTTGCGAGAGCTAGATGTGCTGCGGGCTGGTTTAGGTTTTGGTTTCCTTTTGGGTTTTTTTTGGATGAGTTGATATATACACCGTAGATAGATCTTCTTGATGAAAGCAAGAGGATCTCTTCTAAAACGGCTCTCTGATTGACCTGATCAAGATCTGAAAAAATACGCGTGTGTCAGCTTTTGATCAAGTAAGTAATAGCTGCGCCAATTTAGGTTGTCAGTAGAAATCGGTTTTTCGACCGTTTTTAAAACAATCGCGCAACTTAGCGCTAACCAGATCGCAGGGATAAATCTTCATGGTTATGATAGCTCGTTAAGGTGACAGCGTCGCTAGATTAAATGGGGAAAATGTCTTATCGCAAACCGCGCTAGCCGAACATTTAGGTTAAAAGTTGTCGAAATCGTCAGTCGCGCTTGAAAAGTGCGGTTATCAAGAGCTGCATCAGGCACAAAAAGGGGGGGTGAATTTCGGCGCTATTACGGATAGATAGGCTAATTCAAGGCTTTTAATACTTCTGGTATCTGACAACTGGTGTCAAAGATACATATGCTTAAACAAAAGTTGCTTGTCAAGCTGAAATGTACATAGGGTGAGATCAAGTTTCAATTCCCCCCAACACCCAGAGCAGCAGCAAACCAGCACCCAGTACCTTCGCTCAATCCCCATACGTCCGCCATTTGCTGCTCTTTAGCTGTCCGGGAGAATCTATCACTTGCGAAAGCCCTCCTGGTTTCGCTTGTGTTGAGACTTGTCGTTTTAGTCCCAGCCTTGTCTTAGCTCGCATAGCGCGCTGCCGACCTGGCTAAACCGAGATGCCGGCAATCCGGAATCTCTGATAACTACCCAGGGACAAGAAGTCCCAGAAGTGAGGAATTCTATGCCACAGACCAAACTGACCGAAGTCGGTTTTGCTGTTTGCCCGGTGGGCACTCTGCAAGCCAACCCCGACGGCGACAGCCTTCGTTCGACTCTTCTCAGCGACGGCCGCATCTACAACGTCTTCAACGGCTACAGCCATCCCGTTCCTGACAACTGCCGTCGCATCTTTGACCAGCCCCAGCCCATCCGCGACCTCGTCGCCGCCCTCATCTCCGCACCCCTGACCGCCGACTCCAGCCTGCGCCTCACCCACGTCAGCCACCAGCTCGACGGTCGTGATCTCTGCGCTGTCGGCGTTCAACTTGCCGGCAACGGCTGCGACGCTTCCGTGCTCGACAACACCCGCATCGTCCTCCAGGGCGACACTGTCCTGCAGTCGTGCACGATCACCTACAACAATGGCGACCTCGCTCGTGCTGTCGATACCGGACTTCCCGGCGACGACATCAAGGGCATCATCGCTCACGCCGAACAACTGCACGCCCCCAAGGTGTTGCTGTCATCAGCCACAAAGCTCATCGAAGCCGGCTTCCGGGTGACCGGTTCCGATTTCGAAGGCGCCTCCAGGCGCACCATCATCCTCGTCAAGGGTGGCGTTGATGGCATCCGCGCCGAGCTTCACTGGATCGTTTAACTGAGTAGGGATGCAACGCTGAATGGACTTCGGTCCGCCATAATCCAGCGCTGCGTTTCTACGTGCCTGCCACCAAACACGGTGCTGGCCATTAATCGCACCTAAACCGCCGACGACTGATTGGGGAACGCTTCCTCAGTTGGTCGCCGTCGGCAAGGGCGCTCTAAACAAGGAGCATCCTATGTCTCAGTCAATCCCCAATGCCTACGGCCGCGAGCCGAAGGTGATTTTGTTTGATCTGTGGAAGACGTTGGTAACCTCACACTGCAAAGAGCCGGTGTGGAACGCCCAGCGGATTCTCGGACATCGCGTCAGTCTGATCGACGGCGGTCAGGTGCAGGTGGATAACGATGACGATTTCCTCCGCTACTGCCTGACCACGAACATCAGCGACCCGCAGGACTTCCTGCATCATGCTGCTTCTACCTTCAACGCAATCGTGCAGCCCGAAAGCCTCGGCGAGTTCCGCAAGGTTCTCCGCGGCGAATCGGGATGTGCAGCTGTGTTCGGCGACGTCTTCGAGACCCTGGTTGCGCTCAAGCAGCGTGGCTATCGGCTCGGTGTCGTTTCCAACGCTTGGGCGTTCCCGTTCGAGCACATCTTCGAAAAGATCAACTTCAACGGTGTGACGCTCGGTAGTTTCTTTGAGCACATCATCGGGTCCTACGAAGTGGGCTACCGCAAGCCCGAGCCGGAAATCTTCCTCGAATCCGCCCGTCGCTTCGGCGTGGATCCAGAGGACTGCCTCTTTGTTGGCGACAACATCGAAGCAGACATTCGTGGCGCTGCCAGGGTTGGCATGCGTCCTGCTCTGATCGACCGTCCCGGCGACTACACCGAGGCGGACCTGGGAGACATTCCCGGAGCAGTCTACCTCCATGACCTTCGTGAGCTTCTCTAAGTCACAAGGGTTGAACGGTTAAACCATGCGGCGGCCGTCCCTCGGGATTTCCGTTGCGCATTCTAAACCGCTATTCCACAGGCTGGGCGCTGCCGGGGAGCCTCCTCGACAGCGCACAGTCTCACTCATAGAAGGGTGGACAATATGACTACGTCTAGTCTCAGTCAGTTCTGCGCGGACAACTTCGTGCCGCCGAACATCTTGGATTACTTCGGACACGTCTGTGTCGACAATGCTCCTCATGCGAGCATCAAGGCCCGGGCAACCGATTTCCAGGTGGAGGAGGAGCAGACCAAGCTCAACATCCTCTGCACTGTTTCACCTAACTCCGACCTGCCGGCGAACATCGAGTTCCCCAAGACCGGCAGAATGTGGACCGTCACGCTGGTCAAGCTTCAGATGACCACGTTCCACGCTCGAGCTGACCTCGCCCGTCGGCTCAACATCGACCCCAAGCAGATCACCTACGGTGGTCTGAAGGACAGATGGGGTAAGACCGGGCAGCGCGTCAACATCGAGGGGATCACCTACGCCGACCTCCTCGCGCACTGCAAGCCACAACAGCTCGTCGATGGTCGGGCTGCCTACTTCATCAAGGACCCGCTGCCGTCGACGAAGCGGATGCGCAAGGGTGACCTCTCCGGCAACAAGTTCACCTTGCGTGTGCTTCTGCCTGGGATGAACGCCAAACAGATCGAGGGCTACCTCACGCCGCTCTTGCAGCACTTGCAGGAGAAGGGCAATCTGTTCCCGAACGCCTACGGCAAGCAGCGGCTTGGCGTTCGCCAGAACACGCTCAAGGTGGGCAGAGAGCTCATCGAGAACGGTCCGAAGGCGGCGATCAAGCTCTTCCTCACAGACACCTCTCCGAACGAAGGAGCGCTGGCCACTCAGGTCCGCGGCGAACTCCTGGAGATGTGGAACGAGGCGGAGAAGCGGGCCATCGAGATGGGTGAGACCATCGAGATGCAGTGGATGGAATGGGAGTCGATGCGTTCGCGTCTGGAGCCGCTCCGGCGCAAGTGCAACATGACCATCGAGTACGACATCATCGAGAAGACGCTTTCGGTTGGCTACCAGGGCGGCTTCCGTGAGGTGATGGCGCAGATGAGGGACGAGTTCTCCCTCTGGGTGGGGGCTTACCAGAGCTTCTACTTCAACCAGATCCTCTCCAACGTCATCGCTGGACGGTTCATCCCCAAGGGGCGGTCCATCCCGCTCTACATCGACGACGCGGTAGCCAATCGCTTCTACAGGAAGTTCCTGCCGGAGGCGATTCCCACTCGCATGAACCGCGACGTTCGGGACTTGTTCCTGACCGCACGTGGTGACGGTGGTGGACCGTGGCGTCAGCTGTTCATTCCCGTTCAGGGCCTGACCGGGCGCTACGAGGATGGGCAGTGGTTCGTCAGCTTCTCGCTGCGTTCTGGTTCGTACGCCACCACCTTCCTCGGGACCATCTTGGACCTCGAGGGCAACGCACGGGTGGCGGCTGACGAGCGCAGCTTCGCCTGAAGCACGTTTAGTACCCTCCTGGGTTTGTGGGTCGACGCCAGTCGCTCTGCAAGCCCGGGAGGTTTCCGAGTCCTATTCGTCGCAGGCGTGCAAACGTCGGCGGCGAGTTTGGACACCCTTGGGTAGCCTGTGCAGCCAACTCGGCTAATCGCTATCCGATTTGACAGAAAACAAGGAGAACACTGTATGGCGGTATTCGTGACCACTGGTGGCAAGACCAAGCGGACCAACGCGCGCTTCGGCGGCGAGATGGCCCACCGGCAGCACTCGGACGACGACAAGTCGCACCTGTGCAACGCCCGTCGGCGCGCCGACCAGCACTTCGTCGCGACCACGCTCCAGGACCTGGACGTGGACGTGGCGGAGGCCTGCGGGGACATCTGCCCCTGCACGCTCCAGGCGAAGCCGGTCAACGGCGTCGTCCGCGAGGGCAACGTCAGTTTGGTCTACGTCGGGGGCAAGATCCTCTCGGCTCACTGCGGCTAGCCACCAGGCACCGCTGCTGGTGCGTGACTTCACTTGTGGAGCGCGCACCAGCTCTGTCTCAACAACATCAACTCTCTCCATCTGGAGAAAAAGGAGCAATTCCAATGACAACTCAGCTTTCGCAGGGGACGGACAAATCGTCCAGTCCCAATGGGAACGGGGTTTTCGGAGTGATCGCCAATGCCATTCAACAGCAGGGCCGCAAGCTCGGATGCTGGGACTCTTCTCGCTTCGCCACCGAAGGCGCGTGCGGGAATCGCCATGGCTCGATCGTTCCTGACCCGACCGTGACGCGCGAGACGTTGGCCTACGCCTACGCCACGTCGTAACACGAATCGCGTCGCCGCCGCCGCTCGAAGCACTTCGGTGCCAAATGCGGCGGCGGTTTGGCGTTCGATTCATCAGCGCTCAACTCTTCGCTCCCCCTGGGAGGCGAGTCTTCGCCTGCGGCGAAGCTCGTATCGATGCCGGTCCGCTCACAGAGGTAAGCCGTAATGGCTGCGCCACGGTGATTTGCGACGGGATAGTCGAAGGTCCAGCCTCGAGCTATCGAGGTGGATACATCGTTTCTCATCATTTGGCCCGCTACGAGCGGAAAGGGAAAGGTATCACCGTGAAGACGACTAATAAGACGACGGAACTCTATCTTGCATGGATGCAGGAAGTGCCGTCCCATCTCAAGGACCACGATGGAATCAAGTGCCAGCTCGCTGCTGCTGCACATGTGGTCACCCATCTCGACGCACGCGGTTGTGGTTGGACGTTTACGCCCACCATGCCCGGCTCTCCCGACGACCTTCGAGGTATCGATGGTTTTCTCGAGAACAGCGGTCGTCGAATTCCCGTGGATTTCTCGCTGGAAAGTGAAAACAACCCGGCCGGTCACAAGAAGGACCAGGTCTGGCTTGTTCACCTCAGGCGGGACTGGTTCTCTAGGGCATCGGACGGCACCGTGCAACTTCTTCCGAGTTGCGAGACACGCTTCTTCCGCGCCTTCCTGCCTGTTCTTCAGGCTGGTATGGCGCTTCTGGCGGCGTAGCAAGTAACTTCATCTACAACAAAGGCGTCGCCGGAGTGCCACCAGAAATGGTGGCGCTTCGGCGCTCCGCTTTTTTCTTTTTCTTTTAAAATTTTGATACTATTTAATATAGTTGTAACGATGGCGACTAGTCTGAGATCTAGGCAGTATGCCAAGTCTGTGTAATAGTAGTGATCGTAAATATGTTCTATCGCATGCTCCCAGATTTCGGGCATGTGGCTCGATTAAGTGACAGCGGCTCGCTTAACTCTTCAATAGGAGGGGCATGAAAACAAATAGAGTCTTATCGTCCTCTATCGTCACATCGCTCCTGCTTGCCCTCTGCAATTTCCCCGCAACTAGTGCCAGTCTTGGCGGATTCACGTCTTCCTTGCGTCCGCTTATAGCAACGCTGATAATTGGACGACCGCCTGTGGATTCACAGCAGCAGTCAAAATTCATCAAAGAATATGATGAAATTTGGGAATTAATCCAAAACAACTTTCTCTATCGAAACCGCTTGCACAATTGGTCGCGCTGGCGTCATAAGTTTGACGATCAGCTCGTTTCGCCTCAAGCAATGCAAATCGCCGTTGATACCATGCTCGGTTCACTGAACGATCCCTACACGTTCTATCGCAATGCCAATGCCACCAGCCAACGAAACCAGGAAGACGTTGAAACAAACGTAGTCGATTACCGCATGGTCGATCAAAACATAGGCTACATCCGCCTGAAAACATTCTGCTCAAAAAACTGTGTTGGCGAAATGCGCAATGCCTTGCAGCAATTGAAAGGTGCTAAAGCGATCGTCATGGACCTGAGGGACAATAAGGGCGGCTCAATCGAAGACGCTTTCCGCATCTTTTCCATGTTCGTCAAGTCTGGTCGATTTACCTCCATGAGAGGTGTCGATCAAAAGAACATCGTGCAAGAGCGGCTCACCGTAGGCAAGACGAAGTTATTGAATCGACGTGGCGGATCAGTAAGTTTTCAAAGCCGCGAACGCAACATCTCCAAATCCAGGCCGCTTCTCATTTTGGTAGATGGACGCACCAAATCTGCGGCAGAGATGTTGGCCGGCGCCCTGAGAGACAGCGCTGGAGCGAAACTGATTGGCACTAAGACTTATGGAAAGGGAGTGATTCAACGAGTTTGGGAATTTGATAATAACACCAGCATCAAGGTGACCTCGGCCGCCTTCCTGCTTCCCTCTGGTGCCACCATACACGGTGTCGGAATCAAGCCCGCAATCAAGGTTTCTTCGGGCAAATCCGATCGCCAGCTCCAACTGGCAAGACGCCTGCTTAGAGCTAATCAGGCTAGCCTTGTCAGTTTTAAATCTTTAGGAGCGCGGCCAAATAATCAAATCATTGCTAAGGATCGTATCTAACCACTGTAAGCTGCAACTGGCGGGACAAGCAGACGGCTTGGCATGTGTCATAAATAGAGTCAGTCTGTAGACAAACTGAGCAATGACAAGCTATGATCCGTCAGTTACCAAGTCGTTGCGTGCCGTCATCTTGATTGGACCAACTTTATGGAAGCCCCATGTGGTTCGAGCCTTTAGCCTGGATTTGTATTAGCTATGTTGTGATCTCCTTTGGGGAGCATTTAATTCATAAGCACCTGATGCATCGTAAAGAGATTCCGCAGCGCTTCATGCCGAAGCAAATGTGGATCTATGAGTCTCATGCTGTGCTTCACCATGGCAAATACTACAAAGTGTTCAATCATGAGCCTGATGAATACGGGCGTTTCCACAATCTCCACCTCGAGATCATGCTCAACCTTGTCGTTTTTTCGCCTGTCTGGTTGACGCTGATGTTGTTTTCCAGAATGGGCGGTTCAATTCTTTTGAGCATGATTATTCTTCATCATCTGTGCTGGAATTTGATTCATGAGGAAATGCATGTGCCAACCAAAACATGGTTGTCATCTTTTCCTTTGTATAAAAGGTTAGCTCGATACCACTATCTGCACCACAAATATCCAACTCGCAACTTCAACATTGTTTGTCCGCTCGCCGATCATATTGTGCGCTGCGTTGCCAAAGCAAAACCTGAAGATCTGGTGAAAATGAAGGAATTGAACCTCACTTAGCATTCCGTTCTCGCGGTGGTTTGAAAAAAACGTGAGCACGCCAGAGTTAGAGCGAGCAAAAGAGCGGATCAGAACAGCATTTGCGGATGTGCCACATCCGGCAGCTGGTGAAATTGCCTGCGATTGTCAGAGTTCTTCTTGCGAAGGTCTGATTATGGAAGCTGAATTCAAGCCATTCTCCTGGCAAAATGTGCCCGCTGAACTCGTTGATAAGTTCGCCCAATCATTGCCCATATTTACTACCGAGGGCTATCGATACTTCTTGCCTGCTTATATGATGCGCGCCTTGGAAAATCCCGATAGCGAAGTGTGGGAAGCAGTGATCCTCGGTTTGCCAGGCATCGGTGCTGCCACTGGATTTATGCCGCCTATGCAAATGGCATTGCCAGAAGAATCAATTCATAACCTGCATAAAGTTGCGCAACTGCTCGAAGAGCATGAAGAGGACCGTTTGAATGATTTTTCCGTTGCCCAAATTGAGGCCATGGTCGAGTTTGTGGAGTATCTTATTGCCAATCCAACCTCACGGACCGAGGATTTCATCGAAGACTTGTTCACTAAGGCTGAGTCCCTGGACGCCTTTCTCAGTGAGAGAAATTAGCATGAGCATCGATCAAATTGACGCGAGCTCCGACATTCATTGTTGGACATGGAGCGCACGGGTCCCGCGGGCTTCTCGTCCCACCATGAGCCAGGCACCGAATGTGGTGCATGCCGCTTTTCGTATGGACTGCTTACATGGATAATCTAGAAGTGCGCATGATCCATGAAAAGTTGGCAGACACGCCTGTTTTCGCTTGCCCAGAGCCATACAAATTTGAGTTTTATAAAGCGGGGCGCGAGGAAGATTGGCTCAGGATTCATCAACTATCCGATCAGTGGAATGTTTTTACGCCGCTGGTTTTTGTCGATCAGTTTGGAAAAAGCAAAAAACTGCTGAAAAGTTCACAGTATTATCTCGTCGATTCGGCTGGGGTGCCCATCGGCACTGCCACTGCCTGGAAAGATGCGCGCACTGAATATAGTGGCAGAGTGCACTGGGTCGCTATCCTTCCCGAGTTTCAAGGAAAAGGTTTGGCTAAGCCGTTGCTTTCTATTGTCTGTCAAAACCTGCTCGCCGCGGGGCACACGAAAGGTTGTCTCTCCACTACTACAGCGCGTGTGCCGGCGATTAACCTGTATCTCAAATTTGGTTTTCGCCCGCTCATTCAATCAGAAGAAGACGCTCTCAACTGGTTTCAATTCGAGCGTGAAACAGGAATATCTTTGCCGCAATTCAAGTGAACTGACAAGCAAAGTCCGATTAGTTAAGTTCGACAAGAGATGTAAAATGAGTCAGGGATGGCGTTCAAAGGCGTCTATCTGAAAGAATTTTGTTCAATTTTCGTCTTTCGTCTTATTCTCTTTCGCCAGTAATTGAGCGATACCCCGGAATTCATCGACATAGCCAATGTCAACTGCACCATCAGCCCGAACGATCAGTTCGTCTTCGCGAAAACCTAGCTTTTTATATTCATCAATTTGTGACTTTGTGTCCTTCTTCAAGGACTCTGGGGTTTCGTCCGTAATTCCAGATGACTTCGTATCCATCTAGACCATCTCCTTCTTTGAAAAGTTCTCGCACCATTCGATCAAAGTTTTGGCGAGGAATGTCTCCGTGTGTCACCATAAATTCTGGCTGCACCAATCTTGCACCGGTTGGTGTTTCATGATTTAGTTCATACTTAAATCTGTTTGCCACGCGCTTGGCTGATTCCGCTGGCGGGATTTCTATGAAGTGCGCATGAACCTCTCTGCCACTGGCTTTGAGTTCGCGAATAAAGTTGATCATCCATTTAGGATCTCCAGCCCCTACACCGGGCAACACCACGTTGTACCCTTCCTTGAGCGCTCTCATTAGGACTAGGTCGTTTATGTCATTGCTTCGTGCCAATAATTTTCCGGCGCCCAGGCCGTTTCTTGCTGCTAGCGTTGGACCAAATTCTTCTGCCGAAACGTCTTGATGAAATCCGACCAAACCAGATTTGTTATCGTCTGACTCGACTACACGACTGCCGAATTCACTTCTCACTTTGTTGATATTTGTGGTCTTTCCAGAGCCAGGCAAGCCGAAGAAAATGTCGGCTCTATTACCTTTAGTTGGTTCTACAAATCTGTAGCCACCATCAACGGCAACATAGGCTTGGTCAAAGAACTGGGGTTCGATAACCGTTGCCAGCGAACCATCCGGCTTGGTGATCTTCCACTCGCCTTTGAGTCCTTGGACTGTTTCACCGTCCTTATTTGTCCATGTAAATGACTCGGTCGCTTGCTCTGCTTTTACTACCGTAGCGCCCTCATAAGGCGGATGAAACACTTGCTCGAAAACGCGGTCTGCTCGTTGCTGATTTACTGCTTGGTCTGCCGCGCTCTCGCGGTTGTATTCAGGGACCTTGGCATTTCTCGCAATTTCGCGCGCTTTTTGGTAGCCAGCATCTTGATTGAGATCATCTACAACTTGTTGCGTCGGCGGCAGATCTGCCACTTCTTGCGCATGCTCATAGTTGTAGTTTTTTGTAAACTGTTTGTCGCCTACTTTAGTTGTCTCTGACTGGAGTTTGTTCTCTCTGTAGACCTTGCTCCAACCGTGGGCATCGTCTGTTACAGTAACGGACGTTATCCCACCCGTTTCCGGATTGGTCTCTCGGATGATAGTTCCGTGCGCAGTTCCTTCTTGCCAGAATTGCTGCGTCTTGTTTTCGCCGATCGGCGTTTCCAAACTACTTGCGGTTGGCAACTTCAGTGCTTCGGCCGCAGGACCTTCTGTCGAGTGCACAGCATAGAGTGTGTCCCACTCTGCCTTTTTCACGAAGTATGGACTACCTTTTGCCGGTGTGACCATCATATCGCCAACGTTGAATTCTTCTACTGCTTTTCCGGTTGACACGAAAATCTGACGATCGATTGTCTGCGCTTTCACTATTTCTTGTTTGTAATACTCTTTATCCATGCCAGGAGCAGGCACGTGACTACTTGAAAAATTATCATTGATGTAGGAGGAGCCGTCGCTCTTGTAGACTTTGTATCCTTTGTAGTTCCTATAGCCCTCCGCAGCATCTTGCTCGGTGCCAATTGGCTTAAGTGCACCTGAGTCTGGATCCGTGAAATAGTATCTCCCCTCATTGTCTTTAATGAAATCCATCGACTGCAAATTCACAGGTTCAGCTTTTACAGGCGCAACCTTAACGTATTCCTGAACAGGACTTCCGACTGTAACCTGGTCCGGCATAAGAACGGTTGCGTCTGCAACAACGTCTTTTGGCAAACTATTGGCCCTGTCCAACGAGACTTCTGCGGATTGCGCGCCCCGGCGCACCATCACCGGTTGATAGTCGACAACAGCACCGTTCTGATCTTTTCTGAGTTCACTCACCATTCGTTCTTTGATTTGTTGAGCGAACTTGAACGCCGTGATTTCCTTTTGATTCAGATCGCCATATTGGTTGTCTTGCCAGAATTTTTGCTGTTCCGGCGAGCGCTTAGATTCGACAATTGCATTGATTTGGGACCATTCTGTCTCTTTTGCCCCGCGATTTGGGTACTTCAGTTCCGAGTTCCAGAATGGTATCTCCGGTAGTGGCTCTCCAGGTTTGACCCCTGTTTCTGTGCGCAGCCAACTTTCGACCTTTTGCTGTGCCTCCTTCACATTGACGTCTGTGCGACGTGTCGCCATCTGTCTGGTGCGGGTTTCGTTACTTAGTCTGATGCTGTATGCCGCATTCCCACCTAATTGTTCTGTGGTTGCTGCAAGTCGGGCGTCGGCCAGTGTCCTATCATCTGCCGCGCTTGCTCTCACAGAAGCTATGGAGTCCATTATTGTTTTATCCGCAACTGCAGTCTCTGGTCCACGCATGTCCAGATTTGCAGCAATGCCCTGGGCGCTTCTGTAGCTTTCGCTTCCTTCCGCAAGCAGAATTGCTTCAGAGATTCTGCTGTGCCGAGAATTGACGTCAGTAATATGCCAATCACTGAGTCCGGTATCACGCTGAAGGAGCGCTTTCTCTTCAGGCGAAAAATCGACAACCCGACCATCTGGGGTATCTTTGAACGGCGCATGCAATGGATCTGCGATGTATTTTTTGATGTTTTCTGCCGCAACTTTTTGCACTTCATTTTCTGGTTTTAGCATCGCCCCGTAAAGTTCAGACATCACATGGGGAGGTGTCGTTTGCGTTTCCAAAATTGCCTTGACAATGCCTTTTACTCGTTCAGGTGTGAAAGATGAATCCGCATATTTTGTAAGAACATCGCCGACCTGGCCGATCGTCAATTCATGCGACGTGAGGACTTGGTTTGCGGCAAGTGCACCATCTACATGGTGCCTGGCGAAATTGCTGGCATTTTTAACAGCATCGGAGAACATCGAGGCAAGCATGGCGTCTTCGGTTTCTCCTGGCGTTAAACTCAGTCGTTTAGCGGTTTCAACTACAGCTCCAAGCTCGCGTGCCGTGTGCTCCCAGTTCAATCTTTGTTGTTTATCAATGACGTTAACGCCATTTACTTCTGAGCGTTGACTAGCAAACTGTTCACGCACTTCGGCCAAGGCTCGCAGGACGCGCTCCTTTTGTTGAGGCTGTAGCGGTGCGCCAGCCAGTATCTTCGCGATTGATTCACCCTTCTCATTTTTCAGTTTCGCCAGTTCTTGGGTAACTTGATATTGCCCTTGGGTTATGTTCTCGTATTGAGGAAACTGCTCAACAATCTTCGCCTGAGCTTGGAGGTCGCGGTCTCCGGTAATTGGCATTGAGTCTGACACATGAGGGGTAGATTCAACCCGCGCCAACGTCTCTTCTCCGGCTGCTTGTGCAGGAGTTGCTCTTTCCAGTACCTTGTTTGTTGATGCCAATTCAGCCTGCATCGAACTCAGTTTTGCCTCTTGACCCTTATAAATGCTCTCTATCCGATCTTGAATCTCATTTTCGGAGCCATTCTTTCCAGCCGTATCTTTCAGGCGTTGTGTGATCAAGGCGACTTCAGCCTCATCACCTGCCTTGGCAGGCGAATGACCTAGTGCTTGACTCATCAAATCGACAGTGCGAGCCTGCTCGGCCACATCTTTCTTCAAGGCCGCGGCAGCAGTTTTTGTAGCATCCACAACTGCTTGTGGAGCTGCTAGAGAATTTTCATTGAATTCTTGCAAAAGCCTCTTGGCACTCTTTAGATCGAAATTTCCGTGTTCATCCCTGGGAATGCCTCGATAATTGAGAACCACATTTTCGCCGGCGTTGCCAAATCCATTTGGCATGAGGTAGTGCTCGCTACCCTTGATATTTTGAACACCATATGCGGTGTTTGCCACTACATCAACGTTATCAGGCAAGTCGAAGTGATCGCGCATCGCACCGGGTTTGGGCGCATATCTGCCGTCACCCAAGGCTAAATTATTGTCTTTCAGAGTTTGATCGAAGTTAATGAAATCGTCTTGCCGGTTCATGACCGTATCGCCAAAACCAACACGGTAAAGCAGATTTTGTCCATGATCAATCGAGCCTGGATTGATCGTGGCATCTGCAGCCAGTTCGGTACGCACACCGTCAGGTCCTATGGCAAAGACTTTAGCGCCAGGTTCGCTTGTTGTTATGTGACCGCTAGCATCAATCTCGGCGCCGGCTGAAAGTCTGGTACCTTGCTTAAGCGTTACCATTGTTCCATTTGCAGCTTTAACACTAGCACCATCTTTCTCTGACAGCACTAAGGTGTTTTTGCCGGCCACCAAATTCCCGTTTTCCATCGCCCCGTTTGGAATTGTGGTTTCTGGAACTTTCTCACTTGTGAGTTGATGAAGCTTACCATCAGGCGTTTCTGCCCATACCTCGCCTTTCGGATCGGCCGATCTTATCTTGTCGCCATCCAAAATGCTGCCATTGGAAAACTTAGTGCCGGCTGGCAGGTTCAAAGTGGCACCATCTGCGGTGGTCACATCGACCGGACTCTTTAGTGCCATGGGGCTTTCTTTCGTGGAAAGACGCACGTCAACATCTGGCTTAAAAGCGGCGAAGTCGGCTCCACCTTTGGCGAAATTCAAATCGCGCCAGGGCTGATCTCTGGCTAATTCGTTGTAGAGCATCTGCCCTTGACTGATCATCTTGGGCTTGTCGCCTTCCATTACAACATTGCCCTTCCTGTCAAGCTCCGGCACACTAACGGTGTCATCGACCTGGAAAGTCACATGTTGTCCATCATGCATATCGGCAATACCTTTTTGTATTGCCTGCTTTATTTCTTTGGGATCAGTCAGCTTATCTACATTCACGTTGACAGTTGCTGGTTTGTCCGTCACGGCTTTAATGGCGTCTTCAGCTATTGTGATTTTGCTTAACGCCTCGACGGGCTCGCCAGGCTTGGCAATCACTGCTGGTGTGTCGGCANNTGGTGTGTCGGCAATCACTGCTGGTTTGTCAGCAATCACTGCTGGTTTGTCAGCAATCACTGCTGGTTTGTCTGCAATCACTCCAGGTTTGTCGGCGATTTCGGAAATCTCACCTCCGATTCGACTGCGTACAGAACCAAGTACATGCAAACCCATCTTCATAGAGTTGCCCATAGCCAGGGCGCCAAGGCCACCTGAAATGCTTGCCTGCCATGCATCTGCGCCAATCTGATCCAGGCTCTTTCCGTCGAACAAATCCGACGTTACGGACATGCCGGCACCGCCCAAGACACCAGCACTGGCATTGTAACCCTGTTCCAGAGCCTGATTTTTGATCTGATTGAGCAGCCCAGCTGTCTCTTTCTTCCATTGCTGTTCCAGGTTTTGCTCCAGTTGCTTAGTGAGCTGAGCGACAGCTTGCTCGCGTGCTTCTCCGGTGATGGAACTGGATATTGCCTGTTCAGCGGCGGCCTTAATTGCAGTCGGTTCAATCCCAGAAGCGCCTGAAGTTAATGCTTGTCGCATCAAATGCTCTGTGGTCGCAGTAAGTTCTTTCTCTGCATCCGGCTTGAGCACATCTTTCGCGACTTGGGCGATGGTTTGACTAACCGCACTCTCTGCAGCTCTCGAACCAATCCTGAAGATCGCTGCCACTTCGCCAGGTCCCAGGACTGAAGTAGCACCACCGATCGCCCCGGCTGTAAAATCCTTGAGTGCCTGACTCGACTCGTAGTCGTTGCCCATCATTGCGGCTCTGGTTCCGACTTTGACAAATCCCATCGATAAACTGAGTCCGGCGATAAGCGGGATCGACGCGCCTCCCGATGCAATCACACTGCCGACGCCGACAACGCCGATTGCAACATCTGTAACCGTGTCAGCCGCCGCCGATTTACTTTCCCTGTGATTATCAAGGGCGGTGCGCGTCGCCTCTTGCGCAGTTCTAACTCGCTCTTGCAATTCAGCAATTTGTTTAGGATCCGTAATGCCTTTCGCCATCGCAACTTCGTAAGTGGTGAACTGCTTGTTCATCTGCTCCATAGCGTCGTCTGCCTGGGAGCCAGTGGCACTCTTGAACAGTCGATCAGAAGCCCATGCGCCGAATCCGCTGCGTGTGTCCAAGCCCTCTTTGCGAACCGCTTCCTGTTGTTCTTCAAAAGTTAGCTGCCCTGCCAGAGCGCGTTTTACGTCGAACTTATCTTGCCCGCTGGTTTTATTGAGGACATCGTTGTCAAAATCACCACCATATTTTTTCGCGTATCGCTTTTGTGCCTCAGCCAGCTCTTCTGGTTTCATCGCCTTTGTGGCATTAGCGACGTCGGTCGAGCCTCCCCAGCCGATGATACTGGCCCTGATTTTATCCTCCGGAAGCAGCTCTCCTTGCGTGACTGCAGCCATAGCAATTTTTCGCTGCTCAACGCTCAAGCCAGCAAGAATTTTGTCTTGATAAGCCTGATCCGACTGCAATCGCTGCTTTTCTTGCGGCGATGCGTCAATTAGATGGTCAAATGTTTTTTGAGAATCTGTGCTGAAAACACCGCGCTCCAGTGCCACCATTTTCTCAAGCGAAACATGTCCGTCCTTTAGAAGCTCATTACCATACTCCCGATAATCGCTACGCACGGGCGTTCCATCGAATCCAGTAATTGGACTGAGCGCGTTATCCAGCGAAGTTTTGAAATCTTCGGAAAACTGTTTATCTGCCGGAGATGGGTTGTTAATTCGATCGCGCAGAGTCAGATCGCTTTTGAAGGCTTTCGCTAAGTCGCGAATTGCTTGTTCGGGATCGTTTTGCTGAATAAGTTTACCGACAACGTCCAAGGTGGGCTTGTCTCCAGCCTTTACCTGCTCTAACATGCGTTGAGCTGAATGCAAAAGGGCGGGGTTAGTGATGTTCGCTGCTAGACTTTTATCGACTTCAGTCCGATAAGCTTCGTCTTCTCGATAGCGCTTTTGATCGGCTTGCGACATGTTTTGAACAGCATCAACACTGGCCTTGGCGTCAGGCGCAGATAGAAAACCACCTGCTGAATCTCTGAGCGATTCGATAAGTGGCTTCTTGCCCACATCTTGAGAGAGTTGGAAGTCTTTGTCAGATTGATCGGCCGGACCCTTCATCGCTGCTATGGATTTTTGCAAGCGTTGCGCGAATTGTTTGTCCTCATCTGTTTGAGGATTTTTCAAACGCTGAGATAACTGAGGATCGAGCTTCAGAGCTTGTTCAATATCGGCTTGGGCTTTGGCTGGATTTTGTTCATAGAGGGCGTTAACCATCAACTTGTCCGGCAAATCTAAAGACGGTTCTTTTCCATCTTTGATTTGTTTTAGCATTTTCTCCGCGGCATCTAGTCCGGCACCAGGACCCAGGGTGCCTTTCAATTTTGCGTCAAATTCATTGCGGAAACTTTCGTCTTGCTGATACTTTTGTCGGTCAGGGGCGGACATTTGTTGGATTGATTGGATGCTCGCCAACTGACCGGCCACGTCGACTTTGGCGTTCATCTTCGCATCGTAAACTGCCATCAAATCTTTGACATCGGAATCGCCCTTATTTAAGCTCTTGAGCATCTTTTCCACTTCGTCGCGGCGCTCAGGATGCGCTTTCAATTCTTGCCAATCTTTCTGGCTCATGTTTTGGATATCGTTCTTGATATCAGCGACGCTGCCGTTGTACACCGTGCCGTTCTCGCGAGCCAGGGAAGCGACGAAGCCACCGCCTTTGGTGGCAACCTGATCTTCAAGTTTAATGAGGTTTGTGGCGTTTCCAGCGTTCTTTAAAGCGGCGTGGAGTTCCGTGTAATATTTTTGCGCCGCTTGTTTGTCTGGAGCGGTCAGTCCATCAATTGGTTTTTCTGGATGTTCGGCTAGCTGTTTGCCAGTCTGATAAAGCTTGCGTTCGGCATCAGTCATTGTAGACAATGCTTGCTCGATGCCCTTATCGTTAGTCGTCATGCCGACCGAACCAGTGTTGTCCCTCACCTGCGTGACTGCGGATAACTTACCGAAATTTGCGTAATCTAGAGCGTGCTGCGAATCTTGAGTCGGTACAAAACTGGTTTTGCCTCGCAGATGCAGCGTATTACCGAAGGCATTTTGGATTTGGGTTTCGCCGCCATCTTTAAGAAACTGGGCGCGCGCTTCCGGTGTCGCCTTGCTCATTGCTTCTGCAAATAGCCCGATGTCCTTTTTATTTAGACCGATTTGAGCCAGCCCGATTGTGTCTTGAGTGGTCCTATTGTCGGCGCCACTTTTTAAAATCTTGAGTGCAGCTTTTGTTTCGTCTGAGATCTTTGGGTTTGCCATAATCGCATCGACCAACCCAACGTCAGGCTTATCGGGATGGCTGGCACGATACTGCTCGTCCATCTTATCGATTTGCGCCTTGGTGCTGGTCGCATAGATATCGCGGATGTTCTTCTCTTGTGCCCAGCCACCTGTTCCTGAGGCCAGCGTTCCAGAAATATCTTCTACGCGTTGCCCAACTATGTCTCCATCTTTTCTGTGCAGCGCCTTCAGGGCATCTGAGAGCTGGCTGCCCACAAGATTCTCGCGTGCTACTGTTTCAAGGCTCTTGCCAAATTGTGTTTGAAACGCTGCGTCAGCTGCCGCTCGTTCAGGTTCGGTTTTGGTTTGCAGAAGCTGCTTGAAGCGCTCTGCATCAAACCCTGGTGTGTATGCAAACATCGGATCACCGATTACGGGGTTGGCCGCTATTTGCTGTCGTTCCCACTCACCGGTCACACCGGCCAGAGCTTCCACTGTCGCTTTCGTTTGTTCAGGCGAAACTGGAGCAGCCGCTGGGTCCTTGTCAGAAACTGGAGCGACCGCTGGGCCCTTGTCTGTCTGGACTATCGGTGCACGAGAATCACCTGGCACTACCCCTTGAAGCGCGAGTTCTTCAGGGGTGCGAGCTTTGCCGATCAGAGTTTTTAATACGGAGGCAATTCGCTCGGGGTCTGTGTTGAGTGGGTTGACAGTAGGCAGTGCAAAATTGCCGTCTTTGTTCGCCGCACAAACTTCGCTGCTTGCATTTGTGGCAGCCTTATCTGCTACCTTTGCTGCTTCCGGCTTAACTTTGCAGGTATCTGATTTCTCAGTGGCGACTTTAGTTTTAGTATCTTCAACCACATCCAGCCCTCTGAACAGCCTTTAATGGATGTTCCACCATTGCTAAATGTCTAAGCAAAATCGTGCAATTATCGGCAACAATTCAGCACTTTACATCTTCTTGCCACGGCAAAAAAACCAACGCATTTTCAGAAACCAACACTGGAGCACTGAACCTGCCATCGCGGCTGTTGATAGCGAGTTCTGATACACCGATAACGGATCCTAGGGTGGCTAGAAATTCTTCTGGGTTAGATGATGGGGTGGAGTTCATCTGTAAAATCCTCATCGTGAGTTCAAGCGACGTGAATCGCTTGGTCGGACTGAGTGGGGCAACTTGTAGTAAGCGGAACTTTCCGGTTCGTAACACTAAGATAGTCGCGGTGGGTTACCAAGACATTACCGTCGATTTTTAATTTGAATTTTCAAAAGTTTATAGGTAGGGCTTGCCCGCGCACCAGATGTAGTGGCGCGCTGATCATCTTATAACCGACCTCTTGCTGTATGTTGGCGTCGTGAAGTGTCTAATGATGCCTCTGTCCAAATTTAAGTTGGGTCCCTCCTATTCCTAGGAACGCAGGCATCCCCGCCCTAAACGAAGGCTTTACGGAGTATCTGCTAAATGCGAATGCAGAAGTGGGCATAACAATTCAGAGCACCTGAAATGTTGGTTGTGCAAATGAAAAAGATTGTTTATTCGATGATTGCGGCGATTCTCAGTTGCACAGCTGTTTTAGCGCAGAATTATCGCCCTCCTAATCCCGACCAGCCAAATGGTTATCACGCTAGTGAGGCTGCTAGTCATTATCACGGCAATGATCACTTGCCTGCTCAACCGCAAAATGGTTACCACGCTTCGGAAGCCCGCAGTCATTCCGGCGCTGGCCGCTCCGAAGCTTCGCAGGGATATGGAGAAAGGGGGGCTTCCTGGGGTGGTAGATCCGGCGGCAATCAGGAGCAAGGCCGTTGGGGCAGTAGATACGGAGGCAATCAGGAGCAAGGCCGTTGGGGCAATAGATATGGTGCCAATCAGGAGCAAGGCGGTTGGGGCAGTAGATATGGTGCCAATCAGGAGCAACGTGGTTGGACCAGCAGATACGGTGCCAATCAAAATCAGGCCCAGGGTTGGGGTGAAACAACTCCGGCGGAGCAAAATTTTGCCAGAGGCTTGCTGCGGCGAATGGCGGATCGATCTGCACAGCCCAGTTCGCAATCTAGCGTTGTTGGCCAGCCGGATTCGGGTGTGCGTTACTCTGCCACTGGTGGTTTGCTTGATGGTGGTATGGCGACAGCGGAAGGTTCTGTGGGGCGAATGATTAGGAACGGCGGAGGTTTCGACACGATTTACGCTGGTCGGTAGCTGATCCCTGCTAATCCAGCTTGGCCGCTTTGACCCCTGTCTCTATGGAGTCCCATTGCTTCATGTGCTGCTCATAAATTTGACTAGGCAGTCTACCTTCTCTTTTAAGTTTTCTTGAATAGATAACCGATTTGATTTTCGCTCTGGGAGTGGCTATAAGCGCATAAGCTTGCCCACTTGCTTGTGAAATTCGTCCTGCGAAGCTGATCCTATTGTTCACGACACGATCATCGCGATAACCGTAATATGCAACTGTGGAACAAGTGGAGCGGGCCAGAGAAGCAAGACCGATAATCGGTCCGGATATTGCTTGTTGATCTGCCACTCGATGCAATCGAGCGATCTCCCTACTTTCGCGCGCCAAAGACTGATCGCCAAAATCAGACTGCATGCAGAGAAGACCAACTTCCTTGATGGTGGCGTTGTTGTTAGCCAAAGCAGCTTTTGGTTGAGCCGGCATCAGATCGGCATATTCATTCCAATCCTGCTTTAGTTGCTCCATTGTGCGTGGACGGTCTTGTGGAAACACTTTGTCCAAATGTCGCCTTTGGCGCATGGCGATGTATCTTCCAACCATTGTTCTGACGATCGGGTTGACTGTCACTAAGCTGTTTGCAACAAGATTGGATATAGCTGCCGCTCCCGCGTATGTTGGCGTTGTGAAGCCTTTGTAGGTCATCAGCGATGCACTAAACTGGCAAAGGGCTTGGCTAACGTCGATCGCATAGAACGTGTTTTCGCTCCATGCTTGTTCTCTTGACCGCACGCTGAACTCTTTAAATGAGTAAAGCAATTGGTTTCTAATATGCTTAAGCAACTTTCCTTGCAGCATCAGGGATTTGCGTTCTGGAATCTCCGGGTTTGCCGCGAGAATTGTCTCGCGCTCAGCCAAAAATGCATCGATCTTTTGTAAGGAAGCGGCGACAAAGGCTTCTGACTTGCGTGGAGAAAACCCCTTTTGAGCAGCCAGCCATGCGATATATCCATTGTGTAGCAACTCGATTGATGAACTTGTCGCTGTGATCGTTTGTCCCGTGACAGCACACGCCAGACCTTTTTTGAGCGATGGTTGGGAGATTCGACTCGGATCACCTAAACCTCTTGCCCGCTGCGTTAAGTCCGTCAATGTATTGGAAAAACTCAAGCTTGTTCCGGTTTCTTGTTCGATCGGGTAAATCCATGAACGCCAAAAACCGGTGCGGTTAGTCTCAGCGTGGAAGCGTAATTTAAAACGAGCCAGCGTGGCGCATTCGAGGAGGATGCTGCGATCGAGTTCGAATACATCTTTGCGCGCAGAAGTTGCCTGGGCTGTATCGAGACCGCTTTCTGCATCAGCGCACGCAGCGGGATTAACAAGAAGCAGAAGCACCATTAGTAGTGCCACGCTGAATATCGCCAGCGCAGTGTTTCGCTTAGTCAGCCAGGGGCTTTTGCCAAGTAGATTAGTAAAAAAGAGCTTTTCCAAATCATCCAAATCGGTCAACCAGTTTTGTTCGTTGGGCAGGAAGAACTGTGACTTCGAGGGTCTTTGTTCGTAACTTAAAGCAAATGCTTGGCATCATCGTCTCTCGAGCGATGCTAGTTTATCAGCTGATCAAAAGTAAACAGGCTCGGCAATGATCCAACCGAACGCCGATAGTGCCTTGGTCTCATTGCTCATGACTCATGTCAAGCATTTGTGGTTTTGAAATGTGCGTGTCATCCTATGATGCGGTATTGCAGTGGTGTCCCACGGAGTGAGGAGTTCTACTTTGGCGCCATCTGCGCTAAAAATTTTCAAATTGTCCATTTGTGTTTTGATCGGTTCTTTGCTGTCTATCAAAACAGCTTGGGGCCAGGGCTGACCAGCAGCTCGTGGAATCGTGCCCGGGTTAGGCTCGACTGGTGGTGGAAAGTGGCAATTATCTGCAGGGTGGCGGCAATCAAATGCCGACCGCTCCTATTTTAAGTCGCACGTAAACCACAATTTTACCCACCTTTGGGACCCTGAGCTGAGGTTGAGCATCCTCGACACTACGGCATCTTACAAGGTGAATTCGCGTGTCAGCGTGATTGCGACGATGCCGATTGTGATGAACAAATTCTCTCAGCTTTTTCCTCCATTGGGATCTTCCAAGGGGCAGCGACTTGATTGGAGTCCGAGCGGCATTGGTGACATTTCTGTCTACACACAATCCTGGCTCTTGAAGCCAATCGATCACCCCTTCTGCAATGTCGCTTTAGGTGTGGGGATGAAAATTCCCACTGGCAATTGGAACGTTCAAGCACTCTTGCCGAACCTGAATGGACAAGGCTATATGAGTAGAGCGGTTTGGCCACCATCGGCGATGCCTGGTGATGGTGGAACCGGCATTATATTTGGTGGCACAGCATTTAGAACTTTCCGTAAACCATTGGCTTTGCGTGGGCATACAGTCTTCGCTTCAGCCAGCTATCTTTGCAATCCTCGAGACACCAATGGCACATCCTCGGTCGTCAGTTCGTTAGGAGTACCGTTGGCGCCTCAGTTTCTCAATCGGCTTACCAACTCGGTTACGGACTCTTACAATGTGCAAGTTGGTGCTTCTCTGAAGATTCCTGGGACTTGGGACAAGCCGAAATTGAAGGGATTGAGGGGGCGCCTTGTGTATGGCTGGCAGGGCATCCCAACACACGACTTAATCGGCGGCAGCTCAGGTTACCGTCAGCCAGGCTACGCAATGTCTTTCGCGCCTGGATTTACCTATGCTTACGGCAAGAACTTGTTGATTGCTGACGTGCCTGTTGTTTTTTCGCGCTACATCAATCCCGGTGATACTGCCGTTCCCGGCTTACCAGTCAAGACAAGCAAGGGCTTAACACCTGCTCCATTCACACCGACCCGAAATCTTGGTTTGATCGCCCCGGTTGGTATCAGTCTTCGTTACGTGCGCACATTTTAGACAGGTAAGGTTAATCCGAGGATAGCCTGACCGCGAAGCTCTCGATGGTCCTACGCCGCATCGATTCTCCAAAGCTGCTCGGCTTATGATGGACCACTCCAGTGGTTAGCCGCTGTTGGTAGCGAAAGCACTTTAGTAATAGCTTCTTGCAACTCCGCAGCTGATTGCGGGCGGTCGTCTGGGTCTTTGGCTAGTGCTTTGTAGACTAATTGGCTTAGTGGTTCCGGTATGCCGAGGGCACCTGGTAGTGCCGGTGGTGTCTCTGAAAGTTGCTTCTGAAATGTCTCCATCACGCTTCTGCCTTTAAATGGCGGAGCGCCTGAAAGTGTTTCGTACATCATTATGCCCATCGCGTAAATGTCGCTACGATGATCGAGATGACCCCCCTGGCATTGCTCGGGGCTCATGTAGAGCGGACTGCCAAATATTTCGCCGGTTTGTGTGAGACGCTGCGCTGTCTCATCGCATAATTTCGCTAAACCGAAATCGACAATCTTGAGCTGGTAGGTCTTATTTTCGTCTCTGACGATCATCACATTTCCAGGTTTGAGGTCGCGGTGAACAACTCCTTTTATGTGAGCGTGTTGCAGTCCAGAGCACAGTTGCAGGAAGAATGAGGAGGCCTTTTGCCAGTCAATCGCTCCTTTCAAAGCGATGTATTCTTGCAAGCTGGCGCCGTCCAAATAATCCATAACCAGGTATGCCAATCCGTCTGAAGATAAGCCGAAATCGTGAACCGCCAGGATGTTTGGATGCGATAGAAGTGTCACAGCCTGTGCTTCGCGTTGAAACCGTTGAACGGCATTCACGTCGGACGAGAGATGATCATGCAGAAGTTTTACCGCCATCAATTTGTTCATCAGAACATGATTTGCTAAATATACGGTGCTCATTCCGCCCGCACCAAGAGCTTTTACGATTTCATAGCGATCGGCGAACATGTCTCCAGCTTTCAGTTTGTCGAGGATTTTAGCCAGTCCTTTGCCATCATTTGGGCAGACGGTCAACCCGTCTTCAAACTCTTCACCGCACTCCAGGCACACTTGTTTGAATCGTCTTGAAGGCGATTTATTAACCATTGAATCTAACTGACTGACTGCTTCAATCTTTTCGACTTCGGCTTGCGTTTTTTGGGCCTCGACGGTATCAAATTTGCCCAACGACCAGGCGATAAATCCACCAACCGAAAACAATCCGATCACTCCCGTGGTGATATTGATCATCAATTCATCGGCTAAGTGTAGGGACTCTCCGAAATGTATAAGTGACATTCTCACTGGAATGAGTGCGCACAATAGCACTGCTAAAAAGCACAGTCGCCGCGAAATATTTCCGGCACTGGTATCACGCACGAAGATGTTCGTAAAGCCTTCTTCCATGTTTGAAAGAACTAGGGCAAAACAGAAAAGAACGAAGGTTAGCGAAGTGATTGGCGAGAATTTGATACAGCCGAAGTAGGCGCACAGATGTTCCATGCCGCAGAAGTAACATAGGAATATCATCAGGCTGGGCAGTCCGATTAATAGCGCCACTATCTGTGTTGCTTTAACGCCAATTTTGTCTTTGAAGGCAAACAAAAGCAAGGCCACGGCAATGAAAACGAAGTAAAAGGAAACATCCGGCATCATTGGGCCAGGGAAGGTTAGCGGCGTCGAGTCGCTTGATCTGTACAGGGGATATATCAGGCTCCAATCCTTTTCAAGGACGTGTTCAAAATATGTGGCACCGCCGGCAATGCCGATGAAAATGGCAATGACTATGCCGAGCCATTTGCGCCAGATTTCAATTTTTCCGACGGAAAGACAAAATAGCGATGCTGAACTGAGGAAGAATAGAATCGCAGCGCCGGAGGGCATGGCACGTTCGTTGGCAATCGGGCGCTTGATCCATTCGATACCAAAAGCCCAACCGATCGTTTCAAGCAGACCAAGAGACGCGACCAAACCGACAAGTACAATCGAAGCTTTCTTGCAGACGTCTGCAAACTGCCTGTTCACGCGCAACTCAGGCGGACTTATCTGTATGCTAGGAGCGCGGCGTTCTTGCATTTTTATTGTTTACGCAAGCCGAGTTTAACCAGATCTTTGTATTCTTCTATCTTTTTGGGTCCAGCTAGTTCATGGATTATGTTATTACGATTTCTCGCACAAACTGCAACTGATGGCACTTGGTCTCCGAAGTCTGGGACCAATTTTAGTACTCCCAATTGTTTGGCAATTTTCTTGCTTTCAGGTAGAGCTTCCGGGGTAATATCTAGTTCGGCGAAGTCCATTCGGTCGGAGTATTCCTCTCGTAATTCTTTCACCATGGGGCGAACTTTATCGCACCAAGCATGGCAGGTTTTATCGAACACCATGAGGAACAATGGTTTGTCGAAGATTTGGTCGGCAGCTAGGCCTGCTTGTTGAGAGAGGAAGAAAAGGACTACAAATGTCGGCAAATAAAAACGTGCTACCACTGCAATTCAACCTCATCAGGTACGTTCAGATCTTACCCGGTTATAGCTTTAAGTCAGCATTTTGCCGGCGGCTGTTGGCTGCTCGGCAAGGCTCTTAAAAACCTCGCGCAAACTACACCGCGCCAGTTTACAGGTGTTCGCGTAGGTTCGCTTCGAGATTATTGTTAGCTTTATGAGGTTAATTAGACGATCTGAGATGTCTCGTACCGGCAGACCATGTATTCAGGCCAGAACGCTTTCCAAAACCGCAGGAGGCTGAAAGTTAAGTTGTCGCGTGGCTCCGGCTCGTTAACGTCGTTCAGCCCCGCCCCTGGGTACATAAATAGCGTTAGACCTTCTCTCAGTGTATAAACTAAGTGTCCGCTAGTAAATCGAGCAAACGCGCTTCATTGATGAGCACTAATGCCCCCGTTCTGCTCCTGGCAGTGATGCTCTTCACAGTTCAGTTGCCATATTCTCCTGTTGTAGCTTTGGAACCACTTCAAAGCTTGTCCTCGCTCAATGCACGTCTTAAAAGTAATCCCGAAGATTGGCATGCTTTATTTCAACGCAGTATCGTGCTGGGTCTCCGTCAAAACTATGATGGTGCTTTAGCGGACATCAATAAGGCGGTTAACCTACGGCCAAATGACTACAAATGTTATTCGAACAGGGGCACCATTTATGCTTGGCAGAAAAAGTACGCCAAAGCTGCTGAAAATTACACATACGCACTGCGGCTACATCCAGGCGACAAATTTATTTTGAGTCAAAGAGCATCGGCTTTTTGGGGTATGGGCGCAAGGCAAAAGCAAATTGATGACCTCACGACTGCGTTAAAGTTGGCGGGTAAACGGACCTTTAAGACGACCGACGAGTTTTTGCATATCAAGTCGGACGACAAATTTACTGAGATGTTGTTGATTCGAAGGGGAGAAGCCTATCACTCCCTGCGCAACACGCCTGGTGCCACCAAAAATTTCGATGATGCTGCCACCACTGATTTTAAAGCAGCGCTCAAGCTTAACCCGAATAGCGCCAAAGCTTTCAACGGACTCGGACTCGTCCACAGCTCCCAGGATAAGTATCGGCAGTCGTTCGAGGACTTTAGTCATGCCAGCCTATGCAACCCTGAGGATGCTATAGCACAGGCGAATCGTGGTTTGTCATGTTGTGGCATGAAGCAGTATAAGAGGGCGATTGCTTGTTTGACTTTGGCGATATCACTTGATCCGGGTTTTGCGCTTGCCTATAAAAATCGTGGTGCGGCCTACGCCGAGATCGGTGAATTGAAGCTTGCTGAGAGCGACATGAATAAAGCGTTAGAGTTAAATGCTGCTGACCCAGTTTCTTTTCAAAATCGAGCCAAACTTAGTGTCAAGACAGGAAATTACGAACAGGCGACGGCCGATTTTGTCGAGTTTGGCCGATTACAACCCCCGCGCTTAACGCAAGATGCCATTGATGTCGAGCGTTTTGCACCGATTCTTTCAGGTTACGATCGAATGATTGCCAATAATTTGGGTTCCTGGGAGACAATGTATGATCGCGGAATCGCTGAGATGTGCCTTGGCAAGCTTCAGAATGCGGTCAGCGACCTTAATCAATATTTGAAAAATGCTCCATCAGCCGGAATCGCCAGCAGAGCCACCGCGGTAATTTGGTGCAGCACCGCGCTGCGTGAAATGCATCGAGAGTCGGAGTCACAATCTGAGTTAGACAAATTCTTGCTGGAGGCGCAAAATAAAAACACGTGGCCTTTGCCGATTGTCCAATATTTGCACGGCACACTAGCAAGCGAGATGCTTCTGAAGCAAGCATCGACACCAGCATTCCAAACAGAAGCCCGATGTTTTATCGGCTTGAATAACAGTGCATCTAAGAATTTAGCACTTGCTATCAAGAATCTGCAATGGGTCCATGACCATGGGGATGCAACCAGTGATGCATATTTCCTTGCGAAGAATCGATTGCAGGCTTTAACAAAGTCGAAGTCGTAGGAGCTTGAGCGGACATTACAGCTGCCCAGTCCGACACTTAAAGCCAGTGTTTTGCTAGAGCATTAAGCGTTCGGCGGGTCACCGATGTCGACGTTGCGCAGAGATAGGTCTCGGGGGCTGCGCGCTGGAAAAAACCTATGACGGGGTACCGGCAGCAACCGTGCGAAAAAACCACTATGAGCCCGAAAGGCTTGCTTCGATCGACCAAGCATAAGCGGCCTCTTGACAATGCGAGAGGAGGCGGTCACAATAATGCCGAACTGCCCTTACCACAATCAGATTCAGATTTTTTGACGCCCTACAGCAGGCGCGCCACAACATTCTGAAACAACTTTCCAATTGGCCACCCCTCAGAAATTGGAGCGCCAGCAATGGTCGATTCGACACATCAATCTACAAGAGATCAACCCATTCAATCCTCGCAACCAGAATCCTCAAACCACGGTGTCCACTCTGCGGTCCATGACACCTGGGGAGTAGGACGGGAACTAGCACTTGCTGAGAATTCAGTGTTTAAAACGATAGACTCTCTTCCCGGTCTTCAGCTCGTCGGACACCCACATCAAACCCCGAAACAAGACATGCTTACACATGCCAAGCAAGACGTTGGCCAACCGCTTTGGGACAAAAATGCTTATGATATCTCGACCACACAACATGGAAATTTCGGCTGCGCTGCATCAGTTAGTGCTGTGGTGCGGCAAGCACAGCATTCGCATATCGATCAGGTCTCAGTGATTGGTCTTTCCGATCAACTTGAGCATGATCACTGGCAGCCGCATTCCATCAACGATGCGAAACCGGGCGATGTGATTATTGGGTTGCGCAGCCCCGACACTTATGGACCAGGAGCCCACACTGGCATAGTTGGCCCGAACGGAACCGAGTTTGACAACGGTCCAAAAGATAAATGGGAACAGGGCAAATTAAGTGCCTGGAACACTAACAACTTCCCATACCGGCTGTATACGCTTTCGCCCCCTTCTTCGTAGAGTTTGGCGCTGGTTTGTCTATGAATCAGCTCTGGGCGTTTATGCTGACCGTAACTGTGCGTATGGTGACCAGTATCACTGCGATTCAGGTCGACGATGAACCATCATTGTGGACTATCACAGGACTTTGCCGCTGAGCAGCAGCAGCCCCCTCTGCCAAAGCTTCTTTCTTCTGGGGGGTGTCCAAGTTTTCAACTATAGCATATAGAACAAATTTTGAGAAGAAAAGTAAATGAAAACGCAGAAGATGGTCAGCCTGCGCTTGCTCAGGCAGGCTGACCATCTTTATGCGAGCTATGACTTGGTCTTGACGGCACCATCGCTGATGGCACGACGCAGCGGCTTCAGAGAAGCCTTGTACGCGTGCTCAACCATCTGCCGGCACTTGCTGCGAGGCAATCCGAAGCTCATGCAGGCAACATCGGGAAGCCCGATGTCGACCACAACATGTTCTTCGGGGTCGCTGAAGTACCAGCTGAGGAGCGGTGCGGCCATCATCTCCATCATGTGGAGAACCAGGTCGGTGGGTGAGAGGCAGCGAGTCGGAAACGCGCTTGCGAAGCCGAGCTTGCCGATGATTGCCGTGCCCTTGCAGAAGTTGCCTGGGTACGGATGGTGAACGCCGCCGTCGACGAGAACGCCATTTTCAGAGAGTCCAAGCCAGCTTGCCGCCAGCGTACCGATCTTGCCGAGCAGGTCCTGCTGACCAAACCAGACCGGACGCATCAGGAACGGAACGGCACACGAGGCGGTTACCGCCGTGAGCAGATCGTAATCCGTTCCCTCGAAGACGACCGGCGAACGCTTGAGCAGGTTGTAGGCGATGATGCGAAGGTTGGGCTGGGGACGCAGATCGTACTTCTCGATCAGGTGCGAGAAGAGCGCATGCAAGTCGATCAGTCCACCGCCTGTGGTGCCACCGAAGATGCGTCCCACGAAAGGTGGAATGAGCAGCGAACGCACCAACCCGGGTGCAGGCAACTCAGTCAATTCAGTCGCGAAGATCTCCTCAATCTCCTGCGGGTTGTAACCGTTGGTGTAGAGAGTGGCGATGATCGAGCCGATGGAAACGCCGGTGATGATGCCGGTGTTCACATTCAGCTCTTCGATTGCTTGCAGCAGTCCACAGTGGCCGAAGCCCCGGTTGGCACCGCCGCCCAAAACAACTTCAGTCGTCCCTGCCCCTTTGCTCCGACGCGAACGTCGAGGCTTAGCGGCAGTGACGCCTGTCTTTGATGAGGTCATAATCGTCCTTTGGTAACGTCCAGGTATGGACTGTTGGAGCAGATCACGGTGCGCCGTGTCCACCAAAGCAGCTTTTTGAGAGGCATTTGACTGCCTCCTAAAAACTGCTCAAATTTATCGGAGTGACTAAAATGCGCTTCTTTAGACGCATCACTGCGTCTGTAAGAATCAGCTTTTCGAAACTCCGAGCATCTTGCGAAGCTCTTTCACGGCGACGGCAAAGCCTTCCGGACCATGGTCGTCGGGCACGAAAATGTTGGGGGCGATGCCATTGCGTTCGGTTTGACCGCAGTCACCGAGCCATTCACCACCGGGAGCGAACCAGTGTGTGCAAGTGACTTTCACTTTCACGCGACCATCGAAGACGTCGTGTTCCGTCTGCCCGATGCCCTTGCCGGGGGTTTCGCCGCNNCTGTGCCGTTCTGGACGAGAGCAACGACCATCACCTCAGCGGCGCTGGCAGTGCCCTTGTTGATCAAGATGACGATCGGCTTGCCGGCGAGATGCGCGGTGGGGCGTTCGTACATCCTGCTTTTGAAGCTGCCATCGGGTTGTTCGATGTTGGCGAAGTATTCGCCGGCGGTGAGGGCATACTGACGCTTGAGAATGGCACCATTCTCGCCGCGATTTTCCAGAGTGGCGAGCAGCCCGTCTTTGAGGAACAAGCCACAGGATGCCAGCGCTTGCTCGATTCGGCCACCGTTGTTGCCGCGCAAGTCGAGAATGACTCCGTCGCAGTCGGCCATTTTCTCTGCCACACCTGCAACCAGGTTGAAGATGTCGGGCTGGTCGAAGGTGCGGATGGCCAGGTAGGCGAAGTGGAAGTCGCCGTCCGGGCGGATGAGAGCCATGATCGGTTTTGGCACTTCGACCACAGCGGCACTCGAGTCAGACTCAGGCTGCAGGGACGATTTTTCGATCAGGCGCAGGGTGAAAGCGTCGTTCAGCGTCGCTAACATCTCGTCGGCATAACGTAAGGCGCTTTCCTCATCGACAATCAGCTCGTCGAAGCGGTGCTCGAGAGAGCCCCAATCCGCCAGCCTTTTGGTGTCGAAGAAAGTCTGACTGACCAGTTGCCAGATGGCGTGGTAAAGCTCGCGCCCCAGGTCGGAGGCGCTGGTTGTGATACTCATAACAAACCTCCATGGTTAGCCTGCCATCGCAAGTGGTGCGACAGAGGACGGGATGATGGGCGACGAAAGGTATTCGAAGCTCTGGGAACAACCGCTAGGCGACAACAACCTCGAGGAGGCGGCCATCCATGCGGGATTCGGTGTCGCGAGCCTGGATGCCGGCTGCGTTGTTAGGGGCAGTTCTTGCCCCTGCGGATGTTACTTGCGTTGAGTGGGAGCGGCGGTAGTCTGCCGCTCCCATCAACGGGCGATCAAGCAGCGGTGCGGACGTTGGCGAAACGTCCTTCCGCACGCGCGTTCGCCAGGGCAGTGCGACTGGTCGTGAGACCGTCTTCGACCATCTCCAGGCACTTGGCGTTCGAGATGCCGAAGTTCAGGCCAGCGACGTCGGGCAGACCGGTCTCGATGACGAGATGGCGGTTTCCGTCGACGTAACGCTGGTTGCCGGCGAGCGGGAAGTAGATTTCCCGAGCCGAGAAGTAAAGGTCCATCCAGCCGCCGAACTGGGTGGGGAACGAAGTGGCCTGCCGGAAGATGCTGAAGATGGCAGGACCGCTGCAGAAGTCGGCGGGGCTGTAGTGGTAGAGGGCACCGTCGCCGAGAAGTTGTCTGCCGTTGTGACCGTTATGCCACTGCGGGCGGAAGACACCGGGCAGCGAGCAGGACGACGCCAACGCGTGAGCGAGGTCGTAGTCCACACCATCGAACACCACCGGCGAATGCCGCATGATGTCGCAAGCGATGATGCGCAGGTTGTGGTTCGGCTTCAGGTTGAAGCGTTCCACCATGTCAATCATTGCGCCTTTCAGGTCGAGCAATCCGCCGATGGCGAACGTGATCGGATCCGGAATGGTCTTCATGCAGCTGATCAGAGTGGAAAACGAGCTGCGGCCGGCGAGACCCTCGACGAAGATCTGGGTGATCTGGTCGGTGGTATAGCCGTTGGTGTAGAAGGCAGCGATGATGGAACCGACGGACACACCGGTGATTTTACCGATGGGCACGTTCGCCTCCTCCAAAGCTTTCAAAACGCCGATGTGTTCGAAACCCTTGATGCCACCGGCAGCGAGCAC
>PLZS01000107.1 GCA_003153555.1 Candidatus Melainabacteria bacterium | reverse complement strand
ACAATGCGATGCTCAACACGGCGACTATTACCGTAAATGGACGTTCCATCGCTCGGTCAGTAAGAGACACTCTAGTTAGCCCCCTTCGATGCTTTCGATACACTATCGATGAATGGCTTCAAGTCTCCATGTGCAACAGCAGCGGCAAGCAGCGCTCGCCAGACCTGCAGCTGCGCAGTTGCGTACTCAACCTGCGACTGAGTCAAAAGTTGCTCATCGAGTGCGACATCGTTTACAGAAGCCAGTTGATATCGGTAACGAATTCTGGCACTATCAGCCGCTTCCTGCGATGCCTTAACTTTTATGGGGGCATTAGCAGCAATACCAACAGCTCCTTCAATCATCGCCCGTGCACGAGCATCCTGTTCTTTGAGATTTAGGAAAATCTCGTCATAGCGAGATCTCTCAGACAGTTCATTCTTATTTTCTGCACGTCGTTGCGCTTTGAGCTGAAATATGTCCATCGCAGGAAAGACCATCAGTGCGCTTACTGCATAGTTGAGCGTGGTTGGATAGTAACCGTGTCCATAATTTAAAGACAAGTCTGGATTGAAGCTGCTACCACGTGCGTAAATTGGTGCACGCAGAAAAAACCTGGGAGCATAACTGCGTTCTAGTGCGTTCTTCCTCGCATGAACAAGATCTATCGTGGCTTGCTGTGCCATTGCCTGTGGATGGGATCGTAAGTCAGCCACTGTAAAATAGTTGGTTGGAGCTTCTTTCAAGAGCGCACCGGGAGCGGCATCAACAGTCTCAGCTGACAAGCCGGTCCACTTGATCAAAGCTGCCACCGCGACTTTGTAATTCTGCTCAGCGGCAATTAGTTCGTCTTTTGATCGTACAAGCTCAGCTTCGGCCAGATATTCATCCGTTTTCGCTTTTAATTCCTTCTGCGCAAGCACGCGCACCGTATCGAGAAATATTTTCAATCGATCTACTTTAGCTTGAGCTGCCTTAACAACTTGCTGCGCGGCTAGCACCGAGAGGAATGCGTCGGCAGCATGACTCTGTGCGTCAAGTTGGGTAACCGCAATTTGGGCTTCAGACTGGCTGCTAGCCGAGCGCGCCACATTCACTTGCGCTTTACGCAATCCTAAGTCAAAGGGCTCCCACGAAACTAGAGCACCGGTTGTGAAGCCAAAACCACCTTGGAAATTATTATGGTCTCGCACAGCTCCACTAATGTTAGGAACAATGTTTTGAGGAGCAAGAAAGCCGGTGATATTATTGGCGGTGCCATAGTTTTCATCGAGCAATAAGTCAGCATGAGGTAAATATGCTGTTTTCGCTTGAGTGATTCCTTCGCGCGCGGCATCAGCTTTAAGAGCAGCGGTTTTAATTGCTGGATAATTCCGTTTGGCAAGTTCAATGGCACCTAGTATCGTCAATGGTTGCGGCGCATCCATATCAGCACGAATCCTGATCGGCTGCGAATCACTGCTAGGCAAGCTCTCAGCGCACGCAACCAGCGGGAAAATCAGCCAAACGGAAAGATAAAGAGCTGCGCAACGCAGCATACAAAACTGCCAAGCTGTCTTCGATATTATCATTTCGACTTTCTCAAATCGGCAGCAGAACTCTCTTTGTGCAGCGCCTGATAAAGCCCTTCGAATAGAGCTATTCCGTGCAGTTCCAGCTCCTGATCAGTTAGTCCCGTTAATAACCACCCCTTCAAAATGAGATCAAGACCAATGATTTCTGGATGTGTGTAGATTCCGTCACGGAGATCAACCTCGTGGACTATTTCTCCAAGCTTCCAAAGCGCAGCATTCTGGAGATCAAAAGCTGCTAACAATGTCTCGAAAGTGCAAAATTTGCCGACATGACCGAACGTTCCTCCTTCCTTCATGTCAAAGCCAATCTGACCGTTTAGCGGGGCTTTGGCATAGCGGATCTCCGCGTGCGCATCTATGAATTTCCTGATCAGCCAGGCGGAACTAAGTCGATCAACGTGCGGTCGAGTCCGTGTCACCCAGACTTTTTTCTGGAAATCATCTATTGAGACTTTCGAAATTTCCGCTACGGCATCACCAGCGTCGGTTAGCAACCGATCAAGCCTGGAAAATCTAGAGACAATTCGAGCACCGGCCGGGGCGTTGAAAAAGTCTGTTTTCAAGATTTGCTGCTGACTTCTTCTAAGTTTCTGCAGCTCTGAATAGTGCTTCAGCCGCTCTTCGGGCGACAATTTCTTGCTGGCGGCTTTCTCAAGGGCGGAGAGAGGTGCTTCGAGTTCGTCATATTCTTTGTCACTCTTTTCCTGGAAAAGACCAATCACCTCAGCATTGGTCATTCCTTCAAACGATTCAACACGCATGAGCAATGACTCGCCGCCGTGCTGCTGGACTTCCTTGCCAAGCCACTGAAATGACTCCAGGCACTCGGCTGACGAGGGCAGGATGTTAACCCCGCCACGAGGACTGATAGCCCCTGTGCGTGCCAGCTTTCTCCATATGGACACCCTTGGGCTCGATCGCTCGGAAGCCGGCAATGAATACGTAAAGACCAACCAGGTCAAAAAAAAGCTACCTCATTGAACAGGACCAAAGGGTAGCACTGGTTGCATGATTGTGCAATAACTGTTACAGCTTGCGCCGTTTTGGTCAACCAAAATCATCTGCTCAAACCGTATAGAATAAGTAACAACTCCTTTTAGAGTCTGGGTCTATGAAAAACGAACAAATAGTCGTCGTCCACGACAAGACAGAATCAACCATCGTAAAACTGGCGAAGATTCTTGCTCTGCTTGCTGCGAGCCCGTTTATCTTCGTCGGCGGAATTATCGCTATTGGGGCGATAATGACCATCCTGATTGTGCTGATTGGCAGTGGTGCCGGTGTTTTCCAGACTGTGGCGCCTTGGCTGGTGGCTGTTCTTTTGCTATGCGGACTGGCGCCGGCAGTGCGTGACCGAATCTCAAACAAACATCAGATACGAGCTCTTAAGGGGAAGATCCAAACACTTGAGCTTGAGCTCTCCGAAAAAAGTCTGGAAGTCTTGAAGATGCTCGAGACCGCTGAGTTTCATCGAAAGTTGAGTGAGACGCCTAAAAAACAGGCTGATGCAACCATCAAGGTTAAGGAAACTGTGAAGGATCGATAACTCTTTGCCTTTCTCAAAGGCGATTTCAGCGCTCTTTTTATTTCCATCGTCACTACCAGCGGTGGCTGAGCAAGTGGAAACGATGCGCAAGGCAATAAAGGCTGCGCTTATATCAGTTTGAATCATCCGTCGCTCACAACCCGCAACTCTTGCGTAACAGATCGATTCTTTCTTGCAACGTGCCTGATTTGGCTTGTCCTGAAATAGATGTTTCCAGTTTTTCTATGCGTTTGAGAATCGGCATGTTTTTTTGTTTTTTTCCGTTCAATTTCATTTCGATAGCGCCCAGTTGATCCTCTAGATTTCCGGAAGATTCAGCTTCTGTGGGTGTGTTGGCTGATGCTTCAGGCGAGACCGTGACTGGCACAGTCCATTCGTTTGAAGGTTTTGGTGGTGGTGGCGCCGGCGGAGCAATGTATGGCCTTTGCCGAACAGGAGTGGAGAGATTGCTTGGCATAACATAAGGTGAACTAACTTCCGCGCCTGGCTTTGCAGAAGTCGGAGTGTCGACAAAACTATACGGGGAGTTCATATCCATGGGAGGTGGGGAAGACACTTGTGGTGGCTCAGGTGTAATTGGCTGCACCGTGGGTGGTGCAGGTACGGAAGGTGTCTGTGATTCGACAGTGCGGTGCCCTGCGTTCATTATTACCACCGCTGCCGACGGCGAGTCTTCCGACGTGGCTTTAGATTCTGCTGCGTCTTTTTTAGGCTGACTGAGTAACTTAATTCCGGATGACGGCGGCTCCTCCTTTGCCGAGTGGAGCATTTTGGGTCCGGATGAACTCGCCTCTGCTTTAGGCTGATTGTTAAGCATTTTGACGCCAGAAGAGGGTGGTTCTTCCTTCTCGTTTTCTGCAGTGGTAGATGCCTTAGTTTCAGGCGCTTCTTTCGGTTCTGCGGCTGGCTTTACTGGTGGTGGTTTGGGAGCGGCATTTATCCGCGCCATCGTTGTCTTTAAAACAATTAGATTCTGCTTGGCGTTACGGTCGTAGGGATTCATCTTAAGTGCCTCCTCCCACTGCCCTTTCGCTTCTTCGAATTTGCGCTGCCGAAATAGCGAAATTCCCCAGTTGTTGTGCACGAGGACGAGATTGTCTTTAGCCACCATGCTGCCGGGATCGACATCCAGTGCCGCTTCATACTCTGCAATGGCCTGGTCCCAGGCGCCCCGCCCCATGTGGACGTTGCCTTTGTTAACGTGTTCGCGAACTGAGGCTGCTTCGAAGGCACTCACCTGACCGAGGGCAGAATTGGCAAGGACGCCAGTTAGCAGCAGCGAAAATGCCACATTAGTCAAATTAAATCTGAACATCTTGGGAACCTAGTGGTTATCGTCCGGGTCAAAGCGCACACCGGCACCTTTTCTGCTTGACATTATTGAATATACTACCGAAATCTTAAACCATTCAAAGATTCGGTATCAACAGCCGGTGAACAACTATACTCCTGGGAGTCAAAGAGGTTTTGGTATGGCTATGGTAATCAAAAGAGCTGCTCTACTGGGCGCGCTGGTCCTTTGTTCAGCGTTTGGCGCAGTAAATGCAGATGAACCTAAAACTCAACTTCTCGCGAGTATGCCCGGAGTAACACACTACACCGGTGACCCTACTCTTCAAAATGGCATCAAGTTGATTCTCGAGTCTCAAGTGGCTCGCGAAAAGATGTTGCGTCGAGAAAATGTTAAACCAGCAATGCAACAAGAGCGTGTCGTTCGAACCCATAAGGATCTTGACGGAGTCATGATTCTCGGCGGTTCTACAGCTCTACCAATGTAGTCCCCAACTATTCAGGCAACGTTCTTAAGTGAATGACGGGTCGAAACAAGCAGCACTAAGCTACGACCATGGCATTAGCACTGAGCCACTCGTGGGCAGCACGCTTGGCAAATTTTTCGATGAGATTGTCGCTAGTCGCAAAGACGCGGAAGCTTTGATTAGTGTCCAACAGAACATAAGAATGACCTATGCTCAGCTTTTAGAGCGCGTCAATCTCTTTGCTTGTGGGCTGCTGCGGCTTGGTATTGAACGCGGTGATCGGATTGGTATCTGGTCCACTAATAACGCCGAATGGATTGTCACTCAACTAGCTGCTGCCAAAGTCGGCGCTATTTTGGTGAACATCAACCCCGGCTATCGAACTTCAGAATTGGAATACGTTCTGAGCCAATCTGGAGTAAAGGTGCTTGTTGTCATTCAAAAGCACAGATCGAGTGATTACCTAGCGATGCTCGAGGAATTAGCCCCAACGTTTTTTGTTGCCGGCGATGAAAAGCCTTCCGCTAAGTTGCCTAACTTAGAGCAGATCGTAGTGATCGGCGTCCACTCCAAACTTCCTGGACGATTATTGAGTTTCGATCAGGTCACCGCCATGGGTGCTGAGTTGCCCGCGGCAAAGCTTGTTGAACGGGAAGGAAAGCTCCAATTTGATGATCCGGTAAATATTCAGTACACATCGGGTACTACAGGACTGCCAAAAGGCGTGACACTAAGTCACCACAACTTGCTAAACAATGCGCTTCTCGCTGCCCAGGCGATGGGACTAGGACCCACTTCGAGGTTTTGTGTGCCGATGCCGTTCTACCATTGTGGCGGCATGATTAGTTCGAGCCTTGCCACCCTCGCTGTCGGCGGTGCTGTCATTGTTCCAAGCCCATTCTACGATGATACGGCGGTACTACACGCGGTGCAAGCTGAAAAATGCACGCACATCTCTGGTGTGCCAACGATGTTTATCGGCGAGTTGGAACATCCAGAGTTTGATAGTTTTGATGTTTCCTCTCTGCGCGGTGGCTTCATGGCTGGTGCGCCATGTCCAGTGCAGCTGATGCGACGTGTGGCTGACCGCATGAAAATGGAAGAGATCGTTATTCTCTATGGACTTACAGAGGCATCACCTTTGATGACTGCCACCACCAGCAATGATAGCTTGGAGATTAGATCCACAACAGTCGGTAAAGTTATTCCTGGTCTTGAGCTCAAAGTCGTTGATCCGCTCACCGGAGAAGTGTTACCGCGAGGCGAGCAAGGTGAAATTTGCTGTCGTGGACATGGAGTCATGCTTGGGTATTGGAATAATCCTCAAGCAACCGCTGATGCGATCGACAAAAATGGTTGGTTGCATTCAGGAGATCTTGGTGTAATGAATGCTGAAGGATTCATCAACATCACAGGACGGAAGAAGGACATGATTATTCGTGGTGGCGAAAATATCTATCCCCGCGAAATTGAAGAAGTCTTGCACGAACATGCGAGTATCGCCCAAGCGCAAGTGTTTGGAATCCCCGATGCGCGCCTTGGTGAAGACGTGGCTGCTTGGATAATGGTCAAACAGAGCGAGTCCTTGGAGCCTGAGGCAGTGCGCGAATGGCTCAAGGAAAGAATCGGCTATTTTAAAGTGCCTCGACACGTAAAAGTGGTTACCGAGTTTCCAATGACGGTGACGGGCAAGTGTCAAAAGTTTGTGATGCGCCAGCAGATGATTAAAGAGCTTGGACTCGAAGCATCGTCACAAGTCCAGACCGCCTAGAGTTTAGTAGCGCTACAGTCGTGGCTTGCGCACTTATTCGCCATCCTTTTTGTAAATGCGACATAATCATTAGAAAGGATTGGGGTTGCTGGGCAGTCATACCAAATTTATCCGCGGAACGCGATCTGTTGTGAAAGATCCGATTTTAAAAATGGATTGTTTGCTCGTTCAAACTAGAGGCACGCCAGAGAAACAGTATGTTGGTTCTGATGAACCGTTGCTGTTTCGATCAGTCAAGAAAAAGGAAGTTGTGAAAAACAGATATAAGTGTACGACGTCTGTCGCTGTTCGAAGCGAGGCGCAAAGGTTTTTGTCTGGCGTCTACAATCAAGATGAATTTAGCGGAGTGCCATTGGAACTGGCTCGTGAACTTAGTGATGGAAGCGTGGATAGAAGTTACTTTACCACCGCTGCATCTAATACCAAGATCAGGGACGACTTTTTTGTTTATCCAAAGGGCTTCAATAAAGCACCAGGCATGACTGATCTTTTGATTACAAAAAAGCAGGAAGCGAATCTAAAAGACTACTTTGATGTCCTGTTAGCACCCGATTCGACTAGTACCCCTAACAAGAAGCCTCCCCACTAAAAGCCTCCCATGCCTCCCGCTAAGGCAGTTGGTCGTGTCTGCTATCACTATTGTTCGTTACGTTGCTACAATTCAAATATGAATGTAATTATTGAGAAGAATCGACAAAAGATAATTCCTCAATCGCACTTTTGTAGCGTCCTGTTTCGTAACATCTTAGTCGCTGGCCTGATTTTCGTTGTTCTTCTAGTACCTGCAAATGCTAACAACACCCAAAAGGAAGTCTGGGTAATTAAGCAGCAGACGGACCACTTTGGGCCTGTGACACTATACATCGCCGACGATGGCATAAAGTTTGTTGCTAATGGCGGTGATTTGACCATCATCGCTTGCAAACCAAGTTGGAAAGTTGTTGCCTTTAACAAACCTGAAAACCTTGCCTTTGAAACGAGTTTGAATGACTGGCCGCGAAGTGGTCTGAAAATATTCAAAGGCAGGGGCGAAATGCTGACAGGAACCAAGTCTACATTTTACGATCCGATCCTGAAAACGAAGTGTCAACAGTTTGAAGTCAAACTTCATGGAGCATATTACGGTAACAATGAACCCGTTTTTTTTAGAGCTGCAGAAAAAAAACAGCTTGCATCAATGCGTCTAAAATGCGCCACAGACGTAGTGATGAGCGAAGAGGTTAAGAAGGTTGTCACTGGATTGTACACGCTTCCGTACTGCGGTGGATTTCCGACTGAACTGGCCAATTTGACCACCGACGGCGGTGCTACATATATCTATCGAACTCTGTCTATATTGAAAAATAAAGCAGACACATCGCTCTTCACTTACCCCACAGGTTACAAAGTCACTGAAGAGCGAATGGATGTTTTGGTATCAAAAAAGCAGAAGAAAAGGTTCGAGGAGTTTATAGATGCCTTCACCGAGCCCAATAAATAGTTGGGGAAAGATCCAAGAGAGCTACTCGGAGCGTCGCGTATCCAAAATTCTACAGCCAGTGGTTGAACTTTTACTCGGTTGTCGAACTTGTCACCATCGTTGATCACTGCTTGCTGGAGAGCAATAATTACATCCTTGCCACAACTGTGACACAGTCAGGTTACTGTGCTGACACAGTCTTCTAGTTAGATTGACTTTGACCGCCAGTAAAAAGAGGATCAATTGAATGGCAAATGAATTAGCCCATAGACTTACCAGTGAAGCACTTCAAGATTTCGATCAAATCAATCCTGACCATAGCGGAGTTTTAAACCTAGTCGACATTGCCAAATACGAAAAACTTGGACCTAGACAAAAGGAGGTTGGTCAATTTCTTGCAGACAATTATGACGCCATGCATAAAATCTCCGAATCGCAACCCTTTGCCGGTGACAACACATTGACTAAACAAGACCTTGTTTTTGTGAATCTTTTTAGTGGAAACGATCAGACTGCTAAGCAAAATACAATTAACACTGACGCCGCAGTGAATGGTGTGATGATGGGTTTGACAGGAGCGGCAGTGGCTATTCTTCCTGGGCTTCCGATTGAGGCCGTAGCGAGCATGGCCGGCCCGGTCGGTACTGTTGGTGCAGCTATAGCCGTTGAGGGCGGAGCAGCTTATCTCGGCTATTCGTTGGGCTCCCAAGGTATGAAGGACTTTTATAAAGATCAGCAAGCTGTGGTGGATAGGCTGAAACCATAGACAACAGAGGTTGGCTGACATTGATTTGAATTACTTGATCATTTTGTTTTTTCACAGGCGCGCAAGCCGGCATCGAAAAAAGAAGTGCCTCCGGTTGAATCGAAGGCACTTCTTTAAGAGAGAAAGTCGGAGGTACTACGACTTCTTCTGAACAGGGATTGCGCTTGCTATTCTCTTTTCCTTCACTTCTACTTTGCTCGCTTTTTCCTCAAGTTTTACGATTCGCTTGTTCAGCTTTTCTACGTCCTTTGCAGGCAACGTGGGAGTCAGAGTGATGTATGCGCGGTACTGAACAGCGGCTTCTTTCAGACCTTGCGATCCAGTCGGTTGCAGTCGCTCAAGTACCTGTGCAAGTCCTACACGAGCATTTGCACCTTTAGGGTCTGAGAATATTGACGAGTGATATTTGTCGACGGCACTGGCAAGTTGATTTCTGCGAGCTAAATCATTTGCAAGTGTGAGGTCTTGTCTAGCAATTTCATGAGCTTTGGCCACCTGATCGAGTCCTCGTTTAGCACGTGCTTCTGCACCGGCCATAGTGGCAGCCTTTTTATAAGCTGCTTCAGCATCACCTAAGTCTTTGATCAATAGGGCAAGGTCAGCTACTGCAAATGCTTGCTTTGCATTGCTTGCTGAACCGATGACCAAATTCATCTGTTCCTGAGCTTCGGCAAACTTGTTCTGGGCCAGTAAAGCCTCGGCATATGCGACTCTCTCTCCGTCTGTGCGTGGAGCACCAATCGATGCGAGATTAACTTTTTGTCCCGACAATGAGCGCAATTTTGCTTGAGCGAGTCGCAGCTCCATGTCATTTGGATTTAGAGCAATTGCCTTATCCATCATGTGCACTGCGTTTTCGAATTCATTGGAAACGAAGAACGCTCCAGCTGCTTCTTTTTGACTCTTCAGGTAATATGCTCGAGTAATCCCTTTCGCGGCTGCAGAACTACTGGGGTTAAGCGTCATGACTTGATCAAAGTTTTTGATTGCATCATCAAGCTTTTCTAGGCGTATGTTATCTTCTGCAATTCGCTGATACAGGTCAGCATTATTGGGCATCAACTCAAGCGCTGAACGGAGTTCTGCCATGGAGTGTTCGATGTCACCGCGAGATTCTCGAATGCCGGCGATGTTCAAATATGCGTCAGAATTTTCTGGTTTGATGCGAATGGATTCTTGAAATTGCTTGATCGCTGCGACGTAATTGCCTTGTTGGTTGTATGCCTCGCCGAGTGCAAGATGAGTCGGGGCGCTGTTTCTGTTCTGATACATGGCAGTATTGAATTCTTTTATTGCACCATCAACTTGACCTTGTTGAAGCATTGCTTTGCCAAGTCCAAAGTGAGCGGTCGAATTGCCAGTGTTCAACTTTATTGCTAGTTGGAAATTGCTGATTGCTTCAAGTGGGCTGTTTTGAGCAAGTTTGACCATTGCCAATCCGGAATATGCTTCGGAGTATTTGGCATCGGCTTTAATCGCGTCGCCAAAGGAATTAGCGGCCTCTGCTAACAGTCCTTGTTCCTTTAGAGTTTGTCCAAGCCAATAATGCGCCTCAGGTGATCCGCGGTCTAGGTCCAGAGCCATTCTGCATTGACTCTCTGCTTCCTTTAGCATTGCTTCGCGGCTCTTGCGAATTGTGTTAGATGAAGATTGCAAACGATTCAGTGCGATCATCGCCATTCCCAAGTGTGCTTGAGCATTTTGTGGATCCGCTGTTATTGTTTTCAGGAACTGTTCTTGCGCGGCATCAAGTTTGAATTGGCGTCCTAGCGCCATTCCGTACCCGTTCGTTGCATTGATGTTTTTACTGTCCTTATTCAAAGCGTCATGATAGAGCTCGGCGGCATTTGCAAATTTGCCTTTCATCATCAGGTCGTCGGCCGTCATTACTTCGTGATTGATTTTTGCTGTCAGTCGCTTCGTCGCTGCCTTTGCAGCGTTCGGCGAAGCAGCGATAATGCACGGCGTCAAAGCGACCAAGGCGCTCAGAATCGCCAACTTATTAGTAAGTCTCATAAAATTCTCCTCTTATCTGATGTTCGCGATCAGATTGCTCAGCGAACAACTTATTCGGGCAGTGTGCCAATGTTATTTCTAAATCCGGGCAATCGTGCCTTTTGCGATTGAATGGCGGAATTCTATCTCCGATTCCACGCAGGAGTAAAGAGTGAATGTAGTAAACCAGGCTGCATTAGCACCTGTAAGCATCGGTCTGTTCACGCATACGCGACATTGTAAAAAGTGCGATCGCGTTAATTCCACTCTTACGTGCGGCTAATAATATAGTGCTGTTTTTGTGTCATCAAACTTGCAGAAAGTGTTAACTGATGCGGCTTCGCAATGGTCGTAAATTTTGCGCCTAAACGTCTATCCCTTAGTTGAGGTATAACACTTAATTGACATCACAATCACGAAACAATTTATTCGGACCCATAGCAGGCGGCTTTGGTGCTGCACCGCATGTGGTGCATTATCGTATTTTGGTTTTTCAATAAAACGCGGCAGGCGTTGGCACCTGCCGCGGTAAATTTTTAGAGTGGCGATTAGCCAGCGTTTATTCTAACTGGCCAGTGGAACTCTGCATTCGAACATTTTCCATCCATCGGCTGGACGATTCTCCGCTTTCAGGGCGTCGGCTTTCTCTGCACGACCGGTTGAGGCTAGTAGATTTGCATAGTTTTCGATCAGGGCCTGGTACTGAGGATTTTGTATGCCGAGTGCACGTTTGCGAATAGGCAACGCTCTCTCGTACATCATTTCTGCAAGTTCGTACTTCAGTTGCGCATGATAGAGCATAGCTAGATTGTTGGCAGCCATGCCAACATCAGCGTGGTCTCCACCATAAATTTTGTTGTAAATCGTGAGCATGCGAATTCCGTATGGTACGGCTTCAACATATCTTCTTTGCTCATAGTAAAGTCCAGCTAAGCTGTTCAAGCCAAGGGCTACTTTTACATTGCTGTGACCGAAAACAATTTCGATTGCTTGCAACGATTGCTTCAAATATTGTTCAGCTTGATCAAGTCTTCCTTCAGCTAGATAAAAATTGGCGAGACTTTCGAGTGTATATGGAACTCGTGCGTCATTGGGAGGGAATTGATTTGCGATGTTCAAAGCCTTCAACCAAGCGGTTTCGGCTTCTCTCTTCTTGCCGTGCTGCAATGCGATTTCTGCGGCCACTTTGTAAGTAGCCCAATCAGCAGGGTCTGCGGTAAGGGGAGTGAGGGGATAGCAGGGATGCTCGCCAGTGTTCGTCTGAATAATTCGTTTGAGTAAAAGGCCGAGATCGTGAACGGCAGTCATTTCTTTCTTTGGTAATTTGTTCTCTAGCATGACTGAGGGCATTGTTGCGGACATTTGCATAGTAGATACCTCAAACGCTTGGCGAAGGGAGCCGAAGCTGGTGAAGGCGCAGAATCATTCCGGTGGTAAGGTGGAATTGGAATCGCGGGGGTGCCGCAACCAGGTGGTTGCTGTACACATTATTTGGTTGGTTAGTAATACCGAAGTGCCATCATTGTAGCCATTTCCGGCTTGATGTCAAGCATAATTTATCAGGGCACAAGGCTTTCAAAGAAGCTTATACTTTGATTTGTGAACTAAACGTGGCCGAAACGACGGCACCAGTGGAACCACGAAACTTTACCGCTTTGGCAGATCAAGAAAAAAAGAAGGCTAACCTATTTGCTCGAACGTTTGAAGCGATCGTCAATTGGCCCTTGTTGAGGAAAGTCGAAACGTCTGTTTTTGGGGCGATGTTTATAGCGCTGCCCTTCTTCGCCCTTCGGGTGGTGGATCATGCAACCACCACGTTGGCGGTCAAGAATACGTCCGTTGACTTGGTCAATGATTTAATCCGTTGCAAAGGTCTCGCAAAGCAGCATCAAGTCAACATTACCCTGACCAGTCGGACCTCGACGGATAAGGCTCCAGGAGCGTATGAAATAAAGGACGAGGAAAAGACTGTAGAAGAGGTTCTGCTGCCGAAGGGAGTGAACATTATTGGGTCGGTCACGTTTGACCCGCAAGGGCTGCCCCTGCATGCCTCCTCGTTCATAGTCAGCAAAGGCATCCGCAGCGCCCACGTCGACGTCAACACTCAGGGCGACATCGCCGTTCCTTGATCATTAATTTTGCCAGTATATAGATGTCTTCCATCACCGCTCCGGTGCCGCGTGGGTGCCAGGGGGCATGATCATAGTGTGCCGAGTGTCTTAAAAATGCGAGTCAGATACGTCAAGTTAATACATCAAGACGCCGCCCGCAACGATAACGGCTCAATGTTGATTGAATTGATGGTCTCGATAATTGTTGCGGGAATGTTGGCCGTATCGCTCTGTCAAAGCCTAAGTCAAACAAAACAAGCTTCTTTTGGCGCTCACGGCCGTGTTATGTGTGCGGCTGTTGCTCAAGAAATAACTGAGCGACTTCATGCGACACCCTATGGTGAACTTCCAACTCCGAATCCAGGAACTTCAATCTCAATACCCATCTATTCTGATGATGCCCAGGTGACTCCAACGTATTCCTTTCAGGTACGTCCTCTAATGACTGACGTGACGCCATCAAACTATTTGTGGTCTAGCGCGACGTTGGCAAATCGTTTTCCTATGACTGCTCAAGTGACTTTTACGGCAGGACCTTTCCCCTCTTGCGAATGGGCAACGGTCACTGTTAGTTCCGTTGTAGCCCCACATGATTATGTAGTTAGTACCTTATTAACCCAGCACGGAACGCAAGAAGAATGAAGCATCACCTGACATATAGAAATGGTGCAGGCATGTCGATGATCGAAATGGTCGTCACTATTGCAATTATTTCCATTGTGAGCGTTGGGCTGATGTCGCTTTTATGGGTCAACTCGTGGTGGATATACAAACTCTTTAACAAGACTGATAACGTGATTGCGGCTCAACAGTTCTTGGATCGTCTATCGAAAGAAGTGCGTATGGCACAGTCGATTGAGTTAGGGTCTAACAATTCAACATTGATTTTAAAGCTGCCGGTTTTTCAGACAAATAGAATTGGCACGTCTGCATATCTGGGATATCCGCTCAATGGAACAGACGTGCTGACTTATTCTGTTCAACAAGTTGTTCCGACTGATGGGTCAGTTCCAACTGAGTACCAGATCCTGCGCAGTGTGCAGCTCGGTCCTACGATGCCTTGGCATCCGGAAGACGGGAGGACCTCTATACCTGCTCCCGGAGCTGTTGTACTAGCCGGATTGATAGGTCCGAAGGATTCACTGGGAGCAAATCCAAAAATTTTTCAATATGTTGTTAAGGGAGATGCCGCAGGGGTGTTGGAAGACTCTGTATCACAACTTAATAGCGTGAACGTGCGCGGACTAGTTTCAAACATCGAGCTGCGGAGAGTAGCTGCAGCAAATACCTCTCCTGATTCTCTTTCTTTTCGAACTGAAGTTTTCTTGCACAACCGTAACTTAGGACGACTTTGATGCTTATTTCTTGTGAGTCAATCATTTCTAGAGCTAGAAAGACCAAAGGCTTTTCCCTAGTGACAGTATTGTCTTTAGGATTGATTTCAACGATGATGCTTTTTGCGTTAACGGCGTCAATTCTTCCGCTCTATCAAAAAGCTTCGCAGAACATTCCATATACACAATTACGGAATGCGGCTGAATCGGGTATCAACACCGTTGTTTCTGATTTGAACAATTCTTTGCAGACAAATCAGCCTTCTCTATACGATGAAACAGTATTTGGTGGTCCGGATAAAAAAACAACAGTCCTTGGCCAACCGACCGTACAAATAACTGTTAAAAACCAGGCACCAATTAAGGGCGATTTTCTCTACAATTCCGCCTATGACTTCAGTCCACCGAATCCGATTGCGTCCTCGAGTTTTTACACCTCTAATCCATGGCGGGTGACAGAAGCGCTTGCGTTTTTTGACATAACCCAACCACCACAAGTTTTAGCGCGAGGGGTTTTACGGAGAACGATTCCTCCACGCGATCCTTTATTGCCGAAAACTAGTTTTCTAACAAGCACAAACAATAGTCCCTCTTTGCCTGTATTCAACTATGCAGTGTTTGCTGCTCAAAAGTTGATCGTGCGCTCTTCGACGGTTAAAGGTACCAACTCATTGGAGGGTGATGTCGGAAGTAATGGAACTGCTGGATTTTTTCGGGGAACTGATATTGATGGAAGTGTCACTGTGAGTTCGGCCACAGATCCCACTTCTCAGTCAATGAACGTAGCTACGGGTAATCAATCTGTCATTCATGATCAGCTCATCGTTAACGGAAAGTATTCCGGCTTTCAAGCCGGGACTAATGTGTTGGGTGAGGGCCCGGGAAATAGCTCCAATCCTATACCAACGCCGCCTACGAATACAGCTCCTAACAAATTGCCAGCAACTCCTGAAGCTCCGTCCACAGCAAATTCGCTTGGTGATCTCAATCTTCAGAATGGTGCCAAAATTCTCTTTCAAAACAATGCAGTGTTCCCACCGTCTACTTCCTCGTTGGCTGCTTTCGCTTCTGGCGGTACGCTTGCGCTGCCTCCGGGGGACTATACAGTAAACTCCTTAAACGTGTCTGGGGCGTCAGGAATATCCATGAGTTCGAGCTTGAATCAACCAGTTCGTTTGTTTGTCAGTGCAAAATCAGATATACCAATTACGGTATCTGGAAATGGCATACAGAATGCCACCAACGTCCCCGCTAATTTGCAGATTTATTATGGTGGTAGTAATGCCGTCAATATAAGTGGAGCCAGTTTTAATGGAGTAATCTACGCTCCGGGTGCCAACGTAACGATAGGTTCCTCCCAGAGTATGAATGTTTTTGGTTCAATAATTGGCAACACTGTCTTCGTTCAAAACGCCGCTTTGAAATTTGATTCTAATTTGGCCAATGCCACATATTTAACAAATCAGAATCGAACTGGGTACACCAGCGCGAGTAATCTGACGTACGATCCTACACAGTATGCTAGCTCGACAATTCCATTCAGTGCTTTGTCCTATCAAGAAGTCAATAATCCAAAGTAGTTTAATCGAATTCGACATCCTGGCGTGTTGACTATACAGGGCACGTAAGATGGAGCACAAGTTCTAACCAGTAGGACTTCTTTGCTGGTTGATCTGGTCACCAATTAATCACGACTCCCCCTCAAACTGGGCATGTAACTATCAGACTGATTGAGGGTATGGGATGAAGAGTCGGGGCTTGTCACGTATTGGTGCGGTGATTGGCGCTTTGGCGCTGTCTTGTGGGGCTGCTCACGCTGGCTGGGGCATCCCGATCCCTTCGTTGCCGGGAGTTCGATTCTCGTCCGGGCAAAGGCAACCCATGCAGCAAACTCCGCGCATGGTGGCAAGTCATATATACAACGAAGGGATACAACTCTCGGATCAAAACAGACTGCAAGAATCCCGCATGAAATTCGAGCAGGCGATTAAAGTTGATCCCAGTTTTGATCTGGCTTGGTCAACTCTGGTCGGTGCGTGCATGGTCTCAGGGCAGCTTGAAGAAGGCATCGCAGTGGGCAACCAATTTCTGACAAATTTTCCACATAGTTCTCATCGAAAAGAAACTATGTTGATCATGCAAAAGTTGAATGAACAACTAACCAAGAAAAACGAGATTTGGCAAAAGGTTGGTCCTGATGGCGTCGATAGTTATTTTGGATTAGCGACTGAGGGCAAGAATTTCTACGGTTGGAATCTCGATAACGTGCCGCTTCGTGTGTTCATCAACGATGGTCATGGTGTTCGCGGTTATCGCCCCGATCTGCAGATTGTTTTGAATAATTCTTTTGCAGAATGGACTAAAGCAACAGATCAACACATTACTTTTACCAAGGTGGATACTCTCGCCGATGCAAATATCGAGTGCATTTGGATTGATGATCCGCGTGATTTTCCGCAGAATAAAGGACTGGAGGCAGGGATGGCTGAACCGCTTCTAAACGGTGATGGCTACATAGTTCATTCAAAGCTGTATATTCTAACCAGAGACAGACACGATTCAAAACCGGTTAGCGAGCTGGTTTTGCACGAAGTCTGCCTGCACGAGATTGGTCATACTTTAGGATTGTTAGGTCACAGCGATAATCCAGACGACATCATGTTCTTTACTGCGAGTGGACAGAAAGTTGAAGAGCCTCATCTCACACAACGTGATGTCAACACGCTTGCGAAACTTTATTCAATGGTGCTGCAAACGCGGAGTAATGAATCAATTGCTCGACACGAGCAGTTTCATGCCGCCAGTCTAGAACAACAACCACAACCAGCTGAGGCCGGCAAACCGCAACCTTATTACGTTGGCAGAACATTTGCTACCAATACAGAAGCAATCGGCTATCTTGAGAAAGCAGTTGCTGCTGCGCCCAATGACTTAGCCTTGCTCGACGATCTTGGCACCGCATACGATAACTACGGTATCGAACTTGCAAACAGAAATGAAGTGCGCAAAGCTGAGCAATATTTCAATCTCGCTCTAGCTATTCATCGCAACAGCCAGGACCAAAGTAAATTGCGCAGCACCGTTGGCAATTTGACTCAACTGCTTCGGTTTGAAAAGCGTGATAGCGAAGCGGCTCAATTAGAAGAAAGCTGCAAGCAGATATTGGCGAGGTCTGCTAACAATTAGTAGTCGTCAAGATCGATCTTCATTTACCAAATGCTTCGGTTAGGTAGAAACGCGATGGTAGTCGAGCTATGCCGATGCCGACAAAATGCGCTTCAGGATCCAAAATGTACACTCGATGTCCTGCTGATTCCATAAATTCCCTGTGAAGCATTGAGAGAGTTTGCTGATCGGTAAAGAGTCCACGAGAGGCTCGGCCGATGTTTTCATTCAAGAAATTAGTGACACCAGCCTCTTGTGCGCGTTCCAATTGCGACCGCCCGTTCAAATCCATGTGAGGGTTTCGTGAATTTGTCACTTCGTATTCCTTGGCGTTCTTGGCCATGTAGTTGGAATAGTCAGTGGCAAACTTAGCAAGAGTTCCATCATCCCGCAGTGGGCCAAGTCCGTTACTGGTGCGGCTGGCATTGATAATTGACAGGCAATAGAACGCCAAATCAGCTTCTTGTGACGCAACCGATCTCGGCGGCCCAGCAGGCCGGCCACTTGGGCCTGCTGGCGATGCGCTAGATGAGGAGGGCTGGATTTTAGAAGACGAGGGTTGTACTTGTCCGGAGAATATTTTAGGCTTGCCATCGACCGCCACGGCGTAAGTAAAGGTAAGCGGTTTGTTGGAACGATGTCCAAGCCATCCATCGGCCATCTTGCTGCTGGTGATCGAATAACCATCTAGTGTCAGAAGCACGGTTCCTGGTGCGAGCTTCATGTTTTGACCCAATTCTAATTTGGGCGTTGTCGTTACGTAGATTCCCGGGTGGCGCGCGTTATTGATAATAACCAGCGTCGGCATGGTCATCACGCCCAGGAGGTTCGAGTACGTCGTTTCGTTGGAGATGCGATAAAGCTTGTCCTCTGCCATCACAGGTAATACCATGGACATGAGCAGAAGCACGAGCGCTAAACGTCCCAAAATCAAAGGTGTATTAAAGTGAATATGCTTTGCGTGCATGATGAGAGTAATTCTCTGATTAAGTGAAGTAGAAGTGTGCCACCATCGTAAGCTCAACCTGTCGCATTGCTCAGCGTGTAAAAAAGCAAGACCATCATTACCAAGAAGATGAGTGTGCAAATGCTCATCACGATCACCAAAATCATGAACTTCTTCTTTTTGGCAGTTTCGTCGTCACCACCAATAGTGCCTGTCACAAAACACCTCCGATTCTAACTAATATTTTTGAATGGATGAATCGATCTCGTCTGACCAAGCTAAAATGCCTCCGGTCAAATTCAATCCTGCGTAACCCTGGTCTCGCAAAAATTCGGCGCAACTGTCGCTTCGTCTTCCGGAACGACAATAGACGACGATATCCTGACTTCTATATTTTTCGAGCTCCGACAACCGCTCCATTAGATCGCCCATAGGGATGTGCGCGGTATTGACAAGCGTGCATATTGCCAATTCGTGAGGTTCCCGAATATCAAGAAGGACTATTTTTTCTCCAGCGTCGAGCCTGTTTTTCAGCTCTGTCGGGGTTATCTCGGTTCTTGAACGCTGCGCTGCCATAGCGACCCCTTTTTAAATCATCCAATAGTTAAGTATAATCTCCGTTCATCGGGTCTGCCAAAGGAGGCAAACGAAAGTGGCTTTTAAGTTGACATTGGAAGAAGCTCTGAAAGAAGCGCTTCAGGACGACCAAAAAGTGTCCAAATATGAGGCAAAAGTGATTCGTGAGCTGATTATGGCTGACGGCAAGGTTTCTGAGAGTGAAAAGAATTTTCTTGAAAAGGCTCTTCATTCAAATCATTTCGATGATGAAGCTTTCGAACTCTTGTCTGGCGTGCTTCTGCGGTCGCACCTGAAAGACTAGTCAGTCGATTCAGAATCAGATTACCGCCTCACGGCGGGCGTATTCTGGCGCCCGCCTTTGTCGTTCAATATTTATCTGAAGCGTCAGCCGCCCATTCTTCGGGCGCCAGCTTCGCCTCCGTCAAGACTTCCGCAAATCGTCCCTTTCGATTTAATGTTTGGCTTTGTTCGTGCCAAAACTTCGCCAAACTTATTTCCTAAGCTGATGACATGAGGTGCAAGACAGCACCCAGCGAAAGAGGCGGAGGCGGGACGATGTCTGTACTAGATCAACGAAGCACATACCATAACGAATTGGCTTTCCTCACATGTGACGATCCATTCAATGGCGTTGATTCGACAGAGAGAGTCGGCACTAAGCACAAGTTCGAAAGCTCACAATGGACTTCCCAAGGACGCGTAGCGGGCGAAGCTCAGGTTGCCGCTGACACGACTAGGAAGATTCTTGAACCGGTAACCGTCGCAGGAGAGAACGGCAGCGAACTGACCATCGATCAAAACAATCGAATCAGCATATTTAAAGATGCTGCGGGTCGACGCTTTGGTTTTGCTTACGACACGGTTACAGGTGAATTGAACGCACTGGCAAATGAGCAAGGTGACTGGTTCAGAGCACGTACCCGAGAGGGACGTTATCTGAACAGTTGGACAAACAGTGCGTCCAATTACGCCTGGAATGGCAGCATCACTATCGGTAAGAACGGTTGTGCTTTGAACAATGCTACCGAGCGCACACTGTTTTCACCATGCGGAACCAAGACGGTTGAGAAACTTGCTAGTGGTGAAGTTTACTCCCGCACCAAAGAAGATGCGCAAGGCAACATATCTGTTGAAGATACAGTTGCGCACACCATTTCGTACAAATTTATCGATGGGCGATCAGCACTTAGAAATCTTTTGAACAATTCCCTTCTCGGATACGACGCAGCAGGAAGGTTGACGGTTATGCATGACGCAGATGGACGCAAATTCGAGTTTCAGAATTATAGTGCGGAAGGGCAACCACAGCGAGTTTTGAACGAGCGCGGTGCCTGGAATAATATTGGCGATCAGATTTGGTGCAACGAGGAAACTGGCCGATACTGGTACGGTTCTGTTGTAGTTAACGCTAATGGTGCCTACACTTATACTGAATTTTCAGGTAAACAAACGATCAGATATTGCAACGGCTACGCAGTCGAAGAATATGCTGGAATTCGCACGATTACTGATGTTGAGGGACGTAAGACTCGTCAATTTGCAGATGGGCAACAATTCCAGGAGCCGCCATTAGTCGGCAGACCAAGATTCATACTGAAAAATGGTGTCACTACTGACTGCAAATTGTCACTTGAACGCGGCGAGTGCTCGCCTGTTCAAAATGGTGCGGATGCTTATGCATCGATCAAGTTTGATAGCGGGGCTCCGGTTGCTGCATTTCAAGATGGCGTGGTCGTTTACTCGACCCGCCAGCCAGAGGCAAATGATCAGAGAAAGCACGCCGTAATCTGTTTGAGTGAGAAAGATTTGGCTTTGATCGGAAATTATCAACAACTAAATTTGGGAAAGGAAGTCGTTGTGGTTCAATGTTACGACAAAGCTCAAAGTGCGATCCGCTATCAACTTTATGCTGGACTGGAAATGGCGAACGTTGTCACGGGCGATAAGGTAAAAACGGGTCAGCCGATTGGTCGCATTAGCGACAGCGGTGCGTTCACATTTGCTATTCGCCGAAATTCAGTAAGTGGCGCGCCCGTTCAAATTTCAGCCGACATCTAATTTATAACCGACGCCATGAACCGTTGTAATAATTGATGGCTTCCCTTCATCGTCCAATTTTTTCCGCAGTCTTTTGATGCAGGTCGTTAAGGCGTCGCTGCTTGAGTCCGAATCAGATGCCCAGACACGATTTAGAAGAGCGTCGGCGCTGAATACTTGTTTCGGATGGCGCATGAAAAATTCCATCAGCGCGAATTCGCGTGGCAAGAGCTTCACTTCAGAACCGTTTTTAGTTAGCTTGAAATTCGCCTGATCTAGAACGAAGTTTCCCATGGTAATCACATTACCGGTAAATGATCCGGGTCTTCTCAGCAAGGCGCGCAAGCGCACCGAAAGTTCTTTCATCGCGAATGGCTTGGTTAGATAATCATCCGCACCGGCGCCAAAGCCCGCTTCTTTATTTTCAATTGTGCTTTTGCCGGTAAGCATAATCACCGGCGTGGTCTTGCCGGCGTCCCTGAATTCTTTGAGGATTTCCGGACCGTGCATGCCCGGCAATTCCCAATCTAAAATGACCAGATCGAATTGATAGTACTTCAGCCTCTCTAGAGCCTCTTTGCCGTCAGAAATGATCTCCAGGTTGTGCTTTTCCATCGTCAGCCAGTCCCGAATCATTCGGCACAGCCCTTGATCATCTTCAACCAAAAGTATTTTTGCCACAGGCACCCACCAAGCAAAGCCCCGTACATTATGCCCTGCTGACAACGCTTAAACTCTTTCTCCGGCAAGGCGTTTGAGATATTCGCCCTCGAACAGGGAAATGGACACTAACTAACGTAACAATGAAAATGGAGAGAAAGGTTCCAAACCAGCCCCAGAGACTTAAATAGTGCAAGACAAATTAGGCAATCTCGTGGGTCGTCATCACTAGGTGTAGATTTGCGCTTTATTTTCTGCTATTTTCGCAGCGGCGCTCACAGGTAAAGTAAACCAAAACACGCTGCCTACTTGGTCTTCACCCGGTTCGACACCAATTGAGCCGCCGTGTCTTTCGACAATCGCTTTGCAAATCGCCAGCCCTAAACCGGAGCCGCCCTTTTTTCGTTCGTCGTTTAATTCAACTTGTTTAAAGCGTTCGAAGATTGATTCGCGCATGTTTTCAGGAACTCCTCGACCATGGTCCCTGACATTGACGCGCACTGAATGAGGCAATCTGTCAAAATCTACGGCGACTTCGCCACCTTTTGGCGAAAACTTAATTGCATTGGAAAGCAAATTGACTACCACCTGCACCATTCTGTCTCCGTCGGCGTCCAAGTCTAAATGCGCATCATTGGCGAGCTTTACCCTTACGTTTTCTTGTTTGGCGAAGCCAATCACTGCGTCAATAGATCGAGTCAGGATAGTTTTGAGATCGGTGCTGGCGACGCGCAACTCCAACATGCCAGACTCCATCTTCTCAAGATCAAGTAGGTCGTTTATGAGAGAGATTAATCGTGCCACGCTGGATTCAGTGATCTCGAGCGAGTCGTAACCCTCTTCTGAAAGATTCCCGTAGGCCTCGGCACCCAGCAGTTCCAAAAAGCCCTGCACCGAGGTTAGTGGCGTGCGCAAATCATGGCTGACCATGGCGACGAAGTCTTGCTTAAGTCGATCAATCTGTTTCCTTTCAGTGACGTCGTGAGCAACGCAATAGAGTGTCTTTTCTTCATTCGACCATTGCGCTGTCCAGTCCATATCGACCAACGAGCGATCGCTTTTGATCACCCGATTTTCGAATGAACCATGCGAGTGCTCTTTGGTAATCTGTTTGATTTTTTCCAGAGTGTCGGCAACGTCATCTTTATAAATCATCTGACTGATCCGAGTGCCAAGCAGGTCATCGGGAGATAGTCCCCAAACAGATTGAGATGCCGGGTTGACTGCGGCGAATCGACCATCTGGATCAATTGAACAAATTACATCGACGGCGTTCTCGAACGCAGCTCGTTGCTTTCGGGTCGCGTCTTCGAGCAATCCAGCCATTTGTCGGAAGGTACTGTCCAGCCTAGCGATCTCGTCAGTTCCATCAATGCGTGGACTTAATTCTTTGCCTGCGGCAAGGAGAACGGTATTGTCCATCAATGTATTCAAGCGTCGAATCGTTCCCCGGTGAAAGTACCAGGCGAGCCCGACTGCTATTAGAATCTGGAGCAAGAGACCGATACTTAGAGCATCGTAGATGAGCTGTCTGGTTTGAGTTTGTTGCAGTTGCGTCTCTTCCTGCACCCTGGTCATCTGATTGATCAGTTGATCCATTCTGCTGTGCAGTGTCAGTGTCAGCCTGTTCAGTCCACCCCAAGCTCTGAGCGTGGCAAAGCGATCCCCCGTGTTCGCCGCATCTTTACTGCTGCTCAAAATATGTAGACATTTCGTCAGGACTCCATAAATTTCTTGGAAGGCTGCCTCTTCATCTGGGTGTCCAGCTAAAAGCGTTTGTACTTCTCGCACTTCTTGCTTGATGCGAAAGTCGAGCTCTCTACGCTTATTAGAAAATTCCACCGGATGGCTTGTCACGTGTGTGGTCACTGCCAGAGTGCCCTCTTCCATCAGCGTCCTCAAAATCTGATTCAGATGACTGGTTACGTCCCTGGCATGACGTTCACTGTCAAGCTGCACTTGGAACTGCTGCATCAGGATGACGAGAACGAATGCGAAAATCAGCTCGAAAGCCAGTGGCACCGCCACGAGGATCAGCGTCTTTCTAGATAGTGGCGGTTCCTGAATGCGCATGGTGTCAGGCGGTTATTCCCACAAGAGCCGCTGAGCGAGGCTTGGCCCGATTCCGAAATATCGATTTAACAGTTCCGGTTTGGTTTCCGTAGCCACGATGAAACCGGGGCTGACATACTTATTCCACGCCGCTTCATAGGCTTCTCGTCCCTTCTCGGATCTGGCCAACAATCCGGGAACCGGATAATATGCTGCAATGCGCGGCTCTGCCTTGCCAGCCAGATATGAGCGGAAGAATCGTTTTTCCTTTTCTTCGCCTTTAACTTCTTCGCCAAGTTCGCCGACGAAATACTCATGTTTTGGTATCAAGTACGGTTGGTTGGTTACTGGCGTCAATGCCTCTTTGACGCTGTTGATGAAGTGGGCTGACTGCTCCGGCTCAACGTCGTCAAGAAAGACACGATAAGTGCCGTCCGATCGAATTGTTACTTTTATACTGTCTCGGGTGATCTGCTTAGGTAGAAATCTTCGCCGCTGCAGTGCCGTCAGTACGGCTGTAGCAATATCAGTCAGTGACGACTCTTGCGTATTTGGTTTGCATACTTCAACTCGCAGTTTAGTAAAGAGTGACTGATATTTTTTTGTCGCCAATACAATTGCAATTAAGAAAGGTGCGATTGCCACAATCAGCGGCAAGTGCAGTGCGCCTAAACAAACTAGAGAAGAGCCGGCACCAAGGAGCGAATATTCACCCCATATTCCACGCAGATGTGCCCGCAGCTCTCGGGCGTGTTCTTTATAGTTCATGTTTCTGTGAATGTGCGGAGGCGTCAAGGCAAGCTTCCTTAATTTCCCCACTTCAATGCAGCCTAATGATTTGTTTTTGTATGGTTGGCCAACCTTCCAGAGTTCATAAATCTGATCGCGCACGAGAGCACGGTCTGTCATCTCTTGATTGAAGTCTTCGATGGAGGCGAATACTTCCGCTGGTGTCAGGTTAGACAAGGAGGCGTGTACATGCCCAACTCCGCATTCAATTTGACCATCATCGGCGATGCCGTAATAGCCATCGTGTTTGCGAACAAATCTATGGTAATCGTTTAGACCTTTTTCTAAATCGGGAGCGATGCAAACAACGTCCCAATTGTTGGCACACTTTCGCGCACCTGCTGGTTCGTTGGTTTGGATGCGGATGGAACGACCCCGCAATTGCTTTACAGAGACTGGAGATGTAGTCATAGTCAAGTCAATCATCGTATTTAATGCTTGACTGTCCCAACCCTCACCAAACAATCCGCGAGTACCAATTAAGCACTTCGTGATGCCTCGTTCGAAAATAGCTGTGGCCATACCCACGTAAAAGCGTGATTCCCAACTGCCACCACTGGCAGTGATTTCGCTAAAGGCTACATTCTCGTCATTTTTGACAATTATTTTGAGCTTGACTCCTTCTGACTCTATGTATTCATTTGCGGCAGCGACAAACTGTTCTGTGATGCGCTTGTCCGTCAGCAAAAGCGATCCTGTCACTAGGCAGGGATTTAGCTCAGCGCTAATCGGCGCGGCAAGCAACGTTTTCATGGCGTCAATGGCACCACCTGATTCGTCTGATAAAACGCCTTTTAAAGACTTGACCGCGGTTGCTGACATGCGTTCAAAATCAGTGACCACCACCGCTCTCAGTCGGTCTTGCAAATTACGATGTTCGATGTCCAGGATTTTCGCTACTGCCTGAGCTTTGCTGTTGCTGAAGGCCAGCACTCGATCCACCGGCGAAGCCTGTTTCCGGAGCCCTTGTTCCGTAATACCGTAACCGAGTTTTCGAGCTGCAGATTTGATGCGCTCGTATGTTTTGTGATCAGGTTTCGACGCGCTCAGTTTTAATTTGTGAGATGCATAGTCTTCAAGAATGATCATCCAATCTTCAAGCACAGGTGCTTGTCGAATCGCCTCTGTTACATCGATTTCGCGCGGAAATGCAATCTGCATCTTCCACATGTAGCGGCAAATAGCAAGAGCGAGCGCGGGTTTATTGTCAGCAAAATGTTTCCAGCCTGAAATTGCCACCATTGCTTTTCCTGGCTGTTGTTTTTTAAAGTCGTTCTTGTTGAAGCGGATGCGATGAGTTTTTTCATCGACTTTCTTGACCTTTGGTACGTATTTAGGTTTTTGTTCAGCCACGATCATTTCTGGCTTGACGTTGGCTTCTTCGACTCTCTTTAGCACCCATTGTGTTAACGGTGTGACTGGCTTTTCTGTGGCACCATCAACGGTTATAGGAGCAATTAGTCCGTGAACTTCGCTTAGATCCTCAATCAGGATATGAAACTCTTCATGTTGTTCCTCCAGAAATTTACGCTCTTTTGCTGTCGGCTCCGTGAAATAAACCAGGTCTTGGAACGGCGCCAAACCACCTTCTCTTACTAACGCAGGCGTTGGCACTTGATAATCAATATCGCCGACTAGCGATAAGTAGCGCGTTTCTTGCGTTGCGGATTTGCCCTCAGGTGGTGTTCCCGTTAGCCCGACGATCAGAGGATCACCAAGATAGTTGACGAGGTGCGTCATGATCGCTGCCCAATAGTCGGTTAAGTGGTGGCACTCGTCAAAAATGACTAATTTGAATTTTTGTCGACGCAGCGATTGTAAGAGGGCTAGTGCGTTTTCATGCAAAACATCGTTTAAGTCCATGACCTCAGTCAGACGCTTTCGCAACCGACTGGCATGACGCGATAGCTCTTGCTGATGAGCCTTCGGATTATTCTGCAGGAGCTCTAAAAGTCGTATCTCCGCCTCACCGACAGTCATCGAGCGACCTTTAGTTAGTTCATCTATCCATGACTGATGGGCTAATTTATCAAGATATTCTTGTTCGTGGCCTGGCGTGGAGAGTACTTGATAAGTGAGAAGTGTTATTGGTTTAAGTGGTTTATCTTCATGGGTGCCAATAAGCTCTTCCGTTCCGAATGGTTCTGCATCTGGTGGCAGAAACAGATCGACTTTTTGACCCCACTGTGACTGAATCGTTGTGTTCGGACAGAGGATGAGGCTTGGGACCTTAAAAGTGCTGATCAACTGCAACCCGATAATCGTCTTCCCGGAGCCCGGAGGAGCGACTATATGGATTTGCCTTTCGCCACGCTCAACCTTCGTTTTAACCAAGTCGAGTATCTCTGTTTGATACCTCCGCATCGGATAGCGGAAATTCAAATCAGCTAACAAATTGATTTCGGCTATGTCATCTGGCAATGCATTTTTCTTATTTAACGAAGCGACCAACAAACGCCTGCTTTCTGGTTTTACACGATTAGGACCGATTAGATTCTTTTGTGTGCTGACTGAGTGACAACTCTTCTACGTATCAAAAACTATGTGCGGACACCTTAAGCGTGGAAATGGAGCGGGTATCCTACCCGCCTCAATCCTAAAACATAGGCTATTTTGACTTGAGTTACAACTGTTCTATTTATGAATGATCCCGCCTAATTTATGGGGCGCATTTCCAGAATGTTCACACGCCATTGGATAGAATAGCTAACGTACCTATATCAGTGCGATTGAAGAATCGATGGTCCTTCAATTTTAATGAGGCTCAATGTCAGAGGGCTCAATCTTTCAACTTCGAGTGGAAGCTGTCTCCAAAACCTACGGCGACCACCATGTTAATGCGGTCAAAGACGTGTCGCTTAACTTTCAGTCAGGCGAGTTTGCTGCCTTGATGGGACCCAGCGGGTGCGGCAAATCGACATTGTTGAACCTGATGGGTGGAATCGATCGCCCAACATCTGGGCGAGTTTGGCTTGACGACAAAGATCTATCAGCCCTTTCGGATGAAGAAGTGACGAAAATTCGAGGCAATAGGATCGGCTTCATTTTTCAATTTTTCAATTTGCTTTCTACTTTGACCGTCATTGAGAACGTTGCTCTCCCACTTGAATTGGCTGGGCGGGATGGACGTGAATGTCAGAAACAGGCGATTGAAATGCTGGCCCTGGTTGGCATGGAAAAGCGAGTCAAGTTTTATCCGTCTCAACTTTCAGGTGGAGAGATGCAACGCACCGCTATCGCTCGCGCCTTGATCCACAGACCAACCTTGATTCTGGCTGACGAACCAACAGGTAATCTCGATTCCGAAAATGGTAAGGCTGTGCTTGAACTGCTTCAATCAGTGAACAGGGAGTTTAAGCCGACAATCGTCATGGCAACACACAGTCAAGAGGCTGCAAGCTACGCGGATAGAATTATCGAAGTGCGGGATGGCATCGTATTTGGTGATAAGCAAAAATGCTCTTTGAACTGAGTCTATTTCGTCGTTTTATTCTGCGCGATCTGGCAAAAAATAGGACGCGAACTTGTCTCACTCTTGCTGGCATTGCGCTTGGTGTTAGTGTGCTAATTGCAATTAGCTTGGCTAATCACACGGCGTTGAGCAAGTTCAAAGAAACTGTGGACCTCGTTTCGGGGAAAGCAAACCTTGAAATACGGAGCACCTCGGGCCCTTATCTAGATCAAAGCGTGCTAAACGATATGACTTGGCTCTGGAGCATAGGCGCTAAGTACATGCCTATGATTGAGCAGACTGTTGTCGTGGCCAACAAAGACGAACAGCTAGTTCAAATTATCGGCATAGATATGCTTGGTGATCCAGCCTTCAAGTCTTACCACAAGGAGAGTTCAGAGTCCGGCAATTTCCTCAACCTCTTTTCGAATCGAGCAGTGCTTGTCGGTGATCGTTTGGCAAGGGACCTTCATTTAGTAAAAGGAAGCACCTTCAAACTTTTGATTAATGATCGAAGCGAAAGTTTTACCGTTTCAGACATCATGTCCGGAGAAGGGCTAGGTGGCGTATATAGTGGCAATCTCGTTGTTGGAGATTTGAATGTCATTCAGAGAGCGCTCAATGCTTCAGGTAAGATCAGCCAAATTGAAGTAATCGTTCCCGATAATTTACTGCAGCAAGTACAGTATCAACTGAGTCAAAATTTGCCAGCAGATAGCTCGGTGAACAGACCGTCGCAGCGTGGCGAGCAAGTGGAAAAGATGACGCGCTCGTTTGAATACAACTTAATTGCGCTTACTTTTATCGCCTTGATGGTTGGCATGTTTCTGATCTACAACACCATGACGATTTCGGTCATACGCAGGCGTCCTGAAATCGGAACACTTAGAGCTTTGGGCGTGAGCCGTGCCCAGGTGATGTCACTGTTTTTGATTGAGTCGCTTTGGTTTGGCGTAGTCGGCACGCTTTTGGGATTGATTCTGGGAGTGGCTATGTCGCAGGGTGCCCTCAAAGCAATTGCAGGCACTTTTCAGCACTTTTACTTTCAGACTCCGATTGAGACGGTTTCGCTGGCACCGCAAGTTCTCTGGCTGGCATTTGGCTTAGGAGTCTTTTTGACTATGGTGGCAGCAGTGCCACCAATTCTAGAAGCCACCAGTGTAGTTCCTGCTGAAGCAACTCGCAGAGCCTCTTACGAATCAAAGATTGACCGTTTGTCACCAAAATTGAGTCTATTTGGCTTGGCATTTTTTCTGGTATCTGCGATTGCTTGTTTGCAGGAGCCTGTTTACAACTTTCCTGTCTTCGGCTATGTAGCAGCTCTGGCTGCCATTCTCGGAGCCGCCCTGATCATGCCCATTGTTCTCAAAACAGTGCTGCCCTGGCTGGGCATAGTTTTGAGAAAGGTGTTGCGTTTCGAAGGATTGTTTGCAGCCCGATCTCTGCTAGGCACATTAGGACGCACATCAGTGGCGGTGGCAAGCCTGATGATCGGCATAGCCATGATGGTCAGCCTCGGTATTATGATTGGCAGTTTCCGTGAAACAGTGATGGTCTGGATAGATCAAACTCTACAGGCCGATCTGTGGCTGCAACCCTCAGCCAGAGCTGCTGGAAGCAGATTGGGCAAATTTGATCAATCCGTTGTTCAAGTGATCAAAAATGTACCGAATGTCAAAGCGGTTGATGCGTTCGTAGACACTCCTATCGAATACAACGGTGAGCAGACAAACTTAGGAGCAGGTGATCTCGACGTGACCGAGAAGTATGGACATCTCAAATTTATTTCAGGTGAAACCACGAGCGCTGTCTTATCGCGCATGGGACCGCATAGCGCAATCGTGTCTGAAAGTTTTGCCATCCGCAAACACGTTCGTCAAGGCGACACGCTCACCTTGCACACTCCATCTGGTGATTACGTTGCGAAGGTGGAGGGAGTCTATTACAACTACGCCAGCGATTTAGGCTATATCGTGATTCCACGAGAGATATACAAAGGGCTATATCATGAAAATGGCGTCTCGAACTGCGCGATTTATCTTTCGCCTGATGCCGATCCGTATAAAGTGCGTGCTGAAATCCAACGCCGACTGGCAAAAGTTGGTTTATTCTCGATTCGGACCACCAGTGAGTTACGCAAAGAGGCGATCAAAATATTTGATCGTACCTTCGCCATAACATACGCATTGCACACTATTGCGATTGCAGTTTCAATGCTCGCGGTAATGAATGCATTGTTTGCCCTGGCACTGGAATCGCGGCGCGAATTTGGAATTCTCCGATATATGGGAGCGACGACTCGACAAATTCAAACAGTCGTCCTGACTGAGGCTGGTATCTTAGGTTTGCTTGGCAGTGCGTCTGGGATAGTACTTGGTTTTGTTTTGTCCCTGTTACTGATTTTTGTAATTAACAGACAATCATTCGGGTGGACTGTTCAATTCGCTGTTCCTTATGACTTTCTGATAGAGGCATCATTTCTTGTTTTGTTGACTGCTATTTTGTCGGGAATAATTCCCGCTCGTTTTGCGGCGCAAACCATTGCACCGCAAGTAGTGCGAGAGGAATGAGGAGGTCTTTTGTTAGGACGTGTCATTTTTCTGCTTGCTTTGCTTCTCGTATCGACAGGGCTGGTTAGCGCTCGCGAATTCAAACAAGCGCTTCCGGGCTATGTGTTTGCATTTCCTAAAGACCACGCGTCGCACGATGCTTTTAAAACCGAGTGGTGGTATTACACAGGCCATCTCGTCAGCAAAGATAACAAGCACTATGGCTATGAATTGACTTTCTTTCGCACTGGTGTAGATAGTTCGTCCTCACCCAAAGCCTCACCGTGGGATGTCAGAGACATATTTCTCGCACACTTTGCGATCACCGATGAGAACAATCGAACTTTCCATTACTTTGAAAAATTAAACCGCAGTGGGTTGAATTCTTCTGGCGCAAAGCTTGACCACTACTATGTTTTCAATGAGAATTGGTCGGTTGAGCAATTAGGCGATCGTTTTGTGCTAAAAGCAGACACTCCAGAATTCGGGCTTCATCTATCCCTAAATTCAGCCAAACCACCTGTGGTGCACGGGCAAAATGGTGTCAGTCAAAAAGCTTCATGCAAGGGATGTGCTTCTCACTATTATTCAATGACTAGACTTAAGAGTGACGGCTATCTGTACTTGAATGGACAGTCCGTTCCTGTAACTGGTACTTCGTGGATGGATCATGAGTTTGGCAGCAACCAGCTTACAGCTGAGCAAGTTGGTTGGGATTGGTTTAGCGTTCAATTGGACAACAATTCGGAACTTATGCTCTATGTCATGAAGAAAACCAATGACGAGATTGACACCAATTCAAGCGGCACCATCATTTATTCTGATGGAACTTCGAAGCATATTAGTCAGTCAGATTTCAGTATCAAATCCAATCGGGTTTGGAAGAGTCCTCACACCAGTGGCATTTATCCTGTGGACTGGATAATAAAGGTCCCGAGCGAGAAACTGGAACTCACGTTGATACCGACTTTGGATGACCAGGAACTGCGCACGGCTAAATCGACAGGCGTGTCATATTGGGAAGGCGCTACTTCAGTCAAAGGCACCGTAGCAGGCAAAAGCGTAGGTGGACAAGCCTATGTTGAAATGACCGGTTACGCAGAGAAATTTCACAAAAAGATCTAAGTACTATTCAACGGAAGTCTTCGAGAAATGGAGCGCACTCAGGATGAGTTCGGGCTGCATCTCTCGATAAATAAAGTGTGGGAGATCAAACGCTAATCGCGCTCAACATCGGCCGAGACGATTTTTAACTTCGAATATCCAGGCGAAGCGCTGTTTAGCTGAGGACTGTTAGTCAACGGACCCTTGGGCAGTGGAGTTGGAGGCAGAGCGACTGGAGGATGCGCTAGTCCGTATTTTTTCAAGATCGTATCGAGTCGCTCTCTCGTTTTGGCGGCGTCCTCAGTGCGATCGGCTCTCTCTTGAAATATCATCATGCTGCGGAGAACAAGTCCAACTATCATTCCGTCTGGTCCATGCACGTCTTCGGCTTTAGCCAAAGCCAGACCATAAATGTTTGCTGCCTCATCTTGATCACCACGGTCGCTGGTATGTTTAGCTCTTCCACACATAGCCGTTGCTGTTTCGTCATCTTGCATGTTTAGCACTCTCCGTGCGCTTAAATCTAGCGTTCCCTAGTGAGGTTGATACCACCTTGATTTTGGCAACCAAATCAGTCGTAGTCGAAATTAGCGACACTGCAGGTAGTGTTAGATTTACTACCATTGGTGATGGGATTGCATTGTTAGAAAAGGCCGGGAATTTAGCGCTCACTCTTTCACCACGTCGTTGCCTACAGACAAGGTGAAGGCGGCTATTCTATTTGCAATTTTTTATAACTGGCCGCGCCGGCCCGGTTGCAACTTTGGATAACTGGCCGTCTCGGCCCGGTCTGTATCCATCATAGTCCTTTTGGGTCCACAAAAGAACAACTGAATTGGTACAAAATGTCGTAATGGTACAGGCCCTCTTCTGTTTGGGTATTTGCAGCTCAACAGCTAGCTGGAAGTCTTGCCGATCCACGAAAGTGCGTCTTTGGCTAGAACTGGTACATTGTTTGCGGGCTTGGTATAAAGTCCGTATCAAGGAGTAGACTGTGCATCTAGGTGTATTAGACCTCATCTATCGACGGGCTGGCATGTACCGCACTCGGGCTGCCGTATCTTCCTTGCGAGCTGGAAAGTGGTCCGAACTGAGATTTGAAGACGTTCAAAGAGGTGCTCAACATCTTTCAAACTATTTGATTGATAACGGGATCGAGCATGGCGACCGGATCGCGATTGTATCCGAGTCGAACGCGGAGTTTGGAATAGTATTCTTTGCTGTAGTTAGAGCTGGAGCTATTTTAGTACCTCTGGACCCAAAGCAAACTGTTGAGGAATTGACGCCACTAATTTTGGACTCTGGTCCCAAGATCATTTTTGCCTCAACTAAGTGTCAGAACCTGGCAGCCGAAGTGGCAAAAAAATGTCCGCTCGTATCAGATGTGATTATTACTGATTCTTCGTCTGAGAATCCTGCGTCTAAGACGATTCAGAGTGTGTCGACGCACATTTTGCAGGAAGGTCGAGAACGTGATTTGGAAGAAACTGCTTTGATTGTTTATACATCTGGATCTACTGGTAAGCCTAAAGGCGTTATGACGACGTTTAATAACTTGATCTTTCAAGCTGAACGTCTTGAAGAGTTATTCGACGCTGGAAAGAAAGATGTTTTCCTCTCTATCTTGCCGATGAATCATTTGTTGGAACTGACTGCAGGATATCTCGGTGTTTTGTACTCTGGCGGGCAAGTTTGCTATATCTCAAGCTTGTTTCCTGAAGATATTCTCAAAGCCATGCGCAGCAAAAAGGTAACGTACATGATTGTCGTTCCGACATTCATGCGCCTTATGAAAAATTCAATTGAGAGAATGTTAGCTAAGTCTGACAGGAAGCAGCAATTGAATATTAGATTGCGATTTGGTCTGGCTAGATTGTTGCCGCTTCACGCCAGACGCAAGTTGTTCCCTCGGGTGCACGCGTTAATTGGTTCGCAGTTCCGCAGCTTCATTTCGGGTGGTGCGCCGCTTTCAAAAGATATCGCATATTTTTTCGATACTCTTGGCATAAAGGTTTGTCAGGGCTATGGACTTACCGAAACCAGTCCGATAATCTCCACCAACAGCCACAAACAGTTTAGATTGTGTTCGGTAGGCAAACCTTTGCCTGGCATCGAGGTGCGACTATTAGGAGCGAAAGGTATTGGCGACGTCGGTGAGATTGTGACGAAAGGACCACACATAATGCGCGGGTACTATCGCAGGGAAGACCTGACGAACGTTGCTATCGATCAAGCTGGCTGGTTTTACACAGGTGACCTTGGCTCTTTTGATGATGACGGTTTCTTGTTCGTCACTGGTCGGATCAAAGACTTGATTGTTCTTCCCGGTGGCAAGAAGGTCTATCCCGAAGAAGTTGAGCAGGTTCTTTCTGCATCTACTCTTGTAAAGGAAATATGTGTACTTGGTGTTCGACAAGAAAACAATCCCGAACAAGAGGAAGTGGTGGCCGTTGTAGTGCCTGTTGCTATCGACGAAGAAGAAAGCGTCCTAACAAAGTCTTTAGAAGACTTGATGACTAAAATTGCGGTGTATAAGCGGCCCAGTAGAATCGTGATTTCGCCTGATAATTTGCCGCGCACCCATTCCGGCAAAGTAAAAAGAAATCTTGTAATCGAATGGCTTAAGAAACAAGAGGCAGCCAGGCGATGAACAGTGGCGCCTATATAAATATTGTTTTGAGTTTTGTCTTTATTGGCTTACTTCCTGTGGTGTTTTTCAAGCGCGATGGCAAGTTGAATCTGATGTGGTGGCTGACTGCCACTCCATTCTTGTTGAGCCTCTGTTCTTGCACCGCATCGTTTTGCGGCTATCTGCCACCCATCACCGGATATGGTACCGAAATAACCACGCATCTGGGCATGCTATCCGTCCTGTTCAGCATTGCTTCGATTTCGTTGATCTCATTTACTCTGGGAACCCATCGCATTCCGATTGCCTTGTGGCATCAGAGTAATGATGCCCCTAAGAACATAGTCACCTGGGGAGCATACGGTCATGTTCGACATCCCTTCTACGCGTCCTTTTTGCTGGCTTTTCTCTCGGCCTTACTATTTTCTCCACAACTTTTCACGCTCGTCGGTCTTATCTACGGCTATATCATTTTGAATATTACTGCCGAAAAAGAAGAGACAAAGCTTAAGAACTCTGAGTTTGGTAAAGAATATAGCGAATACATCAGCAAAACCGGGCGATTTATTCCGCGGCTTAAGAGGTCCTGAAATGGATGTCTTTATCGACAATTTCACCTACGCGCTCGGCGAAGACACAGAATCAGTCGAAGCGGCTGTCGCGGCACAACGCACTATATCTGATACCTCTTCACTGACTGACGCGGGCTTTTCTCAGCATCATATGAGCAAAAAAGGAACATCTTCTTACGATCTTGCGAATCGGGCAGTCGAACAAATCCAGAATGATCTGACTGACATTGGAGCCATCGTTTACAGCACGTGTATTCCAATAAATGGAAACATCGGCGTCGAAGAGAAGTTCCAACAAACGCGAGATGTTAAACACCTTATGGACTTTCCCGGTAGCCACTTGCAAGCTGACTTCGGTATGGAAAACGCCACTGTTTTTGGATTGAATCAACAAGCCTGTACTAGCATGTTAGGCGCATTGAAATTGGCAAGTATGCTGATCTCGTCTGAACCAGAGATACGCAAGGTCTTATGCGTTACAGCGGATCGATTTCCAGAAAACGCTCTTTACGAGCAGGCTTATAACTTGATTTCCGATGGCGCCGCAGCGTGCATAGTCTCAAACCGTCCGTCGGGATTCAAATTGATCGCTTGGCACGGTGTTACTAATGGTGCCTTAGCTTTCGCTTCTGATGATGAGACTGTAGGTACATTTTTTAACTACAGTTTCGCTGCTATCAACAAAGTTTTAGAGAAAGCACACATGAGCGTAAGTGACCTGAGTTGGATAGTGCCGCAGAACACTAATCGGAAAGCTTGGCAAATCCTTGCTAATCTGCTCAGATTCGATTTCGCCAAGGTTTACTTGCCGACCCTTCCGCAAGTTGGGCATGTAATTAGTGGCGACAATATCATTAATCTCAAGCATCTTGAGGCAGAGAAGATTCTTCAGCCTGGAGAGCGTGTTCTGCTATTTATGGCTGGTTACGGACTCAACTGGCAGTGCGTCGTTCTAGAGAAAGCAAAATGACAGATTTAGCCGCCATTGTCGACAAGCTTTGTCAGGCCTCCGAGCGTGATTTCTACAATCCAGGAACATTTGATTGGCCTGAATCAGTGCAAATGGAAGACTGGTTTACGAGCCCTGAGCTGATTTCTATTTACGGAATGCCGGCTTACGACACTATGTCTGAGCAGAATCGCAGACGCTTGAGCTTTTTTGAAGCAATTAATTTTTTCAGCTTGAACATACATGGTGAAAAGTCTCTGGTAGAAGGTCTTGCGAAGCGACTGTATGCAAAAAATACAAAGGTGGTATCGCCGTACTTGCATCATTTTCTGGATGAAGAAAACAAACACATGATGTATTTCGGCGGATTTTGCACGCGGTACGCAGGCAAGGTCTATCCCGATCGTAAAATGGCATTTGAAAGAGACTATGCCCCTGGCGAAGAGGACTTCCTCTTTTTCGTGAAGGTGATGATCTTTGAAGAGATAGTTGATTACTACAACGTGAAGATGGGCGTCGATGATCGGCTTAACTCAGTCGCTCGCTTTATCAACATGATGCATCACAAGGACGAAGCTCGTCATCTTGTGTTCGGACGCAAAGTTGTCACCGAATTATTCGCTCAGCATTCCCCAACGTGGAGTGCCCTAACATTGCAGTCCGTCAGAGACTACATAAACGGTTATTTGGAGGCTACGTGGAAAGAGTATTACAACCCAGCTGTCTACAAAGACGCTGGACTCGCGGATGTCTGCAAAGACGCTGGACTGGCAGATGTCTATGATTTGCAAAAGGCTGCGATCGCGCATCCATCTTCTAAAGCCCATCGAAAAAAGGTTTCTGGCAGCTGCGTTGCGTTTCTTTTAAAGAATGGAATTTTGCTTGAGGAACCTAGCTTGTGAAAACCGAACTTGATGCGAAACGTTCACTAAAAGAATGGATAAAGGCTGCAAGTAAGAAGGCGGATATAGTCGTGCTCGACGACACTCCTATTATCGAGGAGCGCATCATTACCTCTCTGCAAGTAATGGACTTGATTCTATTCATCGAGCAGATTACTGATAATCCTCTCGATGTAGCTGATTTGAAGCCAGGTGTATTCAAAGATGTAAATACGATTTACAAAAACTTTTTTGAGGACAGTGATGACAGCTGATCAGATGCGCGGACTCGAAAATATAGAAGGACTTATCTGGCAAGAAAATGGTCAGAGTGTGTTGAACGGTGAGGCTCTTGCGCTTTATCTTCAGTTGGATCAGATGTTCTCAAATTGGGCTTCAACTTGGAAAGCTGAATCTTGGAAATTACCCATATTCATTTCGGCAAAAGAACTGGCAAAGCTCGACTATTTCCATTCCTTTCCACATCTTGTGACGATGCCAGTTACTCTCGATTGTTCTGACGAAAACCTGAATGCATTCACTGCCGGGCAACCAATTGATGCAAGTGGTGTTGTCAATTTAACAAATCTGTCCCCCGTTCAAGATGTTCTTACTCCGGCTGCGTGTTATCACTTTTATGTTGCTCATCAATCGCAAAATCTTCTTTCTCCAAAATATCTTACTACTTGTGCTAACTGCTTCAGGAGAGAAACGCACTATCTGCCTTTGCAAAGACAGTGGAGTTTTTCGATGCGTGAAATTGTCTGCATTGGATCTTCGGATGAAGTAAAGCATTTTTTGGAAACTTGGAAGAACAGCCTTGAGCACTTCTTTGCCAAAGCTAAACTAGACGTTCAGTTCGAGAATGCGACCGATCCATTTTTCAATCCGTCGAAGAATCCCAAATATCTTATGCAACGACTTGACCCAGTCAAAACAGAGATGATCTACAAAAAGTCTCTGGCGATTGGTTCAATAAATTTCCATCGTAGTTATTTCGGTGAGGCTTTTAAAATTACTCGCGATGGAGAAGAGGCGTATTCAGGGTGTGTCGCATTTGGTATGGAACGCTGGCTTTATGCGGTGTTGACCAGCTTTGGTTTGACTAATCTGGATCTACCACAGCTGCAGCAGAAGGTGTGAGCATGGTTGGAGCTAGGCTAATTACTGGTTCGGATGGGTATCTTGGCTCAAGAGTAACAAAAACACTTCTTGAATCTACTGATGCACAGCTGTTCCTTTGGGTTCGCGCAAGCTCTTCTTCAGAATTTGAGCAAAAGAAAAATTCGATGACTGACATTTTGGATCTCAGAAGCAAAGACTTGAGGAGAGTGGAGTTTTACTCGGGAAACTTAACGGAAGATGGATGTTTTGCCACGATCGATCCAACAGCCGTGAGCAACATCATCCATTTGGCAGCGGTAACGCGATTCAATGTTGATGAGGAGACTGCACGGTCTGTAAACCTCGAAGGCACAGCGCGTGTTATTGAATTTGCCAAGAATTGTAGAAATCTAGAGCGCCTTTGTCATGTCAGCACTGTGTACGCTTCTGGTAAGCGAAGCGGTGTAATAGATGAAACACCGGTCACCGGCAGTGATGGTTTTGCAAATCACTATGAGCGCTCAAAGTGGGCTGCTGAAGCGGAATTGATCGATAAGTGCGTGGGCATTCCTTGGTCAATCGTGCGTGTCGCTACCGTTTTGGCTGATGACGTTACTGGTCAGGTCAGTCAACAAAATGCAGTTCATAACACTCTTAAGCTTCTTTACTATGGTTTGCTATCCGTGATTCCAGGTGACGCATCCACTCCGCTTTACCTAGTTACAGGTGAATTCGCTGCCGATGCAGTAATAGCAGTCTTGAGAAGTGGTGAGGATTCTGGAGTCTACAACGCTGCTTATAAGCGCAATCAATGTATAACTTTGGGTGATTTTGTAGACACTGCATTTGCTACGTTTGAGACAGATTCGTCTTTCAAAAAGCGCCGCATTCTGAAACCCTTATATGCCGATATCAGTTCGTTCTCTATGCTATCAGAGGCTGTCACCGGATTTGGTGACGGCATCATGAAACAGGCTGTTTCGAGTGTCTCGCCTTTTGCTGAGCAACTGTTTATTGACAAAGATGTCAAAAATGATCGGTTACTGAAAATTTTGCCGCATTACAATCCGCCTGACGCCCGCGATTTAGTTGCAAAAACTTGCCAGTATCTAATTCAAACCAAGTGGGGGAGGGCAAGCGAAGTTGTCAGCTCTTGAGGTACAAATAGAAAATATGCTAAACGCATCGTTGGCTGTTCCCATGCGCGTCGCCGTCGCAACGGCAATATTGGAGCCATCCGCCCTGACCACTGCCGAACAAGCGAAGTTTGGAGAGTTGGCCCGCACAGCACGTGCTAAATCCTGGCTTATGGGAAGAGCTGCTTTGAAAGGTCTTCTCAATAAAATAGGACGAGATCCAGATACAGCTGAATTAGCTTTTCCGAATAAAGAACTGTCCCTATCGCACAGTGGTGAGCTGGCGATTGCTGTCTTCAGCGATTCTAAGTTTGTATCAGGAGTTGGGGTTGACGTTGAATTTGTCAGAATAGTCAAACCTGGAACAGCTAGATTTTTCCTTGTTGAGCATGAACAAACTTACATTTTTGCATTGCCTGATTCTGAGCGCTCGATAGAATTGCTTCGCCTCTGGACGGTAAAAGAGTCCCTTTTTAAAGCGGACATAAACAACAACGGCAGAGGCTTGAAGAACTACACTGCGTTGGATCCTAAGTCGCTGTCTGGTAAAGCTTCGATAGGAGATAATAACTCTGAGTTTTGTTATGCGAGCGTACAGCTTGATTCATTGGTGATTTCTGGTGCTCTCAATATGGTGAACTAATTATGCTTTCTGAGAACGAATTATGGCTGCTTAGTTTTTATCGATCGTCTGAAATTAGTGGTGCCTTGTTTTTTGGTCGACTTGCGCAGTCTTTGCGACCGGGTCACATTCAACGTGACCTTACGAAGCATTTCGCAGATGAATCGGCGCACGCATGGTATTGGACGTCGTGTATTGAAAGACTCGATGCTAAGCCTCTTAAACTCAATGAGGTATATCAAGATCAATATCTGGAGGCTGCTGGAATGCCCGTCAATATTATGGAAGTGCTTGCTATCACACAGGTGTTTGAACAAAGAGTAATTAGCCAGTATTCAGTTCATAGCCAGGTGCCGGGGCTCAATCCGATCGTGCGTGAAACACTGCAAAAGATTATGAAAGACGAAAAGTGGCACATTGAGTGGATTCGAGATGCGCTTCATGAAATGGAAGAAAAACATGGAAAAGAATTGATCGAGAAAACTCAGCGCAAATTCAAAGAAGCTGATCGTGAGGTTTACCAACATACTATGTCCGAACATGGAGAACGAATCAGAGAAATACTGCATGCGAATGAGAGGCTTGTAAATGGACCGACTTAAGTTCAAAGAAACGATGTCGCGAATCTTGAAACAGCCTGTGGATAGGCTGGCTGATGATGCTGTGCTAAATAATCTTGTCACGGATTCATTTGTCCTGATCGATATGGTGATCGAACTGCAGGAGGAGTTCGAGAAGTTCTTAGTGCAAGACGATCTAAAGGATGTGAAAACTGTGGGCGACTTGGTTAGTGCCTTTGAAGCGAAGTAAAGGTGTGGCAATGATTATGTGCCAACCCTCAGTTGGGCGAACAGTAAAAGTGGCAGCGTTGCCAGTAAGACAAAGGTTCGTTTTCCTTACTCTGCCTTGTCATCAGTCCTGGTGTCAGTTGATTTGCGCTGGTGTCATTTAATTTGGGTTCATTGTCATTAATTTGAGTTCGGCATCATTTCCGGTGGCGGTTAATTTGAGTCAGAAACAGCGGATGATGTCACGCCCAACTGTTTATGATGTCACGCCGCTACAACTAATCTACCGGTAGCAGATGTGGTATCAAGCAGATTCTAAGATTGGCTACCCCAATAGTGCATTCCATCAAAGGGCTAACTCAATGGGAAGTCCACTGATCGAAGCGAACGACACCTGATGGGGTAGTCTTTTCGAGAGAATTTATAACTTTCATCAATTGCTCTTGCCGTTTTTTTGCGTCTCCGCCGAACTGATGATCGATGGTAATCTTGGTTTGCCCTATTTTCAAATAGGCAGGGCTGTTATTCACTGGTCTTCTGAATTTTTTCAAATAATCTCCTTCGGCTTTGGTTCCCTCAGCCCACACTTTTATGCCATCATTGGTGGTTCCGATCTCTGTGCCCGGACAATAGATTCCACCATCAACCTCAGGACTCTGGCAGCCGCAACTGTCCGGCGGATTGAAACCTTTGTCAGCGACGAATTCATAAATTGTTAAATCGACGGGATAAGGACTGCTAGGGAAGCTGAGCCGATATTTCAACGTCATAAAGGGATTTGTTACATCCAATGGATTGCTGAAATCCGCACCCAGCGATTTGTATCCGAATGGAACATACTTCGGCAGAAACGGCACAAACCTCACATACTGGTCCGGATGTTTTTCAATCTGGTCGCGAAACTGACTGGCTTGGCGTCCCAGTGCGAGCAACTCCTCAGGGCTGACCTTCTCCATCGTGTTCACCAGCTTTATCAGCGAATCGCGCTTGGGAGCGTCCCGATACACGGTGCTGGCTGAAAATCTCAAAAGAGTGTTATCAATTGGCACATAGTACTGATCAGAATTGGACGATACCGAGTGTGAGACGTAAATTTCATAGCCTTTAGAGGTCTTCGCTATAAGCCTGCCTGGATCCTTCCATTCGGGGTACCCATCTCTGCTATCAGGTTCAAAGGGTCCGCAGTCGCTAGGTGGATTGAACTCAGCGGTGCGCTTCGATTCGAGCATATTAAAGGTACCATCGAAGTTCAGCTGCACAATAGGCGGATGCAAATCTGACCTGTAAGGCATGACTGAATCAAAGCGCAAACCATCGACAACGCTTTTGGGTGCATAGAGTTGAAAGTCCACGTCGCGAATGTACTGCTGGCTCTCAGCCTCCATTTTGGCGATTTCTTGATTTTTTGACAGCGAACAGTCTTGCAACAGAAAGGAGCTGCCCAAACTTGCGCAGCCAATAAGAAGTGCCATTCGCGTAAGTTTGATTTTGTCCTGGTTACTCATCTTGCGAACCTGTCGCTTAGTCTCCACAGTTATACCGGTGAGAAACGCGCAAAGTTTGAATGCGCAAACAGTATAACAATTGATCTGTTGGAGATGGCTTCAGGTTTTGCTCCACACGCCGATGTGCAAATACTTCACAGGTTCTAGAAGTTAGACTATTGAACTGGGGCAAAGATCGTTGATCGGGCAACGCGGGCAGTCCGGCTTGCGTGCGAAGCATATTCTTCGTCCATGCCAAATCAACGTAATGGATAGTTGCGACCAGTCCTGATTGGGAAAAAGATTCTGCAGATCAATCTCGATTTTTTCCGGCTCGGTATTTTTTGAAAATCCAAGACGCCCTGACAGTCTTTGAACATGCGTATCCACAGTCCATCCAGGCACACCGAATACGACACCAAGCACAACGTTGGCTGTCTTACGCCCTACTCCAGGAAGTGTGACTAGTTCTTCAATCGTCTGAGGAACAATGCCACCAAAATTTGCTACTAGCGCTTGCGCGCACTTTTGTATATTATTTGCTTTGGCATTGAAGAATCCTGTCGGCTTGATAATCTCCTTGATTTCATCCAAGTCAGCTTCAGCCAGGCTCTTAGCATCCGGAAACCTTTCAAAAAGAGTTGGCGTAACTTTATTGACAGTGACATCAGTTGTTTGAGCAGACATGATCACAGCTGTTAGTAATTGGAATGCACTGTTGTAATTCAGCTCGCATTCGGCTTCGGGATACTGTTGGCACAGCAAGATCATCGCTTGTTGAGCCACACTTGCTGACACCTTCTTAAATGCAGGTTCTACAGCTGCCTTTTCAATAGTTTGTTTACTCTTGGCCTTAGTCGTCACTGAAATTGGTTTTGCTTTGGCGGGCTGCGGTTTCTCGCCAGCGTCTGCTTTTTTGAGTTGAACCGATATCGGTTTAGGTTTTACTCCGAGTTTAGGTTTGTTATCCGCGAGCTTAGGCTTGCTTGCCATAGGCTTCTGCTTATTTGCTACGGGCTTCGAATTTGTGCCTCTGACTGTTTTCTTCACTGTTCAAATTTCCTTGATACCTGCTGAATTTTACCTTGGGTTCACGGCTCGAGGGGACGAGCCAACATTATGCCAGTTAGATTTTTTGACCATTTGAGTGCTTGACTGATTGGACCGGGCTCGATAGTTACCTTCATGCTGCTCTTTTTTGATGAGGCGTCCATAAAGTGGGCAACACCTTCGTTGTCGCGTAAAACTAAACCAGTGTGAACTATGTCGAGACCGGTTTGATTCGTGCAAACTCCCACAATATCTCCGGTTTTTAGAAGTAATTCAATTGCTGCGATTTTGTTCATCGGTATGAACTTTAGAGCGTGTCTGTTAATTGCTTCTTCTTGTTGCTTGATGATGGAGATCATCTCTGGATGAGCAACAAGCTGCGGGTAGCTGTTGGGATGGCTCGTCATGAAATCAACCTGTTGTTTAAATGGTTCAGCGCCGGGCAAGTTGGACAGTAATTTCACAACATGCTTCTTCTTATTGTCCACGAACCAATCCGTTGTATAGTGTAATCTCGTGCTGTAATCGCCGGGAGCACCATTACGATAGCGGGTGAAACTGACTTCAGTCAGTAACGCATCGGGAGTGCGGCCACCTTTTTTGAGCATGCGGGCGAAGGCAAGCGTGGTTTCGAAGAATGTGACGCAATCGAGTGCACTCAGATCAACAGTGCATACCTCGTGATCGGGTGACAGATCCAGAGTTCCTCCGACGTAGTTAGTTCCCTCCAACTCTTTGGCAATGTTGCCCATCAACTCTCCGATGGGAAGAGCGCACCACTTGCCGTCGACCGCCCGACTTACAATGCGGTTGAATACATCCTGACCTTGGAAGTTAGTTGGTTGGGCGGCAATCGCTGCCCAGTCAAAAGCAGAAAGAGATCCCAACACTGCGAGCATATTTCTAAGGAATGTTCGACGCGATGTCATCTTTACCTCGGCTTGGCTTCTTGGTAGTTTCCTTGCTAGTCATAGTGCAATGCCGGATCGTCTGCGATCGAGGGATTCGACCAAACCAAAGAGTGGAGAGCGTTTTCAAGAATCATAGTATCTCCAGGAATCATTCACAGGGCGAATCATTCATTGTAAGACAAAATCTGTCCATATTAGGTCCAGACACGATCAACGTCCCAGTCTTTCGGATTGTCACCCAGATCTTTCAGTTGTGAAATTTCCCTGTTAGAGCCTGTTAGGCGGCGTGATAGACACAAAGATGGCACAATTCGGTCCCAGAATAATTGTGTTCAAGGAATTACTGTGGACAGAAGGCGGTGCAATCATGGGTTGAGGCGGCCAAGAAATTTGCTACCCTACACCTAGGGTGGTGAGACCAGATGCACAGGTTGTGCGTCCGAATTATGCGCCAGATTTATATGAACAACAGCGTCTCCAGCAGTATTTCAATCAGAGACGCACGGTTAACTTAAACGATGGATTCAGCATTGCCAATGACAATAGTCATGGCACCGTAGTCGCGGTCGACGGACAGTCGAGAGGCGATTACGACAAGATGATCAAGCAGAATTTTAAGTACACTCAGGACAACTATGGTGACGCCTACAAAGAAGCTGCGCGCAGCGGCAAGCCTCTAGTTGCAATATTCGGTAGTTTCGAGCATAACAATACTCGCCACTTAGTTCAGAATGCTCTTCCTGAGGCGGAAAATGGTGCAGCCAAAGACGCCGTCTACATCTATGTCGACAGAGCTAAGTGCAAAGATGGGGCACTAGCGAGCTTTGCCGATTCACAATTGGCCGGCGGACACAATGCCGCGGTGTCGTTTGTCTTTACTGTTAAACCAGGTAAAGACGGTTCTCTCCAACCAGAGGCGGCAAACTTCCGATGGCAGGGATCAGATCGTTCAATGATCGGATCGTTCAACCAAGCCATCAGTCAAGCTCATGAGAAAATGGAGTCATATAAAGGTCAGTTCAAAATAGCAAGCGAATCAACGGAAAAAGGAGATTCTCCGAAGCAGAGAATTGTAGACACTCGACAAATAATCGATGAAGCGTTGAAGCAAGCTGAAGGAACAAAGGACTGGCACCAGTCTGAACGGTTCTATCATATTGCCATCGACGCTGCAGATAACATCAAGCCGCAAGATCTTCAAGCCGAACATTTGCGGATCAACAAGGAACTACAATCGGCCAAAAGTGGATCTGCAAAATATACTGAGTTGATGCAACACGCTGCAGCTCTGCGTGTTGTTGCTGATTCGAAATGGTCTATGCGGGCTGAGCTCGGGCTGGCTTGTCTGGATTGGGCTAATGACAAATCGGGAGAAATCAAGGACAAGTTTCGAGATGTGGGCAGCCAGTGGATACGAGCTGCTGGCGACAGAAATCCGGGTCTCTATTCAAACAATGTCTTCAATGACAAGCTTGCACGAGCCGGCACACCTGATGAGGTGTTGAAGTCCTTATTGCCTGAGCTAAAAGCGCGTACTTCCGGTCCTGACCTCTTTAAGTATGGTGGCGATCGAGAGCGTACGCCTTCGGATCTCTTTAAGTATGGTGGAGATGGAAATCGAGAGCGACGGACGCCAGATCTAAATCCTGAGAAACGTGAGGAGTCCAAAAAGCTAGAGCCAGAAAAAGCAGTAGATGAAAACGAAGCGAAGGCAAGAAAGTTAGAGCAGGTCAGGATAGTTAAAGAGAACGAAGAAAGAGCCAAAAATTTAGATCGTAAAAAAATAATCGAAGAAGACGAGAAAAAGGCAGTTAAAACTGAGCAAGAGTTTGAGGCAGTTTTAAAGGATGCTGACGATAAAGGACTGGCTGTGATAATAAAGATTGGTTCAACTAAATGCATTCCATGCAAGAAAATGGCTCCTTATTTAGCACAGGCAGAATCTGATCTGAAAGACAAAGCGGTAGTAGTCCGTGTTTTATTGGAGAATACACCTGATCTCGCGCAACGATTAGGAGCTGATCAAGGCGTACCGATAACTATAGTCGCTGGTGTGGTGCCAAATGGCCGTGGACAAACTACGATTGTTCCACTTAAAACGCAATTTGGATTTAAAGATACACCTGACGAGCTTAAGACGTTTATCAATGAAGGTCTGCCTGCGTTCACACAGTGGAAAAATCGATCTGTTGCGCCCAAACGCTGACCGGAGTTTCGAGATGACGGAGTAAGGCAGAGTTATCAATCGTTGCCAAACATCTTAAGGTCCGGTATGATCGCGCGTCGCTCTTGATGTCGCGCTGTCTCTCCACCGGTGATCGAATGTTGAAAATTTTGACGCTAGCGCTGATTCTGGCTCTGCTAGCACATCCAGGGGCCAATGCAGCTGGTCAGGATTCCAACATCGAGTGGGATGGATTGTTCCATGACCAGGGACCTTTGTTTACCAACTCAAACGAGCCAGATTCTAAGACGCCGCTATCAGTTAGATTTCGAGCATTCAATAAGGATCTTACTAGCGCTAACGTAAAATACTTTGATGCCGCTGATCGCAAGTTTCATGACCTGCCGATGAAAAGAGAGATAACGAAACCAGACTCTGTTTTTGAATACTGGCAAGCAACAATTCCCGCCAGTCCGGCACGAAAGTATTATCGTTTTGCTTTGCATGATGGAAGCACCACCGCTTGGTACAACGCCCTCGGCACTGTATCATCGGAACCAGCAGATGGCGATTTTTATGTGGTTCCTGGTTTTAAGACGCCCACTTGGTTGAAAGATGGAATCATTTATCAGATTTTTCCAGATCGTTTCAACAACGGCAATACCGCTAATGATGTCACCGATGGTAAATACAAATATGCAGGTGTCGCCACAATTCAAAGACATTGGGGTGAAAGCCCAGTGGCAAAAAGCGGCGAGGACCGTTCGCTGATTTTCTACGGCGGTGACTTGAATGGCATCATTGCCAAGCTTAACTACATAAGAACAACTATCGGCGCCAATGTCGTTTATCTCAATCCTATTTTCAAGTCCCCAAGCAATCACAAGTACGATACGTCTGACTATGATGTGGTTGATCCTGCCTTCGGCACCAACGAACAGCTTACGCAACTGTCCGCTTCACTGCACAATATCTTGAACGGTAAGCGCGGATACCTGATTCTTGATGGAGTATTCAACCACACTGGAGACAGCCATAAATGGTTTGGTAAGTATGATGCTATACCTGGTGTCACAGGTGCTTACCAGTCTCTTCAAAGCCCTTATCATTCTTTCTATACATTCAAAAGTTGGCCTGACAAATATGCAATGTTTCTGACATACGACAGTCTTCCCAAATTGAATTTCGCCTCTAAGGCTTTGAAATATGCCCTTTACGTGGCACCTGATTCAGTGGCTCTCAAGTATCTCAAGGCACCGTTTAACATCGATGGCTGGCGGTTGGACGCGCCTAAATATGTCGACTCTGATGGTCGTGACGGAAGCGACAATTTCAATCATGAGATTTGGCGTCAGTTTCGAACTGCCGTTAAGTCTGTAAATCCTCAGGCAGCTCTGATTGGTGAAAATTGGGAAAACGCCAATGCGTGGACGGCGTCAGGTGATCAATGGGATTCTGTCACGAACTTCGATGCTTTTACTCAACCTGTCTCAGAATGGATCACTGGTCGAAGTGTCGGCAATGATGTCGCGGCACTTTCTGTTTCGGAATTCGAAC
>PLZS01000098.1 GCA_003153555.1 Candidatus Melainabacteria bacterium | reverse complement strand
TCTCACCCCCATGATCGCTGGCGATGACGAGATTGCCCTTCTCGATAATGTATTTCGTGACATGGCCATCTCGGTCGATGAGATGACCAGGCGGGAAAGGGCAATCGTGGAACATAGCGCTGATCTGATTTGCTCGATCGATCGACAGGGGAATTTCACAGCCATCAATCTTGCCATAGAGCGCATCTGTGGATATGCCCCTGTCGATCTCTTGGGGCGTTCGCTTAGCGAGATTGTCGTCGACCAAGAGCCCACCGTAAGAGCATTGCAGCAAATGATGAAAGAGAAGTCCGAGGCGTCATTCGAGAATCAAATTCGACACAAGAATGGAACTTTTGTCGACATGCTATGGTCGGCGAAGTGGTCGCAGGATGAAGAATCACTGTTTTGCGTAGCCAGAGACATTACCGGACGCAAAGAATTGGAGCGTCTGAAGCGCGATTTTGTTGCTATGGTCAGTCATGACCTCAGGACCCCTTTGACTACGATCCAAATGTTTCTTGATGTTGCCTCTGCCGGTGCATACGGAGAGCTTGCAGAAGTAGACAGTGACGACATTTCCGTTGCCAGAGACAGCGTCGAGCAGTTGACTGCCCTAGTCAATAATGTCCTGGATATGGAGAAGATCGAATCGGGTCAGCTCACACTGTACTGTGAGATCACTTCGCTCAATTTTCTCCTCAATCGAGTCCTGAATTTGGTATCGCCTTCTGCGGAACAGCGTTCAATCAAGATCGACTTTATTTCAGCACCGGCGATGAGCATATCAGTTGATGGCGACCGCTTGATTTGGGTTCTCACCACGCTTTTAGCAAACGCGATTAAGTTTTCTGATCAGGAAAGTACAATCTCTCTCTCTGCGAAAACTGGCATGGATTGGGTTAAATTCGAAGTTGCAGACCAGGCGTCAGAGATACCAGAGGAATTGAGAGAGTCTATCTTTGACAGATTTGCACCGCTGGGAGCAGCTAAGCAATGGCAGGAGCCGGCAACTAGAATCGGACTGGCCATTTGCAATGCGATTGTCGAAAAACATGGAGGCAAAATGGGCGTGGAAAGCAACGATGGACGAGGTAATAGGTTTTGGTGTCTGATACCAGTTAGCCCCGTTTGAACTATATTGGCATTGCCCTTGTCCTTAAGAGAACCATAATGGCCAGAGATTACTTGATGAAGATCAACCTCACACTCTCTTTCAAAACCCTGATCCAACTAGTTGCCATCCCGCTTGCGATTGAGCTTTCCTTCCTTGGCGCGGTGTCGGTGCTAGTTAAGCGAGCGGAGCTTGCCACTATGGCCGAGGGACATGCTTGCGATGTGACAACTCATGCCAATGCTTTGCTCAGGCTTATGGTGGAAGTCGGTGCGACCGGTGTTATGTATCACCTCAGCCAGAGTGCTGGCTATCACCCCAAGTATCAAGCGTTAAGCGATCAAATTGAAAAGGAGAGTTTGGCAATTGAAGATCTCGTCAAGGACAGTCCTCCTGAACGCGATTCGTACCGAAAAATGCGGCTTTTGAACGACGAGTGCATGAGCAGGCTGAAGTCTGCTCAAAACTTTCTCAGTCAGGGTGATACTGCCGGAGCAATGAAGGCTTTTGCCGAAATGCAAGCGGAAAGCGCTCGCCTCTTTGAGGTGACGGATCAACTGATCGCACAGCAGTCTGTGATTCGGAAGACTGTAGGGGAAGCGGAGCAAGATTATCTGGAGAAGCTGAATCTCCTCTTGTTGATTGGCACCACATTCAGTATCATTGTAGTCTGCCTTGTGGCAACTTCATTCAACAGGAGTACTTCTACTCGCCTGGGTGTCTTGATCGATAACACCATGCGTCTCGCTGCGAGACGTCCATTACATCCACAACTAGGAGGAACAGACGAAATTGCCCAACTCGATAAGTTCTTTCGCGTTATGGCCTTATCGCTTGAGGAGAGTGTCTGCAAGGAGACGGCGGCAGTAAACAATGCTCTCGACGTGATCTGCACAATTGACGGTGAAGGCAAAATCGCTGCCATAAACCCTTCTTCGTTAAAAGTCTTTGGCTACGGGCCTGAGGACATGCTCGGCACTCGCATCAGTCAGATTGTCTACAGGGAAGATGTCGCTCAAACACTAGAAAACATCAGTCAAGCAATTGGACAAAAAGCGGTGCAAACTTTCGAGAATCGCATTGTCCGTTGCAACGGCACACTTGCAGACATCTCGTGGTCGGTCTACTGGTCGCCCGACGAAAAGTCATTGTTTTGCATGGCCAGTGATATTACCGAACGCAAAGAGATGGATCGAATCAAAAGAGAATTCATCGCCCTGGTCAGTGATGATCTCAAGGCTCCCCTGATCGCAATTAACGATGCTCTCTCCCGTCTCGGAGCAAGAGGCCACATGGCAGACGGGGGAGACAATAAAGTGCGCGTTGCGGAGGATAACGTTAAGCGACTTATTGGACTGGTGAATAATCTTCTCGACATCGAACAAATGGAATCAGGTAAGCTGGAGTTGCATATTGCACCAGCCTCCATGTCTGCAATTATCGAGCGTTCGGTTCGTTCAATACTGGGTTTTGCACAGCAAAGCGGAGTTCGCGTCGATGTACAATCCGGCAGTGATGTCACAATTCAAGCCGATGAAGAGAAGCTTGTTCAAGTATTAGTCAACTTGTTATCAAATGCGATCAAATTCTCACCAAAAGAAGCATCGGTAGCGGTAATTGTCCAGGACGAATCTGATTGGCTTAAGGTCATGGTCAAAGACGAGGGGCGTGGCGTGCCAGATGATCTCAAAGAGGCAATCTTCGAGCGTTTCAAACAAGTGGACGCCTCTGACGAGAGAGTCAAAGGGGGAAGCGGACTCGGTCTAGCCATTTGCAAAGCAATTGTCGAGCAACATGGTGGTTCGATCGGCGTAGAAAGTAACATGGTGAATGGAGAAAAAACAGGAAGTAATTTTTGGTTTCGCGTTCCGAGAAAACTTAATTGACTTCTGCACATTTCCTGTTTTGTAGCCGGATCCCTCCACAACATTATTAATATCTCTCCAATTAAAGCAATGAAGCTCTATACTCTAGAAAATCTTTGCTCTTTTGCAACTGTAGGTGGTGCCTGCAGTGACTAAAGAAAAACGAGAGGAACCTATTGGTCTTGAGTCCAGTCGTGGCCTGAAAAGATGGCAGTTGACTAAGAGGTTTCATGGATTACTATCGAATTCTGATCACTTACTCTGAGACCGGTGGCGGACATCGATGTGCTGCAGAAGCGATCAAAACGGCAATTGATGAGATCGTGCAGTCGACTGCCGATGCGCCGAATATAGAGGTATTTGCCGAGGCCATTGTTGAAAATAGCAATTTACTCAATCGCTCGTTTGTGGAACTCTACAACTACCTGTTGCGGTATCATCAAGCCTGGGTTAAGTACTACATCGGTTGGATCGAGATGTTCAAGCCGAATGATAACTGGCTTGGCTATAGACTATGTTGCGTTGCCGTTAAGGCTAGTCTGCAAAGGATTGAACCGGCTATCGTCATTTCCGTACACCCGATGGTCAATCACTATACGGCTCGGGCCTTGAAGGACATGGGAATGGCTGAGACGACCAGGTTTGTTATCGTCGTTACCGATCCCAATGCAAACTTGTGGAGCGGCTGGGCCTGTAGTGATGCCGACCTTACTTTCGCTCCAAATGATTTGGCCCGGGATCGATTGATTGAATTAGGTGTTGAATCGTCACGTATTCCCACCTTAGGTATGCCGATCGAGCCTGAATTTACTCGCCGAGCGAAGGTCGGAAGGCATGAGTTGCTTTTTGAACTAAAGCTTGATCCAGAGCGATTTACGATTCTCCTGTCTGCGGGGTGGGCTGGCAGTGAGGCAATCCGGGACATATACCAAGCACTTCAGCAAGTGAAAAAGCCGATTCAGGTGATTATTCTCTGTGGGCACAATGATAAGTTGTTTGCCATCATGAATGAGGAGAAAGAAGGCTCTGTCTTGCCCACGGTTGTGCTCGCCTTTACAGAATCCTTGTCCAGTTTGATGAGCGCGGGCGACTTGTTGGTTACAAAAGGCGGCGGGCTCACGACATTCGAGGCTATCGCTCGGCGCTTGCCAATGGCTTTGGACTTGCGCACAGAAGCGATGCCTCAGGAGAGCGGCACCGTGAAAATGCTCATTGAAGCACAGCTGGCCAAGCCTATTCACGAACCGAGGGATATTGTGGACATAGTCGAATCGCTTGAACGTGTTTACGATCGAGAAGCACGGGCTCTTCCTACGGCGCATAATCTCGACTGCGTCGATGCGATTTACGATATTGCCGAGACAATTCTCGACTTGCTCCCGCGAAAACCAGAATCGAATGTGCTGGTATCAAACATTGTCGGTGTGTGAAGAATCACCTTGCCTTGGTGATCTTGATTGCTACTTTGGCATCCTGAACTTGGTGGCGCCATCAGAGATCATGAATTACTTTGGGTGGAAAGGCGGCTCGCAAGGCATTCAGCACGGAAAGAATGTCGATCACCTCTTGAGTGATCGCTCCGCTGACTGGACTTAAGTGCCCGGTTGCTGCGAAGACCATGCCGATGACGCTTAGCGCCATGCCACCCACCGCGCTCTGCAGTGCGATGGAACGCATTCGTCGGCTGATGTGCATGAACTCGTCCACTTTTTCAAGTGAGTTATCCATGATCACTACGCCCGCCGCTTCTGCCGTCACGTCGCTGTTCTGTCCGATTGCCATGCCCACTGTAGCTGCCATCATGGATGGTGCGTCGTTAATGCCGTCTCCTACATAAAGTGTTTTGGCGGCGGCTGTTTCCTCGCGCACGATGGCCAGTTTATCTTCAGGACTCTTCTGGGCGTGCACTTCGGTTATGCCAACTTGCTCGGCGAGGTAGTGCACCTCTGACTCGCGATCTCCTGACACGATCATAACGCGGTTGAAGTCATGCTTCGGTCCCAGATGGCTCACGAAAGAGTGGCTCTCAGCGCGTGGCGCATCGCGAAACCGTAAGGCCGCTGCGTAACGCCCATCAATGATCACCACGCACTCTAGTCCGCCGGCAACAGGGGGAAGTTGATCGACACCGGGAACCTGTTGTGCACCGAGCTGCTTGCGGCTGGTAATTTGCACCTGCCTGCCTGAGACTGTTCCACGCAGTCCCTGACCGGGTGGCTCGCTCACTTGGGATGATTCCGGCACTGTGATCCCTTCTGCTTTCGCTGCTGCAAGAATTGCCCGCGCTAGTGGATGTTTCGAATATCCTTCCAGGCTAGCCACGAGGGTGAGCACTTGCTTTTGAGCGAAACCCGGTGCGATCAGTTGTTCTGTCAGCTTCGGCTCGCCATAAGTCAGCGTTCCTGTTTTGTCAAAAATCGCGGTTCGACACCCGGCGATTTGCTCGAGCACGACTGGACTCTTGACGATGATCGCCCGGCGGGCGCAAAGGGAAATCGATCCGATGATGGCTATTGGTATCGAGATCAGCAAGGGGCAAGGCGTGGCGATCACCAGCACCGCCAGGAAGCGAATCGCTTCTCCGCTGAGCGCCCAGGCAAGCAGGGCTACTGTCAGGGCCACTGGAGTATAAATCGCGCCCAAGCTATCGCCAAGACGCCGCAGCTGTGGTCGCTTGTCTTCGGACTCGCGCATCACTTCCATGATCTTTGCGTAGCGTGAATCAGCGGCTAGTTTGGTTGTGCGGATGGTCAGAGCAAATTCTCCGTTGATCGCTCCTGAGATCACGGTCGAGCCTGTGGTCTTTGTGATCTGGAATGGTTCGCCTGTCAGGTAGGATTCATCCATGATGCCGTGTCCATCAATGACAACGCCGTCCACCGGGCAAATATCATGCGGGTAGATTACGAGCGTGTCCCCTACGGCAACATCATTAAGCTCCACGTCCACGATTTCGGATTGGCCTTTACGATGAGCGATCGAAGGCACCCGCTTAGCCAGCGCGGCCAGCACAGACGAGGCGCTGCGCAATGCGTATCTCTCCAGGGCTTCTCCACCGGATAGCATTAGAACGATAATCGAGCCTGCCAGATATTCGCCCAGCAAGATGGAAGTGATGATCGAAATTCCACCGAGCAAATCGGAGCCAAAATCTCGCTTCAGGAGCTTGCGGAGTAGGTCATAGAGAAGCGGCAGTCCGCCTAGAACGAGCGTACATAGCAAGGGTATTTGGTAAGTGTGGGGATTGGTGTGGGCACCGAAACGGAGCCATAAATGCACAAGGATTGCCACTATGGACAGTGCTGCGATCACTGTTGACTTGTGGTGCCAGATACCTGAAAGTGAGGTCCATGACCGATGGGGTTGCGGCTCTTGATTCGGCTTGGTTTTTTTCGCGCCTCTGGCAGGCGGATGTTCTGAGGCGATTTTCACTGGGCCGATCCGATCGTGTTGAGATACGCGTTGGTCCTGATTTTTACAGTCATAGTAAAGCACGGAATCGATAAGCATGGCGGTTCAGGCGGGCCGCCAGCTGGCCTGATGACTTAGCGTCCAGAGAACTCTTTCATAACTTGTCCATAGCGCTTGCCGACAGCCCCGCATACGATATTGCACAATTCATAAATGCTGTTATCTCCAATGCTATAAAAAATGAAGAGTCCCTGCCGTCTCTTTTGAACTATTCCCTGTTCCGCCAATACAGATAAGTGTTTGCTGACATTGGCTTGGCTCATGCCACTCAACTTGCACAACTCTTGTACTGAATGCTCTCCCGTAAAGAGGTATTGCAGTATTTGCAACCTGGAGGCGTCTGAGAGCGCCCGAAAACGCGCAGCAACAATTTCGAGAGCCGGTCGTGACAGGAGTTTGTTTTTGTCTTTCATGATTCAGAAAATCCAACGGCCACCACCTCTAGTCTACAACTAGTCGGTTGATTCATCAATCAATCCTTTGGTTGATTTACCATATAACCAATTAGTGATATAGTCGGTGTATCACCGAAATGAGGGCTTGTTTATGTCAGAACTGTCTAATTCCGCTGTTTGTCCGCAAATGACGCCTGTCGATCTGGCAGCGAATGCTGGAGAAGCGGTGCTTCTGGACGTTCGCAGTCCGATCGAATTTGAGACGGAACACATTGCCAATTCTGTGAACGTGCCGCTTGCAGAGCTAGAATCTCGCTGCGAAGAAGTGTCCAGGCAAGGACAGCTCGTAGTTATATGTAGATCTGGCAAGAGAGCTGAGCGAGGGGCTTATACGCTCTTAGGTAGAGGCTTTGACCCCAAAGTTTTGGAGGGCGGACTAGTCGCGTGGCGTAAAGCCGGACTTCCACTCAAGGAAGGAAAGAAGAGGCTTCCAATTGAACGCCAGATACAGTTGGTTGTTGGTGTTGGCGTTTTGACAGGTGTCCTCTTAGGGACTTTCGTCAATCCTTGGTTTCTCATCATTCCTGGATTTTTTGGAGCAGGACTGACTTTTGCTGGTCTGTCTGGAACTTGCGCTCTAGGGATTATGTTGGGCAAGGCCCCATGGAACAAGTTGGAGTCTCCGACTGCATCTCAAAAGAGCCCTAAAACCGATTGTTGTTCTTAGGGAAGGGTGTTCAATGAGTGATTCAACAAAAGTTTTGCAGCGAAAAGGAGAGCAGAATCCCATGGAAAGTAGTGTCTGGATTATCGGTGTCATTTTATTTTATTTCGCGCTGCAACTGTGGATACTGCCGAAGCTCGGCATATCCACTTGAATGTCGCGCAGCTGCTCGGTCGAGCAGAAGCACACAGCACCACTTCAGCAAGAAAAACAAGAACCGGTTAGGCCTGACGAATCATTCAAAAGCGACAATTAAAAGCCCAACAGCAACGAGAACAAGAATTTAAGAGGAGAACGATCATGAGAGTCAAAGGTACTGACGTTCCGGCAAAGAAAATTGTCATCGTCGGTGGTGTCGCAGGTGGCATGAGCGCGGCTGCTCGAGCCCGTCGCCTCTCTGAGGACTCAGAAATCATCGTCCTTGAACGAAGCGGACACGTCTCCTATGCAAACTGCGGATTACCATATTTTCTGGGCGGAGAAATTCAATCGCAAGACAAATTGATTGTGGTAACTCCTGACGCCTTGAAAGACAAATTGAATCTTGATATTCGCGTTCATCATGAAGTTGTCGCAATCGACGCTAAGGCCAAGGTCATATCCGTCCGAGAGACGACAACCGAAAGGACCTACGAGGAAAGTTACGACGATCTGATTCTATCTGTGGGCGCGGCTCCGATCAGACCCAACGTACCTGGTATCGATTTGCCAGGGCTGTTCACCCTTCGTAGTATTGAGGATGTTGAGTCGATTCAATCGTGGTTCGAACTTCAGAAGCCGCGCAATGCGGTCATTGCCGGTGGTGGCTTCATCGGCTTGGAGATGGCTGAGCAGCTTGTTCGCAGGGGACTTAACGTCACACTCATTGATGGCAAAGATCAAGTGCTGGCACCGCTTGATATTGAAATGGCGGAACTTGTACACATCGAGCTGCGCCAGCATGACGTCAAGCTCGTACTCGGGAAGCCGATTGAAGGGTTCCGTGCACCGGGCGAAGTTGCGACAGCTGCAGAATGTGTTCCAAAATCCTGTTGGGTGCTAGCCGGAAAACATGAGCCAATTCCAGCGGATCTTGTCATCTTGGGATTGGGAATTAGACCGGAAGTAACTTTGGCCCGCAAAGCCGGATTAACCATCGGAGAGCGTGGAGGCATCCGCGTAAACGAAAATTTGCAAACTAGTTCACCTAACATATGGGCTGTAGGAGATGCGATCGAAGTTCGCAATCCGGTAAACGGTGCGTGGACACTGATCGCTCTGGGTGGCCCTGCTAATCGGCAAGGCCGAATTGCGGCGGACAACATCTTGGGCTCAAATGAAACTTACGATGGCACTATCGGGACGGCGATCTTGCGAGTGTTCGATCTGACGGTTGCATCCGTTGGTCTGAATGAAGTGCAATTGAAATCAAGCACCATTCCTTACGAAGCGATTTACCTGCATCCAAGCAATCATGCCAGCTATTATCCAGGTGCTGAGCGGCTCGACATGAAGGTCTTGTTCCATAAGGAAACTGGATTGTTGCTGGGTGCACAGGTGATCGGCAAGGAAGGTGCCGACAAGCGAATAGACGTTCTATCTACCGCGATTAAGGCAGGCATGACGATACGTGATCTTTCCGAGCTGGAACTCGCCTATGCACCACCTTTTGGCTCCGCGAAAGATCCAATAAATCTGGCCGGAATGGCCGGTACGAATGTGCTAGATGGCTTGACTGAGCAAGTGCAGTGGTATCAAGTCCCAGCTCTGAGCAAAGACGGATCCTTGCTGATTGATGTTCGCACTCGCGCTGAGCGTGATCGTGGATACATTGAAGGCAGCCTGCATATTCCGCTTCCTGAGCTAAGAAAACGGTTGTCTGAGATACCAGAGGGAAAAGAAATAATCACGTATTGTCAGAGTGGTCAGCGCTCCTACAACGCATCTCGTTTTCTCGAGCAGAAAGGATTCAACGTCAAAAACTTGTCCGGTGGATATCTGACTTGGAAGTCGATGCAGCCTCATGACGAGAAAGAAGTAATGGAACAACAGAAGCCACCACTGGTGAAGGCCTGAGAAAAGATTGGCAATCGGAAGAGTGTTTAACATGAGCGTGGAGCTGCTCGTCGAGCTAAACTGATTGGCTGGATGAAGACGGACAAGAATCCGCACGTGGGCGAAACCCTCATCGAAGTCGTGAACGAGCAATCGCTTTCACTTGAAGAAAAGCAACACTTGTCAAAGTTGCGGCGATTAGCCAAGTCCAAGTACAAGGTATAATTCAGCGGACAGAATTTCGCCAGAATCAACACCTGACAGGTAGATGTTGATCCTGGTTCGATCTGAGGGTCGACGTCATTTTAGAATGAGGCTTTAATCATGGCTGTGATCAAATCTGTTGGCGCTCTCGAGATCCTTGACTCACGCGGTAATCCGACCGTCCAGGTGACAGTGACCCTGGATAGCGGAACGAAAGCTGTGGCGGCTGTGCCCTCCGGTGCGTCGACTGGAGACAGAGAAGCTGTTGAGCTTAGAGACGGCGACAAGAGTAGGTATGGTGGGAAAGGTGTGCGGAAGGCCGTTGAAAACGTGTGCAAGGTGATCGGTCCTATGCTGGCTGGTTCATGTGTCTTTGATCAGACGATCATCGATCGGCGCATGATTGATCTTGACGGCACGCCCAACAAGGCCAAGCTTGGGGCAAATGCCATTCTGGGCGTTTCGATGGCAGTGGCGCGAGCTGCAAGTCAAGAGTTGAATCTCCCTCTTTATCGCTACTTGGGCGGGGTTGACTCAACGATTTTGCCAGTGCCAATGATGAATGTTCTAAACGGCGGAAAGCATGCAGACAACAATGTCGATTTTCAGGAATTTATGATCATGCCATTGGGTGCATCATCATTCAGTGAAGCTTTACAGTGGGCAGCCGAGACATTTTATGCACTGAAGTCTGTGCTCCAGAAGCGAGGCTACAGTACGGCAGTGGGCGATGAAGGTGGCTTTGCACCGAATTTGAAATCTAACACTGAACCGCTGGATTTAATCATGGAGGCCATACAGCTTGCTGGATACAAACCAGGTGATCAAATTGCAATAGCGTTAGATCCTGCCGCCAGTGAGTTCTATGAGAATGGCAAGTACATATTTTCCAAGTCGGATGGGTCGAGCAAGACTGCAGAAGACATGGTCGCCTTCTTCGACAAGTGGATTGTGAACTATCCTATCGTCTCTCTAGAGGACGGTTGGGCCGAGCATGACGATCGTGGTTGGAAGCTCGCAACAGAGGCTTTGGGAACTAAAGTACAACTAGTCGGTGACGATAATTTTGTCACCAATCCAGAAATAATAGCCGCAGGAATTCGCGCTGGTATCGCAAACTCCGTATTGATCAAACTAAATCAAATTGGCACTGTAACAGAGACACTGCGCGCCATAGAGATCGCTACAAAGGGGCACTACACTTGCGTTTGCTCGCATCGCTCCGGTGAGACTGAAGACACTTTTCTTGCCGACTTCACTGTTGCTTCTGGGGCGGGACAGATCAAGACTGGCTCACTGTCACGGACTGACAGAGTGGCAAAATACAATCGCCTTTTGTCTATTGAGGAAGAGCTGGGATCTGCCGCGCGCTTTCTTGGACGCTCTGTGCTTTCCACAGAGCAGCCAGGTTCCAAGCTACGCATACCCGTAGCAATAAAGTAGCCGCACTTCCGGTGATGGACTGCACGATCCTCGCTACCAGCCGCTAAAAGGCGACCTTCTTTCGCGCAAGAGGGAGTTCAGTTCTCTTTGAATATCATATTGAATTTCCCTGGCTACTCTTATGAGCAATTTTTTGTCTGTAGCTCTTTCTGGCGGATAATCCAAATGTATAGGCTTTCCGATTTTTATGAGCAACTTGATGGGCAGCGGTATGCAGCTTGATATAAAAGGTAACCAGGGGACTGTGGGTGTCACCGGCCAATACGGCGCGTTCATAAGACGAGCCACTGATTTAAGGTTAGCCAGTAAAGGATAGATTTCGTCACCGCCGACGGTGGTTATCGGAACGATTGGTGCACCGGTAGCGATGGCGGCTTTGACAAAGCCGGGATCAAAATCGACGAGCCGATAGCGCATGGAAAATGGTTTACCAGTGCCTCTTGCTCCTTCTGGATAAAAGAACACCAGTTCATCATCTTCGAGCAACTTCTTAGCAACTGCATATTCTGCGGGAACGCCACCAAACCCACATATCAGGTCCTTTACCAATCGACTTGAGCGAAGAAATTTAAGCGACAGGCATCGTATTCTTCTTGGCGATTCGTGGTGCAAAAGAACTGCCATGATAATCATGAAAGCATCCATCGGCAACACTCCGGTATGATTGCCGACAAGCACGGCGGATCCCTCATTAGGAATGTTCTCTAAGCCGATGGTTTGAGTTTGAAAGTACCCTTCGTACAGGAATTGAAAGAAAAGTTGCCATTGTTCTATGGTCTTTGAACTGAATCCGAATTCGTCGGGTTCACCTTCATATCGCGAGTAGAACTCAGGTCGGTATATAACTCGTTTTGGCACCAGCGCCGCTGGAAGGTGCATGTAGAATTCCTCTCACTGGAGAATCTGCTTCAATTTGTTCATTATGCTCGGTTTTCTGCTTATGTTAATCATCCCTGGGACTTATCTCCAATCCACTTCGGCACACCCTGCTAGACCAAAGCCGTTTTTTGTGATTTGCCGCCAAGCATCTTCTCAAGTCCTGTTGTGTCAGACGGTGCCTCCACTAGCCAAGGAACCACGGCAACGCCGCTGGCGAGCTGCTTTACTTCGTTGATGTAGACCTTCTCGTTTTGTTGACGTGCAAGTAAAACTGGGTTTGTTGTTCGCACTGGCGATAGTGATTGATTGATAATCCATGCAAAGGGATGAATATCTGCCCTGGCAAGATCCTCCTGTAGGCGCTTAGCCTCATGAACCGGTGTGGCTTCTGGCAAAGTTATGATTAATATTCGAGTAAACGTCGGGTCTCTTAGTCGCGGCAAAAGGTTGATGACGGAGTTAGGCATGTTGCTGGATTGGCGTAGCACCTCTTTGTGATAAGCCTGAGCTGCGTCTAACAACAGGATGGTGTGTCCGGTTGGTGCTGTATCAAGCACTACGAAACCAGACTGTCCCTCAGCCACCACATTGGCAAAGCTTCTAAAAACAGCGACTTCCTCTGTGCACGGTGAACGAAGATCTTCATCAAGGAGTGCTCGCCCCTGTTCATCAAGGTTGCTGCCAGCACTTTGCATGACTTCGTTTTGATAGGCCTTGGTTTCTTCTAAAGGATCGATTCGACTAATCGTCAGGTGCGGAACTGGATTTTCAATAACCCAGGCTATATGAGCGGCGGGGTCGGTGGTACTCAAGTGCACTGGATTACCTCGACGAGCAAGTTCTACAGCTATTGCCGCAGCGATACTGGTCTTACCAACACCACCTTTGCCCATGGTCATGATCACGCCCTTTCCTGTTTTCTCCAGCTCATCAACAATGTTCAGGAGAGGCGGAGGTAGCTCATCATTTGTTGCGTGCCGCGCAGCAGCATTCGTTGAAAGCTCGGGCGTAAACATGTGACGCAGCGCTTCTACACCAATGAGCGCGTTTGCACTGAGGAATATTTCCTGGATCGGAAGCTTCGTCAATTCTTTGGGCATCGAACTGACGGCAGACTGTCCGCGAATTGCATATGCCGATGCTACAGCATCACCGGCAGTATCATTCTTTAAAACTCCGTTCAAAACGAGACACTGATTTGCAACGCCAATCTCCCTTAACTCCGCACTTGTGTTGGCGGCTTCTCTCAATGCAGATTGCTCTGGGCGCGAAACGAGAACGAGCGTGGTGCGCGCACCATCCATTAGCGTGCGAACGGATGAAGCGTACACATCCTGCTGTTGCTGGAGACCAGCAAGGGGACCTAGGCAAGATGTGCCTGTGGTATTGCCTTCGATAAACGTTGTCCAGGATTTTGGCAAAGATAGGAGGCGCATCGTGTGTCCGGTTGGAGCTGTATCGAATATGACGTGGTCATAGCTCGCAGTTTTTTCGGCGTCGCCGAGGAGACGGGCAAACTCATCAAAGGCCGCAATTTCCGTGGTGCATGACCCGGAGAGTTGTTCTTCCATGCTCTTCAAACTTGCCTCTGGCAAGAGTCCACGATACGGTCCTATTAATCTCTCGCGGTATTCGCGTGCAGAAGCTTCGGGATCTATATTGAGAGCATCCAGGCGGCTCACGCCGGGCACTGACGTCGGAGTTGAACTCAGAGCGACATGCAACACCTCATCGAGGTTGGAGGCTGGATCTGTGCTGACGAGAAGAACACGTCGCCCCAGGTCGGCAAGTGCTATTGCGATTGCGCACGATACAGACGTCTTACCTACCCCACCTTTGCCAGTGAAAAACATGTACTTCGTGGGTTGTTCAAAGAGGTTCATTGGATGCTCCTGTTAGTGCGCATGATTGGAAATGCCTTGGTGGCATCCATTCAGAAAACATTGAATGAGAAAACTTTGAATGATTAGCAACAGGATGACTTCTTTTCTGATTTCTTTTCGGCACTTTCATCACAACAAGCTTCCTCTGTGGAAGTCGGAGCGCTACAGCAACCAGAGCCAGCGGAAACTGGTTGCTCAACCGTAAACTTGAGCTCTCTCTTGGACGCGCTCTTAGGCGCTTCGATTCCTGCCAATTCTGCAAGCTTGTCACGTGTTGGATAGACACCTTGGACAACGATTTTTCCGTCGACAAGGATAAGAGGAAGGCAATCATTGCCATCCTTTTTTAGCGCATCGTTAACGGTCGTGTTGCTTACGAAAGCTTGAGTCTGCTGGGAAAGGTTGTATCTTTCTACCTCAATGCCCTGGCGCTGCAGCCAGTCTAGATCAGCTGTAAACGCGACAAGTGCCGGATCTACACCTGGTCCGCAAATGCCAGTTGAACAGCACATTGGTGGATCGAATATCTGAAGTTTCATGCTTGGCTCCTTAGGTTCTGACTACCCGGACCACTCTGTCCGGTACTTGTTCCATCCCGTCAACTTTTAACACTGATTTTTCGGCATATCTTTTTCGTACCAATTTTTGCTGCTGTTGACGATTTTAACGACGGCGAGCATGACGGGCACTTCGATTAGCACACCAACTACGGTGGCTAGCGCTGCTCCGGAGTTGAAGCCAAAGAGGCTAATTGCTGTCGCCACAGCAAGCTCGAAGAAATTACTGGCCCCAATCAGAGCTGATGGACCGGCAACGCAATGTGCTACACCCAACTTCTTGTTAAGTAGGTATGCAAGCGTCGAATTGAAAAACACTTGAATGAGAATTGGGACGGCCAGAATCGCTATCACCAGTGGCTGTTTCAGAATCGCTTCGCCTTGAAATCCAAACAGCAAGATCAGCGTGGTAAGAAGGGCCGAAAGTGAAACTGGATGGAGAAAAGCGAGGGTTTTATCAAACGCGCTCTGGCCTTTCTTTAGCAAGACACTTCTCCACGCCTGTGCAATTAATACCGGTATCACGATGTAGAGACCAACCGAGATCAGCAGTGTGTCCCATGGAACAGTGATAGACGACAGTCCCAACAACAGACCGACGATTGGCGCAAAAGCAAAGATCATAATCAGGTCATTGACAGCCACTTGCGAGAGCGTGAAATACGGATCACCTTTGGTCAGCTGACTCCAGACAAATACCATGGCAGTGCACGGAGCAGCCGCAAGCAGAATCAACCCTGCTACGTAGCTGTCGATTTGATCGTGCGGAAGATATGGAGCGAACAAAACTCGAATGAATATGTAAGCTAGAAAAGCCATAGAGAACGGCTTAACCATCCAATTTATAAACAAAGTTACTGCGATGCCTTTCCAGTGCTCTTTTACTTGTCCAAGGGCAGTGAAGTCTATCTTCAAAAGCATGGGCACGATCATTAGCCAAATCAAAATGCCAACTGGAATATTTACTCTGGCAATTTCAAGCGAGCCAATGAATTTGACCGGACCTGGCAAGAGCTGTCCAAGCGCAATTCCTGCGCCAATGCAGAGAAAAACCCAAACCGTTAGCCAGCGCTCGAAGAAGCCGATAGTTGGCTGGTCGGCTTCAGTATTTGGCGGGTCTTTTATTTGTGAGCTCATCTGAATAGTCCTAGGTACCTTAGAGCGTGTTTATGCGCAGAACGTGTATTGCTGTCAATTAGCGACTTTCGTTTTGGCTAATTGTTCAACTTTTGTTTTGATCTGATCACGAACACGCCGAAACACCTCAAGAGGCTGTCCCTTCGGGTCTTCGATATTCCAGTTCGCCTGGGTGCCGATGAACGTCGATGGACAGAAATCAGCGGTCTTGACCGAGCACATGGAAATTACGGCATCGTAGTTGGCAAGCTTGTCGTAGTCGATTGCTTTGGAGGTTTGCTTGGATATATCTACTCCTGCTTCTGCCATGACTTTTACAGCATCTGGGTTAACCGAAGATCCGGCGTTGACACCGGCGCTTTCCGCATCGAGGTTCAATAAACGCGCAAATCCCTCAGCTATCTGGCTGCGGCAACTGTTTTCTACACAGATGAATAGAACCTTCATTTGCTGCATTCCTTCTTGCCGATTGTGACTGGAATGATTTCGGTCGCAGGCGCACAGCAAGCCGTGTTGATTTGTGTTGCGAAGTCTGCATCTTCGCCGTACGTTGTCGCTGTGTCCGTTGTGTAAAACGATTCCCAAGCAATTCCTTGAGGATCATGAATCCATGTCTTGTCGGCTTTTGCATAGCAGCAAGTAGTTTGCTCTTGCTCCAAAATAGGTTGTTGGGCCTGCTTCAGACGGAGCGAGATTTCTTTGAGATCATTTGCATCTTCGACCTGAATACCAAGATGGTCTAATCCGGGCTCTCGTCCTCGCACTGAGATTGCAAAGTTGATGCGTGGATCGTCTAGCATCCATTTTGCATAATCATCTTTTTTTACAGTTGGTTGAGTGTTAAAGAATGTCGTATAGAACTGAGTGGATTGCTCCAGGTCAGCTACGGCAACATGTACATGAAACCTTTTCATTAGCATTTGCCTCCATTGTCTGCACAGCAATTTTCTAAAAGAAAGTCGATTAGCTTTTGCATTTGTGCGTAATCTGCTGAATAAATGATCGAGCGGCTCTCGCGCCTGGATGTAATTAGTCCGGCTTGAGTGAGTTCCTTCAGATGGAAAGACATCGTTGCTGGTGGTAGTCCAAGTTTGTCGCTCAATTCGCCAGCCGCTAGCCCGTCTGGACCTTTGCGAACTAGCATTCTGAATACTTCCAATCGTGATTCTTGGGCCAGGGCAGATAGCCGTTTGACCGCGTCTTTTGTTTTCATATTTCCAATATTATCGAAATATTGATTGCGTGTCAAGCATTCAACACAGCAACTGGGAATGCTACACGTCGCGTGGGGGAAGGCGTCAAGCCTCTTGTCTGCGAAAACGATTGGCACTCACGGTTAGAACCAGCATTGCTGACAGTGCCAACCACAAGAGCTGTTGCCAGAGCATTGCCAGAGTCGCTCCTTTCAAAATGACACCGCGGGCAATCAGAGTGTAGTATCGCAACGGGTCAGCCAGAGAGAGTGTCTGGAGAAACCAGGGCATGGTATCAAGAGGCACGACCGTGCCAGATAACAAGATTAATGGAATGTTGATGAAAAAGGAAGCGAGCTGTGCTTGCCTTTGACTTCGGCATATTGAACCCAGCATCATTCCCATGCCTATGCCGACAAAGGCATAGAGTGCTGAGGCGATTAAGAACAGCGCTAAATTGCCACGGAACGGCAATCCGAAAATGATGCGTGCGGCAACAATTGCCAGACAAACATCTCCCATTAGAAACACCACCAGCGGTATGATTTTGGCAAGCAATATCTCCCATGTAGACGCTGGTGTCATTAGCAATTGCTCCATAGTGCCGCTTTCTCGCTCACGCAGAACAGTGGCTGATGCCACCAATGTGCCTGTTAAGGTCAGGCAAGCACCTAATATTCCCGGTATGAAAAACCAGCTACTGATTTGTCCAGGGTTATAGAGAATGTCGATGCGGGGAGCAATTAAACTTTGTGCTTGTGGGCGTGAGTTATTGGTGCTTGACCGCGACAGATTAGCTAGTGAAGGCTCAAGAGCTACTGCATCTGGCTGAAATTCATGGATGGTGCGTAGCACATAACTACTGGCGATACCGGCAGTGTATGCGTCGGCACCATCCATGAGAACCTGGACGTCGGCAGATTTGCCGCGGTTAAGATCATTTGTAAAATCTGATGGTATCACTAAGCCAACATTGAGCTGACCTTTTTCTAACTGGCGAGAGAGGATCTCTTCATTGGTGACATAGTTGTTGTCGCGAAAGACTCCACTGCTCACTAACGCAGCGACAAGATCGCGACTCTGTTTGGTTTGAGCGTGATCGACTGTTGCAAGCGATAGATTGCGCACCTGCGGATCAAGAGCGCCGCCAAGGACCAAAAGCTGAATCGTCGGTGGTACCAAAAGCAGGAAGAGCAAATATTTGTTGCGCAGAATCTCCCGAGTCTCTTTTAGAATGAGGGCCCAGAGGTGGCTTGACAAAATTGGTTCAAATATCGCATCCATCTTAATCAATCCTTCACTTGCATGCGCCGCACACCAAGCCAACTACTCATGAGCAGGAAGCAACAGAACCCCACTAATATCACAGGTACCGCCCCAACGGCAGGCCAACCAGTTCCTCTTACAAACGCATCGCGCGTCAGCTCTAAGAAGTAACGCGCCGGCACCAGAATTGAAAAAAGTGATAAGGGAAACGGTATATTACTAATTGGATAGACAAATCCTGACAGCAGAAGGCACGGGAAAAAGCCTATTGTTGATGTGGCTTGAACCGCTACAGTTTGAGAACTGGCATAAGTTCCTAGACACAGGCCAAATAGTACGGAAGTTAATAAATAGATCGGCGTTGCCACCAAAAGTGGTGTCGGATCTCCTGCCAGGCGAACACCAAACAGTAATGCGCCGACAAGCATAATCATGATCGCCATGCATACGGCAACAGCGAAGTAGACAAGTGTCTTGCCCAACAAGAAACCGAGGGGGTTTGGATTGGCCGCATAGACGCGAAGTATAGTTTTTTGCTCCTTCTCTCTCGATGCAGCTACTGCAGCAAGTAAAGCCGGAAACATCCACAAGATTAAACCAAAAGCGCCGGGCACGATAAAAAACGCTTCTTCTCGGCCTGGATTGAACCAGAGACGTAAATGAGGAACCACCATCTGCAAGGTGGCATCGGGCTTTGTTGACTTCTTGAGCATACCCAGAAAATATAGATTGGCTGCTTGTATGGTGTTGTATATAATCTGTGTATTAGCAATGTCAGTTCCGTCGATCATGACTTGCACAGGAGACGTTTTACCTTGAAATATCTGTGCGGCAAATTCTTTTGGGATCACTAGGGCTGCTTTGGCAAGGCCTCTGTCTATAGCATCAGTGGGCGAAATTGCCCCGCCAGCCGACGCTGGAACAAAAATGTTTGTTGCATATAAACGCTGAACAAACTCGCGACTGATCGAGGTGTTATCGAGATCCTTGATGACGATGGGAATATTTTTTGATTCCAACCTAATGCCATAACCGAATAGTAGCAGCGAGAACAGCGGTAGTAAAAAGGCCAGCGCTAAACTAAGCCTGTCTCGCTGAAACTCTTGCCACTCCTTAGTTGCTTGTACCAAGATGGTGTTCACGTTGCTTCCCTCTGGCTGCGCTGTACGACGTCAATGAACGCATCCTCCAAGGAACATGCAATTGGTCGAATAGATTTAACTTCGCATTTAGCCTCTTGCAAAATCGACTTGATACTCTCCAGATCGTTTTGCAAATTCTCAAGCAATACATGAATTGAATCACCGAAGACAGACACACGCCAATGATCCAGATGACTACTGAGGGTCCAGTATGCATCTTGTGTGTTACTCGTTTTGATTTCAATCACCTGACCGAGAAGTTGAGATTTTATTTGTTGCGGCGAGCCTTCCGTAACTATCTTGCCGGCAGACATGAAGGCAAGGCGGTTGCAATACTCTGCCTCATCCAAATAATGGGTGGTGACCAGTATGGCCGCTTTGTTGAGAGCAAAGTCTCTAATTAGGGTCCATAGCTGTCTACGCGCTAGAGGATCGACTCCGGCTGTGGGCTCGTCGAGGAAGATAATCTCAGGCTCGTGCATTACGGCTGCACCGAATGCGATGCGTTGCTTCCAGCCTAGCGGCAACCTGCCCACCACTGATTTGAGAATGTCTCCCAGCTCGCAGGCTTGAGTAACCCAGTCGATTTGTTGCTTTCTGAGCTTAAGAGGTATTTCGTAAATGGAGGCGTAGAACTGGAGATTTTCTTCTACTGTTAAACCATCATAGAGCGTAAACTTCTGACTCATGTAGCCAATTCTTTTGCGAATATTCCGGCTTCTCAAATCTTTGCTTTGTCCAGCCAAACTTATTGTGCCTGCGCTTGGCTCGATTAGCCCACAAAGCATTTTAATTGTCGTTGTCTTTCCTGCTCCGTTGGCACCCAGCAGTCCGTAAATCTCTCCATATTTAATTTCGAGTTCGACGTTATCGACGGCGTGAAAGTCTTTGAAGTTCTTGGTCAGGTTTTTCCCTTGGATGGCAAACTCGCTGCTTTGCGGTGAAGACCGAATAGCTTTGTCAGTTGTGTGCACGTGTGGAAATGGCACTGGTTGAGATTCTCGTATTCCGAGCTCGCGTAGTCGCATGACGAATACGTTTTCCATGTTCGGTGCAGTATCATAAACGCTCTCAATGCCAACTTTTGTGTTCGAAAGAATGTTGCGCAGTTCAGTCTCTGCCGCTTTCGCGTCTTGGGCAAGAAGCTCCAGGTGATCTCCAAACAAATAGATGTCGCTGATATGGTTGAATTTGGTTGTCTTGATTATTTTCCAGAGTTGACCTGCCTCTTGTTCACCGGCGATGGTGACTTCGAGACGTCGCATTTTAAGAGCATTCTGTAATTCTTCGGGGGTGCCGGTTTGATGAATTTTGCCGTCATACATTAAAGCGACGCGATTGCATCGTTCCGCCTCATCGAGAAAGGGCGTCGCGATTACCGCCGTCACTCCTTGTCGTGAGAGCTCAGTCAGCGCCTGCCATAGTTCTCTGCGAGCGATAGGATCTAAGCCGGTGGTTGGTTCGTCGAGAAGAATCAGTTGCGGCTCTGATATGAGCGCACAGCAGAGTGCCAGTTTCTGTTTCATACCGCCGGACAATTGACCGGCCAGTCTGTCTGAGAATTGAAGCAAACCCATGTTTTTCAAATGGACATCTTTCAACTGGGCGAAAGACTGATCCGAGACGCCAAATAATCCGGCTTGATAACGTAGGTTTTCCTCGACAGTCAATTCAGGGTAAAGCGCACAATTCTGCGGAACGTAACCGATGTAGCGTCTGGCATTACGTGGGGCAATGCCAAGAATTAGCGCTTCGCCACTGGTGGCTTCCGTCACTCCCGAGAGAATACGTAAGGCTGTGCTTTTGCCGGCACCGTCCGGGCCAATTAGTCCAAACAAATCTCCTTTGTTTATATCGAGAGTTATTCCTCTCAATGCTTCGGTGCCGGTTTTATACCGTTTGTTCAACTCGCGAATGGCGACGATGGGCTCGTCTTTGCGGGAGTCGACTAGAGGTTGAGAGATAGGCAAAGAGCTGACCACGATTTCTAGTTTTTGGTCTTTGAATTGAGAACAATTTTTGCTTCGGCTGGCATGCCCGGTTTTGCCAAGCCGTTTGGATGATCGATGGTGATTTTAATTCCGAATGCTTGTCTGACTCGGTCCTTTTTGAAGTAGACATTTTCAGGCGTGAAGGAGGGGGCGGCATCGATAGAAGTCACCGTGCCGCTCAAAGGTTTGGTCGAGTTTGAATCCGGTTTACTTGGGTCTGAATCCAAGAAGACTTGCGCCGCTTGCCCGACCTTGATGCGAGCGACATCGGCTTCAGGAACGAAACCTCGCATATACGCTGATTTGGGATCGATAATGGTGAGCATAACTTGACCGGCAGAAACCAGTTCGCCAGGTTGCGTGCTCCTGATTGTGCAGATGCCATCGAGCGGACTGGTGATATTAAAGTACGACAGTTTCGATGACGCTTGCGCTCGAGCACCTTCTACTGTGGCTACCGCAGACCGCGCTTGCATTGACATCATTTTCGCTTGCATCATCTGCGTGCGCAATTGCATTGCTTGTTTCTCTCGGCCACCCTTAGTCGAGAAGATACTCGCCAAGAAGCCTTTTGACTTAGCACGAGCCTGACTGATCTCTCGCTGTACTGCAGCTACTTGTGCATCAGTCTCTTGTCGCGCATGCAGGGCCGCCTTTAAGGCCGGTGCTGACTGCCCTATTTTCTCCCTCAAAATTCCCGAATCGAGGCTGACGATCAGTTGTCCCTTGTGCACAAAGTCGCCTTCTTTCACGGCCACTGACTGGACGCGGGTGGCGGTTGGAGCTTCTATATGCGTTTCCGCGGCCTCTATGCGCCCACTCAATCGCACTATATTCGGATCGTCACCATGATTTGAATAAAATTGGAATGCACCGTATCCGATGGCAAGCAGTGCAATCGAAACCACAATAATTAGTAAAGCAATACGGTGATTTGGATTTTGACTAGACGATCTTTCATTCAAGTCACTTCTTTTTTTTTCAATAACCGAACTGTTTTCGGTTGCTTCTCCGGCTTGTCCTGATAAATCTGTAGTCATCATCTGTCCTCGAACCGTCGGCAGCAGAGATGACGGAGGAACCGGCTCAACAGTTCCCTGCGGACGGCAATTCGGCATCTCCACGCTGCGGAAGAATGTTGACTTGGTTTTCAAAGGCTGAAATTCGCTGGCATGGGAACTTTAGAGGGGCTTTTGCCCTCATCTAAAGTGACCCCTGAGGCTTAGCTATGGATAAACACGCACTTGTAATCTTCAACCCCACCGCCAAATCCCCGGTTGCTGTTCAGCAATGGATTGGTCAAATCGTAGAGAAACTGAACCAGCATGACCAATATTTCGTGTCGTTCTATCCTACGACAGCCCAGACTAAGCCGGAGGACCTTGTGCAATTCATCCAACCTCCCCTTGATCTGCTCATTGCCGCCGGTGGTGACGGCACTATCAGATTTGCCCTTGCAGCGCTTGCAAAAGCCAAGTCCGATATCCCTGCTGCCATCTTTCCATTGGGGACAGGCAATGTGTTAGCTCGCAACTTGGGCATCTGGCAAGAGAAGATGTTTGCCGATCCGCTCGAACACGCCTTTGATTTTATTTTGAATGGGCAACAGACGCGCATTGATATGGGGATGATGAATGGTGAGTATTTCGCCGGGATGGCCGGCGTCGGACCGATCTCTGATGCCTTTATGAAGCCTGACCGCGCTGCGAAATCCAGCTTCAGACTGATTGCTTATATGAAAGCTTTGCTGGCAACTATTGCCATGCGTCCTCGAATTTTCAAAATCACCACTGGCGGGAGGTCGTTTAAAGTGCAAGCCTCAGGAGTATTTGTCGCTAATGTGGAAGATCTCGGCATTGGTAGACCTGTGGATCTCAACGCACTCACTGATGGCTCTCTAGATCTACATATCATCAATCCAAAGCGCTTTAGCGATTATGTCGATCTTGGCTTTCGCTATACGGGCGGCAACCGCAAGGACCATGTTTCGGATTATGCCTTAAGAGTCAAAGAGGCAGTTGTGGAAGTCGTACCGAGAAGAGGTGTGAGGTCTGCGTTTCAAACTTCTATACTCAAGTTGAAAGAATTTTTTACGGGAAAACCTTGCATTGAGTCGCATCGTGGTGAACAGTTGCCATGCATGATTGATGGTGAGGAGTGCGGAGTTACTCCAATGCGTGTCACTGTGATACCGCAGGCGGTGAATGTGTTGGTTCCTCCTTCCGCGCAGGAAGCGATTGACCTTCTTCATGAAACACCAACGATACAATTGGACATGGACATGGCATCGTAGATAGCAGTTTTGAGTTAACTATTCGCAATTGATCTGCTTTTCGGGGAACATAGTTATGTATCCTTGTAACGCAGTAACAGCTGTTGAGCATGACACATCGGGGTAGTCAAGTTCATTTATGATGCACATAAAAAACGGCAAATTTGTTTTTGATCATACAGTGATTCAAGAAGAACCAGCTAGCCATCTAAAAGACCTTTGGTTTCGCGAAAATGCGTGCGTCAGAGTCTATGCGCATTGGCTCGAAACATTACAAGACGCGTCACTAGTTGCACGGGCTGATTGGTGTCGTTCGGCGCACGCTTTGAATGCCGAGAAATTGCATGCTCGTATTGTTCGATTGGGTGATGATGTGCATCTTATAGACTCGTGGCGTGCTCTGGGATCCATAAAAGATTTGCTGGCAACTTCGTTCGGAGCAGATTTAGCTGTGGCCGATTTGCGCGTAATGGAACGCGACTTACTCGAAGAATATATGGCAAAGCTGATGAGTTTCGACGGACAAAACTTGGATTTACTGCAGCACGAATTGCTCCCAGTTCAAGCTGAATGTGCTCAGGCATGGGAGCAGGGCTCTGATTCATGACGCTAGCTATTCGGAAACGTGACTCATGGCGCGGTGAATCATTTTCTTTACGTCGTCCGTAGCACCGACATAAATCAGCTTGATGCTTGGATTCTGCGTTTTAAAAACGCGGAATATTTCATCGGCAAAAGCTTGCCCGACATAAGCAACACCGGTGAAATCTAAACTTACCTCTTCGAATCGTTCAACTCTCGCTAAAACCCTTTTGGCCTGAGAACGTGAAACCAACTCGTCTTGCCCGTAACGAGCAAGATTTAGAGGAACGTGAGTGCGAGCGAAACTGTAATCATCGGGACCGCTGCTGTACTGATCGAAGATTTCTTTCGTCGTTCGTTTGGAAGGGAGTAACAGATTCATTACGACTTTGGTTCCTAATAATTTCTTCTCCTTCAACTCGAAAAACCAATCATGTAAGCCATCATGTATCAGTGCATAATTGTCAGATAGGATAGTGAACGCATCAAACATGCGAGACGTAAAGAATATGCCCTCGCCACTATGCCGAGCGGGATCTGTGGTGAATTTACCTTTTGACAATTCCAAAAGGGATTGTCTGGGATCTACTAAATTCAGGGCTTTTGTTATTTTGTTAAAGATTCCGACTCCGTTATCCTGAACCATGAACATCACATATCGGGCGGTTTTTGACACCGTCACGTGAAGCTCTTGTCCCTCGGAGTGGTCAATTGCATTGTTTACCATCTCAGTGAATCCATGGAAGCAAATCAAACGCTCATTCTCAGATAAATGTTCTAAGAAGTCTGTCATCAGCGCCTCCCAGATCTTGTGCTCATCAAGCTTGCTTGTGATTGGAATGCGCTGCTCTTTACTTTGAACAACTAATTCATACTTCGTTGAACGTCCTGCACCTGTTACTTTAATCGCGTCCAGATTCACCAAGTCGCGCAAGTATTTACTGACCGTCTGTCTGGATAAACCGAATTCCGCCGCTACGGTCGCCGCTACGGACTGGTTTCCGACTACAATTGAATCGAGAAGAGCATTTTGAATAGTTTCTTTTGTTGCTTTTGGCATGTGGCGCTCACGGGGATGCACTTTAAGTGTATCCGATAATTGTCGCGAATAGTACCTACTATTGTAAATCGCAGGGCGACAATAGGACGTTGGAGCGTGGCAACCGGCTGTTCACCACACCACAACCACCACAGGAAGTGTGGAAAATGTCAGGCTGAATGTGTTCAGGCATGGGAGCCTGGCTCTGATCCATGAAGTTGAACTATGTGAATGCGTCGACAATCAACCAATCCAGAGTCCTTCGACTCTAACTTGCAGCCCGTCGGCAGTGCGATTGACAAAGTTGACCAGTCCACTGTGCCGCCATTGCAGCATGCACATGCGAGGTTGAAAAAAGTATCGCATGCCGATCT
>PLZS01000050.1 GCA_003153555.1 Candidatus Melainabacteria bacterium | reverse complement strand
CTTCACGCGCAGATTTTTTAGTCAGTGGAGACGATGACTTACTTGTCCTTGGCGAATATCGCGGCACACAAATTATCACCGTATCTCGATTCTTGGAGATTCTGTCCGCTGATGATGCGAGCTCGAAGAAATAGCACTGCCTGTAGTATCACATATTCAATTCTGAACGGAGACTAAATTTGTCTCGTTTCATACATGGTGCCTACATGAATTTTAAGACAATGAGCACCAACATGATCGCTGCACTGAAACGGTTACTCTATCTGAGTTTCAAGCTCTTGGATATTCGCTTCTCGCAAAACACAAATTTAGATCGCTTATCCAGGAACCGACAACTTCTCAAGTTTCTACTACGATGGAACTGGTAGGAATAGAACATTGGTTGAAACCACAGCTGGAATTGTCACGAATACAAAGCAGTTCGTCTGGTGCGGTAGCAAGCGGAGCGAAGAACGAGAAGGAAGCGCTATAAATAAATTCTTTGACTACGGGGAGCTGCACAGCAGCACGCAATATTTTTATTCAAAGGATCACCTTGGGTCTACTAGGGAGATGACAGATAATAGTGGGGTTATTCAAGCCCAGTATGCATTTGATCCATTCGGACAAGTCACCAAGTCTTTCGAAAATGTTTCCGCCGACTTCGGCTACACAGCGTATTATTTGCATTCAAGAAATGGCTTGAATTTGACATTGAGCCGAGCGTACAGCGCTACTTTCGGTCGATGGATTAATCGCGACCGCATCGAGGAAAATGGCGGGACTAATATGTATGCATATGTTGTGAACGATCCGATCGTGATGCGGGATCCATCTGGGCTTGCTCCGTTGACACAAGCTGACGTACCAAACGGCGTTGATCTAAGCGGAGCTTGGCTTCCAATCGGCTATCCTCAAGCCGGATTGGACTATATTACGAGCAAACATGGGCCTGATAGTCCCGTGAATTGTTGTAAGCCTAGAGGAGATGGTAAGTGGACGAAGGAGGCATGGGCGGCGAATACTTCGCTGATTAATGCAGCGATATTGACAGCGACGAACGTAGTTTATGATCCGAAAACTGGCCTTACAACGTATTTCGCGACATTTGATCCTGTCACTGTTGCTCCCATGTGTCCGACTTGCGATCCGAATGCTCCAATAGGGAAATATTACGCTCATTGTCCGATCGGTCCTCCCGCTCCTCCAGTGCCCGTTTGGAGCCTGAATGTAGTATTGAATCAAAATCATGTGATAATAACCGCTTATCCAATGCAACCATAGAGTCTCATGATCAATCTCGATTTTAAATTTATTGATGATGTAAAAGGCCCTGAAGGCTTATATCCCGACCTATGGGTTGATGGATGCCAACTTGGCGCGTTTGAAGGATTTCAAACGCTGATTGTTCAAGATAAAGACTTTTCAGGACCTGTTCCTATTCTTGGATTTGCGCGTCGACTTAAAATGGTGGCCTATGAATTTGCCAACGGTTTATTTGAAGAACAAACCTATCGAGATTTGTCGTCCGAATGGATTATGAGATTTCGTTCGAACGGAGAATCTGTGGAAGTATCAGACCATCGTGGACAAGCTTCGGTACCATTAGACGAGTTTTTGTGGGCAGTAGGCTTTCACTCGAAACGAGCTTACGAAGCATGTTGTGAGATTTCACCAGCAATCAAAGACAATGAATTCATTTCGGAGTGGTGGAATAATGTTGAGTATTCACTGGCTACGTTTGAACCTCAGATTACGGATCCGTCCAGTCTTACGCCGCGCAATTTATTTTATGAAAAGCCCGATTGATATTTTATAGCGACCAGTCGTCCAATGACTACGGAATCAAAAAAATTATGCACACTAGCTTTATAACTCGTTCTGAAGCAAGCCGAATATTCGGCGAAGCAGCAGATACATTGCAACTTCAGAAAGATAACGGCTTGATCTCGTCCGTCGATTACATCGATCGTATCTTATGAAACGAATTGACCACGTGTGAATTCAACTTAAAAAAGGTGAGTGGTACTCTTTTCCTGTCGAGTTGTACTATGAAGGCACCCGCGAGTGGTGGTCAAGTTTTCGATCGAGATCTACAAATTGACAGCCTGATCTATATCTCTCGTCGACAATGCGTCACATAATGTCTTTTATGTTTCAATTGCTAAAACCAGAACGCTGAAAATTGGCTCAAGGCAATCATTTGCATGATTGAGACTCAATTATTCCGCAGATAAAAACCGCTCTTTTCCACTCGCACTATATCTGGTGGCAACACCGCTCGGGTGAACAAATGTGCGCTCACCATTTGTAGCCACGCTCATTTTCAAACCGGTCTGTTTCATCACGTCATACGAGCCGTCTGGTTCAAAGCTATACACTCTGCCTGTTGGACTCTCAACCAGCCTAGTTCCTTCGGGCAGAATAGTCGTCAGGGTTCCGTTTGGAGAGCGCTCAGTCACCATATATTTGCCAGAGCTCATCGGGATGTGTCTTTCAATGAAGCCGCTATCAAACTGTTTAATCACTGTTCCATCTTTTCTAGTTGTCACCAGGCTTTTGCCGATTCGTGTTTGCAGGGTGCCGTTTCCTAAGTCAGACATGACCAACCTCTTGCTAGCTATTGCTTCCTCAGCCACTTGTGTCAATTTACCTTCAGCGAACCTCATACCGGCAACCATGCCCAGTCCACCACAAACACCACCAAGCGCGTTGTCGAAGAAAGGCTTGCCGAACTCCTGTGCCACCATATCTTTAGCCCAAGCCTCTTTGGTCGGGTCACTCCAAGCCTTTCTATTGGAACTCACACAATAGTGATGCCGATTGCTTTTGCAAGCCTATGTAGGCCAGTTTGTATGCCTACATAAACCTTCGGTGGTATCAGATCTCGGTAACGCAGGCATGAGCGCTGAAAAGCTGCAGTTTACGGTCGTCTGCATGTAGGTATTTTGTAGCGCCTGAAGACCAATTTATCTTTTGCGATTGAACTATTTTGTCCTGAGCGACGTAGTTAGCACTTGGAGGAAGCGATAACGGTCGACCGTGCAGAATTGCATGTGTCGTGCCGGCTCTCATTCAGCATTCCCATCAGAGGAGCAGTAGTGTTATGTCAAAACTGACCAAGCAATTTATCGAATCAGAAATCCAGCCGCCTGTCACAGGACAGCGTTTCTACCGCGACGAGGATGTTCCTGGATTTGCAATACGAGTCACACCGAAATCCAAATCTTACATCTTCGAGAAACGGGTTGATGGTGCCAACCGGCGAATCACCATCGGTAAGTGCAACGAGATGTCTTTTGATTCTGCGCGAAAGCAGGCTTGCATCATGCTCGGCGATATAGCAAAGGGCAACGATCCGAAAACCGGCAAACGCATCAATATTCTCAACGATATTACTCTGCGAGAAGTGTTCCAAAAGTTTCTCGAGATTAAGCCGATTCGAATAGACACGCAGAGAAATTACCACTTTGCGATCAATCGACACTTTAACGATTGGCTCGACATGCCGATCACTTCGATCACGAAAGATATGGTAGAACAACGCCACCACGAGCTGACAGTTAGCCCAAACAGATTGGGAACATCTGGACATGGACGGGCAAACAATGCTCTGAAGAAGTTGAGCGCTCTAATTAATTTCGCATCTGACAGATACGGCACTGAAGATGAGCCGCTGATTAAGACGAATCCGGTTTCCAGGCTATCCCGCAATAGATCCTGGCACCGCATCTATCCTCGACAAGGCATTATTCCCGATCACAAACTCAAAGAATGGTATCGAGCCGTGAGCACGCTTCAGAATGAAGTGGCACGTGACTTCATGATATTTCTGCTCCTAACCGGTATGCGGTTCGGTGAAACGAGAAAGCTTAAGTGGTGCCATGTCGACTTTGAGGATACCTCATTTTAGACATCGAACGGCTCCGGTCCCACATGTCTCGCATCACCAACGCATTTCTCGACCTGCTCGACATTAACGGCAGCGATATGAGGGAATGGAAACCTGTCAAGGAAACCGAGCTGACGGAAGTCACCCAGCTGCGCATCCCACTGGACGATATTCGCATTATGTAGTTTAAAAATGGTGCCTACAAGATTTCTACAAGCGCGATTGTAGACCCGCGCGCGCTGTTAGTGCTTGTCGCAATCTTAGGCCACTGTGCCACCAGAGAGCTAGCTTCGACTTATACAAGTGCGCCTACACGTCCCCTACAAATTCGGCTGCATCACGATTGTGTGAGTTCCAACGCGAATACAAATCCTTGGACCGCTACCTTGATGAGTGAGATCGTAGTTTCTTTGCAAGTCGAGTTTTCGTATTGTCGAATCGGTATAAGGAGAAGCGAAAAACGTGGCTGCAAATTTGGCACCAAGTGTCCGCGGATTTTAAATGCCACTATAAGCAGTGCCGAATTTCCAGACGATCAATCATAAGCGAATATTTAAAAACGTGGCTTAAAACGGCTTAGAGAGGGTCATGGATATCAACAGTGGTTTTGCATTCTTGGCAGCCGTTCGGTGTCGGCGAAATGCGAGTTGGTAGGAAAAGGTGCGTTAGACAAAAGGGGCATTTTGTCTAATCAAGAGGAGCTGCATACGCCACCATATTCAGTATCTCCAGTTGCGTAAATAAAGTCACCCCGATATACTAGACAAAACAGCCTATCTAGAAAGAAACGTCTAATTCCAGGCCAAGCTCGCATCCTATCTGCAAAAGATATACAAAACGTCTTCAAGGTCTTGGAAACGCCTCGCGATCGCTTGCTTTTTGCCATCGGCATTTATACCGGATTGAGGATCGGAGAAATTATCCGACTGTCACGCGACCAGGTCTTCACCGACTACGGTGGCATTCGCAATACTCTTAAAGTTAATAGACTGAAGAAAAAAGACACCGTATACAGTGACATTCCTATTCACTACAAATTGCGCGAGCATTTAAAAGAATACGCCGACGAGCAAGATCGGCTTCAGCAGGCACTACAGGCGATACCACAATCACAATCTAAATGGTTATTCCCGTCACCGGATTCTGAGTCCGGACACCTGGAACGCGCCCAGGGGCATAACGTGTTGAAGGCGGCGTTTGATACGTTGCGATTGGAAGGAGCGTCGACGCATTCGATGCGTCGAACCATGCTGACAAGTTTGAGTCGTGCCGGTGTGCCACTACGGACGGTGCAAGAAATCTCAGGGCACTCCAGTCTCTCGCAACTCCAAACCTACCTCGCTGTCGACCCTGAAGACACCCGAGAAGCTCTGCAAAGGCTGAAATACTAGAGATAGTCATTTGTCCGCCGGGCGACGAAGCAGTACCGGCTTAGCCGACTTCGGGCTGAAAGATGCAATATCGATTACGAACTTCGATAGTATCATTTAATAAAATCGGCACATTTTACTGTATGGTAAAAATGTCGGAAAGAATAAATACAACTATATAATCAAGTAGGTTAGTGTCCGGTAATGAACACTACAACCCTCCCTCCATGCGCAATAGATATGAAGATAGAAACGTCTGAAGAAGCCGCTCTTTTCAGGGATTTTATACGCTCTAACGTAGTAGACTTCAATAAATCAATACTATTTTACTGTGTGGTAAAATAGTACAGAAGACTAAAATCAACTACAGAGGTTCGTAATATGACCCCGGCGCCAGAACGACGTCAAATCGAGAAAGATGCCGCCAATCGACTGCACGATCTACTGACTCACGTGCCATTTCTGGAGGTTTCAAAGCCCATTGTCGACGCACGTCCAGAAGGCGAATCGTTCGCAGTGGACGGCTTGATCGAAGTAAAACACGGGAAAAGTCGGCGGTGGGTGGTGATGGAAGTGAAAAGCAATGCTCAACTTCGGGATGCGCGTCAGAGTGTCGAACAGCTTGTAAGACACTCAAAAGCTTTAGGTGCTAAGGCTTATGCTGTGTTTTCATCACAATACCTAAGTCCATCAATAAGAGAGTTCTGCGTCCAAAACGATGTTGGTTACTTCGATTTCAGCGGAAACTGCAGATTGGTCTTCGATAATGTCTTTATTGAGAGAGAAGTGCCTGCTTCGGAAACACCAGAACGGAAGCGACTAAAATCCCTTTTCTCACTGAAGTCGAGCCGTGTAATACGCCGTCTTCTGCACGATCCGCAGAATCCATGGAAAGTACAGAAACTTGCTGAGGAATCGATGGTAAGCCCAGCAACCGTATCACTAATCAAAGATAAGCTCCTGGGTGAAGAGTACGCGATCCGCTACGGTGAAGCTTTTATCGTCAACAAACCCGAAAAACTCTTACAGGACTGGGCTCGCCATTATGATTCCCATCAACATAAACAAATAGAGTGTTATGGGCAAATGGAGTTAGAAGAGCTGGAGAGCCATTTTGCTAAATACTGTCGCAAGCATTCAATTGACTATGCTTTCACGATGTTTTCGGGAGCAAGGCGCGTAGCAGCGTTTACCAGAGGTGTTCAGCGCGCTTATGCTTACGCATCGTCGGTGCATGAACCAGCAGCACTAGTTAAGGCTCTTGAGTTAAAGCAGGTTGATTCTGGAGGAAACTTTCGATTGATGATTCCGGACGATGATGACCTGTTGTACGACAAGCAGAACATTGGCGGAGATTTTGTAGTTAGTGATATTCAGCTTTATTTGGATCTGGCAGGACATCGGGGACGGGGCGAAGAAAACGCCGAATTTCTACTTGAACAAAGGATTAGACCGAAATGGTGAAGAAGTATGGGAAGGGCGATTATCCAGATAGAGAGCTGGAAGCATGCCAAAGAGTGTTGATGGAAATAGTAAGTTTGCTGAATGAGTTCAGCGATCACATTGCCCTAGTCGGTGGCTGGGTGCCATTTTACATAGTCCCGCAAGACGGCGACCTTCACATAGGCAGTTTGGACGTCGACGTCTTTTTCGATTTTAAGTGGATCACCAATAACACATACGAAACAATTCCGGTGATCTCGACTTCAGAAGTCGGTATCAATTCCAGAAAAACTCTCTGATTTTCCATGAATGAAATCGTCTACCTCCTTCAGTTCGCCAAATAACTTACTGGTCCTCGAATTTACCGAATTTACATTACAAGGTGGCAGTCTAAAGCCAAAATTGGTCGGCTTTTGATACATTGCAATCTTGCCAAATTCTGCGGGCTTAGGTGCCGATACGAATATCACCTGAGGAGCATAGAAGTGCCCGTAGAGACTACAGTTAGGGTGCAATTTCGACAACTCCTCAATGAGAGTAACTTTTTCCTCAGCCTCGCAGCCTGGCATTTGCAGCAGGCTTAGTAAGAGAAATAGCCAAGTTCTAGATTGCATAAACATACGTTCTCCTGGACCACTTCCAGTCTGACATAAGCAGAAGTTTCGGGAAGCTTGATTAACCTTGCCACTCACACCCCGTGTTTCTGCAAACGCTTCTTTCAACGAGGCTTCTTCTCAAGTTTCAATTGGCCAAATGGAGTCAAGATTCCTTTCTTCTCTGAATCCATAAGCCACTCCCATGTATCTGCTTTGGCGTTGTATTTAAATGTATTGTGAAAATCATCACCGGCATCTAGGCCCTTAAATAAGAAAGCCATTGTGTCCTTGCTTGGAGTGGCATAACCAATGGATGCTTGAGATAGTCCTCCAATAATATCGAGCCACAAACAGGCATATTGCTCAGTCTTAGCATTCCAGGCTACAAATACAGTTGCCTCGTACTTCGGCTGACCCTTCTCATTCAATTCTCTAGAGATCTCATTGATTTGCACGTATTGGTGATTTAGAGCCCATTCAGCTTTGACGTCATGCGTAGTGGGCTGCCCTGCCACTGTTCCTGTCAGCACCCAATTACCAATAAGCCGTTCTCGCAGTTGATCTTGGAATGGAGGTTGCTGGGTTGTACTTGTTTGGACAGTTGAACTGTCATTTTTCGAGGCTTTAGTTGGATCGGTGGATACTGCGTCTCCTGAAGCGTTCGTTGGAAGCACACAGAGAAGCGAAGCAAGCATCAACATACCGAAGTGCTGTCTTAAACCAAGCATTTGTTGTTCTTCCCATGTTATTCAAAGTCGAATGTTCCCAGGCTCTTCCCTCAGCAATCATAGCAGTCGGTTGTCCAACGATTGGCTAACTGAAATTGTATCTGATCAATAGGCTTCAGCAGTCAATGCAAACGATACCGCAAACACTAGAGCCTTGGCGTTGCCTGTGGCTGCTCTGATGGACTGATACTGTCAAAGATGGCGACAAATTCGGACTTGCAGACATGAGTGGGAAAGTTCAGGTTAAACCACAGTACAAGGCTCTGCTACGACCGACAGAGGGGCTCGCTGTTGCTTCCCTTGATGACAAAGTCGGATACATCGATGTAGCCGGTAAACAAGTAATTCCGCTTTCCTTCGCGCAAGCGGATTCATTCAGCGAAGGTGTTGCTGGTGTTGCTGGTGTCGCCGTTGTTGTTTCGCCGGACGCAGCCCCAGTTGCCGATGGCAATCATAAATGATGACCGACACCTACTTGTACTGCTTTTCCAAACCTGCAGTGGTTGGAAAAGTCATTGCACCATCCTCGGTGCAGGAGAGACGGCACCACTTGTGCCGATTTTCCGGATCTATCTCTACGAACTTTTACAGGTCCCGGACAATGTTGGATAGCTTAATGGGGATTTCCCCAAAAAAATGTCGGGACCCGATTACCATCAGGGAAAACCCGGCAGACATGTTAAATTACAAAGATTACTATTTCGGACGTTAGCAAAGTAGAGGTTGATTATGAAACCGCTAGAAAACGGCGCTTGGCTCGCTTTATTGCTTGCATCTTTTCTTGGTAATGGAGTAATGGCTATGGCGGCTGAAGTTTGGGGCAAAACAGACGGTGGACTGCAAATGTCGTTGTCCGCGTCTTCCGCAAACGATATGACGTTGTCGTTGCACAATACGTCTAAGCAAGACAAAATGCTTTCCATCGGCATGATGTTGGCGCCCTCGGTGCCTACGGTGGTGAAAGGTAAGACTAAGGATCTGGCAACGGATCAGTATCAATTTCCTGATGCAATCACTTTAGTTGTTCAAAATGCCGCTGGCAAAGCAACAGAACTCGTAATCAAGGGACCGCCAGGCGTGGCTGGGACCGTCGAACCAATGGAAGTTCCTTTGCCGCCTGGCGCCGTGTATTCATTCCAAACTCCGTTGAGTGAATATGTTGATCCAAAGACTTTTGGTCCATTGCCCAAGGGGGCTGTGCAGATTACCGCTAAGTACGTATCAAAAGACAGCCACAGCCGACCGAACAGATGCTACTGGACCGGTAGTCTAAAGTCGAACACGGTCTCGATCAAACTCTAAGCAGCGGACTTCCCTCTGTGTCTATGATGGGTGAGACAGTTTCGATTCTATGTTTAGCGTAGATTTCGAACAGTTTCGTTTCTATGTTTAGTATAGATTTCGAGCAGTAGTATATCCCAACCAGATCGTAATGCATATGCGCCGCGTGGACTTTGGAGCGCCTTGTATTGGTATCGTATTTGGTTCATGCTCACCGTAGCGCGGAGTACAAATGAAGAGAACACCTGTAAAAACACCAGCAGCTAGAGAGAAGTATTGGACGCGCATTATTGAAGAAGCAAGAAATTATCCAGCCGGAATAACCGCGTTTTGCCGAAAAAAAGGCTTTTCGAAAAACAACTATTACAGTTACTACAAACGGCTCAGACTCGACCATCCAGAGTGGGTTGATTTAACAAATCGACCAGAAATATCTGAGCAAGGAAATGAAAAAATCCGTGATTGAAGGAAGTAGCAGTCCTCCAGAAACTGAAGTGTCCTTAAAGCCCAGGCGTCGAAGATATTCTTCCGATGACAAAACTCGTATTCTGGAAGTGACGGACAATTTAGGTCCTGGACAGCTCGGCGCCATTTTACGGCGTGAAGGTCTTTATGCGCATACGTTGAGCAAGTGGCGCACTGAGCGCGATCTGCTCGAACTCGCGCCTAAGGCACGCGGACCTGCCCCCAACCCCCTAGCGGCTGAAAACAAAATGTTGAAGGACGAAAATGTGCGACTGGAAAAACAACTTTTCCGCGCCCAGGAGATCATCAAGCTCCAAAAAAAAGTCTCGGAACTGATGGGAGTCACACTACAAGCGATGGAATGAGGTCGCTG
>PLZS01000016.1 GCA_003153555.1 Candidatus Melainabacteria bacterium | reverse complement strand
GCGATGTCGGCAATTACAATCATTCCCAGGGTGGTGGAGGCGACGCTGATGGCGACATTGGTCAGAGTGGCGGCGATGCAGCTCCTCAAGAGATGACCGATCATGCGGCTCAGGGCAAAGGCGAAGAAGCTCAATAAAAGAAGTCTGTAATAGCGCATCGAACCAATCAATGGATACTTGCGAGCCACCCGTTTTCAGCGTAGAATTCGGGTCGCTCGCATGTTTGGCTGGATCGCGGCGGTTTAGTAAATGCGGTTCACGATATTACACAAAGGACTGCTGCTGGTCAGCATCCCGCTGATTTTCGAGATCGGCTTATTTAGCTATCTTTTGCATCTGCAAAATCAAGTCGAGCAACAATCCCGTCGGTTAAACCACGTCAGGCAGATAAACGATGAACTGAATCGTCTTGTCCGTGACGTGGTCATTCTTGCGCGTCTATCACCGGCTTCTACTAAGTCGGGACTGCACATGAAGGATCTCAACAAACTTATTAGAGAAATGCACGAAGGCATGGGGCGTTTATCGACACTGTATGGTGACGATGCAAAATCCCTGGCGATCATCCGCAACACCGATATGCGTATTACACAAGGTGAGCAAGATCTGCATAAAGGCAGGGAAATAATCGCGAATGCCAGCGCAAATGCGAGCAAAGAAGAATTTTGGATTACAGTCAAGCAAGTCGGACGCAAGTTCGATGCTGATTTGGTCGCTCTCTACGAGTGTGGACTTCTCGAATTGGCCGATCAAAGTTCACGCGACGCAAGCATTGACGCGAGTCTAGAAACACGCGAGAAGATCTTGCTCGCTCTTAAATGTGCGCTTGGTCTGAGTGTTCTTTTTGCTGCAATTGGCGCGACATTATTGAGCCGCCACTTGGTTCGCAGAGTCGCAGGCGTTCGAGAGAATGCGGCTCTCTTCGCTGCTGGTAAACCGCTGTTACCACCGCTGACGGGCAATGATGAAATCGCGGAGCTGGATCGAACTTTTCACATGACTGTGGATATGATCGCTCAGGGTTTACGCAAAGAAAAAGCGATTTTAAACAACACAAAAGAAGTGATTTGTTCGTTCAACGATCACTACAAGATTCAGTCAATGAACTCGGCTGCGCAAGAGCTTCTCCATACGGAGGCAGACGGATTGCTCGGACAGAACTTCCTCAATTTGTTTCCAGTAGAAGAAAAGCAACGCACTCAGCAGGAATTGAGCAAAACACGAGACTCGGGACAGTCGTGCGAATTTGAATCCAGAGCGAACAGACCAAATACCTCACCTGTCGACGTCAGTGTAGTCGTCACTTTCTCGCCAGAGGACAAGTTGTATTACTGTTCCATCCACGATTTGACAGCTAAATTGGAACTCGAGCGAATTCGTCGCGAAGTCACCGCAATGATCACTCACGATCTCAAGTCGCCACTACAGTCGGTGCGCAGCTTTTTTGAGATGCTCGGTCTTGGCCGATTCGGTGAGATCAATGAAAAAGGGTCCAAGCTGTTGAGAATGGCAGAAGAGCAGATTATGCGCATGTCTGATCTGATTCAAAGTGTGTTACAGCTGGAGCAGTTACGCTCCGGTCGCAGTGCCCTCGAAACCGCAACCGTTGACCTTAAAGATTTGATGAATGAGAGCATCGAGGCCGTTCAACTCCTCGCCGACGACAAGGAAATCACTTTCGACATGGACCTCAGCGAAGCTTCTGCTTGCGGCGAAGCGAAATGGATCAAACAAATATTTGTCAATATTCTGGTCAACGCGATCAACTATTCGCCCAGCAAATCGACTGTGCGAGCGACTTCTCAGAGCCTGGACAAATTTAGCGAGGTGAGGATAAGTGACAAGGGTCCAGGCTTGAACGAGCAAGAAAAACTGATGATTTTTGAGAGGTTCAACAGGCTCGGCCGAAAGGGCGATGGACTAGGTGGCTCGGGGCTGGGATTGACGATTTGCAAGGAACTCATAGCATTACATGAGGGTTACATAAAGGTTGAAAGTGAGCCCGGACAGGGAAGTACATTTGTACTAGGGTTCCCAAAGCAACGAAGCTCTTAAGGTAGTATGGCCAAGATTCTACTAATCGAAGACGATGAACTGGCAGCAGAATTTGTCGGTTCCTGGCTGCAAGACGAAAACCACATGCTGGAACACGCTAACAGGGGCGATCTCGGATTGGAGTGGGCTCTGCAAAGCGACTTCGACCTCATTCTTCTCGATTGGGAATTGCCCGGGATGTCCGGCGTCGAGATCCTCAAAGAGCTAAGACAACAAAACAAAAACATGCCGATAATTATGTTGACTGGGAAAGACACCTTAGTCGATAAGACCACGGGCCTCGATGGAGGCGCCGACGATTACTTAACTAAGCCTTTCGAGCTTCAGGAACTCTCCTCGCGGATCAAAGTTCAATTGCGCAGGAGCGCAAAGCAGGCAACCAATCTTCTGCAAATAAGGGGGATCGAACTAGACTCTCAGCAATTTAAAGCCACCGCATCCGATGCCGAGGGAAAGAGCACTGTCATCGACCTGTTGCCGAAGGAGTTCGCTCTCCTGGAATTCTTCATGCGCAACGCAGATCGCGTCTTCAACGCTGAGGCTATCATGCGCCGAGTCTGGAGCACAGACAGCGACAGCTCAACTGCGGCGTTCCGCACAGCTCTGATGCGCCTGCGAAAAAAGCTGGCTGCACCCGCTGGACAGTCAGAAATTATTGAAACTGTCCACGGACTGGGCTACAGATTCAACTCAAAACCCTAACCCGGAGCGCCGGTTTCCAAACCGCTGGGGTCGCCGGCTTCCAAGCCGGCACCTATTAAAGACTAAACTGCAAATCACACCGCGGTAGAGTCCTATTTTTGCTCATCCAACATCAGACCATCTTCCACCGGTGATGAATGCCGGATTAGTTCATCTTGGTACTATCGAAAAAATGTGGCTCGGAGGCTTAAACTTCGTGTCAGGACTCTGTCATATCTTACTGTTTAACTGAAACGGAAGGTTTGACAAGATCGACCTCAGGTCAAGCGTTAAGCGCGAGGAGCTGCCCATGTTTTTATACTCCACCTTTATTCCACCGGAACAAGAACCGTTCATGTCCTGGCTTTTGAATAACGAAAGTTTAGTAAGGCAGGGCGCCGCGGCGTACGAAGGTCAACGCGTCACCCTCGAAAGCAAGCTGGTGCGCTATGAATGCGTTGTATCCGCACTTCTCTACACAGGTCGCTCATGCTCACCGCTCATGCTCGCTGAAAGTGACGACGCACGGTCGACATTCCTGCGAATGACGGGGATGACGCTAGCGCTTGGCTGGTGGGCCGTGCTGGGGTTTATCTTCGCACCGCTGGCGCTGTATACCAACCTCGTAAAACGTGGTGACAAAGGTACTGTCAGTGAATTTCTGGAGATCGTCCACAATCCTGGAGCCGCGATGAAAAGCGATGCATGGAGTTCATATGTAGCAAGCCCACTCTTGGCGATGGGCATGTTGTTCTTCCTTGTCATTGCCATCTTCGGCGCAATGTTCGCCCAAAAGTTCATCGGACATTAACCACCTAGCACTAGGCTTGAAGTGACCATGGCGCTTTCAAAGCGTCTTAAATGCTTCGGCAATGGAGCGCACTGTTTTGACTACCCTGCACGGATTGGCACGAATCCGTATTTCTGCGAGATTCTATGTGTATTTTTTATTGGAACTCACACAATCGTGATGCCGCTTGCTTTTGCAAGCCTATGTAGGCCAGTTTGTATGCCTACATAAACCTTTGGTGGTATCAGATCTCTGTAATGCAGGCATGAGCGCTGAAAAGCGCCAGTTTACGGTTGTCTGCATGTAGGTATTTTGTAGCGCCTGAAGACCAATTTATCTTTTGCGATTGAACTATTTTGTCATGAGCGACGTAATTACCAGTTAGAGGATGCATAAAGGTCGACCGTGCAGAATTGCATGTGTCGTGTCAGCTCTCATTCAGCATTCCCATCAGAGGAGCAGTAGTGTTATGTCAAAACTGACCAAGCAATTTATCGAATCAGAAATCCAGCCGCCTGTCACGGGACAGTGTTTCTATCGCGACGAGGATGTTCCTGGATTTGCAATACGAGTCACACCGAAATCCAAATCTTACATCTTCGAGAAACGGGTTGATGGTGCCAACCGGCGAATCACCATCGGTAAGTGCAACGAGATGTCTGTTGATTCTGCGCGAAAGCAGGCTTGCATCATGCTTGGCGATATAGCAAAGGGCAACGATCCGAAAACCGGCAAACGCATCAATACTCTCAACGATATCACTCTGCGAGAAGTGCTGCAAAAGTTTCTCGAGATTAAACCGATTCGAAAAGACACGCAGAGAAATTACCACTTTGCGATCAATCGACACTTTAACGATTGGCTCGACTTGCCGATCACTTCGATCACGAAAGACATGGTAGAACAACGCCACCACGATCTGACAGTTAGCCCAAACAGATTGGGAACATCTGGACATGGACGGGCAAACAATGCTCTGAAGAAGTTGAGCGCTCTGATTAATTTCGCATCTGACCGATACGGCACTGAAGACGAGCCGCTGATTAAGACGAATCCGGTTTCCAGGCTATCCCGCAATAGATCCTGGCACCGCATCTATCCTCGACAAGGCATTATTCCCGATCACAAACTCAAAGAATGGTATCGAGCCGTGAGCACGCTTCAGAATGAAGTGGCACGTGACTTCATGATATTTCTGCTCCTAACCGGTATGCGGTTCGGTGAAACGAGAAAGCTTAAGTGGTGCCATGTCGACTTTGAAAATAAAATACTTGTAGTACCGCGTGAACTAACAAAAAGTGATCGAGAGCATCGGCTACCGCTCAGTGACTTTCTTGTCGCACTGCTCAAGAAGCGTTACATTTACCGGAAACATCCTGAATGGGTTTTCCAATCTTGTCGGCTAAAAGACAAGCATCTCAGCGGAGGCGTTGGTATCGTGCGAAGAGTGCGTGCCAAAAGCGGCATACTTTTTACATTCCACGATCTTCGCCGTACGTTCCTGACGATGGGTGAAAAATTGGATGTTCCACCTTACGCCCTTAAACGACTGGTCAACCACAGCGTCTCAAACGATATGACAGGACGATACCTCATTTTAGACATCGAACGGCTCCGGTCCCACATGTCTCGCATCACCAACGCATTTCTCGACCTGCTCGACATTAACGGCAGCGATATGAGGGAATGGAAACCTGTCAAGGAAACCGAACTGACGGAAGTCACCCAGCTGCGCATCCCACTGGACGATATTCGCATTATGTAGCTTGAAAATGGTGCCTACAAGATTTCTACAAGCGCGATTGTAGACCCGCGCGCGCTGTTAGTGCTTGTCGCAATCTTAGGCCACTGTGCCACCAGAGGGTTAGCTTCGACTTCTACAAGTGCGCCTACACGGACCCTACAAATTCGGCTGCATCACTATTGTGTGAGTTCCAATACGAACCCATCTATAAGCACTCTGATCATAAGCCGCGAATGGCGAGGCACCTTCCTTTACTTGCCCTAATCCTAATGTATGTTCGCCCACTGATCCCATCTCAGAGTCGATTGGCGTCAAACCTTTGCCGAAACGCACTCCGGTTATGCCTCCTAGATTGGTCGAAATTTTCGGTTCAAAAATTTGCGGTTCACCAGACATCCCAAATCCCTTAGCAGTTCTAATGTCTACCGCCAGATCTCTTGTTGGAACCAATTTATAATTCGCGGCGGCAAATTTCTCAAACGGCGATGCACCAACACCAGCAACATCAGGAGCGGCTGTCCCAGCGATTTTGCCAAGCCCAAGAGCCTCCTGCGCAAACCGCGCACCGGCTGCTGCTGCATGTTCAGCAGCCTCGGGAGCGACTGCTTTTACTATTTTGCCTGCAATTGCAATTTCTTCAAGTGGATTTGGCATGATTATTATTGAACCTCTTTGGGGCGTTTAGACGACTGCAAATAGATTCACATGCGTCTGCTCTGAAGTCGATTGGGGGAATTCCCACTGAGTTCGTAATGCCACCATAGGTAGTGGCAAAAACGCAAAAACGAATAGTTCGAGGGCACCTCGAATTATTCGTTTTGAGATTTGAATTGCTTTGAGAAATGCCCCAAAGCTGCAATCCGAGAATATTCGAAATAGCGTCAAATCCACGTAAAATCAGCCAAACCCTGTTCTGGGGCGAGGGCCGGCTTGGCCTCATTCCTGCTCCAAATATGTGAGCGCAAAATTCTTCGCCCATTCGCCTCACTCCCATCACTTCCCCTTCTGTAGATTGCGGAATTAAATGGCAGGAAAATTACGGTTTGCGTCGCTGCTGATAAAAAGGAATAGAAGTTATTGGCAGCTACTATCACTTGGTTGTAAATTGGCGAATTATTTTTCCGCCCGACAACCAGCTATGCGGACCCTAGAAGTAATCCTTGCCTGGCGGTTTCAACCAGGTCGGGTGTAATGAGCGGAAGGCAATTCAACTTTTGAAGTCGTTCGATTTCAGTAAATATGCGATTGAGAACGCGAAAATTACCGTTGCAAACACGCTTGATTGCTGCTGACACGGAGTCATCGGCAGACCTCGGCAAATCAAGCTGCGACCATTTCTGAGCGATGAACAGTGCCGTCTCATCAGCGTTCAAAGGCGGATATTCATAAGTCAAATGGACGCGCGAATAGAGTTGGCCAAAGCGTTTAATTCTTCGTTCAATTCCAGGCATGCCCATGAGAACAATGCCAAGGTTGCCACGATCATGCAGGTCACGCAAAAGCTCCAATGATTGGAATTTCAGACGATCTGCTTCGTCGACAATCAGAAGTTTCACGTTCTTACTTTGTCGTTTTTCCATGAAGCTTTCTGGGAAATGCGACACCCGTGCCTGCTCAATCAGTCCATCAAATCTATTTCTTGAGAGGTTAATGCTGGTTTCGAGTTTTTTTGGTGTAACAGTAACCTCTGGAGTCAGAAATAAAACGTCGCAGTGGGCCAAGCTTTCAGGTAACTGGCGCACTCTTGGTGACTTTTGAAGTAAGGGTTCAATCAAATTCCAATTTGCAAATTGTCTGGCCGATTCTGTTTTTCCAACTCCAGGTTTGCCATAGCACAGCCCAATATATTTTTTATCGCGGCAATATTCGCCAAATTCCACAAAGCGCCGGTAGTGATTAGTGCTTAGAAAGTGAGAAGGAGCGTCACTCATCGCAGGCGAACCTCTTGATTTTGAATTTGGGATAGTTGACTTCAGGTGGGACGTTTATCGGCACCACATTTAGTGACGGCTTTTCAGCTGGGACGTATTTATCGGCAATCTGAAGCAGCTCCTTCAGATTTTCCCGAACTTCGCGACGCTTCGCATTTCTGGCGCGTATTACTTCTTTGAGACTGGTCTTTTTATCAGAGAGTTCAAAACACACGGCTCTGCAAACCAACTCGTTATCGGCATATACAAGAATTTCAGCAAGATCTCTTGGATCGAATCTTATGGTGACTTCCTCTCCGATATAACCGGAAAGATTGACATCGAAATAACGGAAACCCTGAAAGCGAATACCGTCTCTATGCACTTTGCGAGGTCGAGTCACGGTCAAAAGGAGAATGTCTAGCTCCTCTTTTGAATCTGGCAGCCGCGGTATAAAGGTGTTCGATTCCCAGCGAGACTTTGGAGCCATGCCGATTTCAGAGTGTTCACGCTGCATATAATCTTCGATTAGCCACTTACGAAAACGTTCTTCTAGTTCTTCCAATTTCAGAACAGCTTCCACTACATTTCCAAAGCCTTTTGGTGCGTAACCGGGTTGGCCAGTGAGGAACAACTGTGCCACGGTCTCGAAAAATCGCTCCATCTTTCCTTTGCCTCGGGGCTTCTGGGGCAGGGTTTGAAGTAATTCGAATTTGAGATCTATCGACACCTGATCAATATGTTTTGACATAAAGTCGCTACCGCGATCAGAAT
>PLZS01000169.1 GCA_003153555.1 Candidatus Melainabacteria bacterium | reverse complement strand
CCAACACAAACATCGACAATCCGGACCAACGGATGACGCAGGACGTTGACTCGTTCTGCAACTCCGCAATCGGGCTGTCTATCTCGATCATGGACTCCCTCTTCAAGGTTCTGAGCTTCATCGGCGTGCTCTGGGTGATTTCCAGAATGCTCACCGGCGGCGTTCTCGCCTACGCGGCGGCCGGCTCGTTGATCGCCGTCCTGATCGGCAAATCGCTTGTTTGGCTGGCTTTCCAGCAGACCAAGAACGAAGCCGACTTGCGTTTCAAAGTTGCAAGCGCAAGAAATGAAGCCGAGTCGATCGCCTTTTGCAAGGGCGAGCCGATTGCCCTCTCGCAAGCAGTGGATGGGCTAAAACGAGTAATCGACACGCTCTTGTCGATTGCGATAGTGAACAGAAATATCCAGACGTTCTCGAATCTCTACAACTACTGGATGCCTCTGATACCGCCCCTGGTGATGTTCCCCTTTTACTTCCGAGGGGAAATCGAATTCGGCATGATCGCGCAAGCGACCATTGCGTTTACGGCCATCTTCAACGGGTCGACCCTGCTGATCGGACAGTTCTCCGGCATCAGCGGCTTCGCGGCTAACATCAACCGTCTTGGCAGTTTCATCGAAGCTCTCGATGACATCGCAGCCGAGAAGGTGCCCGAAGGTCCGCACATCGAGGTCAGCGAAGGCAAAGATATCGTCTTCGATAGCGTCAGTGTCTTCGGACCAAACCCGGATCACCCGATCGTTGCCAACCTCAACCTGCGTATTCCTGCGGGCTCGAGCTTGTTGGTGACCGGTCCTCATCCAGCTCAGACATCGGCATTCGTGCGTGTCATGGCTGGTTTCTGGAACGCGGGAAGTGGGCGTTTGCAGCGGCCGTCGTTCAACGATTCGATGTTCATTCCGCTCGAGCCGTATCTGCCGGAATCCACACTGCGTCAGATTCTCAGTGTTCCGACAGGTGTCGACGACACTCGCGTTCAACAAGTGCTCCAATCAGTCAAGCTCGGTTATCTGTTTGATACCGCAGGCGGTTTCGACAAAGAGCAGAACTGGAAGACGCTCCTGACGAAAAGCGAGATCCACAGGCTTGTTCTGGCACGCATCGTGCTTGGCAAACGTGATTGCGTCGTCGCCGACGAGGTCACTTACGCGGTCGAACCGGGTGAAAACGAACTGCTCTACGCCATTCTCGGCACGCTGGGCAGCACGATCATCACGGTTGGGCAACCATCACAGCTGGCTCAGTATCACGACCAGGTCCTGGAACTTTTGGACGATGGCACATGGCGGGTCTACCCGGCGAAGAAGCACCTGGAGTTCCCCAAGATCCCGATGCTGAACGCCCGCCCACTCTGTCTAATGGCACCCGGAGAATGCATATGAAGGCTAGCCAAACCGAACGATGTCGGTTCCCCGATGGATTTATCTGGGGAACCGGAACTTCTGCTTACCAGATCGAAGGCTCGCCCTATGCCGATGGCAAGGGCGAGTCGATCTGGGATCGCTTCAGCCATACACCAGGGCGAGTGAAGAACAACGAGAACGGTGATGTCGCGTGCGATCACTACAATCGCTTCGAAAGCGACATCGCGCTGGCTAAGAAACTTAATCTTGGCGCCTATCGCTTCTCCATTTCGTGGCCGCGTGTTCAACCAACGGGCCGCGGAGACTTCAACGAGAAGGGAATGGAATTCTACGACAAGCTGATTGACTGTGTCATCGCCAACGGACTGGAGCCGTTTATCACGCTCTACCATTGGGACTTGCCTCAGTCCTTGCAGGACGAAGGCGGTTGGGCAAACAGAGAAGTCGGCCATCTCTTTGCCGCGTACGCAGCCAAGATGGTGGAACGGTACGGTAACCGTGTCACCTTTTGGGCCACGTTCAACGAACCCTGGTGCTCAGCTTATCTCGGACATGCCTGGGGCGTTCATGCTCCAGGCATCAGTGACGAAAGGTTGGCACCACAGGTGGCACACAATCTTCTCGTCGCACACGGATTGGCTAGCATTGCCATGCGCAAGACGGCCAAGCGTCCGCTGCAAGTCGGCATCGTCTTGAACCAATCGACGCCGGAAGCACTGACTCCAGAGGACGCGGAAAAGTGCGAAGAGTCATGGCGTTGGGACTTTGGACAGTGGCTGGATCCACTTTTCAGAGGCACATACCCTGCTCAAAACGCCGCCCAGATAGTCGATCTTCGGGCTGAGGATCTTTCGATCATCAACCAGAAGCTGGACTATTTGGGCGTCAACTACTACTTCCGCTACGTTGTCTCAAAGAGCGAGGTTAAGCATCCGCTGCCTGGCTCTGAGTACACGGACATGCCCTGGGAGGTGACTCCGACTGCGTTGCGCACTCTGCTAACTCGCATCTCGAAAGAGTACGACTATCCGACACTTTACGTGACGGAGAACGGTGCTGCCTACAACGACGTTCTCTCAGCGGACGGTCTCGTTCACGACTCGGGACGGCTCAACTACATTCGCGAGCACGTCAAACAAGTGGCTCTCTCCATTCAGGATGGTGCCAAAGTGGCGGGCTATTTTGCTTGGTCCCTAATGGATAACTTCGAGTGGGCCGAGGGTTACGGCAAGCGTTTCGGACTGCTCCACGTCGACTACGCAACCCAGAAGCGCACGATCAAAGACAGCGGTCTGTGGTTCGCAAAAACGGCACAGAGCAACCGCGTCGAGGACGTACACTCGGAATCGGACGCGGCTCCGGATGCAGAATTCGAACATCCTCACTGCCCATGCGAAGCATCGATCGCCCTGCCAATCTTGGCAGCGGTCCTGTTGATTGGCCTGTTCGCATACTGTTTCTTCGGGGCTAGCTGATTGCGACAATATCAACCATGGTGCCACCGTACGCGATGGCACCATGCCGAGCTTTTCTTCTTCCACAACCTGAAAGTTGGAGAACATAACCAGCCGCAAGGTCGTCGCTTACCCCGACGGCATGCGCATCTACTCGGCGAATTACTAAGTATATCTCGACCTCTTTCGACCGGCAAAGTAACAACAACGGAGAAGACACAATGTTTAGGCAAAATCCAAAACCCGACAGCGCAATCGCTACCTCGGAAGAGAAGATGTCGTCGGCGGAAAGAACCAACTATGCAAATGCCATCCGGCAAAACCTGCAGAAACAGTTGATCAAAACCGCGATCATGCTCGGGCAATCGAACCTGGAAGGCATGGAACGTGGCGTCGCCGAGATCAAATTGCAAATGGTGCTCGAGCAGATGATCACACCTGGATTCCTGTCACCGTCTGATCGCTATGAAGCGCTCAGGTGGTTCAACTGGTCTGTGGAGCTGATCAACGGAGTTCGAAGCGCCATGGGATGCAACATCCTCCTGATTCAAGCTGGCTTCAATAGCCCGCTGGTCAAGAATGCCTCCAACGGCTGGGACTAGTCTTTAACGCATTGGCGGTGCGCTCTAATTTTGAGCACCGCCAGTGCTTGATGGCGCCCTCTATTTGCGAATCCATCACATGGCTCCCAACAATATTTCATTTAAAAAAAACAACTATGCGATACAGTAGTAACAAATCTACTCTCAAAAATTTTCTGACACGATAATGCCACGAACGTTCCCTAATGTACCCATAGTTTCAGCCTTTTGCCCAAAGTTTTCTGAAGCTATCAACAAAGAAAGCTCATTCCAAATGCGCTACTAGTCCACTGCTCCAATTCCCTAGTCCACTACTCCCATATGGCTCCAGCCTCTTGCCCAAAGTTTCTGGAACTACCAAACAAAGAAAAGTGCATTCGGAATGCACTGCTAGTCCACTGCTTCTTCCATGGTTCCGGCCTCTTGCCCAAGTTAACTGGAACCCCAAATGCAACACCGGAACACTCGAGTTATACGCTCGAGTGTTTGTCTATGTCATGAATTCGCAACTCAGTGACGTCTGATTGTCTACTGAAGCACTTTGCCGACTGCCTGCTCCAGCTCCGTATACGCCAACTCATAAGCCATAACGTTATTTAAGTACTGGTTACGGATTTGAATATTGGATTGTTGTGCTGTCAGAGCCGCGGTTATATCCGACTGCCCGTTCTGATAACTGAGTTGAGCCAGATGCGTGACGTTCTCGGATGCAGCCAAAATGCGGTTTTGATAATTTCGCATCGTCTCGCGCGCATTGATCAACTTTCTATAGGCGATATCAACTTGCCCGCTGATCATGTTTTTTTGCGCTTCTTGCTCAAATCGAAATTGTCTTATAATCGCCGAAATGCGTTTGATTTCACCTTGATTGACATTTAGCACTGGCAATGGAAACTGCCCTGTCATGTAAACACCCACGGTGTTAGGTTGACCCGAACCATTGGTCACAATCGAACGACCTGCGCTGATTTGTGAATTGGGTAAAATGTTGGCGTAAGCCAGCTTCAACCCGGTTTTGTTGACGTTGATCGCCTGGGCAATCACCTTAAACTCAAGACGATTTGCCAGTGCCATGTCCACATAATCTTTCAACGGTGCTAACGGCTGAGAGAGATCGGGCAAAAGTTCATTTTTCACAACTGAAATTTTAAAGGCGCCCAGCGGCGGGGCGGCAGTCGGACTATCGAAAGGACGGCCCATAACGACATTCAGTTGTTCTCGGGCCTGCACGATTCTTCTATCACCAGCTTCGGAATCGACTTCCGCCTGGGCAAGCGCCAACTGAGCTTTGAACAAATCGAGTTTCGGCACATCTCCAGTCTCGACACGTTTTTCAACTACGGTGGCCAGCGCTCGAGTCAGTTCTGTAATATCTTTGAGAGTCTGTCCACTTTCTTCGGCAATGACGAACTCTGTGTAGGCCCTTCTAACTTCACCGCGCAGCAACCACAACTGCTGCTGCATGACCAAATCGGCCTGAGTCAGTTGCTTTTTAGCTGCGATTATTCGAAGCGCCATTTTCCAGGGCGGCTCGATCGGTAGAAAGGCACCAAATCGAAAAGTATTTTCTGCGTGAAAACCGTTATCGATCTCCAGGCCACCATTGGGATAAATGGTTGCCTGAGCCATTAAGGCACGCGTGATACCAAGCTGAGATCTCGACGACGCAACGCGCGGATTATTTAGTAGCGTCTCATCCATCGCCTGCATGATTGAGATGAATTGCGAGTTGGTCTGCGGATCTCTAATCGGACGAGCATCGATTGCCGCTTCAGCCTTCGATGTCCATACAAGACAAAAGCACAGCGCTAAAATTGCCATCAAGCGTTCGGAGATTAGCAGATGAGCTGAAGTTCCAGTGAACGTGCTTGATAGCTGCCACAATCTCAGATTTACAAGTTTAGAAGAACTGAGATTAGACATGCTGGCAACAAGCATACAACCCGGCAATGACGTATTATTCAAGTAATTACGCCATAATCACAGACGGTAATGTTGCTCCTCAAGGTAAAAAAGAAGTCAGTATTGTCTCAAGCCTCACGCAGCCAAATTCCGCAAAACTAAATTAACAGACAATGCCATCGTCTAAACTGATAAATTCATCTCTTCTGCTCTTCTTGGCAATGACTGCAATCGCCGGTTGTCAGAAGAAGGATGCGGCAAGCGAAGACACTTCTGCCAACTCGACAGAGACAGTCGCCACGGTACATCTGCCCGTCACCCATGTCGTCAAAGAAAATCTGGCCAACTTAGTCAATGTTTCCGGAGTGGTGGCAGCCTTACCCGATCATTCAATCAAGGTGAGCACGGCGGTCGCCGGAAAACTCGTCAGCGTGCCTGTGGTTGCCGGGCAAAAAGTAAGGAAAAATCAAGTTATTGCCCGGCTCGATAACCGAACCCTAACCGATGCATACAAACAGACTCTGGCAGCGCTAAACACCAGCAAAGCCGGATTGGATCAGGCCCATACGAATTTGCAACTGGCCAAAAGCACTGCTGAGCGCACCAAAAGACTATTTGAATTGAACATCGCGGCACAAAAAGACTTGGTGCTCGCAGAAAGTCAAGTGCAAACGGCCACGGCTCAAGTGGCCGCTGCAAAATCGCAAGTCGATCAAGCAAAATCGGCTCGTGGGGCAGCATTCACCCAACTCGGCTTTACTGAAGTAAAAAGTCCACTCACCGGAATTGTGGCCCAGAGATTTTTAAATGTTGGTGATACTGCCGACAGTGCGACACCAATAGTTCAGATTGTCGATTTGGACACAGTCATTGTTACAGCGTACATTCCTGTTGTGCTGCCAGCTCGTATTCTGCCAGGATATACGGCGGCGGTGAAAAGCGCATCAATGCCCAATCAGAAATTTCACGGTACAGTCACCTCCATAAGTCCAGTGGTAGATCAACAAACCTCCAACATCCTTGTGCAAATTCGTTGTTCAAATCCTGGCAACGAACTGAAAGAAGGAATGCCAGTGACCGTGGCAATCACAACTGGCGTGCACAACGATGCCCTAGTCGTGCCGTCAACGGCGTTGGTGGCGGATCCTGAAGCGCCGGACAGTCGCATGGTGTACGTCGTCCAGGGCAATGAAATGAAAAGAGCAAAGGTAAAAACTGGTATCGAGCGCGATGGCATGATCGAAATAGTCAGTGGGCTTTCCTCAAACGCTGTTGTCGTGGCAAAAGGTGCTTATGGTCTTCCTGACGGTACAAGAATAGAGGCAGATAGTGATCAAGTACACAAAACTTCTGCAGTCCCAATCTCGGGCAATTGAGCTTGTTTTTGTTCTCGTTGCTCTGGCAGGCTTTTTGGCGTTCCAATATTTGCCCAGCAACGTCTATCCAGAACTCTCTTTTCCACGCATAGCTGTCATCGCTGAAGTTGGCGACATCTCTCCTGAGCGGGTCATCGTCTCTGTGACCCGCCTGCTCGAAGAAGCAGTTGGACAAGTGTACAAAGTGCGTTGGGTTCGCTCAAAGACAATTCGGGGCTCCACCGAAATATCAGTGGACTTCCAACCGTCAACCGATATGCAATTCGCATTGCAACAATTGCAAGCGAAGATCGCCGAGATGCGTGCCACCTTACCGCCGTCAACCAACCTGACGATCGAGCGCGTCACTCCCGCGATCTTCCCAATCATCGGTTACAACATCAGTTCTGACACCTTGACGCTCGCGGATCTCTACACGATTGCCCGCTATCAAATTCAACCGAGGCTAACGCGCGTACCAGGTGTAGCACGCGTGCAATTGCAAGGCGGAGACATCCAACAGATCTCGGTGCAAGTAGACCCCACCAAACTGAAAGGAGAAGGTCTCAGTCTCGCCGACGTAGCGACCGCCCTGCAACGAACCAATCAAGTGCAAGTGGTTGGGAAATTGGATCAAAATTACGAACAAAATCTCGTCATTGCCACTGGCGAATCGGTGGAACCGTCGGACTTGGGCGGCATCGTCGTGGTCACATCGAAAGCCGGCACTCCTGTTTTCCTGCGTGATTTAGGCACCATCTCTTGGGGATGGGCGGACAGAACTAAACTGATTAGCGTTGACGGAAAGCCGGGCTTGACTCTCAACGTCTTTCGTCAACCGAACAGCAACGTCGTGGATGTTTCCAATGAAGTGCGCAAAGAACTCGTGCAAGTTGAAAAAAGCTTGCCGCCTGGAATCAAAGTCCGTGCCGCTTACGACGAATCCGGACTGGTTCTCGATGCCATTAAAAATGTAAAGGAAGCAATCGGCATCGGCATTCTGTTGATTATCATCGTGCTTTTTGTGTCGCTGAGAGACTGGCGCAGCACCTTGATTGCAGCCATAAGCATTCCTCTTTCGGCCCTGGCAGCTTTCGGGGTACTTTATCTCACCGGACAAAGCTTGAACCTCATGTCGCTCGGTGGAGTGGCAGTGGCCATCGGTCTTGTCATAGACGACGCTGTCGTCGTGATCGAAAATATAGATCATCAACTGAGCAAAGGACTCGACCCTCAAGCGGCAGTCACAACCGCGCTGGAAGAGCTTGTGGCGCCGGTTGTTTCCTCTAGTATCACAACGGTAGTCGTATTCTTGCCGCTGGGACTTTTATCCGGTGTGGCGGGACAATTTTTCACCAGCTTTACGCTAACACTGTCCGCAGCAGTACTGTTCTCTCTCATCTTGTCGCTGACCTTGACACCAACTTTAGCGGCACGTTGGTTGAAGCGCAAAAAGAACATCAGTGATAAACCGATCGTGCCGCAAGGCGCATTTTATGCCGGGTTAATTAGAAGGCTTTTCAAACAGCCAATCTGGCTCTGCCTTTTCACCATCTCGCTGATTGTCGCGGGCGCTGCAATGTTCAAACAAGTTGGTTCGGATTTTCTACCTTCGATGGACGAGGGCAGTTATATCCTCGATTATTTCGCCCCACCAGGGACCTCACTGCAAGAGACGGATGCGCTGGCCCAACGACTGGAACAGATATTAGCCAAAACACCTGAGGTAAAGGCCTGGACAAGACGCACCGGAGCCGAAAATGGACTGTTCGCAACACAGATAAGTCGTGGTGATATTCTCGTTGTTCTCAAACCGGTTAGTCAACGGACCCGAAAAGTTTGGCAGATATTCGACGACCAAAGAAAACAATGCGCCGAGAAACTGCCCCAATTAGATGTGGAATTTCACCAAATTCTGCAGGACGAACTTAACGACTTGTCGGGAGTCTCAAGTCCAGTTGATATACGGATTTACGGACAAGAGCCGGACAATCTTCGAACCCAGGCAAACACTGTAAAAAACCGAATTAAGGATGTGCGTGGGCTAGTGGATGTAGTCACCACAGGGCGGGTTGGGGCACCACAGATCGACGCCAGAGTCGATCCTATTCAAGCGGGTCGATTGGGATTGACCACCAACGATATCATCACACAAGTGCAAGACGCTATGCTCGGTGGCATCGCCACTCAGGTGCGCCGAACAGATCGATTGGTGGATGTGAGGATCAGGCTTCAGGATGCGGTTCGTAGTGACCCAGCGCAACTGGCTGAAATTCCAATCACGGGACCAACAGGAAAAATGCTGCCACTCTCAGCGGTGGCGAAGATATCCCACGTCGCTGGTGAAGGTGAAATTCGACGGGAGAACCAGCAACGCTACATATCGATTCAAGCCGGCGTAGAACAGCGCGATCTGGGCTCGGTTATTGCGGAGATCAAACGACAGCTAGGCGGATTTAAGCTCCCCGCTGGTTACTCGATGAACATTGGGGGTCTTTACTCGACGCAACGAGAGTCATTCACTCAACTGCTCGAAATTCTCGCCCTCGGAATTGTTCTCGTATACCTGATCCTCGTCATTCAGTTCAGATCGTGGACGCAACCATTCGCTATCTTTATCGCCATGCCACTAGCCATGTTCGGCGTGGTCGCGGCGTTAGTGCTGACTAACACTTCCCTGAACGTCAGCTCATTCATGGGCATCATCTTGCTTGTTGGGCTCGTGGTCAAAAATGGCATCATCCTGTTGGACTACACAAATCATTTGCGTAAGGATGGCTTAAGCCTCGATGATGCCCTTATCGCCGCCGGAACAGTGAGGATTCGTCCCATTCTGATCACTACTCTTTGCACGATATTGGGACTGCTTCCACTGGGATTGGGCTTTGGTGCGGGCGCCGAATTACAAAAGCCGCTAGCCATAGCTGTGATCGGCGGACTCTCCTTGTCCACTATTTTCACACTCGTGTTCATGCCAGTGATTTTCAGAAGTCTAGAACGAATCGGCAAGAAGCCAATCGAAGTATTCAAAGAGACGGAATTACCGATCGTCAACGCGGAATCCCATCCCTGAAGTTTCCGCGTCGGGACTCCTTGCACGTCGCACCGACGGCTAGCGCTATTGGGGAACTAAATCTGCCTTGCCGTGGGACTTGAGAAAATCCACAAACGATTGTTTGAGGTTTTCGCCGTCTTGCTCATCAATGACTTCGAACGGCTTGCTCAGCTGTGGCATCATATACGCAGCCTGCTGCCCAGTTGCTTTGCCTTGCATGTTGAAGTATTTGCTTGAGCCATCTAGTCTGATTGCATCTTTTCCAGCCTGTGTGTAACGGCTAAATTGCTCTGACTGGCTGGTGAACGTCACTCGTTGGTTTTTCACTTGCGTATCGGTGCCTGTTAGCTTAAGTTCTAAAGCCGAATCGTCTGACGCAACAGCTTCAGATCCAGTAACGCGTTCGTAGCCGATCCGTCCGTGATCGAGCTTTGTAACATAGCTGTAGGGCGCTTTCAGGTAATGCCAGATCTGCCCCGATTTATCCTTCTGCTGGCCGAAAATCTTTTGTCCTTCATTGCGAATGGTGTAAGGAGGCTTTGTATAGTTTGCGCCCGTGTAATCCTCCATCGCTGTAACATTCTCGGTTTTGAACTGCCATGTGCCGGCTAGCCAGGCAGGGACGGGAATCCAATTGTTGTTGGGCGTCAGTTTTGGCAGCGTTTCTTCCTCAAACTTGGCGCCTGCCATAAGTGCAGTCGGAACTGGTTCGAGATACTCTTTATGCCGCACACCACCTTGCAAGAGACGAGGGCTTTCAGCGACCGCTGCGCCTGCCGCCTTGGCGTTATTCGTCGGCTCACCCTGAGCGAGTATGGGCGGGCACCAGAGGAAGGAATTTAGCCCCAAAAGCACTGATAAAAGTTGTTTTTTCGATTCAGCCGAAATTGATAGTTGCGACTTTACTTTCATAGATTCCTTACCGGTAGTTGAGTTGAGAGTTATTTTGTATCGCTGTTCACGTATTTATCTTGAGAATTAGGAGGGAGAATGCCGCGTGCTATGACGCCTACTTCGGCAGTGACAACTGCGATCTCGGATGCGCCGTAACACCTCGAGCGACTGCTGCTCGAGGGTTTGTCGTTTTGATTGGAACAGGTTGAAGTAACGCGTAAGCCGGGTTCTGTTCTTGACTGTCATCTCTCTGGGAGTATGGTTGCCCATACCCTCTAGCGGCTTCGGCAACTCAGGTTGGCGGGCCACCAATGACTGAGCTATACCTTCACCTTGCACCTTCAGCGGGGTTTACCTAGCCAAGGCCTCTCGACCTTGCTGGTGACGCTTTTACCGCACCGTTGCACCCTTACCTGACGAATCAGGCGGTTTTCATTTCTGTGGCACTATCCTCACGCTCACGCGCACTGGGCGTTACCCAGCAACCAGCCCTATGGTGCCCGGACTTTCCTCATCCGCCGAAACGGACGCGACAGTCTGCATTACTTCAGTGACCATTATATCGCCAGCGAGAAGCGTCCTAGGATTAGCGCAAGTTTGCCAAGAGAATGAAACCTCGGGCGCTTGCTCAGCAGGCTGAACCCGATGCCGGCAAGGATGCCGGCGCTCCCAGGCTAAATTTCAGAGGAATTTCTGGCTGAAAGCAGGCGACATACTTGATGCGAGTTAGCATTCCAAGACAGCCGCTTTGCTAGCGCTAACCTTAAATCCCCCCCGATAAGTGCCGCATACGGCTGCAGCAAGATGTTCTGCCCTCTCAGATGGAGTCAGCAACCGGCGCCCAGGCGAGCCCCAACGTCCGTAGATGCTAGTTGCATTAGCCTCTCCAACTTCACTAGGGTCGGGGTAACCACCTTTACATCTAGTTCCAAATAACTCGACCACCCAAACAACAGCCTTTCAGCATTCCAACCAATTTCGCAATTGCATAAGCAATTTGGATCTGGGTTGCGTTTGTCTAATCGGCTAGCGAGAGGGTGATAGGTGGTCCGTTTCAAACAACAAACAAAAAAACAAAAGAACACTTATATGAAACAGATCACATCTCCAAACAGCGGCATCGCCGCCCCCACTTCACTCATGGCCGCGTTGCTCGCCAACATGGACCTGAAAAACCCCAACCACGGTGACATCGTCGAAGGCGAAGTCGTTGCCAGCACTCGCGGCGGATTCCTCGTCAGCATCGGCACCAAGTCCGACGCCTACATCAGCGCCGACGAATGCATCGACCTCAAGGTCGGCGACAAAGCAAAGTTCATCGTCATCAAGCGAACCGACAGCGATGAAGAGTTCACCCTCTCCCAAAACCGCGTCGCAGCTGTTGAACAGCGCAACGCTGCGTGGACCAAGCTGGGCGCCCTTGTCGAAAGCAATGGTGTCACCACCGCCCTCGTTTCCACCCTGACACACAGCAAGGCGACGGAGCATTTCTCCGGCGTTGAAGCCATCATCGATGGTGTCACTTGCTTCATTCCCCGTCGCGAACTCGTCGTCTTCGGTGACCCGAACAAACTGCTGAACACGCTTCTGCCCGTCAAGGTGACCAAAATCGATCGTGAGAGCGGTCGCCATGGTGAGGTCATCCTCAGTCACGCCAAGGCGGTTCAGGAGCAGCAGCATGCCTTCCTCTCGACGCTCAAGCGCGGCACGATCATCACCGGCAAGGTGACTCGCATTCTCGCCGACGAGAAGGGCGTTCTCGTTGACCTTGGTGAGACCACCGGGCTCGTCCATCGCAGTGAGCTGAGCGACAATCGCTCCGCCCGCACTGCGGACTTGGTGACGATGGGACAAGAGCTCACCCTCGAGGTGATCAAGGTCGACTTGGTCAAACTCGCGGTGCACCTCAGTGTCAAGTCAGCGGCGTTCAAATCCCTCAAGTGCGGCGAAGTCGTTGACGGCATCGTCGTCAACGTTGCTCCGTTCGGTATCTTCGTCACCCTGCACGGCTGCGTTGACGGACTGCTCCACGAGTCCGAACTTGACGGTCAAGACAAGGCGTCCTTCGCCGTGCGTCAGCCCATCCAGGTGCGGATCAAGGGCATTGACGCGAAACAGCAGCGCGTATCCCTCACCCGTGTCGGCGTGCTGGCCACCCCGCAGAGCTAAGCTCTGTCGTCCACCACAGGGAGCACTGCGGTGCTCTCTGTGCGGACGGAAAAGCAAGAGTTCGGACGCGGGTCTGGACTCTTCTTTTCGAGACTTTTTCTATTAATCCATATAGTTGAAAATCACGCCCGCCTTAAGATCCGATCCAGCCTACGCATCACCCTCACTCCTTACTCCGAGCCCAAGCGTCAAACATCCAGTTAGCGCTAGTTAGCTAGCCCCCAGAAGACCACTTTTTTACATCACCTTACACTCATCAACGGTCACAGATCGCGCGACACCGGGCGCAACAGAAGCCGCATTTTGATGTAAAGATGTGTCATATACAAAAGTTCTCTGCACCATCGGTCCTGGGTTTGATAGGAATAGGGTACACGTCTACCCACTCCTCACCGCTCTTTCGAACATTTCACCCTAAGCCAATTCTTCACTTATTTACCTTTCGCTAGCAGCAATGACTGTTCGAGAGGTGCACTGAGTATTGGTTGACGTGTAGGACGTGACCGGTTCAAAAGGAAATCTGAATGCCAGTACATATCGCCAATCATCAAGACCTCGTCGCCAGCCACCGGAATCGCTATCGCATCGATGCACAAGCAGCTCTCGATGGACTGGAAGAAGTGCGGGTCAGAGACGATTGCGGAATTTTCCCACGTCCCATCGATTACAAGTTCATCGAAGCCATGGAACGCCAACTTCCGGCAGATCTCCAGGGCGACGACTGCAGGCGCATCCTCTGCGAACGCATTGCGCACAACGACCCGGTTTCGGAACTCGACACCGTGCTAAGCGCATACGTGACGAGACTGACAGGCAAGCCGGCTTGACCTGAATCGATTTCGACTGCTTCAAATTTGATGCTGATTGATTCCGCGAATCAGCGAGCACTGCGGAAAACCGCGCGCTCTTTCACTAGCGGAAAATCCAGAGCTGCGGCTCAGAATAATGGAGAAGTATCATGTTGCATTCCATAGTGCAAGTATTCGCCACCCTTGGTGGTGGTTTCGTTTCCATCTGCATCATCGCTGCCGGCATTGCCGCGACGTCCTTCAGCACCGGAGTCTTCGCCGAACAATTTGCGCCGAACGTCTTTAAGGCGAGCGTCGACAGGAGCGTCACGAACGGACTCAAAACTGGCGCAATCATCGGCGTTTTCTGGTCGATCGCATCCATCTACGAACTCGGAAATTGGGGAGCCGTTCTGAGCATCCTCGGGCTGTGCGCTTCACTGCTGATCTTGGCCGGGTTGACGTGTTTAATCGCGGATTGGAGTCGTCCATACGATCCGAATTTCGATTAACCACGACGTTCCAAGCGGGCTTAGGAACGGATTTCGATTACTAAGGAGGAGGGCGTAGCGCCCTCCTCACTTTCCCCAATTTTTCCCACAACGTTCTTCTACGAGGGGCAGGACCGATGGTGCTGTTTACGGACTTCTGACCGGGTGACCGGCGAACTTTGTTAACCGTTATCAAAATCGGTCCAGTACCGGGTTTTGATTCATTTCTCTCCTTTTTTTATTTAGCCTCATTACCTTAAATCAG
>PLZS01000128.1 GCA_003153555.1 Candidatus Melainabacteria bacterium | reverse complement strand
CGGAGTAGCAAAAACAATGGTGGCGCCAAGAAAAGCGGCTAGCCCGGTCATGACTTTAGGCCAACCGGCCGAATGATCGTCGTATTCGAAATCCCATTCCGAGCCCTCACCCCAGCCATGATGATGCACGAGCAGCAAACTGCCCTTCTCGTGCTCAAGAATTCGGTAAGTTACTTCGGTGTCTGGCAGATCGGTTCGATACCAACTCCAGGACATTCGCACCAGGTGCGGTGGCTCCCAGGCTGTTACGACTCCGTGTCCTTCTGTCTTCTTAGGACAAGCGTCATCGAACATTCGCCAGTTACCAGCCAAGCCTCTTTCGAATTCTGCATCACTGCCGAAAAACTTCTGCAGCGATTGGGCAGTTGTGAGGGCATCGAAAACATTTTCAGGAGTCGTTGCAAGCAAAGCACAGTTGATGATTGTGCGTTCTCCTACTGTCGTATTTTTGCCCATTGCTTGTTCCTCCGCAGTGCATGCAAAGTATAGCGCCATCATAGTCTGAGCGAATTTACATCGGGCGACGAGTCCTTGCTACTTCCATGCCCAATGTGGCATAGAGACGGTAATGCCAATATTAATAGACCGGTCTATTAATAAACGAGAAAAAAGATAGCGGGAAAGGAGAATCCCAGTGAGTGACATTGGCACCGGAGGGCCAGAAATCCGGCGTGAATGGGTTCAGACCGTTTTAGTACTCATTTTGTTGTGCCACCAAATATGGTGACGAGGGCTTCGCCGGGGCAGATTACAGTTGCCTGTGAATCTGCCCCGGCTGCCAGGTAGATGCCATCCTTTCGAACAGCGTTGTTGTTAGCCGCCGATCACGATCGCTTCGATGAAACCAGCGTCGGCGAGCTTCGCGGCGATGACGCGGTGACGCCCATCTTCGATGGTGTAACCGCCATTGGCGCGATAGTGGAGAACGACGCGAACCATATCGAGCCCACGCTCGAAACGGTCGCGCATATCCTTGATCTGCTGAGCCTCGCGGCGCAGCAGCTTCTCCCAGGTAGCGTCCGAGATGTAGATATCCTCGAGCGCAACCCAGACGGTGTCTTCTTCCGCCTTGAAGCGGTTCTGACGGGACTTGCCCATGATGCCTCCTTATTCAGGGGGCACCTGGTGCTCGTAACTAGCGCGGAATTGCGCTGTTACTAGTCCAGACGCGCCAGCAAAAGTTGCCGGCCAAGCACCAGGTCCCCTAGAATAGGCTGTTCAGCCTTGGACTAGTCATGGCATTCTCCTTTCTGTGTTAGAGGGCGCCGCTTGTGCCGCGCCGCAAATTGGTTTGGCGCCCACCGGAAAAACGCAGATGGACCCGAAGATCCATCTGCGTTCACACAGGTTGTTACCGGGAGGTCAACTGTTCGTACACCTTCGCAGGGAAGATGAATGGTGCCACGAACAGATAGGCCAGGAAGCGATCGGCGAAACTGCTGCCACTGCCTGCAGTGACTGTAGTCGACGCCGAGCGATTGACTCCAACGTAACGTGAACGCCCGCAGTCGTTGCCGCAGACACCCCAGGGCTGAGGTGAGACGCGAGCATAGACGCGCGCTTCTGAGGCACCGTCTTCCAGCACCTGCGTGCGATAGAAGTCGAGCCCCGCCACTGCGAAAAACGCCAGCGGCACATACGCGGTGAGGAACTGACTGGACAAGCCAAACGAGCTCATCACCGTAATTGCGGTGAGGACGAGGAGCGTCGAGAGAGCGTACAGCGCGAAATTCCTTTTCATTTTTTTGCCTCGTAGAACGGCTTTGCCGCTCAAGTTTGAGGATGTGAAAACCACCCACACCCTCTGTTGTAGTCGTGGAACTGCTGCAATCAGCGCCTAGAACGCGCCTAACAATCCCTTTTGACGAGCTCGCCGTTCCGCCTTCTGAAACAGGAACAGACCGCCGCCGAGATAGAGCAGCACGTTCAGCAGCGCCCGGCACTGAGGCCAGGCGGAGAGTGCGCGAGTCTTGAACACCATGTCTTCACGTCGCACCGCCAGTGGTGCGGCAAGATTGCCGACACCACTGAAGATGTTTTTAGCGAGACAAAACGGGTTATGGTGCCGACCCGATGTCAGCACCTAGTTTGGCAAATCGTGAAGTCACATCAACGGGTGCCCCTGCACCCGCTCGTGAGAATACATCACAGCTTGCCGTAGAACTTCTCCGCTGCCGCGCGAGCACGGGCCACCTTCGCAGGCGACGCGTTGAACGTACGCACCGCCGTGAAGGCAATGCGCTTGAACTCAGGCAGACGGAACGCATGCTTGCTGTGCCAGAGCAAGGTATAGTCCTGACTCGCGTCGACGATGCCGAGCGGGTCGAGACCATCGGGACCCAGCGTAATCGGCTTTCCCTCGCGGAAAAGCTGGAAGATGCTGTGATTGTCCACCGACCCGATTTCGGGCAGGAGGTACATGTTGGAGCTAACGCAGATGGAACGCGGACGATCGCTAACCAGGTCGTTGATGCCGTGACCGAGGAACACCGAGAAGAACATTGCCTTCCCGTCGTCCACGCCCATTGCCAACCCCTGCTTCGCGACCAGCGAACGCGCCTGTGCTTCGGCAGCTTCGAAACGAGGCCTTTCAGCTTCGCTGAAGTTACCGAAGATCTTCTCCAACCCTTCAACCAACCCGATCTTGCCATCCGAACGTCCCGTTGCAAGCTTAACCAAATCGGTCGCGATCTTCCGAAGGAGCGCTTCGATCTGGTCAAGCATCTGACGTTCGGTATCGCCGACCTGGACCGTCTCACCCATGTGAGTGTCGATCACGAGCGGCAGCCCCATGGCGAGGCGCACAGTCCAGGCACGGACTGCGTCGATCAGGTACCAACGATAGTCCTTCCGGGAGTGGAAGGTGGTCTCGTCGGCGGCGAAGTCCATGTAGCCCACGTACTGGGGAAAGCGGATGCAGAGGTCAGCGACCTTCTCCGCTCGATCCAGGAAAATGGGCACATTCGCCTCGTGGCGCAGAGCACAGAGCTCGAGCACCATCGGGAATGGCGCCGCATCACACTCTTCACCGAGGATGCGCACGACGTCATCGCCGCTCAACCCCTCGTCAGTGTGATACAGCGGTGCACCGCGCCAGACCATCGCTTCGACGCACTCGTCGGCAGCACGCTTGATGCGTTGACGCGCGAAGAGCCGCAACTCGGCCTCGGTCTGCATGACCGCGACGTTGTTCTCAGCGATGATTTTGACGTAGTCACCGAGGTTGACCTTGCCTGGCTCTTGCACGATGTGCTTGCGGTAGAGCGCCCGCGCCACCTGGAAGTGACCGTCGAGATAAGCCGCCTCGAGAAGGGCGTCGCCTTCGAGAGTGCGATCGACCTCGACCAGCTTCAGGTGTTTGACCACCTTGTCAGGCAGAACGTTGAACTTGCCGCGCAGGTAGAGCAGGGCGAGAACTGTCTCGGCATCGTTGTCGCAATCCCAGTGGTCATGCGTGACGAACTTCGAGAGCAGTCTGAATGCGCCGTCGCCGTAATAGCGAACGAGCAGCGGAAACATGGCACGAAACAGGCTTGGATGCCTGTCTCGCATTGCTTTCAGAAATCGATTCATAAGCTTCTCCTACCCAGGCAAAAGCCTGGTTATCGTTGTTAACTTGAGAGAAATCGATGCTCGGTCGAAACCGAGCACCATTTTTGAGATCACGCGATTGCGGACAGGAAGTTCCTGAGCGCTCCCACGAAGGCTGGTCCATCCGCTTCGACCAGGTCGGTATGACCCGAGTTCGGCAGCTGAACCAGTTGCTTGCTACCGCGCGCGCTGTCGTAAATCAGACGCGAATGGTGCACTGGAATCACTTCGTCGTTGACGCCGTGAATCACCAACAGAGGCAGATGGTTGCGCTTCACCGCCGCGGCGTTGTCTAGACGCGGACGAGGGAACAGCCAGCTCGGATAGAGCTTGAGCGCTGCCACCATGTCCTTGCCGATGCGCTCGAGCGAAGCGAATCCGGACTGCAGGATGAGACCCGCAGCCTTGCGACGTTCGGCCACGTAGGCGGCAACCCCAGCTCCAAGCGACTCACCGTAGATCACGATGTCGTCCGCCTGGTAACCAAGACTGCCTGCTACATAGTCGTAAGCCGCAAGTCCGTCTTCGCAGATGCCGATGACGGAAGGATTGCCAGGCGTGTCGCCGAAGCCGCGGTACTCGTATGAGAACACCGAAGCACCAGCCGCCAACATCACCTTCGCATAATTGAGTGCCTTACCGAGGTCGCTCGAGCGCCCCTGATTGTAAATGAAAACCTTCTTGCTGGTTGGGTGCTTGTAGAACCAACCACGAAGTGGTGTGCCGTCTTTTGCCCGGAATTCGATCGCCGAGGTTTCCACCTCGTTGAAGTCGCGCACCAACTGCATCGAACCACGCACACCGTTACTCTTGAACAGCTTGGAGTGATACAGCTTGGTGGCAAAGCGGGGAGACATGGCAAGCCAGAGAATCAGGTCGGATACTGCGAAACCGACCATGTACTTGATGGACTTTTTCATGATAGTTACCCTTTTGGGGAGCACTCGGCGAGATGCAGAATGCTCCCGGTTAGGGCACCACGGGCGATGTGTCGGAGAACCAACGCAACGAAGCGAAGTAGTTCTTCAGCGCTGAGCGAGGTGGTGCTGGTTAAGACCGATCTGGCAGCCGAGTTGGAATGCCGAGGCGGTCAGAGATGGTGATGCCGAGCCGCTGGTCGAAAGCTTTGCGCATGGCGCATAGAAGCGACCGGTCGAACGGCACAGCACACTACCGTCTTGATAGACGTGTGCGTTGCAGGTGCCACTGGGAGATGGAATCTCGCGGTCAGTGGCTCCAAACCGAAGCAACCTAAGTGCACTTCAGTTACAACCAACAGCTCGGCAACGTACACTCGCATGGGAATGGAGGGTGTGACAGTGTTGAGTTAGAAGGGAGCGGATTGGTTGTTGATTGTCGGAATAAACATTGGGAATTAGATGAGGCTTTGACCCTATGAGATATCTCTTGACAAAGACAAGCCTCTGAACACAAATAATTACTTAGTGGTAGATAGCTTCTGACAAGGCTTTATAGCTTCTATAATTAGCAGCTCGCGCAGTTACCTTACACAGTTAAGACTAAAAGAAGTCTTCTTAATTACCAATCATGATAGTTAAAAGTAGTGAGATAGATAATTAGCGCGGCTGTGCAACCACTGATTGTTAGATAGCACTCACAGAAGTGGAGACCCAATCTTTAAGCTGAGCCAAGATCTCGACTCTTCGGCGAGATAGCCCGACCCCTTTTCGAGGGTGCTGCCTTTGTTAGATAAACTCGTGTTTTTCTAACATTTCGGCCCCAGCAAGCGGCGGCCTTAACATCAGGGTTTTCCAGGTAGCTCAGTTGTCCCTGAAGGCGTTACACTAACCAGGACACAAGTAGAGGTTCTTGAGAAATGGCTATTGGCGGTCGCGCGGGCGAAGTCTTCACCGAAATCAACGTGACACCATTGACTGACGTATTTTTGGTGCTGCTGGTAATCATGATCCTGATCGCGCCCCTGGTCAATACGACCGTTCTAAAAGTGGAACCACCTTCAGCAGGCGGTTCTCCTACACCGCCAAGCAAGGGTCCGAAGATAGACGTCACTGTCACCGCCCAGGGTCAAATTTTACTGAACAACAATCCAGTCAACCCTCCCGACACAGCTGGCGTGGCAAACGCTATTAAAATCGAGCAAGGAAAAGCCGGACAAACAGACCTTCCGCTTAATCTGCAATCAGATGGCGATGCTTTGCAAAAATACGTGGTCGCGGTCATGGACGCTGCGGCTGGTTGCGGCATCAAACAACTGCGTGTTCTGCCGCTCAGGAAGTAAATCTTAACGGCTAATGGAGCTTCTTCAATGCTCAAATTGGACTTAACAAACGCGTGTAAGTAGCAGCGCGTCTGGATCTTGCACCGCGCGTCTGTCCAAACAACAATCCATATCATGATTCTGTGTCAGTATCGAGATCTGAGAATCCACTATTTCTGCACAGGTTTTTGAGTTAATACACAAGCGAGGTGGGATCAAATCCATGAATGTTTGTTTACGTCATCATTTTTCTCGAATGCTGTTGGGAGTTACCTGTCTGTGCACGACCGGTGCGCTTTTGATGCCCCAAGCTTCCCTCGCTCTAGATAGCGCCAAAGCAGATATTTTCTCTACCCCAGACACAAACAGTCCCCCTGCATTTGCCGGGCGCAATCGACCAAGCCAGATCACCGATCCGTTGTTTGGACCGGCTGGTGACCCACCGGGCCGCGATGCTATTCGGGCCATTCCTTCGATTAGCGGAGCGCAGCTTAAACAGCTCGACGATTTGATCAATCAACAACGCGACACGGCCCAACCATTGCAGCAAGAAGTGGAATCGCTGCGTCGCATTCAGGAACAGCGCAAGACTCAAAAATATCCATTGGCTGCCACAGCCGCACCCGCCGTGGCGCCGGATCTTCTGCGGCGCCAGTCAGGAATGATGACGATGATGATGGATGATTCGCCGGAGGATGCAGGCGAAAGCGGTGCCTCTGCAGAAGATTCTGACGAATCGATCAAAGCTCGCATTAGTTCCTTGAACGAGCAGATAACTGAAATCAAAGGACAGCTATGGCCCAGAATTCGCGCCATGCTCGAACCGCAGCAACTCAATGAATTACAGCAGATGCGCTATGGTCGCTTGCTAATCGCCAACACCTCACCCACAGATGTGCCACCACCACCGCCTGACCATAAACCAGCAGCGCGACCAGCAATGCCACCGATTCTACGTCAGCCTTTCGCAAGAGAGCCGCAGCAATACGCTCCTCCTGGTCGCCCGTTTATGTACCAGCCAGCCAAACAACCAAGTCTGATTCGCCCGTTACTGTACACAACAAAACAGCTGATCTATCGCAATCTCTGGAGGCTGCAGTAAGTGTTTACGAAACGATCAAGCGACAATCCTTTTCTCGTTAAGCACTTGCTAAGACGGGCCGGATTTGGCACCACACCTCAAGAGCTTGTCTACTACCAGTCCCTTGGCTATGACAGATGCCTCAAGACATTGCTTGATCCTGAAAAAACGGACAATTCTGAATTCGACAATTTGATTGCTAACGAAAATTTTGACTTCACACGCATTGATGATTTAAAGCGCTGGTGGATTTATCGCATGACTTTTAGCAAGCGTCCGCTGGAGGAGAAAATGACCCTCTTCTGGCATGGACACTTTGCCACATCAAATCAAAAGGTAACAAATCCCTATGCCATGTACATGCAAAATTCGACAATGCGTCAATTGGGTTTGGGGAATTTCCACGCGCTATTGCTTGCCATGACAAAAGATCCGGCGATGATATTGTGGCTGGACAATCAACAAAACAAGAAAGGTGAACCGAACGAGAACTATGCCCGAGAAGTGATGGAATTGTTCTCACTGGGGATCGGTAATTACACGGAAAAGGACATCAAAGAATCTGCTCGTGCGTTTACAGGATGGCAGACGCACCCTGACGGATTCTTCTTCAACGCCAAAGCTCACGACTATGACAGCAAGACCTTCTTGGGACAGACTGGAACTTTTAACGGCGACGATATCATCGCTATTATTGTGGAGCAAGATGCGGTCGGAAAGTTTTTGGCCAAGAAACTGTGCAAGTATTTTGCCGCCGACGAACCGACGCAAGCGATACTTGCCGATGTTGCCTCAGCTTACAAACCGCGTGGCGATAACATAAAACAGATGTTGCATGTTCTGTTTTCGCACGACGACTTTAAGAAAAACGCTTATCACGCGAAGATCAAAAGTCCTGCCGAATTTGTAATCGGTTCATTGAAAATCCTTCAAGTTAGTCAACTTGATAACGACTGCGCGACCTTAATGAGTCGCATGGGGCAAAACCTCTTCGAACCTCCTAACGTAAAGGGCTGGGATGGGGGACTGGCCTGGATCGCCACCGATACAATGATGGAACGCTTCAACTTCACAAGTAGGCTAACGCAGCAAAAATTCGACGCGCTGGAAGGTTACATGAAACCGTCTGTGTTGATTCAGAATCAAGGTTTAAGCACACCCGATGAGACCGTAAATTATTTCTTGAACTTGCTAGTAGACAACGATGTTGCACCAAGCACGGAGCCTGATCTTCTTACATACTTCACGACCGACTCGTCGGGCAAGCCGATCAATCCATTTCAAAACGACAAACTGCTCGATTCAAAACTGCGTGGGCTGGTGCATTTGATCATGACCTTGCCAACTTATCAATTCGCCTAAAAGAGAGCTACAACAATGACTATAACCAGACGACAACTTCTCAAATCCGGTCTTGCCATTGCCGGACTCAGCTATGCATGGCCCGAGTTTTGTCTTCTTGGCGCTCAAGCCGCAGACATCGATCCACGCAAACCCGGTGTAGACAAAGTCCTGGTGGTAGTGCAGCTTGCCGGAGGCAACGACGGCTTGAATACAGTGGTGCCTTACTCAAACGGATCTTATTATCAGCTTCGCCCCACTATCGGCGTCAAACAAGATCAGGTGCTTCAGTTGAATGGGCAAATTGGGCTGCATCCTTCAATGAAATCGATGGCCGATTTATACCAGCAAGGCAAAGTCGCAGTCCTGCTGGGGTTAGGATATCCTGGTCCGAATCGCTCACACTTTAGATCAATTGAAATCTGGCAAACGGCCAACCCCAACAAAATCATCGATACCGGTTGGTTGGGACGCTACCTGGATCTAGCGGACGCCGGAAAAAAGAATTCGGGTCACAATGTCTTCCCTGCAGTCAACGTAGATCCGATTCTACCCAAGACTCTCTCTGCGCAAAAAGTTGTCGTACCATCAGTTTACGATCTCAACCAATTTAAGTTCGCTACAGACGCTCACTATCAGCAAGATCACAAATGTCAGGTTGATGCCTTTAACAAGCTCTATGCTGATTTCCAAGGCAGTCGTCCGGAGATGGATATTGTGAAGAATATCGGCATGGATTCCTTGAAGGCATCCGATTATTTGTTTGCAGCCGCGAAGAGTTACAAGGGTACAGTAAACTATCCAGACAGTGCGTTTGCAAGAAGTCTTAAATTCATTTCTCAAATGATCTGTGCCGGGGTTAGCGCAAGGGTGTATAACGTCACACTGGGCGGTTTCGATACGCACAGCAATCAAGTCAATAATCAGCCGCGACTGTTACAACAATTGTCTGACGGAGTGGCAGCGTTCCAGCGCGACTTAGAGACGCATTCTTTAGACAAAGATGTGATCGTTATGACCTTCTCAGAGTTCGGGCGTCGTGTTGCACAGAACAATGGAAATGGCACCGATCATGGAACGGCGGCACCGCACTTTGTCATCGGATCATCTATCAAAGGTGGCATATACGGTGACTATCCAAGTCTCAGTGATCTGGACTCAGGCGATTTAAAATACAAAGTAGACTTTCGTAATGTCTACGCGACTATTTTGGACCGCTGGCTTCGCGCGGACAGTCGCCAGATCTTGGGCGCACACTTCGACGACATGGCGTTCCTCAGAACTTGACCATAATGGTCAACGGCTGATCAGGAAGAATGTAAATTGGACTTTCCTGACAGGGATTGAAATACGTCTGAGTATGTGATCTTGGAAAGGTTTGATAATGGCTGTCATGCTATCATCGCTCGGCGCTTGATTTCCTGGGCGTGGCGGGTATTCATCAATGCTGTTCAACAGCTTCACCTATTTAGTTTTTTTACCGATTGTAGTTTTGCTTTACTGGCTGCTGCCGGCGCGCTTTCGCACGACACTACTCTTGGTGGCAAGCTATGTTTTTTACATGAACTGGATGCCAGCCTACGGGCTGCTGATCCTGGCACTCACACTCGTTAATTACGCGCTTGGCATCGCCATCGATCGACATCGCGAAAAAGGCAAAACTCTTCTAACAGTTGGTCTAGTGTTTAACCTGGGATGCTTGTGTTTTTTCAAATATGCGAATTTTTTGGCAGATTCAGTAGTGCAGTCTGTAAATTCAATCACTCATATGACTGGCACTCAGAGCCTGACTCTGCAAAGCCCCGCTTTGAAAATACTATTGCCTCTGGGAATTTCGTTTTTCACTTTCGAATTTATCCATTACATAACAGACGTCTATCGCGGCCACAAACCAGTGAAAAACATCCGTGATTTCGCTCTCTTTGCCGCATTCTTTCCATCCCAAATAGCTGGACCAATCAAGCGCTTCCAGGACTTCATCCATCAGCTCGAAGAAAAAATTATTTTTAAAGCGCAAAATTTCAGCGACGGATTATTTCTGATATTTCAGGGACTCTTCAAAAAGATTGTTCTTGGCGACAACTTGGGAGCCATAGTCAGCACGGGTTTCATCAACATCGAGAAATTGGGAACTGTAGATGCGTGGATTGCAGTTGCTGGTTTTACTTTCCAGATATTCTTTGATTTTGCCGGCTACACCGATATCGGTCGCGGCTCTGCGCTTCTGTTTGGATACAAGGTACCTGAGAATTTCAACCTGCCGTTTTTAGCGGCTAATCTGACCGAGTTTTGGCGACGTTGGCACATGTCACTCTCAACATGGTTGCGAGATTACCTTTTCATTCCTTTAGGTGGGTCGCGAGGAAGCGCCTGGAAAGTGCGCCGAAACGTTTTAATTACTATGATCCTGGGCGGATTATGGCATGGTGCCGCCTGGCACTATGTAATCTGGGGAGCATTTCATGGAGCAGGACTTGTTCTTTCTAAAGAATGGCAAGACCTGGTAACAAGACATCCTGTCTTAGCGCGCCTGCGCCCACACCCATTGTGGCATGGTACGGGTGTTGCATTAACAGTGTTCTTTTTATTCTTAGCCGGTATTTTGTTTAGAGCAGACGGGTTGCCACAGGCGTTTGCGATCGCGCAAAAAATGTTCATTCTCTCTCCGTCCAACCTGGTAATCGAGAGCTTCTTAGGATCAAGCCTTCCACTCTCCTTGTCTTTATATTGGCTTTTCCTGATCACTAAAGCGGTGCTCGAAAGAAGCACCAACAAGTACGCTATGTCGATCCTGAACTGGTGGCTACAGTCAGCACCAGCTCAAACTGTTGCTTATATCAGCATCGCCATCGTTATTCTCGGATTTGCGCCAATGAAAGTCGCGCCTTTCATATATTTTCAATTCTAATGACACCTTATATGACACCACCGCAAACAAAAACATCAGACGCACAAGAACTGCCGACGCTTTCTGACCCACCGAGAGCAAAGAAGCAGTGGGCTTTTCAAGCTGCCGAATTTCTGATTCTTTTGCTGGCAGCGATATTGATACTAGAGGGCTTCTTTAAATTCGCGGGAATTGGAGAGCAAGAATTCCTGGAGCCAGACAAACAGTTAGGCTCCAAACACATTGCTGGCAAACTAGTGACATGGCGGATGGAAGGCTACTCGCACGACAAAATCAATTCAGTTGGACTCAGAGACAACGAACATAAGATCAACAAACCAGCAGGGATTACTCGCATAGCACTTCTTGGTGATTCGTCCACAGAAGGTATGCAAGTGCCTCTCAATGAAACCTATGGCAAGGTGCTGGAGCGCATCTTGAACGAAAAGAGTCCGCAGTACGAAGTGATTAATTTCGCCTGCTCAGGTTATTCCACCGGACAACAATTACTTCAATACGAACGTGATGTGCGGCAGTACCATCCAGATATAGTGGTGCTTTTGTACAACCGCGGCGATTCAATCGAAAATATTTTCATCCCCGGTGGCAACGTTCTTTCGCAGCCTAGACCATATTTTTATCTGGACCAAAATAATCAATTGCAGCAAGACAACAATGTTCTTGGGGCATGCAGCAGTAAATTGAAGCCCCATCCGTTCTGGGATTACTTAAAGAAAAACAGTCGCATTTACGGCGTGCTTTCTGCAACTGGACTCGTGCTGAGCATCAACGAGAATGGCTACAGGAAGCTTGCAGCTTGGTGGACGAACCTGACAAACTCTTGGGTCAAGAATGACAGACCAGCGACCTGGCAAGTGTCCTATGCGAAACAAAATGCTGACGCTGTCACTGAGGCTCTGTTGACGAAACTGAATGCCGATGTCACTGCTGATGGTGGCAGATTCGTCATGGTTATCTTTCCAAACGTTGTTCAAGATCCCGATCTCCAACGACAACAAAGTCTGTTTGAGATGCTCAGTAATCATAAGAATTTTGCGTTCCTAGATTTAACCAGACCGTTTTTTGATAACGATTTCAAATCGTATTTCTTGCAATACCATTTCTCTTCTAAAGGTCACGCATTTGTGGCGCAGCAGCTCAAGCCGCTGATCGAGACTTTCCAAACGCGGAAGAATTAAGGCAACAGGCTCTGCAGCAAAGAAGGAGCAAAGCTTTAGGCAGAGAGACCTTGCCCTTCGATTCTATCCACACGACTCTCAAGCTTGACGATGCGGGACTCCAGACGAGATGAATTACGCTCAGAAGTGAGCAGAAAAGACGAGATGCCGTCGAGCTTAGTGCATACATCGTGTCTGAATTCTCCAAATTCTTTGATATGTCGGTCAAGTCGCTCGTTAGTTTGGTCAATCCGCCCGATGGCTTGGTCAAGTCGCTCATTGGTCTGGTCAAGTCGCGAGTTGGTCTGGTCTATCCGCACAATAGCTTGGTCAAGTTTCAAATTGGTCTGGTCGATGCGCGCATTGGTCTGCCCAATGCCTTCAGCCAACAGGCCAAAGCCTGAGCGCAATTCCTCTCTTAGCATTTGGACGATTTCTTGCTGCTGATCCATATCGCCAACCTCCTTCACTACCCTCACAATAATGAATACGTTCAAAACCTGTCAATAGTTCAATCGCCAACAAATCAAGGCGAGCAGTCGGATTAGCGCAAAAACATCTCTGGTCTAATAAACATTGAAAGGACACCAGCGCAATTTTTCAAGCCTCAGGCTCATAGCTCACGCAGTTGCTAGGACTGCAAAGGCTCAGACGAAAACGAAGTTAGGCTGCCGTCCTCGCAGTCGTAAGCAATCGAAATAGGATTGCAGCAAATCTCGCAATCCTCAACGTAATTTTGGCTACCCGAGCTGAAGTCGAGGAGCATAGAGATCTGCTGCCAGCAATATGGACACTCAAAAAAGTGCTCATCTAGCATCAGTTAAAGTCGCAAAAGAGGTTAGGCTGCCTGTTGATGTTCCAAAAGCGGATCAAATATCTTATCAGCTTTCTTCCGAGCGTCTTCACTTGGTCCCTTGTAAATATCGAGGGCTAGGGCGCCAGTAAGCTGCTTCTGCTGTTCGCTGTCGGAGAGCTTAGGTTTAGCTGCAGCAGCTTCCACAGAAAAGCCGTTTTTCGCATGGGGGTCTAGCCACTGAGAGCGAAACTGATCAATGCCTTTTGGAACTTCTGAAAACGCATCGGTGACCGACCCAATGACAGTGTCTTTGGACTGAACGAGCCCGTTTCCATCGCCTGCTGCTTTGTTTCCGTTTCTCATGATAGTAAGAAGTTGCCTAAGGGATAACCCGAGATGTGTCAATTAGAACATAACTGGAGGGAATGTCAAGCATTTTTTATCCGCAGCTTTTCAGGCGCCTGTGGATGTTCTGGCAATATTTCTGCAAGTTTCCGACAGATTAAACTTCCATTTTTGGCTTCGACGACAATCTCTATTTGATCCCCGAATTCAGACATAAATTGGCGACATAGACCACAGGGCCAGCAATCCTTCCCTTTGGGGCTGAATATGGCAACGGTTTTGAACTCGCGTTTGCCCTCCGAAACTGCCTTGGCAAAAGCCGTTCGCTCGGCACAAATCGACAAACCAAAACTTCGATTCTCGATATTGCATCCAGAGTACAGACTGCCATCGCTGGTCACAATTGCCGCACCAACAGGAAAGCTTGAATAAGGCGAATAGGTTTTGAGCGCTGCCTCTTTAGCCGTTTCAATCAGCTCTCTATAAAGGCGCTCTTGTTGTTCATCCATTAGAAGGGTTCCGGTGAAGTTGAAGTTGGTGTGGGTACGTTTGGCGCAGTAGTTGGACTCGGTCTAAGATCAGGCCCTTGCCCCGTGAATGAGGGTGCGACAGGCGGCTCTTTTATAACAGGTGCCAGTGCCGCTGAAGGGTCGATTGGTTGTAGATTGAGCGCACCGTCGTCTGGCGCATTCTTTTTCATTGGTTTACTGGTAGCTAGACTGCCTCTGCGCAACCGCTGTCCCTTATGTTTTAGATCTACGTTGTGAGTTTGCAGTTCCGTATCGGCTGCCACTGAAGGCAGCACTTTCATGTCCTGCAAGTCTTTGATGCATGCAGCACGCACGGTTGGATTGTTGCCGGAATTGGCTAAGGTGTATCGGTACTGAGCGATCGCCTCATTGATTTGGCAATTGCCTTTAAAGGCTTGAGCGAGGGCAAGGTGCGCCTCGATATCGTCTGGGCTTTCGCCAAGATGTTCACTAAGCACGGGAATGCCTTCACGGTAACGCCCGTGCATAATGTGATCCATAGCCAACCCTTTGCGTTGCAGCTGAGCTCGAGCTATGTCTTCCGGTCCGGGTGGTGGTAGGGGATCGCCTTTATAGTTGATCGCAATGCGCCCGATTTGAAAGGCGTTGGGCTTTTGGGTAAAGCTAATAACAGTGTTCGGCGCAAATGAATATTCTTCAGTTGGAGAACTCATTTGATCAAAATATTTGCGCGGAGCCTTACCGAATTTACTCTCGACCTTTTGCAAGTCCAGATCTAGATCATCCGTATTAAATACAAGCGTCGACTCAAGAACATTGCCCGGCTGAGGCTCTTCTTGGACAAGCTCATACTTGACACCACTATGATTCGGGCGATACCAAATGTAGTGCTTCGATGGATTGAATCGGTTAATTGGAGAATCTTCAGGTCTGCCAAGGAAATAGTGCAAATATCTGATGCAAATTAGCTCTGGCTGATGAGACAGCTTGTTAACTAGTTCCTCTGTCTCCGCTGTATCAATCTGATCAGGCGGAGGTTGTTTATTTTTACTCTGAGCGACACTGGCCATTCCTACCGCTATGCTCGCGGCAGCAATGATTTGGCAAAGAGTTTTTTTGATGTACATGATCACAACTAGAGAACACCACCGCCGAATTATACTTCACCTAATGACATCCAAGCAAGGTGAGCTGACTGCTGCAGACTACCGCGAAATCTCGTTAGCGCAACCACATGAGCTGTGACATTGACCGTAACGCTCAGCGCATCGGAGTTACAAATCATGCACAGCGGCGCAAAAGCATTGTTTTGCAGTCTTCCCGCCGCTTGTCAACGAGCTTTAGATTCACATGGAAACTGGATTATGGTGTGGTCCTCCTCCTTTTCTTTTTCAATTAAATTACCGACTCCAGAACTTCTTCAAATCACCTAGAAGTCATTTCTTTTTCGCCATGCTCGCGAACTGTCTTTGACTGCTTCTCGAATGTGTGGGGTTTTTCAAACATCAAACTTACGACGACGGATCCGCAGCAGTTAAAAGCCAGAGCTGAGTTCAGCGCTGACAAACCCATGCGTTTCGTGAGTCCAGGAAGGTCACTATGTCCAGCAAATGCAACATGCCCGGTCGCAATCTCTGCGCCCGCCAAGGCAAGGTGGCTGCTCTCTTCGTTGACGTGGACGGTACGATCATCGAGTGTCAGCCTTATTTCGACAGCGCGATTGAGCGCTTCGGTTTTCTTATGGCACTGTGCGGCTTCGAGAAGAAGCATGCCATTGCCACTCTTCGCGAGATCGACCTGGGCAGCACCCACATCAATGGTTTCGAACGCGATCGTTTTCCAACTTCGATGATTGCGGCTTACGGAAAACTCTGCAAAGAGAAGAAAGTTCGCCGTCGCCGCGAAGTCACCGAAACGTGCGAAGACATCGGCAATTCGCCGTTCTTCCGTCAGCCCAAACTCTTCGCAAATGCTGCCGCCGTTCTCGGACGGGCGCACCACAACTTCCTGATGATCGCTGTCACCATCGGCAATCGGGAAGCCCAAAAGTACAAGATCCGCCAGGGTGGACTTGACCCCGTCTTCGATGAAGTCATTGTCACTCCGAACGATGACAAGGCTGAGCGCGTTCGCGAGGCAATCATCGACTTGAACATCGATCCGGAAATGTCTGCCTTCATCGGCAACAGCCGTCGCTCCGATGGTTCGTGCTTGACCGAAACGAACTTCGTTTACCTGCCGCTCGAGAAAGGCTGGTCGTTTGACGATACAGATCTGCCGGCCAACACCGGTCATGATGTCTTCTCGGTCAAGGACTGGCGCGAAGCTGAGGATCGTGCAATCACGCGTCTTCTTCGCAAGCGCGAACAGGAAGTGATTGCTCACGGTAGCGATTGCGACTGCGGGAAGTAGTGCTGTGAACGAATACAGGAGTTCCGGATGGAACTCCTGTATCTCGTTATCACTGTGGTTGTTTTCAATACAGCAAACTATAAGACAGGCTGTTTTTCATTTTTCAATTTCCCCAAAATTCACTATACATTCTAGTATATTTAGACAGCCGGCAGCCGGAACTTATTCGAGTCGACATCCGCCTAAGCAGTCGACTATGAAACTACAGTCCGGGTCCACTATTAATACACAACCTTTCCAGGTTGAGGAGAAGCTCGATGAAAAATTCCATCCTAGTCGCTATGTCATTGTTGTCATTGAGTGCTCCAGCACTGGCTGACGATGGCATGACCGTCGAAACCAAAGACGACGCTGCCACCACAGGCGCAACCACGAAAACTAAGGCTGCTACAAAAACAACAACTACCGCACCAACAGCCGTTAAAACAACCACTACAACTCACCGCCCACCTGCCCCTGTAGCTGTTGAACAAACAACCACTACACATAACGCCCACACTGTGGTGCCCCTGCGTCGCCCAACCAGCGTTGTTCGCAACACGACCATCGCGCCAGGCGGATCCAGCAGCACAACTACAGTTTCACACTAAACGCTAGTTTCAGAAACTCGAGGAGGCGCGATGCAATCGCGCCTCCTTCTTACCTTGTGACCAAGTCTTAAATTCTCAATTCGCACTTAAATCAAACTATCAAACTCGTCAACATATTTTGAGAAGGTATCGAGTGCTTCTTGAATCGGTTGCGGTGAGGAAAGATCCACGCCGGCCTTGCGCAACAGTTCGATACTGTAATCGGATGAACCGCTGGAGAGAAAGCCCAAATATCTCTTCACGGCAGGCTGCCCTTCATTCACTATCTGCTTAGCGAGCGCAGTGGCAGCGGAAATTCCAGTTGCATATTGATAAACATAAAAGCTCGAGTAAAAGTGCGGAATACGCGCCCACTCAATCTCTATAGCCTCGTCGATAACCACTTCAGCACCGTAATATTTCTGATTCAACTCCTTAAATATTGAGCACAGAAACTCAGGAGTGAGAGCTTGTCCAGCCTCAGCAGCCTGATGCGCCTTCATCTCAAACTCGGCAAACAAAGTCTGACGATACAGAGTTGTGCGGAAACCTTCCAAAGCATGATTGATGATGTACATGCGCAGGGCTTTATCGTCAGTATTTTTAAGCAAGTAGTCGGTCAACAAGGCCTCGTTACATGTCGATGCTACTTCAGCGACAAACAACGTGTAGTCCGCATACTGAAATGGTTGCGATTTACGCGTGAAGAAAGAGTGCATAGAATGACCCATCTCGTGCGCCAGAGTAAACATCGAATCCATACTTTCCTGATAGTTCAGAAGCACAAAAGGATTGGTACCAAAAGCGCCCCAACTATAAGCGCCAGAGCGCTTGCCGTGCGTTTCCACAACATCAATCCAGCGCGAGAGCATCCCCTGCTGCAGTGAATTTACGTAATCCTGACCAAGAGGCGCGAGCGCTTCTACAACTTTTTCGCGAGCTAGTTCAAAGGCGATCTTGTAATCAACTTCTTTCACCATCGGAACGTATAAGTCGTACATATGCAGTTCTGAAAGACCAAGCACTTTTTTGCGCAAGCGCAGATATCGATGCAACGCCGGCAAATTCTTCTCCACTGTTTGCACTAACGTCGTGTAGACATTGACGGGAACGTTGATAGATTCAAGAGCCTGGTGCAAGCAATTCTCATAGTTTCGAGCCCGCGCATAGAACATATCAGCCTTAACGCGAGCTGAATATGTGGCGGAAAAGGTATTCTTATAATCGTTATAGGTGCCGAGCATCGCTTCGAAAGCCCTTTTACGTTCATCGCGATCGTGACTTTCCAGAAAACGCGCCACATAGTTTCCTTGACTCAACTGAATCTCATTGCCCTGAGCATCGGGCACTTTGGGAAGCTTGAAATCGGCGTTGGTGAGCAGACTGTAGACGCGGTCCGAACTTTCCATAACTTCGCTGGCGTCGGCAAGCAATGCTTCGACTTCTGCCGTGCGAACGTGAGGACGACGGCGATTCAATTCATCGAATTGATGACGATAAACTTTCAGCCCCACCGTTTTATCGACCCATTCGTCCAGCTGTTTGGCACTGATCGAGAGGATCTCGGGAGTGGTAAACGAGGCTGCCGAACTCAGTTCTGCAGATAACGTCGTCACTCGATCCGCCAGCGCCTGGTAGGTACTGTCGTTCAAATCTTCATGTGAACGCATGTTTGCATATACATACAGACGTCCCACAATTTCGGCAGCATTGTCAACGAGCGTTAGAGCCTCTAACAAGGTAGCCGCAGAAGTCGCCAGTTGGCCCTGATAACTCTTGATCATTGGAAGCATATCCGACACTTTGATAAAATCTGCTTCCCACAAGGCATTGCTGTCGTAAATGCTGCTTAGATCCCAAGTCATATCAACCGGAACTTCAGTGCGACGGGGCAAAGTTTGGGCAGTCATCAGTAACTCCTTTAACCAGTAATCAAGTCTGTGATTGCAACAGAATGAGTTAAATACGATATCAGACGCAGAAAAAATTCGAATTAATGGAGTAATTGTTGCGCGCCAACTTTAAGCGAATAGGACACGGAGCATGCGTCAGGCATACTTCGATTGACCAAACACCTACGCCGCATGGTTACAAGCACACAGCAGGAGCGGCTCCATTTACACTACCCATAGTGGCGGATTAGGACGAAGCTTGGGCGGACATTTCTTCCATAAAGGCATTGATTTCATCTGTTGTTGGAAGCGCAGGAATCGCTCCAGCTCTAGTGCACGCCAGTGCGCCAATGGCATTTGCTCGTCTGATGATTTCAGCCAAATCGTTGACCTCAAGCGACTCGAGAACCTTTCTGCGGTCGGGCGCCGTCTTGATGTGAGGCATCAAACCAGCGATAACGCCACTGTTGAAGCCATCTCCAGCTCCTGTCGCCTCAACCAAAGAAACCTGGAAGCCGGGGATGGTGCGATTGCCTTTAGCAGTTGTGATATAAGCACCGCGCGAATCCAACGTGATAATCAGCAAGGGCAAATTGTGCTCTTGCCTGAGCGTTTCCGCGGCGCTCAATTCACGAGAACCGGTGAGGAAATTCAGTTCGTCCTCGTTAATTTTGACCATATCTGCCCAACTTAGCGTTTCCAAGATCCTTGTTTTACAAGCTTCAGGACTTGGCCATAAGCCAAGACGGACGTTGGGATCGTAAGAAACGAGCAACTTGTTAATATGAGCCAACTCCACAGCCTTTTTAGTGGCTTCGGCAGAAGGACTGGCAATCAATGAAATCGAGCCGAAGTGCAGAACACTAGCTTTAGCAAATTGGTGCGGCTTCAAATCATCCGGCTCAAGACGGGCATCAGCACAGGCAACCCGCGAGAACTCGGCAAGTTTGCGGTCCCCAGTCATAGTCGTCACAACATAAGCCATCCGAGTTTGAGCGTTGGGATCTGAGATCATCCCAGAGGTGTCGATGTTGTCATGCTCAAGAACCGACCGCAGCCACATACCGAACTGATCGTCTGAGCAGCGACCGATAAAGCCAACCGCTAATCCCTGCCTGGCTAGCCCCACCGCAGTGTTTGCAGGGGCACCACCTGGTGCTTTGGTGAACATTTGAGCGCGATCCAACTCGGCTCCAAGAGTTGTGCAGACCCAATCGACTAAAAGTTCGCCCAAACACAAAACGTCAGCCATGAATATTTGCTCCGAAAAATGGCGCTCAAGACTTATTACCCAAAAGGGGCTCTGCGAAAGCCCCCGTTGATTTTTGGAATTATAAGCGCTAAGACGACTTCAAAGAACGGCTTTTGAACCGCAATATTCTACAAATATGACGTTATCCACGTTAATTTCTTCACGCCAATTGAGCTAATCCTTGAGGTTCTGGCAATCGTCTGAGGCAATTTCGTACTTGTGAACTTGGAACAGAGTGCTCCTTATGCCGCTCCAGGTGCGGGCAAAGACCATCAGTCAAGCCAAAGTTGATGCAAAAATGGACGGAGCACAGATCGTTGCTTGACATCAGAGAAATCGAATCTAAGTAACTAGCTCGCGCTCTTGACTCGCCGAGTAACTATAATTAGGTGAAGTCTGTCCATCAACCAGACGCACGAAGAAATTTTTTGAGAGGAGCTTTTCATGACTAAACCCGCTCTGGCCGCAATAGTTGCGCTCGCTCTGAGCATACCATTGACGAATTCAAATGCCGGCGCCCAGGGAACCAGCTCCTCTGCAGTGAACGCTGAGAGCAAATCTCAGACGATGGCTCCCGGTGTGCAGACAACCTTCAGCGCTCCCCAACAAGCAAGCAGAACACAAGCTGTGCAGACAGGCACTGCGCCCAAGAGCTGGACCACAACGCACGGCACGAGTGGCACGCGCAGCACCTCCGAGACTACCGCCGCAAGCACGACTGTGACGACGGCCACAACTACTACGCCTGAAACCAAAAAATCTGGCGCTGCTACTTCGACGGCTACCACTACAACCACAAAAACTGCTGACGAAATGATCGTCGTCACGCAGTCAACCCCAAAAGTAGCTGGCGGCACCGGTACCAAACCGGCATGGCAAAAGTTTTATGACTACATCAAGTTGAAGTCGGGGCAAGATGGATTGCCTTTGACACTGACTATTAGCAATGGCAATCCAAGTCATCCGGCCTTCGAAGCCGTGCGTATTTTCTTATCGGGACAGCAACTTGCCACCGAAAAGGATTTCAAAAATGGCGTTCTCCAGTTGAAGATGGATGGCACTCTCACAGCCGGTGGAGACAATCAGTTAATCATTCAAGCTTATGGTCAGCCCAATGCGGGCATCAGCTGGAAGCTAACAACTCCACGCGCCGTGATCACTGCCATAAAGCCTGCCACGGCTGGAATCGGCGACTCGATCACAATCACAGGCAAAAACTTCTCAAACAAAACAGGAGTTTCGCAAGTATGGATCGGAGACAAGGTAGCTCAGATAACCAGTGGCAACTCAAAAACTCTAGTAGCGACAATTCCAGCCAATGCCGTGCCTGGTGAAAACAAATTGACCGTTGCAGTTGGTGGCATCGCCGCCAAGGTTTCGAAGATAACGATTAAGTCCGCTGCACCAGAATTAATTGGCACCGACATTTATGGAGCACCACCCGGATATCCAATCACTGTCACTGGCAAAGGTTTTTCCAATGTTCAATCGGAGAATGTCGTGACGGTTGGCGGCGCTGTTGCCCAAATCGTTTCATCGAGTCCGACCAGTATCACTTTCAACATGCCCGAACTACCGAATGTCTGGTCTAGCGTTATATTAAGCGTAAAGAGCAAAGGTGCGGAAAGCAAAAACACTTTGAATGTTCAACCTTCAAACCGACTTTTGCCTACAAACCAATAGTCATCCATACAGCGAAGGTAGTGAACTACGGTCCCTTTTGTTGACCAACGGCCGTGACCGATCTGGCGGTTGCAAGTGTTGCGCGGCTGCTATCAAACACGCCGGCGCTTGCCCCATCCATCGCCATATCGACCATCAATTTGCTCATGTTCAGCCCGTATCCGAGACCGTGACCATTAAATGCTACGGCAAAAAACAGACCGGGAATTTTTTCCAATTCGCCGACTAACGGCAATCCATCGGCAGTGAAACCCATCAATCCAGACCATCGATAATCGATCGGCACGCCGGCTACATCTGGAAATCTATCTTTCAAATATGACTGCAAAGCTGATTGCACAGGCTTCGTCGTCATGTCGGCGTAGCCTAGTTCCTCATTAAGAAAGAGTTGACGGCAACCGCCAAGGAGCAATCGATTGTCACTGAGTTGACGGAAATATTCCCATCCGTAATTTGCGTAGCAAAGTCTGTCGACGAACCTCTTACGAAGCGGCTTGGTGACCAAAGCCTGGCCGCGGGCTGGTTGGATTTTATCGACAAACCATGAAACTAAAAGTGGTGTGTAAGCATTGGTGGCAAGGAGAGCACGTTCGCACCTGAGGGTGCGGCTGGCAGTTTGCACCGAAACATGTCCGTCATAATCGATACGCACTACAGTTTCATCTTCAAATATTTTGGCGTTACTGGCAGAGGCCAAAGCGCGCACGAATTTAACGGGATTGATCCCGACATCAAGCGGATTTACCATTGCACCATAGAAATCTCTCTCTAATGGATCCTCTTTCAGAAACTCAAGTTCAAAGCCATCATCTCTCATCAAGTCGGCTGACTCGGCTAGCTCTTCCAGTTCCTCAAGCGAACATGCCAACAAATAAGAGCCGCAAGTTTCGTGTTCAAAACAGTTGCCGTACTTCTGAACGAACTGACGAATCAGGGCTTGATTCTGTTCGGCGAAACGAAAAACTTGAACGGCTGTTTGTCTGCCGTAGAGCTTGACCGCATTGTTGTAATAGCTTTGGATGCCGCGCAAGACAAAGCCACCATTGCGACCAGAACTGCCGTGAGCGAGCTTGCCGCTTTCGACAAGCGCCACCTTCAAATTGTGACGCTGCGCCAACATATAAGCGCAACCAGCGCCGATCACGCCACCACCTATGATGACAACGTCAAAGCGTTCTTCCATTTTTGGTTCGTTCGCGTCGGGCGCATCGTCCAACCATACAGGAAGGGTCATTTTCTCCCCTTGGCAAGTACAACTGAAACCTCAGTATGTTGATTATATAGAATGGCGGCTCAGCCATAATGAATCATCACTGACTGGCGAAAGCGGTCACTAAATCCGCCAGTCGCTTAATGTCAGTTTCAACTTGCCAGCCGCATACAGGCCAATGGTGCCCATAGACCAAATGTGGCAATTGGTAGTCAAATAATCGAACTTCGCAAGGGCCCTAAGCAGTTCATAGGTAACATATATAGGTGCAGGCAATCCCGGTTGGATACAATGTAGGCGTGAACCAATTAGGAATCATCAAGCTATGGCACTTTCCCTTTCTGAACTAAAGCGCGAAGTCGAGTCTCTTCAGGAGCGCTTGGCGAAAGTCAGCGAATATCTTTGAGCCGGATAATCTTGAAAACGAATTTATTGGCTTGCAAGAGCAAGCAAGTGTAGATGGTTTCTGGGATGACCAGGCACAAGCTCAGAAAATAACGCAGAGAATGAGCCGATTAGACGGCACACTCGCACAGTACAAAAACTGGCAGAAACAACTAAGCGATCAAGAGGTGCTTCTTGAGGTCGGATTGGAAGTGGGTGACGAGACGGTAGCCGCCGAAATTGAGGCGGGCTGCAAAAAGCTCAATGATGAGTTGGAAAAATTCGAATTCCAGCGGCTTCTGTCAGGCGACTACGACGACTCTTCTGCCATTGTCACGATCAACGCCGGCGCGGGCGGAACTGACGCTCAGGATTGGGCCGAGATGATGCTGAGAATGTATCTGCGCTGGTGTCAAAACCGTGGCTTTAAAACGGAAATGATTGACCAATCAGACGGCGAAGAAGCCGGGCTGAAGAGTGTAACTTTCAAAGTCGACGGACCGTATGCTTTCGGTTATCTGGCTTGCGAAAAAGGCGTACACCGCTTAGTGCGCAAATCGCCTTTTAAACAAGGAAGCGATTCAAGACAGACGAGCTTTGCCGCAGTCGAGGTGAGTCCACTGATGAGCGACATTGATTCGATCATTGAAATCAAGGATGACGATATTGAAGTTTCGACGATGCGCTCTGGCGGAGCAGGGGGGCAGAATGTTAACAAGGTGGAGTCGGCAGTGCGAATCGTGCACAAACCGACCGGCATTGCCGTCAAGTGTCAGCAAGAGCGCAGTCAACTGCAGAATAAGGCTTTAGCCATGGAACTGCTGCGCTCGAAGCTGCTGGCGATTCGACAGGCAGAAAGGGATGAGGAACTTTCTCAGTTGCGCGGCGAAAACATCCAAGCAACCTTCGGGAATGCCATTCGCAGCTACGTTTTAGACGATCGAATGGTGAAAGACGTGCGCACCAAATGCGAAACTACGAACGTGGAAAGTGTCCTAAACGGTGACTTGGACCAATTCATCGAATCTTACTTGCGATATAAAGCCGTCGCTAGAAACAACGAATGAAGCAACGCGCTTCATTTTCGTCCTCGTTGGACCTCTCGAAAGCTGTGCTAGCACTGTAACCTTGGCATGTGGATTTTTGTCCAGGAAAGTATTGATGACACAACTTGTCGCGGCTCGTAGTCAAGTGCTCCGCAAGCTGAGACAACCAGGAACAATTCAACGACATCACCCGTGGTGCCTGGAATTTTCACAGCATCTAATTGCTAGCGAAGCTCGCGAGTCCGTATCGCTTGAAAACCAACAGGGCCAATGACTTCCGCCTATATGTTCGAACGACTATCTATATTCAGGCACCAAATGTGCAACCACTAATGTTACGCCCCCGAAAATTGGAAATCGCGCATCCATGGGCGTTTCGCAATTTAGATCGCTCGAAAGCCTTGCCGCTTAGTCAGTCGCGCTACCTATTAAACATTGCCTTAAGGATTCAAAACATAGACGAGAAGCCGATTCTAAGCGGCGTTTAATCGTTTTCAATTGCACACAATGTACCCCAAAATTAGCTTTCAAAGCCTCTTTTTCCGTTTCTAATGACAACCACTTATAGCCGCAACCCAATGGCTCGCAATGAAATCAAGCGGTTGTGATTTGCGGATTACCAAACTACCGGTTAGCCTTTTCTTTAGCTTTCACTCATGGATGCCAAGGCGATGCCAAGCCGAATTTGGAAGAAATTGTTGCTGGTGCTAGGGTCCAGATATCTCTTCTTATTCCCTTCGCATAGCCCGGTAACTCCTCAAAACCACCAGCAACGCCCCCTGCTCTCACTCCAGACATCCCAAAATCCCTTCCTGCTCGTCAGGCCGGTGATATAGATGCTGATTTGAGAACTTTGTCTTTGTCGCTGAATTGGTAATTGGGTAACTCGGCTGTTCGTTTGTTATAGATGCGGTCCGATTGATAAGAGCAGTTTCGCGGAGTTGGGCAGGTTCGCTGCAGCAGCCGTGCAGCTTGCTGCATAGGCGCTCCTCGGACAGACCCCTCAAAACTGCTACCAGACTATCCTCGGATAAGTCCAACCTTATTAGTCGGTTTTTTGTGAGTGAAAGTGATGCCCCA
>PLZS01000020.1 GCA_003153555.1 Candidatus Melainabacteria bacterium | reverse complement strand
GACCTAGCCTTTTCGTCATTTCATCGAGCATTGGTGCCATGGCGGGACCAATGCTTTTCGCCATTTATCGAACTACTAACCTCCGTCTGGCCCGCAGGGTGAGGCGAAAAAAAATAACGGAGTGATATGAATGCCAGAACCCACAAACTCGCCGCACGACGACTTCGTGCAAGCATCTGTAGGATCTGCTCCAACCGCGCTCTATAAGGGCAAGGTAATCGCTGGAGAGGGTTCCTATATCATCGCTTTGGCGGATTGCGAAGTGCTCGCCATGGCGGGTTCTTTTGTGGTCGCAAGCGACGATTCACGCATTGTTGCTCACGATGGCTCGAAGGTTACGGCTGAAGCCGGAGCGTTCGTCGTCGCCCACCAGGGATCAAGCGTTGTGGCCAAAGGCGGATCAATGGTGCGAGCGAAGGCTGGTTCGTCTGTTTCGGCTTTCGCTGGAGCAACGGTCTATGTCGAGCCCGGCTCCTATGTCACCGCCTCTGGTGCAGTCAACGTGGTGTACATCAATGCGTGATCTCAGTTATCCCGGCACTATTCTCAGGTTCATGCAGGCGGTTGAACGTCGGAGGAAAAGCAGAGTCCGTGGCATTAGCTGCAGTTTCTGCCTTTCGTCTAGCGAGCGGCCGCCTGTTAATTTCATTCAGCCAATGAATGCAGAGAGAAGATGATGGATAGGCCGTTGGGCCGACCTGAATCTTCTCTTTTGCCATTTTCTTATTATCCTATATAATAGCAAAATTCACGAAAAATGGGATAGGTGCGCCGAAGCGCACCGAATCTCATTTTTTCGCTAGCAGAGTCAGACGAGTGCGAATTGGTTTTCCAGAACCAAATCGAAGTGTTCTGCTATTAGGGCTTGACGCGCTTCCAGGAGATTGTCGGTTTGGCGTCCTTCCTTTTGCTTGTAGGGTGGGCAACAGAGCTTGGCGACGGATTCACAGAACGATTCCAGCACCCATTGGTCGAGCGCACGGTTGCGTCGTTGCTGGATGAATGGAATCTCCTGCCCAAGCAGCTCTTGCCACTCGTCGAAGTAGTCCTGCGCGTAGTCGGTAACTTCAACGAAAGAATGGACGACTATGTCGAGCATCTCGCGTGTGAAGCGCGCCTTAGCAGCTTTGCTTTGGATAGCCCAGAACAAGTGGCTGCATTCGTGAACGAGGTGGGGAAATACAAATTCAGGGGTTAGGCTAATCGTCGTCATCTCGAGATGTGGTGAGATGCGCGAATGATCCGCCGAATCCCATGAACCATATACGGCTGAGAGACTGCCTGAAAGAGTACCTGGCATGTCGGTAGTGCTGACGGTCAAGCCCAGGTAGATGGCGACGTCGCGAAGAGTCTTGGGTGCTTGAAGGAACGTTGCTGAGATCAGCTTGCGATGTGCCGCAGGTGTGTCACAGTCGAAATAGAGTCCACTAGCTGCATCCAACTGAAAACGACCGGCAAACCGCTGATAATGGCGATTTAACCAAGGTCGTTCAAAGGTGCCGATCGTGCGTGTGAGAGTGGATGGCATGACAAAAGCCTCCGAATGAAGGATTCTGGCGTGCGGTGGTGACCGAACTCCAGGGTGATACTTTAGGATGGGCGGAACGGGCTGCGGCTGGTTGGGTTCCTTTCGGATTTGGGTGGATGAAATGATGATTTCCTTGAACTTATAACCCCCTGTTCTCAAGAAGCAAGCGGAATCAGGTTTTGCTTCTTGATGTGTCGCAGAGAATGAGCAAATTGCGCTCACAAGAGTTAGCGGGGCTAGTGCAAGTCACTGCTTTATGTGTACTGGGATTTTGTTAGAATGGCTGACGTTAGCGCAAGGGCGCTCAAAGGTTTGGAATGCGCGAACATCAAATCGTCATTAATTTGAAGCCGGATCAATTCGAAGAAGTGCAGCGCATGGCTAGAGCCGCTGGATCTAAATCGGTTGGTCTGTTCGTTCGTCAAAAACTAATTACCACACTTGGTTTAGGCACTGTTCGAACAGATGCCGGCGACGATACCGAGGCGCCTGATTTAAAGCAGTTGACCAGTGAGTTGCGTAGGCTGCATCGCGAGTTGCAAATCTTCGTCGCCGATTCCCTTTCTAACAGCGATTACTCAACGTCTTCGGAAAACGCAATTCCATTTCCGACCGCTGTACAAGAAAACTTCTTGGCAGAAGGAGCACCACTTATGCCCGAAAGTATGGAGTTGCGCTACTTGCCTGAGAACATCTCGATTCCCTTCAGCGAAGCACAACCCCCTTATTCAATTCCTCTGGCACCGCCTGAATCGATTCAACCGGCTTACAACGTTCCGCCAACATCGCCCGATCCGATCCAAGCTCAGCCAGCCTACTCAATCCTGCAAGCCCCACCAGATCCAACTCAAACGCCGCAACCATATTCTGTTCCGCAAGCACCACCAGAAAAAATTCAGGGCTTCGCCGAACACGACGAACTCGAAGATCTTGCTGAGCGAGCATTTGCCATTTCCCCACGGCTAGGTCAATTGGATGAAGCCGTGAAAAGGTTTCCCGACCCTTTAAAAGATTTGCTCGAAGGCGCTCTTATTAATGGAGTTGACGATGAGGAGGAATATTCAGATGTCGATGGCGAGGATGAACTGGCTGCCGAGCTTCCGGTAGAGGCAGAGAGCGATGTTGAGAAATTTGAATCGAGCGAGAGCGAAATCGAGCAACATCACGAAGATGCGGAAGAAGCGCCTGTCAATGACGATTTAGCGCCCGAAACACCCACAGCATCAGAAGAAGCGTCACAAGAAGAGGATCCGTCCGCCGAAACTCCTCCGCAAATTCCTCCCCCGATCAGTGGTGGTCCTCCCCCTAGAAAGCGCCCAACATGAGAATCGTTGAATTGACTCGCCCCTAGGCGTCACTTAACATCAAGTAGTTCGAAGTTGCAAGAAGTTCTCCGATTCGATTTCCCCAAAGTTTTCGAATTAAACCAAAAAAAGTTGCCGACCATGGGAATTCCACCATAGGCAAATGAGTAAGCGTAAGCAAGAATGTAGATATCTCAGCTAGGGTTGGGATGTTACTAAAGCTAACGCATGACAACCGGACAGGCGTGGTACAACATATCTAGGATTGAAGGTAGACGAAAATGGCTAATCATGGTGATGGCGGCGGCGATAACATCAAGAAATCAAATCCTATAGAGCGAGAGCTCAGGACTGATTTGGTAGATTTCCGCAGTGCCGAGAGGTCGCATAATCCAGGGGATGTGCAGTCTAGCGGTCACCGATTGCAGGAAGCAGCCACAGCTTACGAAAATACTCTTCAGAAGACGCCTGATGTAATGAAGATGGCGGAAGAAATTAAGAAAGGGACGCCGGGAACTCCGGAGTGGGACGAATTAATGACACGAGTTGAGAAGCAGCTCAACTCCAATGTTCAGCAGTTCGGGTCTATTCAGGCAAGAACAGCGGAAATTCCCGGTGCAATCGCTGCGGTGCAGACAACTGATAAGCATCTGCCAAACCCTATTATCAATATGAATGCATAGCGAAGACGCCTGACACAATCACCTAATTTAAACGGGCAATGATGGCTTAAATCATTGCCCGTTCTGTTATTGCTTGCGTTGATGTAATTCTTGGTGCTATGCAGAATTGGACTAGATGTAGCCTAAGTTCTGCTGTGCACCGGCAGGTGGAAGTATTCTCAGCCGACGCATGGGCTCATCGCCAATGCTTCGGCTGCTTAAGTTAAAGCGTTCCACCAGTTGATGTTGCAGCCGGCGGATATAAGCTCTGCGAGGGCTCAGCTCCAGCGGTTCCAACCGATCCATCACGCGAGTGATTGCTTGCCGCGCCTCTTCCAACGCTACTTCGGTTTCATCGACATCGCTTTCGATGTCCACGGATCCGATGCTTTCACCATCGAGATGGAGAGCTTCTCGCAAAGCTTTTTGGAGTTGGGGAAGGTTGTTGCTTTTTACGACATAAACAGGCACTTGCCGAGCTTCAGCAAGAGAATAAATCTTCGCTCCAGCTCTGGCATAACTTCTCAACGCTAGGATGGCATCGGCCTC
>PLZS01000086.1 GCA_003153555.1 Candidatus Melainabacteria bacterium | reverse complement strand
GAATGAACGGTGATGTGTCCCTCAAGCGCGGCGACATCAAAAGCATCAAAGAGATGATGTCAGATTGCAAAAAGTGGCTGGCAAAAAACGTCTCCATTTTGATCTTTCCAGAAGGCACTCGCTCCGAGGATGGCATTATAAAACAGTTTCGCGATGGACCATTTCGGCTGTCAGTCGATTGCGATGTTCCAATTGTGCCCGTTGTAATTGCAGGAACAAGACAAGTTCTCGCCAAACGCGCGCGCGTTTTCAACTTTGCCGCAGAAATGACCGTGAGGATTCTACCGCCTGTGATGCCAGCTTCGTTTCAGGGAAGCCCGGCCAATATGCGACGGTCTGTTCAAGCCTTGATGACAGAACATCTTGCCCAGATGACGGCCGCAGCCAAACTTAGTTAGGAGGCGTGATTAAGTGAATTATCCCAAAGTGATACAGGGCGGAATGGGCGTGGCGGTCTCGAACTGGCGTCTGGCACGGGCAGTATCAAGCGCAGGCCAGCTGGGGGTTGTATCAGGAACAATGGTGGACACTGTTTTGGCACGCCGTCTGCAAGATGGTGATCCAGACGGCAACATGCGTCGAGCCCTGGCACACTTTCCGAGCCAAGAAATTGCTAACAGAATTCTGGCTCGCTACTTCCGTGAAGGTGGAAAAGATCTGCTTGAACCTTACAAGTTAGTCACCATGAATGGTATCAAACAGTCCGAGGCGGTGCTGGAGCTTACCATGGTGGCTAATTTCGCCGAGGTGTTTCTGGCCAAAGAAGGACACGACGGTTTGGTCGGCATCAACTACTTGATGAAGATAGATTTACCCACGCTCGCCTCTTTGTACGGAGCAATGCTGGCCGGCGTCGATTTTGTCTTGATGGGAGCGGGGATTCCGAGGGCTATTCCAGCTATCCTTGATCACCTCAGTAATCACGAAGACGTAAAACTGAAGATCGATGTTAAGGATGCCACATCTGAAGATGATTTTGCCATTGAATTCAGTCCAGGAGCCTTTTTGCCCACACATAGCGGGTCTCTTAAACGACCACAATTCATCGCCATTGTCTCTTCCTCTACTTTGGCTCAAACTCTGGCCAAGAAATCTAGCGGTAGAGTTGATGGTTTTGTAGTCGAGCACCACAGTGCAGGTGGGCACAACGCGCCACCACGCGGTGGTGTCACTGTGGACGAGAACGGAGAGCCCATATATGGACCGAAAGACGAATGCAATCCGGAGGATTTGAAGCGGATCGGACTGCCCTTCTGGTGGGCTGGTTCTTATGCTACACCAGAAAAATTACGCAGCATTATGGAGGCTGGAGCACAAGGCATACAGGTCGGCACAGCCTTCGCTTATTGCCGGGAATCAGGAGTCAGAGACGACATCAAACAAAGCGTTCTTGAAAAGGTTCAAAAAAGCAGCACGCACGTCTTTACTGATCCGCAGGCCTCGGCATCGGGATACCCTTTCAAGGTAATGGATCTGGAGGGTTCCATATCTGAGAAAGAAGTGTACGAAAGCCGTCCCCGCATATGCGATTTGGGTTATCTGCGCACTGCCTACAAGAGAGCAGATGGTTCCGTCGGTTTCCGCTGTCCGGGCGAACCGGTAGATGATTACCTCAAGAAAGGCGGGAGCATTGAAGAAACTGTTGGTAGACAATGTCTGTGCAACGGACTGATGTCTACTGTCGGTTACGGTCAGGTGCAAAAAGATGGCTACAAAGAACCACCCCTGGTGTCAGCGGGCAAAGAGCTAGCCGACATTGCCCGCTTCATTACGCCTGGGCAAACTTCTTATTCAGCCCAAGACGTCTTGCGCGTCTTACTGGCTGGCTCTTCAGAGAGTGCATAACGGACGCACTAAATGCAATCCGAGCAGAGCGGACGAGCCGGTTGCCAAGGATTACAGGTCTAATGTTTAGTCAATTCCGATCGCATATACTTTCAGCGGAATCAATATAGCGCGACCCAATCATCAGCATCGGCGATGGGGTCTAATTGCGCGTACAAAAGAATTTTATTTTGAGGAAGAGAAATGACTACACTAACAGTTTGGAAGTTTGACACTGTAGATGGTGCCGAAAAAGCTTTGAATAAATTGATGGAGCTGCAAAAACAATATCTAGTGGAGGTTATTGATGCCGCTACTGTGACGTGGCCATCAGGCACCAAGAAGCCGACCACCCGTCAACTGCTACCAACAACAGCCATTGGCGCAGTCGATGGTGCCTTCTGGGGAATGCTGTTTGGATTCTTGTTTTTCATGCCCCTGGCAGGCGCAGCAATGGGATCATTGATCGGTGCTTTATCTGGACATTTCGCTGATTATGGAATCAACGATCAGTTCATAAAAGAAGTACGCGCCCAGGTAACAGAGGGCAAATCCGCATTGTTTTTGATGACTGGAAAGGTCACTGAAGACAAAGTTCACGAAGCCTTCAAAGGCATGGAGAAAGGTCAATTGATTCAATCCAATCTCAGCAACGAGCAAGAGAAAAAGTTGCGCGAAGACTTCTGTGCCACCCCGGCAAAAACTGGGGCAGCAGTCAGCTAGTTTCTGTTCATCGCAAAGAGAATTCGGGAATTGATGGTTTACTTTTGGTGCTCATTCTTTATGCCGATGACTTATACAGCCAGTCGAGTAAAATATAGAAAACGAGATGGCTGCTAACGAGAAGAACATACTGAAACTCCTCCAGCCCTAATCTTTGCAAAAAAAATGGCTGCGCTAAGAATGGCTCTCTAGGAGCAAATCAAATGAGCGCAGCCATTTTTTGCATTGCTATCCGAACCGGCTGCTATCAGATACTATGTTTGGGCCGAGGTGCAGGTGCCGATCATCTCTCTGCGTTTTGATGGCCGGCGCAAGAAGTTTCTATTGTAGATAATATTTCCATAAGGCATTGACACATCATCCGAACTTATGATGTGCGCAGACAAACGTCATTCACAAATCATTCGAAAGATGGATATTTTTTGGCAACTTACAACTCTACACTTAGTTACTTTCGAGACACCACTCACGGTGCGGGAAGAAATTGTCTTTAACTTACATTGCTCAAGTTGTAGTGGGATGATTACTTTTTGTAGTTCGAGCGCTATAGTAATTGAGTTAGCCACATTGGCAATGTGCTGGGCAGCTTGCCAGCGACAGAGGAGGCAGTTAAGTGAGTGAGCCGATCCTAATTCAAGGCGGAATGGGAGCTGCCGTATCCAACTGGCGGCTGGCGCGTGCTGTATCTACCCAAGGACATCTAGGCGTCGTTTCTGGTACAGCCCTCGACTGCGTGTTGGCGCGCCGACTCCAGGCCGGCGACCCAGGCGGACACATGCGCCGAGCGCTAGAGCATTTTCCGCTCAGGCAAATAGCTGACGATATACTATCGCGCTATTACATCCCCGATGGGAAGGAGGATGATCAGCCATTCCTGGCCATCCCCATGTACAAGCTCAAGGCTGATCAAAGTCTTTTGCAACTGACCATAGCCGCTAATTTTGTGGAAGTCTACCTGGCCAAAGAAGGACATGATGGCATCGTTGGCATCAATTACCTGGAGAAAATCCAGTTGCCGACACTACCGTCTCTCTATGGTGCAATGCTGGCCGGTGTCGACTATGTCCTGATGGGCGCCGGCATACCTAGAGCCATCCCTGGTATACTCGACAAATTTTCAAAACATGAGGCTGTTTCGATGAAGCTCAATGTCGAGGGGGCGACTACTGAAGATGATTTCGAGATGGTTTTTGATCCGCAGTTGATTAACCCCCAACATCAGGGTTCGCTGAAGCGACCGAAGTTTCTGGCCATAGTTTCTTCATCAGTTCTAGCGGCAACAATGGCTAAAAAATCTAGTGGCAGAGTTGATGGCTTTGTGATTGAGAATCCGACTGCCGGCGGACACAATGCGCCACCCCGCGGAGTTCTCACCATCGATGAAAAGGGCGAGCCAGTCTACGGGCCACGCGACGAGGTCGATCTCGAGGCGGTCAAGAAGCTTGGACTGCCCTTCTGGCTGGCTGGTTGCTTTGCCGATCCTAAAAAGTTGCAAGAGGCTCGAGACCAGGGAGCTAGTGGAATCCAAGTCGGCACCGTCTTTGCATTTTGCCGTGAATCCGGAATCGAAGCTGAGCTAAAAGAGAGCATCGTCAAAAAGGCGGTTGCGGGCAAGGTAACAGTATTCACAGATCCACTCGCGTCGCCCACAGGCTTTCCGTTCAAGGTTGTCGAACTGGAAGGTTCCTATTCTGAGCAAGACGTTTGTGAAAATCGCTCACGCGTGTGCGATCTTGGCTATTTGCGCAGTGCATACAAGAAAGAAGATGGATCTCTCGGGCTCCGATGCCCGGGCGAGCCTGTGGATGTTTATCTTAAGAAGGGTGGCAAGATCGAAGATACCGTCGGCCGCAAGTGTCTGTGCAATGGGTTAGTGGCCAACATCGGGCTTCCGCAGATCCGCAAGAACGGCTATGTTGAGAAAACGCTGCTTACCTCAGGCAACGATTTACAGCGCATTGCCTGTTTTGTCAAGGATGGGGAAACATCCTATGGTGCAGCAGACGTAATAAATTACCTAGTCGGACCTGCGCACCAAGAGTGCACCACCAATGGTGCGGCTGGGCGAACTGTTTGATAGTAGATTATGCTGTGCTTTCTAAAAGACATCCCGGCAAACGTGCCTTCATAACCGGTGCTGGCAGCGGGCTTGGATTAGCGTTTGCCACAGAGCTAGCCGGAAACAAGTGGCACTTGGCACTGGCAGATGTCCACGCCGAAAGATTGACTGCAGCAGCTGAATCGGTCCTGCACGCTGGTGGCATGCCAACCACTTATTTGTTTGATGTTGCTGATTACGATAAATTCCACGAGGCAGTGACCGACTTTGCAGTGAAGATGGGCGGCATCGATATTGGCATTAACAACGCAGGCGTCGGATGCGGCGGTAGATTGGATGAATTGCCGATTGAAACCTTTCGCAAGATTATCAACATAAACCTGATGGGAGTGGTGCACGGATGTCACCTATTCGTGCCGATCATGAAACGACAACGCGCTGGTCACATCTTGAATGTAGCAAGTGCCGCCGCCTTTGTTGCGGCACCGCGAATGTCTGCTTACAATACGTCGAAAGCTGGTGTTCTAGCTTTGAGTGAAACGCTGCGCAGCGAGCTTGCAGACCATGATGTGCTTGTTTCAGTTTTAATGCCAACATATGTGCGCACCAACATTGGCATCGATGCGGAAGGAACTACAGGTGACAAAGAATTCGCGCAACTTCTTGTTGAGCAGTCGCAACTGAGTCCTGAAGAAGTAGTGCGCAAGACACTGACGAAGATGGAAGCAGGCGAGCTGTACGTGGTGCTACCGTCAGAAGCGAGAAACTTATGGCGCTTCAAGCGATACTTCCCTGACAGATTCCGGCGTTTCATGAACAAGGAAATAAAGCGCCTAACAGCAATGCACAATCAAAAGTCTTCATGAGCCATCAGATATTTATCAACCAACGGCAGCACCCACAATAGTTTCCTGGCACGTTTCAATTGTTTTAAGACAGCCATTGGATCGAGAAGGTGACTGTCAGGCAATGGCTGCTTCATTCTGTTCAACACCGCACCAAGGGGATGTGCAAGATGACGTTGGAGCAAGATCAGATCGGCAAGCAGCTCAGAGGCTGGTGTCAAAAGCGGACCAAATCCATAGCGCGCTTGCGCCCATCCGTAAATGTATAGCTGCCTGTGACGCGGTGCCACCATTCCCCATTGCGCTTTAACAACAGGACCGTCGATTTCAACTATTTCCGGATCTAAAAATGGAATAGATACCTCGAAGCCCGTGCCACAAACAACAAGGTCGAATTCTTCTTTGACACCGTCCACAAATTCGACAACCCCGCCATCGAAGTTTTTCACGTCTGGATGCGGAACGATCTTGCCGTGTTTTAGATAGTGCAAAAGTTCCGTATTAATTGTTGGATGATGCTCAAAAATCTTATGGTCAGGTTTCATTAGACCATACTGGCGATAGTCACCGACTACAATTTTGAGCAACACTGAGATGTAGATTCGCTGCAGCCATACGGGCATCCCTGTCGTCAGTAATTCTGCCGTGGGCACTCCGTAAAAGGTTTTTGGCAAAAACCAATAGCCGCGCCTCAAACTTAGATGAGCTGATGCACCTACACGCGCAGCCTCGGCAACAATATCGCACGAAGAGTTTCCTCCGCCAATTACAAGAACACGCTTGCCATTCAACTGTTCGGGTTGTTGAAAGTCTTTCGAATGAATAAATTCGCCAGTAAATTTGCCACCGTAATCAGGCCAGCGGCGCTGCCAGTGATGTCCATTGCAAATGATTACTCCTTCATAGAAGCGCGATTCATCATTGTTTAAACGCAGTTCCCAGAGATTATCTTTAGCAGGGCCAACGTGCTCGACGCGGGTATTAAAAGTGATCTGTTCTATTAAGCCATAATGTTTTGCATAATCAGTCAAATACTCAAGCATTTGCGCAGCGCTGGGGAAGTCGGGGTAGTCGGCCGGCATTGGATAATCTGGGAATTCGGTCGTTTTTCTCGAGGAAATAATGTGGGCAGTAGTGTAAACACCATGCCGCCAATTGCCACCAAGGGCGGCATCGGCTTCAAATTGGTCATATGCGATATCTTTCAGCTTCAGTGCGCGCGCCGCGCTGATGCCAACCGGACCAGCGCCGATGATGGCAATTTTGTTCTTGGTTGAAACGGCGGTCATGGCATGAGTGACATGATTTACATTCAAACTTGCCTCCCCAAGTAAGCACTCTTAGTTATTAACGGGAGCACCCGTCGAATTAACAGGCAGGGTCGCCTGAAGCTGATTGAAGTCGCTGGCAAACAACGCGCTATTGAGAGGGCGCCCTTCCAGATCAATCTTCAGAGCTTCACCAGCGCTTTCAATAGGTCTGGAAGAGATCAATTCGTAGTTAAGTTCCGGGAAGGGCTTTTTCTTAGTCATCTGGACCAGAGCATCGGCGATCGGAATCATTGATTGATCAATCAGAACGGTTGCTTTGTATGGGAATTTGGGCGAAATTGTCGTGAGGACAAGACCCCTTATCTGCCTAAATGAATTTGCTACGATTCTATGCTTGCAACTACAGCTCAATCCTCTAATGATAATCTGTGCCTCGGTCAAGTGTACCTGACAGACAGAAGACAGAGGACCGTCTAACAGATTTGGTTGAACACCCGTTACTGCGACCTGAGCCGGCCGCATCTTGGACAACAGATATCCTGTCAGTTGATCGTGCACATCACTTGCCCGTGCTTTGGCAAGCTCTTGTGCCATTTCTTCAACATTGCCTTTTTGACCAAGAACGCTCGCCAGACCCAGATGATAGATAGCGGGGCTAGAGTTCAGCTTAATTGCTTGCCTATAAGCCAGTTCTTCATGGTTCAGCCACGCACCATATTTGGTGCGATCATACGATACGTACCTTGCCCTTTCATCAAAAATCCTGGCCATGCGGAAGAAGGTCTCTGAATCATTGGTTTTGGCAAGATTGGCAGCAGCGGCATTCAAAATCACATCTGCTGCACCCGGGTTGAGAACAGGCACAAGCGATGAGGCAGCTCGAATATAAATCTGCGCATCAGTCGGCTTGTTATCACAGAAAACTTGATGTTCTAGCTCCTTGGCACGCTCAATTTGATTGTCGCGAATACAGGCCAAAAACAATTGAAAAAGGCTGGCTGAATTTTGTTCTGCCGTAGTGGCCAGCACGACCGCCTTAGACGCCGCATCTGCGGCCAAACCAGGTTTGTTCATAAACAGATAAGTCTGGCCCAGTTCGTAGTACCAATTGAAGTCATTACTACTTAGAGCAGCCATCTCGTGCAATATCGAGACGGCCTCGTCGCTTCGCCCAGCTAGGATCAGAGATTGCGCTTGCCCGAGCCACGCTCTCCAGTCGGTGGGGGCTAATTTTCTAGCTTTGGAAAAACAATTAACAGCTTTCCCAAGGTCACCAGAGCCTTGATGCATGATTCCCAAGTTGATTAGCAACAGCGGAATACGAGGCGCAAGTCGAGCTGCTAGCTGGCCTTCAATAATCGCTACTCGTGACTTTGATTCATGCCATAGAAAATATGACAAAACGGCATGAGGCAACCACTCTCCTGGTTTCCTTTTTACTGCTCGCAGTTCCAGATCTATCGCTTGCGGAACTTGCTTTTGGTCATACAGTTGAAGAGCTTGCCCCGTCAATTCCTGAGCGCTCAAGGCCGCTTTGGCACTGCTCGCAGTTGCGTTAGCAAGAAGAAGCAGACATGCAAAAACAGCAATCAAAGGTGGGTTTTCTTGGTACTGCGTACCGGGAGGAGTGGATGGGTGCTTAGTGCCTAGCATAAAATACCAAATGGACGTATTCGTGACATAACAGCTAGGCGCAATCCTTAGCGTCATTGGTTTTTGGGTGTCTTTGTCGATAACCGAGTTAGCGTTAATGTTGCCGTCAGTCATTCTTTCCTGAAGTGTGGGGTAAATCCTCTTGCTCTTCTGGCTTCAATACTGACTTCAGGGCAGCTAGTCGGTATTGACTCATATCGGCAAGACTCCTGACTCGTTTTGACACTTCCTCCTCGGTCGAGCAGATCTGAAATTCAGTCGTTTCAGGAGCCTGTTCCTGGGCAGCGGCTAGGGCATGCTTATCCTTTAGGTAATCTGGCGTTTCTAGAGCCTTTAATCTGGTGTGAGTCATTTTTGTATTGGCGACCCTGGCACCCAATGGAGCGGATTTTGACTTAAAAGAACCAAACAAAGCTCTGAACATGGCGGTGATGTCGTCACTCAAACTTCTGCTCATGATTTACCCCGTATATTAGGCTGGCGCCAACTTGCCTCTACTAACATCGCTCATTAATGCAAACTGCGCAAGTACTTACCAACTTTGCCCAAATCGTCAATTTTTAAGTAGCGGGGATAACAGTACCTCAATCTAGACAATAAAATGCCGCGGTTCACACAAATCGCGGCATCGTGCGTGCTTGGCTTGGAGATACCAGGGTGGCATCGCGGATCTCGACCAGGCGATTAAACCGGACAAAGATTTTTCAGAGCTAGCATATCTTTCCATGAGGGAAAGAAACACCGTATGTAGTGGCGCCACAACTCTGATCTTGGCTGCCGCAAAGTTGGAAGATTTTCTTGTCTTCAACCAGGTGGCTCATCTCCAAAAGGGCGTGGTGGACAATTTTTATTGTCGCGCCAGCAAGATCGACACTTCCGGTTGTCGTTTGAAAAGTGTGTTTCGGAATTACCATCTTATGGTCCTGCGGTTGTGGATGATCGATTACATCTAGAAGGATTTCGCAATGTTCGGCGTCCAATTTGTTTCTGTCATTGAGCGATTTGATGATTGCTCTTATCTCTTGCAATAGATGCTCTTACCTGGCTGCATGTTGGTTACCGATTCTCTTTTATCCATGACAATCCCCCCAAGATAAATCAAGGTGTAGCGATCTTGTAACCTTGTCCACGCACTGTAGTAATGACTGACGGAAGACCTGGTGCATCAATCTTCTTTCGCAGAGTTTTTATGTGTGTGCGGACAGTGTCCTCTCGTACACCCCATTTCCAGACCCTCTCTAATAATGCATCGTTGCTGAATATTTGATTGGGATACCGCAGAAGCAGTTCAAGTAGTTTGAACTCTTTTGGATGTAAGTGAATTTCTATGCCATCTTTCAGAACCGTTGCGGCAAGCGGATCAAGAACAAGTCCTTCCACGAACAGAAGCTTGCTGGCGACCATTTGCCTGCGACTGAGCGCCCTGACTCGGGCAGACAGATTTCGCAGGTTCAAAGGTTTGCTCTCAAAATCGTCTGCCCCTCCATCGATTACAGCATCCATCTCCGCATCCGAATGAGTATCGGACAACATGATCACCACCGCTGTACCGCCCCAGGCTCGATATTCACGACAGACGCTCATGCCTCCTGCCTCCGGTAATGAAGTAGAAAGCATGACAACGTCGTACTTTCGCTCTCTCAAGCGACGCCTGGCAGAGTTTGCATCTTGTAGAATCTCTACAGAATAATGCTCTTGTGCGAACCACTCACAAAGCTGAGTGGAGACACTTATTTCGTGCTCGGCGATCAACATGTTGAACATCATCAAGCCTTCCGTGGCGAGCACTATAGCTTTCAGATCAACAGAAAACTGAATAATTAGATTCCGAGTGAAAGACAAGAACGAGGACTATTAAACGGCTGCGATCAGTCCACGACAACAAGAACAAAACATACGATCAGAAATTTCATCAATCAGCCAAACCGTTTATGTTTAGCATAAAGATCCAATTCATTTAGACTGAACCTGGCTATAAATTATTAGTTTGAAACGAGTGCACCATTCGTCACTGCAATCATGCAAGAATGCCAACCACGATTAAAGTTCCGGACGGACACGAAAAAACAAAAAAATGTCGCGAGTGACTTCGGTGACCCTGCTAAAACGGATTTTTCAGACAGGATCACTTGTCGTGATGCTTTTCGCACAGCCGGTTCTTGCCGCTGAGGAACGGACAAGTCAAAGCGTAACGCCGACAAAGTATCTCCTATTCCAAATCTTTACTTACTCCAATCAGAATTTACCGCCACCTGAGCAAGCTGCCGCGACACTTCGCGACATCATTAACCGCATCGGCACCAAAGGCGACAGGCACAAGAAACTTGGCTTCGCCGTGGGTCCTTTAACCTTGAGCCACAGCGATGCGCAGATCCACCAAATTATCACAGAGTCATTTCGACTGGCCAGGGAGCAAAACGTAGCTGTAGCCTTTCATCTCGACGACAACATGTTCGTTGAGAAGCGCAAGGATTTGCTTGACGACAAAAGCAATCTTGAATGGTTGGATTTCAATGGCACGCTTTGCACGGGAAGACGCCTGGAATGGGGTCCGCAACCAGGCAGGAGCGCTCCTCAAATTTGCTTCAATAGTCCTGCAGTCAAAGAAGCTGTAAGAAAACGGGCGCATTTAATCGGCTCTGAAATTAAGACCGAACTCGATAAATTGAGGTTTGATGATAAAGATGAGTTGTTTGTCGGCGTAATCTCGGGATGGGAATCACAAATCGGTCGCGACTTCGATACTAACCGATGCACTACGCTCTGCACAATGCCGGGCTCAACGCGACAAACACGCCCTCCCAATGTGAAGCTGCGCTGGTCAAGATAGTCAAAGAGTTCATGGAGCTGTCGGCCAAGGAACTCTGCTTGACCGGAATACCAAGCGACAAGATTTACTCGCACATAGCATTTACACCTCAGGGATATGACGGGGAGGGATTTTCTTATCTACAACGCGTTGGATATGCACCACCTGAAGTGGCCTTCAGTAAATACTATCTTCCAGGCTTCAGCACGTACCCATCTGAGAACGCGTTGGATCAAATTCGTCATGAGGTGACCATACGAAACCGCCAGGCATGGGCCTCCTGTGAGGGTACGAATGTAGTTCCCAACGGCATACCAGGCGAGGCAACGATGGAGACGTACTTAGGCAAAATGTTCAACCACGGCGCTGTAGTCGTGAACATATTTTCCTGGGGAATTGGAGGCGACGCCAATAAAAAGAATCTCTTCCGGCTGGCGACAGAAAACGCCGAGGCGCTTTCTGCATACCAAAAGTTCTTGACCGGGAAAGTCCTCCACGAATCGGAACGAAGTCAAACTCAGTTTTCGGTAACCCGATTCAAAGAAAAGATCCATACCATTCAAAGGGATTTACCGGCATGGGTGAAGAAAACAGGGCACACCGAGACAATTCAGCCACTCATGCTGCAATTGGACACCCTGATCAAAGGACAGCGGATCGTCGAAGCCGATACGTTGGCCGACAAAATCTTGCAACTAATCTCCAACAAGTGAATTGCTATCTCATCTTCAAATCGAAACAGAATGAACAGCCGATGCAAATGCTGACAAATAATGCCAGTCCAGCCAAGAGTCCGTCAATTCCAAGTTGCTCCCCTTGATGCAACCTATTTTGCTGCGGATTGTGCGGATTGTAATAGATCTGAAGCCTTTGATTATGTTGCCACATTGCAGCAGATTGTTGTGCCACCTGCAAAGAATTTGATGAGTTGAGTAGTTCGCTACCTTCGTAGCTGACGTGGTCGTGAACAAAGTGATAGAAAACTCTAGGTGAATATATTCTGGAGCTACTGCGGCTTCGTGACTGTGATTCTATTTTGACTTCACTAATTGTTCCTGTATGCTCCGGCCATTTTAAGCTGCCGTAAGAAATGCACCACTGATAACCGAACCAGAAGAAACAGCCTAACGCCATCAGCAAAATTGGTAAGCGGCCTAAACTTTGTTGTGTGCTATACATATTTGAGAAAGTCGTCCGTCATTGTTAGTTTATGCAAAACGCGTGGTTCTTCGGATAGGCACTCAGATTGCCGGCTTCGTGCCAATTCAATTCCTAAAGTCTCGGTATGAGTCTCCCAATGTTCGCGGTCTGGCCATTGAGCATATGCGAGCCAGGTTCCGTCATCACTTCTATGCAGTCTTGAGCCTAGCGAACCGTGTTGCTGGAAAATCGCTTCGGTAATAATACGCCAAGTGTCGCGGAATTCATTCTCTTGAGCGGGTTTTACTTTCCATTGATAGATTACGCAAAACATTCTGTGTCCTAATACTTGATGCTGCCTTTAACCAACGATACAGAGTCGATGCGAATATGCCAAGGTCAGACTCTGGAATTCGCCTCAAGTTGAGGCTTGTCATATTTGTTGACTTCAGTCATCCTATTACCGATACTCTACAAATTCGGAACTCATACTTGTCTGTTTCAAATTCACTCGAATATGGAATAGCACCATGACTCGTGATCGGCAGACGTTAGGGTGATGCAAAGGAGAATAAATGACCAAGTTCAGTTCGAAATACCTCTTGGTTGCAGGTTCGACGACAGTATCGATGTTGCTTCTGGTAGGCATGGTGTCGGCACAATCCTCAAGCTACATGCCTGTCGACATCAAGGCTAGTTTTGAGTCGATTATGTCTTCTTTCGTTGCTCAAAAGCCTGCGGTGATGAAACGGCAACTTGATCTTCTGAACGAGCGTTACGACCTTTCCAATAAAGTTGCACCTGATGCCACTATGTTTCGCGGCAAAGCCATACAAGACGGTGTGAGAGTCAAGCTTCCAGCTGGTATGACGTGGCAGAAGCTGCAGCAAATGACTGCAGAAGAAATTAAAGCGAAAGATTTATTTCCGCCAGGTTTCATGCCGCTGCCTCACGCAAACCATCCTGAAGGCGGCATGGTTTTTCCAAAGACACACATTGACGAGATTAATCGCCAAGAGGGTCGAGACCTCACACGTTTCGATTTGGATATGGATATTCCCGACCATTTCCTGCCGGAGTTTCCACCGGCAATGTTCCTCACGACGCGCCCTGACCTAGGCGATGTGTCCAAAGGAAAGGTGCTCACGATAAACAACTACTACCAGACTTTCAATGGCGTTCTCAATCCAAAGCAACTTGAAGGATTGCGGCTACTAGTGACTGCGTTTCCGCAGCAGCAGTTCAATCTTACGGAAGACCGCAAATCGGCCAAACCAAGCCGCGGTGTATCGTGTTTTGATTGTCACGTTAACGGTCATACCAATGGTGCCTTTCACGAAGCCGGCGATGCTCGTCCGCAAGAATTCCGGCATCGCATCGAAACACCATCGCTACGAGGCGTAAATATCCAACGTTTGTTTGGATCGCAGCGTGCTCTCAAGACGGTTGAAGATTTCACTGAATTCGAGCAACGCGGAGCGTATTTTGATGGGGACCCTGTTATCGCCACTAAGAAGGGAGTGAACATTCTAGAGCGCGGCAGCCAGGTTCATTTCATGGCTGAAATGCAAGAGATGTTGGACTTCCCACCAGCGCCGAAGCTCGACGTGCTTGGTCGCCTGGATCCAACGAAAGCGACTGAAGCCGAGCTGCGAGGCGAGAAAGTATTTTACGAAAAAGGACAGTGCGCTGTCTGCCACACTGGTCCATACTTTACTGATAACAGCATGCATAATTTACATGTTGAACGTTTCTACAAACCACACATGATCAACGGTATGATGGCGACAAATGAGGGGCCAATCAAAACATTCCCGCTGCGTGGCATCAAAGATTCACCGCCTTATCTCCACGATGGACGTCTACTGACTCTGGATGACACAGTGGAATTCTTTGATACGGTGCTTCAAACCAAGCTCGTAGATCAAGAAAAAAAAGACCTTGTCTCCTACATGAAGGCACTCTGAGTAAAGGCGCATTGGTAGCATAACCACGAACGACATCCGCTGCCAATTTGGGCTAAGTGTAGAGCGGATTAGCCACCGAATATGACTGACTTTGCGTCATAGATGACTTGATCGCCATTGAGCATTCGCTTGATGGCAGAATTTCCGTTGGCATCGACGGCTACGTCCACAGTTATGTCCTTTGACCGTTCAATATCCCCACCAGTACGCTCGGGCACAAAGACTTGTTCAATGCCATAGTGGATGCTGACCTTTTCATCCCAACTATTTTCAGCTTTGCCTTTGATACAGACCTCGCCTGGCAGAAGATTTGGTCTGGTAGCAGAAGCGGTGCGAACAGACCAGTATCGCCCTGTCTGCCTGAGGACGACATATACCTCACTACCATCAGTGACTTTGCCGCTCATAGGTTGCCGTGACATATCATAGTTCAAGCTGACATAATCCCCTCTAAACACATCGGATGGATCGACCGGCACAGTTTTTAGTGTCACCACTCTGCCCGTGCTGAGCGTGTAAGCACTTGGTGCAGTCACCCCAGCAAGCAGAAGAAGCTGGAGTGCAACGACTGCAATCAATGCTTTCTTGGTTTTTTTATATGGAGATAAGCTGATCGATTGCAATTGCTCAACTGGCACCGTCGTTGTGGTGCAGACTGGCAGCTCATTCTGTTGTTCAATCATGACCTTAAACCCTCCAATAATTGTCTTCTGCTTTGTTCTGCTATCGCGCCTGCGATCATAAGGACGATGCCTCCGACGATAAAGAATAAGGAGCGATCCATCATCGAGAAGAAGAAATCAAAATAGCGACAAATGATATCCAAAACAGCGAACACAATTGCGATGTTGACTAAACCTGCGTTTTGCAGGCGCTTGAGGCCTAGAGTTGCCAGTCCGAAGATACTGCACACAAGCATGAAATTGAATGCCACCACGCGTGTCATCTCGACTGGATTGGACTGAAACAAAAGGAAATAGGCAAGTAACAACAAGCTTCCAAAAGCTTCCGTGCGATATTTCTCAGCACGGTAGAGAAGCGCAAGAAGCGTGGAAATCGCAGCCACTAAGAGTCCGGCATAGTTCACCATATTCAGTTGACTGGTAACCGGTCCTCGATTGCAAGTCAAAAATAGCATTGCGGACAAAGCGGAAGCAATTCCAACATACTTGAATGGGGATTCCATAATTTGCTGGTTCGAACGCATCCACAAATAGCCTCCCCACAGACTGAATCCCCAGAGCAGCAACCCGGCAGGAAAAGTGCCTGACTCAATCGAGATCTCGAGTGTGCCGACGACCAAAGTAATCCACGCTACCGATCGACTGCGCAAGAACCACGACATTGTCAGACCGACGATCGTGCCGAAAACAAGGTGATAACAGCTGAGACCCTCGCTGAACATGAGAGCCTTTATGTGTCCGGGAGACAGTGTCCAGGCGCCCAGGATTAGTGACGCCAGAATACCGACCGAAACCGATCGCGTCACAATTGCACTGGCACATGTTCCGGCAAACCATAGCAACAATCCGTTCTCAAAATTGACATCGATATTGAACATCTGAGCGATAAGCCAAATACCCCCACCGAAGAACAAAGAACCCAACAAGAAGAAAGCAGTGCCTAGACGCGGGCTGTTGCCCGGCTCGTATTTGAGGGTCCAACCAGCCAAATGAGATGCCACAATCGCCATCACTATCAACGTGAGCTTCCAAATAGTGGCTATTTGATGCCAATTCGCCCCGATATAAAGCAGCGCACCAAGTCCGATTAGCACAGCACCGATGATGCTGAGAAAGGTAATTGCGCTCGAACGCGATGAGCCAATCGGGTAACGCGAGATCAGCGTTTCGGCCAGTTCATGGCTGATTAGGTTTTCGTCTCGCCAGCAGCGAATTTCGGTGCTCAGCGCGTTATACAACTTGGGAGGAATTCGTTCGGACATAGAAATCACCTGCAATGGCAGTCGTTATGGCGATTCTATGTCTGACAGCGACAGTTGCGTAGTCAAACCAAACAGTTAATGATGTGTCTGAAATCTATGACCTCGAATATCCACACAGTGAATGATGGATCGGCGCATTCACGGACCGAATATTGGCTAGCAGGGCTAGCAGTATTCTCACTAACTTATTTGTCCTTCCCGACTTTTGGTAGATTTAAGCAGTTGTGAGTGTCCCACTGGGGAAGTAGAGGATTCTTGAAATCAAGAATTTCTGTCGAATTCCCTGTTGCTCAGCGCGTTATAAAACTTGGGAGGAATTCGTTCAGACATAGAAATCACCTGCAATGGCAGTCGTTAAGGCGATTCTCTATGCCTGACAGCGACAGTTGAGTGGTCAGACCAATCAGTTAATAATATGTCTGCATTACCATTCCAGAGAACTGTTTCATTCCATACGGCACTGTTTTTTGAAGTTGATACTGTATACGGTGCGAAAGATAGGTTGCAAGCGCTGCTACAATTATCGAAGGAGTTTGTCTAAATGCCCGATAACCATTATGGGAACACTAAGCTTGCCGACATATATGACCTCGATAGCCCATGGTCGATCGATCGGGATTTCTATTTATCGCTGGCTGGAACTCCAAATCAACGCATCCTGGATCTTGGCTGCGGCACCGGACTCCTGTGCAACGCGTATGCGGCTCAGAATCATCATGTTACTGGCGTAGATCCGTCGCCTGCCATGCTGGAAGTTGCACACCGGAAACCTCACGGCAAGGAAATCGAATGGGTTCAGTCTTTTGCCCAGAACTATGAATCGGATAGGCTTTTCGACCTGATCATAATGACAGGACATGCATTTCAAGTATTGCTTGAGGATGTTGAGGTTCTAGCAACCTTCTCAACAATGCGGAAGCATCTTAAACCAAGCGGCATTGTTGTCTTTGAGTCTCGAAATCCTGTCATCGATTGGACGAAAGAGTGGAACTATGACATGGTCCGCAACATTCTTTTCTACGCAGAGGCGAAGAAGCAATAGGCACCATATGTGACACCAGAACTTAATAGTTATAGAGCATTCGCACTGATTTATCGCAATTGTTGGGGTTCGGGACTGGCATATTGGGATTGCCGAGTGGAGCAACACGAACAACCGAAATCAGTCAAGCACTTCGAGTTTTTTCACCAGCCTGGTCTAATCAGGGGTAATCCGGCAATTTTCGACCAAGTAACAGCCACTAACCGCCAAGCAAGATCGTGGCATGGTAGGATTTTGGAACCAAGTCGCCTTCGCTGATCAGCAATTTCCAATAGATGCCAACACTTAAAGATGCAACGCACGAGATAAACTGCAAGGTTGTCTACTACGGTCCGGGTTTTTGCGGCAAAACGACAAACCTGCAATACATTCACAGCCAACTAGCGCCTGAAAAACGCGGAGAGATGGTTAGCATGGCCACGCAAAGTGACCGAACCTTGTTCTTCGATTTCTTGCCGCTTGATTTGGAAATGGTACACGGCTGGCACATTCGCCTGTGTTTGTACACAGTTCCAGGGCAGATTGAATACAATGCCAGTAGAAAAGTGATTTTGAATGGTGTCGACGCGGTGGTATTTGTCGCAGATTCCGACCCCTTCCGGGCTACTGACAATATCGAGTCTTTCAACAATATGGTTGAGAATTTAGCTCAACACAAGATCAAGATTCAAGAGATACCGCTGGTTCTGCAGTACAACAAGCGCGATTTGGTTGGTGCCATGCCGATTGAGCGAATGGAGTCAGAGCTGAATACCCTGGGGCTCCCGAGCTATGAATCGGTTGCTAGTGAAGGGAAGGGGGTTTTTGCAACCCTGCGAGGGATCAGCAAAATACTCTTAAACAACTTATCAAATCTTGTGTAGGCTCGAGTCTGCTTCGTTTTGCTCCAGGCACGCCTCCCGGGTGCGCTCAAATTCGATTTAGCCCGACCTTCCTGCGACGCGCTAGTTGGGATTAACCACCGACTGCGGTGGAACGTTTTAGCGCTTCGGTTTCGAATGATCCAACTGTTGGGAATAAAGTAAAGCAGGAAAAGTTGTTTGATGGCAAACCAGCGCATTCTTGATGACAGCCATGAGGAAGGACGCACCAAAGATGGTGCGTCCGATCTTAAGGCGGCTAATCTGCGCAACGGAACAGAAGATCTCCTTGAGGAGCCGACGACAGAAGGTACCAAAGAGCCGATAAGTGATGGACTGGACGACATCAGCGTGGACGAATGGACAACCAGTGATGATCTGCGTGGTCACAATCCTGAGTCTGGCTCCCTCGCAACTGCTACAGACACACTACCAAGTGAATCTTCAACGTCGGTAAGTCCCACGCCGCGCAAACGAGCACCGGCATGGACGCTGATTTTTAAGTCCTTTTCGAAAAGCCAGGTTGCCGAACCATCACCAAGTTCTGAATTAATCACTAATAGCGTCAAGACTGAACTAGCTGCAGGTCCTGCGATACGGACTCACAGCTTGCCTAGTGAAGCAGCGACAAGTCCTGAGATTCTCACTGAAAGCTTGCATAGCGAACCCGCTCCCAAGCCTGGGACACGAGCTACTGCCCCGACACTCATTTTCAAGTCCTTCACAGAAAGCCAGCCCGAAGCGCCGGCAGCAAATCCTGAGCTACCCGTTACGACAAGCGAATCTACCGAACCTTCGCCAACTCCCAAGCAAGTTACTAGAAACCGACCTGTAGCACGAACGCTCATTCTTAGGAGTTTTTCAAAAGACCACACTAGCGAAATTTTGCCTTCTGCGCCACTCACCTCACAAACTACAAGCGAGCCCACCGCACCATCACTTAATCTGACCACCAGTGAGTCTCAGGAGCCATTCGTAGCTCCCAAGCCACGCATGCGAGCCAACGTTCCAACACTGATTTTTAAGGCTATCCCAAAGAGCCACCTTGCCATCAAGAAAACGATTTTGGAGAAGAGCCAAGGGTCATCCAAGAAGAGCAATCCAGCTGCGTTAAACGATAAGGCTGGCAGCATGCTGCACAGGCAATCCTCGGATATCTTGCTGCATCGGCAATCCTCAGACACTGCGAAAACAACTCTGGATAGCAATAGACCAGACATTCTGACGCCATCCAAACGCCAAGAAGTTGATGGATTGAGCAACGATGACAATAAACCTCTTTCGTTGCTCCAATCAGTTGTTGAGCACCGGTTGTTCCGTTCACAGGTATTCAAATCAACAGCTCTGTTCGTTATTCTTTCAACAGTGCTTCTATTTTGCTTTAGTGCCCTAATGAAAGCATTGCGCCAAGACGTTAGTCCCGCACACGTCAACGCAAATCATGATCCGCATGAATACAAGTCGTGTGACAACCACAAATCGCTCAGGCTCTCAGACAAAGGTTCCGCCTTAGCTTTCTATGGAAAATCCACCCGCGGCCAATTTAAGAATTTGACTGACGACGATTTCTTCACTTTAATAATGGCCCCACCAAAGCAACGCGAGTTCTGGTTTCAGCGAAGGGATGCAGGTCTAGTAGATCAAGATGGCACCATTTTGTATCCCACTGGTGCGCCTGAACTAGCCCTAGCGAAAAAGATGGAGAGCTACTGCAACTTGGTTGCAGCAAAGTATAAAGAAACCAAACTCTATCCAAGCGATGCAGCCAAACTCGAAAAGATTGCACCAAAGGAATTTCGCTACACTAATCCGTTTTCGGGAAAAGTCGATCAGCCTATCGTTTTATACAAGAGATTTGCGGCCGCTGAAAAATCTTGGACGGAAAAAACTCAGTTCGGCCAAATGTGGTCCGAAGAACCAGCATGGAAACCAGGAGCGATCCACTGTCTTTGTCTTGATTATTGTCGCTTCTTCATCCGCGGTTTCGACAGAGACACACATCCACTGAGCGGCACGCTGCCGGGCAGCTCGTTTTACATCGAACTTAAAGATGGCGTCAACTTGACTCCTACCCAACAAGGCAAAACGGTTGAGGATAATAAAGATGGAGGCGCAGCGAGTTTCTATATCTCGAACAATCCAAGCATGCAGATGATTGTCGCAACGATGAGACAACTTGTATTAATCATCTTCTGGCTCTTAATTTTAGTGCCTATTGCCTTGATTGCAGGACACTTCATTCGTAAATCGAAGACTACTCTAGTCCACCAAACAAAGTTCAAAACTTGAGTTATCCTTAGTTCAGCACCATTACGCAGTCGCATGGGCGACTGTGGACAGTCGCGCTTCCATTTCACACTATCCGCGGTTCAACACAACCAGCTGTCTGACGATATTGTTGAATTTGCCGTTCAAAGTGTTGAGGGTCGTCACCGGATCCACCCATGTGTCGGTATGCAAGACGCCACCATGACCGGCTGCATAAACGAGCCCATTAGGATCGTTATCACTAAACTGGCTCAACAGAAACGGCGTCATTGGTCCGCCACTTTGATCGATTGCAACCACAAAGATTGGAATACCTTTCGTCCCCAGAGTCTTTGCCACATTAATTGCATCCGTCAATGCTGGTCCGTTAGCACCTGGATTCATGTAAACGTTTCCTGCCAAATCTCTCGTTGGCACTTTGTCAGTCACCACCACAACTGCTTTCATAGAGCCAGTTCGGGCGCCTGCTCCAGTTAACATATTTGCTGCTTGTTGCAAGCCGTCGGCCAAATTTGCACCGCCATTAGGCACAAACATTGGTGTATTCGAAGTAGCAGGAGTTGATAACAAATCGGTGATTGCTCGGAAGTTAGAGCTATTCGAATCCAGCGGAATAGCAGGAATCAAATAGGAAACCTTGCCCGCTACTGGATAAGCCCATGAAACTCTCGGCGCTTTAATCGTGTCGTTCGGAGCGGTCCCTGCACGGTCGCCAAAGGCGACGAAGCCGAAATGGCAATCAGAAGTCTCGGAAATTTTTGATAGGAAGCCTTTAACTGCGCGTTCTAGTGTGCCTTTAGGCTCGAGTTTTGAGTAGGCAGCTAAGCGATAAGCATTTCTGTATCCAGGCGTAGCTGCGCCCTCCATCGGAGTCCCCGCAAGTGGTGCCATGGCATTAGGAGCAACCGCACCATTCTCGAGATTTCCGCGGGACGCTTCCACCAGCCACCTATAATCGGGGAAAGAGAAGCCATTGGCCACTGCACCAGCAAATGTACTGTTACCATCGATGTTCACAACCAAATCAGTGAACATCGTAGGGTCGGCACCCCAGGGGTTATACGGAGGTGGCGCTTGCGCTTCGGCTGGCTCACCAAGCAATCTGCCGACAAAGGAGGTGAGCATGTTTTGAGATTGCGATTGACGCTGCTGTGCGGCGGCTATGGTGCTAGATTTTCCGGACGCTGACGCGATGCTGCTTGTCGTATTTCCAGGGCCTACAGTCATGCCTGCCAGACCAACGCCGCCCAAGCCTGGTGGGGAATCACCTGGCATCGATCCAGTGTTGGTTACGCCACGCAAAGGCACAGTAGTACCCATAGTTCCAACTTCTGAAAATTCCTTGATACAGGCAGCGACCTTTGGATCTCCTGCAGCGTCAAGGTTCTGAGGCTCGAGTCCGTTTACCTGAGAGCCGATCAGCGTTGAGCAAAATAACGACCACAAAGAACCTTGTTCCGGATTGCCCCCAGGATTGGGGATCACATATGAAGGTTGAGGTGGATTGACGCTTGGGTCAAAATATCTTCGCACCAATGTGACCTTCGATTGGTCATCCAAAGACCCGGAGCTGTCATGCACAAGAATCAAATCCAAAGGCGGCAAGGCAGAAAGCGCTTGTTCAGTGAGGTTGCAGGTGAACACACCAATGGAGCCGAATCCGCCAGAGAACAGAACATATTTGTATGCACCATAAAGCCGCATTACATTGGAAGCACTGTTCGTAGGCTGCTTTGTGACTGGGTCATCAAACTCGACGAAGACATCAACGCTTGATGATGCCGGGCTCAGCTGGGAAAGTGTGGTTACCTCCCGAACGTTATTGGTCAAAGGTTGTCCCAATATCGAATTCATTTTAAAAATGTTCAGAGCGACTTGCTTCGCTTCAAGGGTGGCAGGTGCGCCACTCGCACTTGAAGAAGCCAGAGACGCTGTGCCGGCAAGCGCAGCAAACTCAAGGCAGTTTTTCAGCTGCTCCCGAGCCAATAGGAGACGAGGCATTTCATAAGCCGCAATACCAAGCGAGCCCACAACAAAAATCGCAATGACTAAATTCAGCGCGATTGCGACTTGACCATGTGCTCTACGCATGCTGCGTTCCCCCAGTGCTCTTCGGTCATTGACCTAAGCCGCCAGCATTAACATCCTATCATCACGACGCTAGTACGGATAGACATGATCAACCTCCCAAAACATTTAGTCTCTCTGCGAGAGTAAGCAGATCGTCGAGCGTATTACAATCTTCTGGAATGTTGGCAATACCGGCACGGAATTCTATATTGTCACGCTCATAATCCTCAGATACGACGATGGTCGCGCAAATCTCAGCAAGGATTTCTGCCTGACGGTGGGCGGAACTTCTCGTGCTTAGCGGCAACAACATGGCATAAGAGAAGGCACCGAAGTGGCACAGAAGATCATATTTTCGCTTGGTTTTAAAAACCTTTTGTCTCAAGTCTTCGATTGCTCGAGTTCGAAATGGAATCAGCTGCGAGTGCGGTTCCGTCTTGTTAGCAAATCCAAACACGAGAAGCGAGAAAGGAACTTCCATCACTTCGTATTTGAACCATTCTTGGCTGAGAAAATAGAGCAAGGACGGTTGAGTGTATAAGCCAGTATCCGTTCTGCAAATACTTTGTTCAAAGGCTTGCACTGTTTGCCAATCCATTTTTATTACAGTCGCGCTCTGACGAGTGCTTTTCGTCGGCGTAGTACTAATTTGCACCAGTCCGCAGCTGATCAGGTTAAACATCACTGGCACCCACTCACTTTTGGCTAATTCCAGATCACGCTGGATATCTCCCCAAGTTTTGGCACCATCGATCAACTTGTAAATCGAAATCACGTCGGCCAGTTTGCAATCCACACCTTTCGTCAGCGCTTGTTCCAGATCAACGTCTTTGACAGGAATGAGATATGAGTCATGGGTCAATCCACCTTTGGTCAAATATTTAGAATGATCGACGAATTTCGCCCCTTCCATGAGCAGTCCGATCAAACCGCGTTGAATGCTACGAGTTACATTTACGCTTTCGTCGTAAAAAGTGAATTCGCCATCCTCCCACGCTTGCAATTGGATCATTGCCTCAGTTCCCTCGGCACCGCGAAGTGCAGCGTGAACGGGATTTCCATCCACAAAAAAGACTGCAGCTTTGTTATGCGGCGCTAGTATCTCCAATCTTCCGGTCATCTGGTTCATGTTGATCGATTGGAAGAGATTGCCAATCTGAATGTTCTTCAGATTTCCCTGCAACGTTCCTTTGCGTGTTTTGGGCGCATTATCATCAACAGAAGTGTGTGCTTGCTGCACCGATGTCGGAAGGGGTTGAACCTGTTTATTCAAAATGAATCCAAGGTTCGAGTTGCTAATTAACGAATAAATTTGATCTGCATTGTGAGTAACGTGGCTCCACTCTAACCCAGCATTGAAGCCATCATCCCTATACATCATCCATAGCCAGCTTCCGTGCGTCACGTCACGCGTCACGGTAAGATTGAAAGATTGCGCATCGTCACCAAACGGTAGCTCCACGAGGGCTCCCGCATTGACCATCGCTTTCTGCCGCATGTCTTCAAGCACTTTGACGCTGGGCAAACAGGCTAGTTTGTCCAGTTTTATGTTTCGCGGTTGTGATCGAAAGTTCTGAAGCACTGGGTAATTGACTCGATTAGAAGGGCTTCCAACCTACAGGACTTCATCTATTATTCCCTGATAATGACCGAATCGACGAGCGAAAATCAAGCCGATTCAGATGGACGATGAGGCGGGCTGTAACACTATTTTTGCGCGCGAATCGCTCCTCCAAACAACGCTATCAAGCAAGTAATGATGCGTGCTGATGAGGATGAATGCAGCCAAAAAGAAAAAGTTAGGGGTGAGATCGGCAATTAATCTAGACCTATCCAGAAATAAAGGAATGGTGTGAAAACCCATGTAGCCGATTGAGATCATTATTGCGGTCAGAGAAATGAGAAATATTGCCTTGCCTATGCTGCTTTTGACGAGCTTCCTACTTAAAATCGGATCAAAGTTGTTTGACTCGACCTTATAAGCGAAAAAAAGATTTTGCGCGCCATGGGCTATCGGAACTACTAAGAACTGGTACATATATGGCTGAAGGAATGGTTGCAACCAGATCCATATAGACAATATCGGAACGACCGCCTGAAGTGGCGGCAATTTTTTCTCTTCTCTAAAAGCCGGCAATAATATTTTCAAGAAGACGAGGCTTAGACTGCCTGCAAAAGCAACACATGAAATCACATACAGAGGTTGCGGAAGCTGGAATGTATGATAAGCAAAGTTGCGGTTGTTCAACATGGAAAAAAAGGCATAACCGGAAAAGAGATTCATCGCCCAAAGCGTATACAGATTGACGCGGAGAATTTTCTTCTGAGTTGCCGTCAATGTATATCCGCGTTCCTCTCCGCCGGCTAGCGCCACTCCAAGCGCCTGCATGCAATAGTGGTGACCCGACATGACCATCTGCAGAATCAAAAGGCTGGCGAATAACAGCTGTCCACAACCTTTATAGAGCGACCAATTCAAGTTGATTCCGACATATTGCAGATTGTTTTCTATAACGTTCAGCAATGCAAAATTGTGAATTGGATAATTCCAACTGAGCACGCAACAAGAGAGAAGCGTTATAACAAGGAGAGGGTACACGATTAGCTGCCAACTATGCCTGGCTACAAAGGCGATGCCCTGTTGATAGGCAAATCTGTATGACCAGGCGAAGTGAGGATAGCTCAGCAAGACGACAAAAAAGAGTGTTACACCGCTAAGCTCTTGCAGCATGCTGCGCACTTCATCCCGCATTAGCACTTGTGGAATGCTTACTATTATAAAGGCAACCATCAAGATCAAGCTGGCACCACCGAGCATCAAAAAGGCGATTGCATTGTCTAAATGCTTTCCGGCTCTGGTATAGTCGAGTGGCACACTTGATTCGTGGATCGAAAGAGAACTTGCCATATCACTTGTCTCGTTCGATAGCTGACTGTAGCTGTTCGTGGTGCTCTATTTTGTGTCGCGCTATGTTTTCAGCGCCTTTGGCATAAGCCTGCTTGAGACGTTCGATCTCTTTCGCCTTATCGTCGTAAAACTGACGTTTTTTGGCGTCTGTCGCCAGTTTGCTTCCATCAAGGCACACTTGAATAGCTTCGTCGCATTTGCATAGGGCTGTGAGGTTAGCAATCGATTTACTGCGAAACTGGTCGTTATGGCGGTCTTGTTCCAACGCAGCGCGATACCATTGAGAGGCCTTGACTGGTTCGCCGATCATTTCGGACGCTTGTCCTTTCATATACTGATCCCACGCAGTCGGAGTGGGCACTGCATTTAGCTGTGTGAGCGCTTGCTGTGCTCTTCCAGTTTGCAGCAGATTGTATACAAAATTTCGCCTGGCTTCTGACGAATCAGCCTGAGCAAAAGCCGGTTGCAGCAACATTATGCCGCTGATTAAGAAGAGCGATAAGGCTGGAAATATTTCCTTCAAGACGACACCTGTGAAGACTATGGCATAACGATCTTCGTTTTAATAATCGGGCTTGTGTATATCTGGGAGAACGTGATCTTGTTTGTCAGGGAAGCACCAAAAAAAATGACCGGAGCGGGCAGAGTCACGTTCACACTTGTAGTCACCTGAACTAGTGGACATAGACCGACGGGAGGAGGATTGCCGTTGAAGTCGTTGTAATTGAAATTGGTGAGCTGGATTGAGCTAAGAAAGAATCCATCGGTCTTGTGATTTTTTATAGAGGCGAGCGCAAAAACTCGCGCCTTAGCGGCGTTAGGTTGTTGGGCTGCGGCTCTGACAGCGTCGCGGCAAGCTTTATCGTTCACAGAGCTGGCAAAAACCAAAATGGCGATGTTGATGGAAAGAACAGCCAGAACCATTACCAGAAAAGCACTAACCGCGACTTCCGCCAAGCTGAAGCCTGTCGAAATTCTAGATTGTAGTTGAGATAACTTTTTCACTGATTTAATCCTTGCGGGATTTCGCATGAGTTCTGTGCTCTTACTGTAACCGGGAATGGACCAGTCAGTCCAGGAATCGAACCGAACATGCCCTGAACTGGATAACGGATCAATGGTTCGACTTGTCCGTCTAGTTCCACTTGGACTTCATAGATGTTGTGGTCAATGTCTGCAGCTGCGGGCAATTTTTGCCGGTCTGGGTTTTGAGTGCTGGTACCAGAATTCACATCTGTCTGCAGGATATAGACCTTGACTGGGCCAACAATGGAGATTCCTGAGAACGAGTTCGTCGCCATACTTGCGACCAGGTCAGCTGTGTTGATTGCGGATTTGCCCAAAGAAGAATCGACTTGAAATGTTGGGCATTTAGCAGCTTGTGTCGCGGCTTCCCGACAGGCGTTCCAGAAAAAGCCGAAACGCAAGGTACCAACGGCCAAAATCATGACAGGAAAACATATCCCTAAAATTAAGATCCACATCACTACCGGCATTTCTGCAATCGTCGTTCCTCGTCGTAGACGACGGCTATTACGACGGGATATGGTGATCTGCTTCTCTATCACAGGCTCCTCTCTAAGCTGGCGCCAACCGGTTAGCAGCCAGCCCAGTCATCGATGAAGCTCGCACAAGCCGCTTGAAGGACAGATGCGACCGGCAATGTACTATGTGCCACCAATTACCCCGTCCATAACCTGTGCACCCCAGGAAATTGCAAATTATTTTCCATTCCACTCCACTCCTCGGTTCAATGGCTAGATTTTGACAACAGTCAATCAATCACCAAACACACGACCGATCACCATATACAGTGCACAATGGTTGAGAATTGCGATCCGGTTTGCCAGTCGAAACTGCGCGGCACCAAATGCAGTGACAAGTTATATTTCGCTCCTCCCTATCTTCAACGCGGTATTTCTGCGTCACCATGCCCTTCCATTTTATTCCTCCAGCCAACGAGAGCCCTCGCGGCATCTTCTTGCCTTTTCTTATAGACACCAGCCAAAGCCCCATCAGTATCCAGTCGCCGCGTTTTACATGCACTATAATCAGCACATAAGCTTCTGAGCGTTCATGATCAGTCTGAGTGTCCACAAAATCTAAGGACTTAACACACATGCCGAGACGCATGAATTCATCCTCTCAAATTCTAACTCAGGCAATCGCAGCTTCAATGTTACTGAGCTGCTTTGTCGTTTTTCCCTTGGGTGCCTCGTGTCAGGTTGACCAACTTGGTGTCGGACAGAAGGAGGGTGCCACGGCGCCCATCTCTGGTGGAGTAAGTGTCTATGCAGATGCCCCAACCTCGCTTCCGCTCATGAAGGGTAACGCTTGTCGATCGCTGCCCGAACAATGGAAGGGCGTATGGAATGGATCTGTGCGATTGAACGACGCACCGCTGCTCAAAGAGACTCCATTGGCTGGTCCGAACAATCAATATCTAACAGGCAAGGCAGCTAAAATGTCGCTCAAAGTGAGCGGCGATAACGATGGCTTGCGGATTCCCGAAATCAGCGTAACTGATAATAGTCGCAGAGGGGACATCTCGCCTGACATCATATTTTTTCGCAGCGGCGAAAACGGACACCTTTGGGTGCTTCCAGGAGCACACATTGTTGAACACGGAGAGAATGGTGTTGGAGATGTTCACATTGGTGGCAATGTATACATAGGAGATGGCGTCCAGATCGGCAAGCCCTGGAGCGGTGCATCTGCGGATCCTAATTCGATCAACCGCGAGCAGCCTCTAATCAATTACCATAACAACGGTATCACATTTGGTGGTCCGACATCTTTTAATGGTCGCTACTTTAGAGCCGATGACTCGCTGCGGATCGACAGAGGAACGACTGTAACGACCGACCGTGTCGATATCGGTGCCGCAAAAATGTACACAAACGGACACACAATGGACGTGAGCGGTAGCCCAACTTCAGGCTACATCATAAAACGCACGTCGGACGGTGCGTCGCCAGGAAATGGGCGCGGCTCTGGTGGTGCAAACAATTTACCGAATGAGTTGCTTAGAGATGGACGGATCGCAGAGTCCTCGACGGTAATGGTGGCACCGGGAATTTATGATCAACGAACCCTATCACCGATCCAATCTCCAAACGGAACGATTGTTGGCTATCGCGAAATGGTGGCTCGCTACAGTGCACTTGGTCCCGATAAGATGTTAGTACAAATTTCCGTATGTGACCCCGACAAAAACAATACTAAAGGCATTTCAATAAGTGGATATCTAACTAAAGCAAAACCTTGACGAACGAATAGTCATCCTTGGCACCACATTTCCTTGGCGCACTATATTCGGTGCCAAACAATGGCATCTTGGCAGACTCCTAGTGGCAGACTCCGGTTGGATTACTGTATAATGTCGAAGTACGATTTCTTAATCCAAAATGAGAAATTTCACGACTATAATGATGATTGCAAATACTACTTCTCCTATTGTTGCCCAGCCCTTAGACAACTATGAAGCTGAAACTTTTACACAAAGGATTACTGTTGGTGAGTATTCCTCTGTGCTTCGAAATAACGATATTCGGAGCACTGCTCAACCTTCAAAATCAGATAGAAATTGAGGCAGAGCGTGTCAACAATAACAAGAAGATAAGCGATGCAATCAACGGAGTCGTGCACGACGTTATTTCCATCACTGACACTTTCGAACCTGACCCTCTTCATATCGGTAACGAGCCGAGCATAATTAGTCGAACACTCGCTGTCAAGCATCAACTAGCAAATATTATGGTGCGGTTCAAGCAGATGAAAGTGCTGGCAAAAGATGATCCAGTACTACTTGAAAAAGTTGAGATTTGCAGCCGCGGCCTTATGCAAGCCAAGGATGATCTCATGGACTTCGGACGACAAGTTCAGGACAGTCCTGATCAAGAGCTGCCGCGTATGTACAAAAGAAAGCTCAATGGCGAACTACACAACAGTATGCAAAATGGACTACTCGAATTAGGCGAGCTGAGCATGCGTGGAACCGATGACATCGCCAGCCGCAAGCTCCGGGAGCGCATTAGACTCCTCCTAAAGGCTGCGCTCGGATTCAGCGTTTTGTTCGCTCTCTTTTGCGCAGCGATGTTTAGCAAGCATCTTGCTGGCAGGTTGTCGCAGGTTGGCGAGAACGCCGACAAACTTGCTAAAGGAGAGCCTTTGCTGGCACCTTTAGGAGGAACTGATGAAGTTGCAGAACTCGATAACCATTTGCATTATGCAGCCAATCTGATTGAAGCAGCAAAGCGCATGAGGCAGGAGGTAACCGCGATGATTACTCACGATTTGAAAACGCCATTGCAAGCTGTTCGCAGCTATTTGGAGATGCTTGAAGCTGGACTCTTCGGTGAATTGAACGAGCAAGGCACTCGATTGCTTGCCACCACAGAGAGTGCCTCACAACACATGGTCGGGCTAATTGATAGTGTTCTTCAGCTTGAAAAATTGCGCACAGGCAACGTTAAACTGCAAACTACTTTGCTCGAAGTGGCGCCAATCTTAGACAAATGTCTTGAATCGGTAAATGTTCTAGCCCAAGCGAAAAATATTTCCATGGTCACGGATTACACGAGCGAGGAATGCGATGTTAGTGGTGATGCATTCTGGTTGCAAGAGGTTTTCGTCAATATATTGTCGAACGCCATAAAATTTGCTCCTGAGAAATCCATCGTTTCGATAACAACCAGAAAGTCCGATCAAAATGTCGAAATTGCTGTGGCGGATCAAGGTCCTGGTATCTCGACGGATGAAATGAGGCTGATTTTTGAGCGGTTTAGCCGCCTGAAAGCAACGGCAAATGTCACCGGCACCGGACTGGGGCTTCCAATCGCGAAAGAACTGGTCGAATTGCATAACGGCTCGATTAGGGTTGAAAGCGAGGTGGGCAAGGGAAGTACTTTTATAGTAACTCTTCCGATTTGGAGACCTGCTTAATCCGGGAGTTCTCAGGACAATTTAAACCGCCTCCGGCTGATGATTGACCGACCGAATTGTTTATTGGCAAGTGAAGAAGAGTATCTAGTGGCTAAAATTCTGGTAGTAGAAGATGACACAAACACAGCGGAGATGGTTTCGACGTGGCTTCAGTCTGAACGGCACGTTGTCGAAGTGGCAAGGAACGGAACAGATGGACTTGAGCACTTGCTCATGATCGAATACGACATCATATTGCTGGACTGGGACCTGCCTGGCATGTCTGGATATGAGGTCCTGAAACACTTTCGCGCAACAGGGCACACCACGCCTGTGATCATGTTGACGGCTAAAGCGAAAGACGAAGACAAAGAAGATGGGCTGGATGGTGGCGCCGACGATTATCTAACAAAGCCTTATTCCCTCAAGGAGCTTTCCGCAAGGATTCGTGCCCAGCTGCGAAGACAGTCAAGGCAAGTTTCCAATCAATTGGAATTTAGAGAAATCGTATTGATTCCAGACCAACTACGAGTCACTCGAGAAGGGAAGGAGATCGTTCTGCTGCCAAAGGAATTTAGTTTACTGGAATTTTTCATGCGCAATCCTGATCGGGTCTTTAGCGCAGAGGCAGTCATGATCAGGGTTTGGAGCTCTGAAACCGAGCCCTCCACTGATGCCTTTCGAAGCACCCTTAAGCGATTACGCCAAAAATTAGAAGTGTCGAAAAATCAAAGTGCGCTGATAGAAACCGTGCACGGTGCGGGATACCGGTTTAACTCAAAATAGCAATTTGGGCGGCGGCTGCGCTGCGCTGCCGCATCCGTTAATAGAAGCAGGCTGGAAGCAGGCGAGGCCCTGGGGTGCTCCTCGGCGCGCCCAGGATTCGATGCCGCCAGGGATGGCGCCAGGGATGGCGGTGCCCCCAGGTTTCGATGCCGCCAGGATGGCGGTGCCCAGGATTCCCAGACACACGACTGTGGCCGGTCGCGCTCCCTTATATGGGCGACTGTGGACAGTCGCGCTTCCATGGCGGTGCCCCCAGGTTTCGATGCCGCCAGGATGGCGGCGCTCCCAGGATTCCCAGACACACGACTGTGGACGGTCGCGCTCCCTTATATGGGCGACTGTGGACAGTCGCGCTCCATGGCGGCGCTCCCAGGATATGTTGAGCGCAACGCCCCATATGTCCACGTCCACACAAGTTTGCATTGGTGACACACCCCTGACACACCGCTGCCCTTTCTGTGATACACCGCAGCCCTAAGATATGTAGCAAGCGGGGCGGGCATCGAATTTCGCCAGATGCATCGAAGACCTGATTACCAAAAGAACATCCCGGTAGATACGCAGTTTAGACGCTGAACACTTCCAAAGTGCTCTGAGTCAAATTCACGTGCGCGTCAGCACCCAAGAGGAGAAGGCAAATGTCATCAGATCGAATATTGGCAAGCAATGACAGTGAAGTTCGCCAGAACAACAACGATAGCGCCAGCAGAATTCTGTTCCAACAACAAGACATTACCAACTCTGGTGGTGCTGACCAGCGAGCAAACAGTGCTGCGGATTCAGCTGCACTAGTAACATTGTCAACTCTGCCTGATCTGAAAATTTCCGGACATGACTCTGACTCCAACGGCACTTCCGACTCTCACGAAAGTGGATTCGATCACTTCATGCACAATGCAGAAACGATTGCTTCGGATCTAGGCACTGGCGCCTGGAACGAAATCAAGGATCATCCTGACCACGTGATTGAAGCTGCAGCCGTCGGACTCGCCGCTGGACTTGCTATCACTGCCGTCGCCGCAGTTACAGCACCTATAGTGGGTATCGGTGCTTTAGCAGTCGGAGCCATCATTGGTTCAGTCGAGTTAGCAACACACATAGGTGGCTGGATTCATGATGCAGATGTCGTCACCAATACAGGTACCTTTTCAGCAGCTGAGGTGACTCAAGCGCACACTGATTTGCAGAATGTTGGCGGCGGAGCGACATTGGTCGCCGCGGGCGCTCTGGGTGGTATGGCAGCTGGACCTGTCGCTTCAGCCGCCGGTGACGTAATCAGCAGTATGTCCGCAGCGAGCGCCTCTGCTGATGACGCAAGCGTCAGTAGCATCCTCGGAAATGCCGTAAGAAGTGGACAATACCAAGTTACTGATGTAAATGGCGTGAGCGTTCTGACACCAAGCGCAAGTGCAATCTCTGCCGATGCTCCCGCAACTGTCGCTGCCGTCGATGCTCCTGCCACTGTCGCTGCCACCGATGCTCCTGCCACTGTCGCTGCCACCGATGCCGCTCCAGAAAGCGCAATAACACCACAACCGATAACACTGGAAGATTCAATTGCACATAATCAAGATCTCTTCCGCGCTGCCCAAGCCGATGATGCTGTGGTTCCGTCAGTGAAACAGCTTTACCAAGTGCACTTTGAACAGGCAGGACCGGAAGGCAGACTTGTTCCGACACTCGAAAATCCAGCTGGTGTTCAAGCTCCAGAAGGGCAATGGATCGCAACAAGACTAAACGCAGACGGTACACCTAATATCGAAAACGGCATGGTAAACCAATGGACTCCAGCCGAAAAGGACATCCTCAAGGCATACCTGGTGACTCCTGAGCAACTCGCTGAGAACAGTGACCTAACCGCATTTACAAATACTGGAGCAGCACCCGTTCATATGGTGCAGCTGAAAGCGCCTATCGATTTCGAAACAACTTGGGGACCTATGCATGGTGATGCTGGCGATTGGTTAGCTAACTATGATTACAACACTGCAACAGGCGAACCTGGAACACACTTTGCCAGAGTCACAGCGAAATCCTACGCTGACACTTACGAACCAGTGAACTAAACAGATAAGTGACTAATCACACGTTGCGACGCATCAGGGGTGATGGCACAGTTATAGGACTTTGAATAAAACGGAGAATCAAGTCAATAAAACCAATAAATGTAAGTTGCTTCCGTGGCCACTACGTTGCAGTCTCTCTTGCGATTGCTGAAGTCCTTGACTCCAGGTGCAGTCAATCTTAAGCAATTGGCGATTACTAAATTGTTGAGATGCTTGCAGCTTAGCAGCTTATGCAAGCCAACGTCTGTAATTTGTGTTCCGGATAGATTGAGAGCCTGTAATGAGTCCATATGAGTAATTGCTTCTATTCCGGTATCAGTGATTCGATCGTCTTTTAAATTTAGTTCTCTCAAACTGGGCAGCTTGGCTAAAGTGAGCAGTGTTGCATCGCTGATCTTTGTCGATTTGAGATTGAGTCTATCCAGCTTTAGTAATTTCGCTAGTGCTGGTGTGCCACCATCCGTGATGGGATTGTCAGCAAGACCAAGGCTATCTAACAAAGGGAAACGCGTGAGGTAGGCTATTCCCTTATTTGTAATAGATGTTTTGGACAAATCCAGTGACGTCAAGTCAGGGGCGTGGACTAATTTCCCCAATCCCTCGTCGGAAACTTTTGTGTCGCTTAGACGTAGTTCGGTCAAAGACTTCATATTGGACAAAGCCGCCATGCCTTTGTCACCGAATTTGGTGTTAGAGGCAAAAAGCTTTTGTAGAGAAATCCGACGCAGACTTTTGAACCCCTCGTCGGTTACAGCCGTCGAGTTAACAGAAAGCTCTTTGAGCCTCGGCATGCTACTTACGCTTTCCAACGTTTTGTCAGCAACATCTTTGCAGTCGTTTAAATAAATGCCCCAGACGTTGGTTAAGTTGGTCAAATAGCCAATTGCGTTGTCTGAAATCTTTGTATTGCATAAACTGAGCTTCTCTAGCTTATCCAAAGTGGCGATGGCATTTGCCAGAGCTTGATCGTGAACGAAGGTATCATCGAGATAAAGCCTCTTCAATGTCCTTTGATTGCGGAGAAATTGGCATCCAACATCGCCAACCTGTGCCTTGTTCAAATCCAACTCTTCCAAACCCAAATCGACATTGAGACGCTGTCGAAGCATCGGATCGTCGATCATATTCTTTTTTGATTTGAGGAGAATCTCAATGTTATTGGACACAATTTGTTGGTCACGTTTAGCTTCTATCGAGTTCAAAACAGCAGCCTTTTTAATAGAGTCCAATTGCGCAGCTGTGACACTATTTTCATGCTTGGATATGCTCTGCCACCATATTGTGAATCCAAAAGCGACAATGATGAAGGCTGCGGCAGTGCCGTAGACAAAGCCCGGAATTATCGGTGTCTTCCTGTTTTTGGGACGGTATTGTCCCTGCGAAACATCCTTGGAATTTAGTTGAATGCCCATTAAGGCCATTTCCAAATCTTGCATGGTTTGATATCGATCGTCTGGATCTTTCGCAAGGGCTTTTGCGATAACGTTCTCCAACTCGAGCGGGAATTGTCTGCCAGAGCTTGCCTGGGCAAGTGAAATGGGAATCTCGTTCATTTGCAACACCAAGGTATCGACGATGGTGGCACCCCTAAACGGAGTCCGCCCGGTCAATGTCTCGTACATGACGCAGCCCAATGAATAGATATCCGTGCGAGCGTCGACTTCAGAGCCGCGACACTGCTCTGGACTCATATAAAGCGGGCTGCCAAAGAGTTCGCCGGTGTGAGTCAGCTGTCCATCATCAGCGCCTCCCTCTTTATCCAAAAGTTTAGCGATACCAAAATCTACGATGCGCGCATCTTCAAAATTCCCATCTTGATTAGAAATCATGATATTGCTTGGTTTCAAGTCCCGATGCAACACACCAATTTGATGAGCGTGGTCCAAAGCGTCACACAACTGAATAAATCTATGCAAACTCGCTTCCAACGACAATCCATTTGTCTCTTTGATTACATCGCCTAAAGTTTTTCCTTCGATAAAATCCATCACCATATAAGGTTGTCCATGCTCAGACACGCCAAAGTCGTGAACAGTGATGATGTTTGGATGCCTCAAACTCATAATCGCCTTGGCTTCTTGCTGAAAGCGCTTCAATGATTGATCGGTCATCAAAAGCGAGTGCAACATTTTTATCGCTACGACGTGCCCGGTTTGACGCTGACGAGCTTTGTAGATGACGCTCATTCCGCCCCAGCCTGTTACCGAAACAAACTCATATGAGTCCGCGAGAATTTTTCCTGGCGCCTCGAAGATTGCAGTGCCATCGACGGGACAAACCATCGTGTTATCGGTAACAGTTAAGCCGCACTTGGGGCAAGTGCGTGTTTTAGCCTGGGACCGTAAATGCCCAGTGGAGTTCGTAGAGATGATTGTTTTTTCGTCGTCTTGGGAGCTAGTCATTATTGCCACGTACCTGCCTGGCAAGAGCTGCTACTATGTTCTTCCCCGTTTTGGCACTAAATATAGAGATGAACATTTGTTGAATAGCATCCAGCGACTGCAATTTGGGTTCCTTCTCCATTTTCCTTAAGGGTTTTGCCGAGGTCGTGCGCTTTTACCCATCCGTCCAAAGTATCAGAAGTTGCAGTTCGCTACTGTCAATAGACTAAACACCTTTAGTACCGCATACGGTGCCTTGCAAAATTCCAATATTTCTCTAAACATTCAACCGTGTGTGAAAAACTAACCACATCAGCGAAGCCAAATTTGCCGGCTCAGACAATACATCTTGGGACGCCTCAGGATTCCATGGCCGGCATGGCATTGTATTGCTCGGACAATAAATTCGTGCGGCCCGATTGGGCTCTGGCTGCTGATGTGAGTGCAGCCTACTGCGGCACTGCAGATGACAAGAAGGCACATCGGATCCGGGAACTAATTTACCCACCGGAAAGTCATCAGTTTAGCGGAACAGTCCGCCCAGTTTTGCAAACGTGAAGTCAAGTAAATCACGGGCGTCTGTGTTACTGTCTTAAATTGGGATTATTAAAAACGAGGTTTCAAATGAAAAAGACTATTGCTGCAATGGCGCTGGCAACTCTGACATTCGGAGTTCTTCAACAGCCGGCCAGAGCTGATCAAGACGATTGGTTCAAACACCACGATCACAACAATGATCAGCGCTGGAATTACAACGAATTCAAAGATGCGAATCGTTATTATTACAAAAACCATCACGATGATGCTCGATGGTCAAATAAGCAGATTCGCGAACATTGGAATGGCATTCACAAGGATGGTTATGTAACCCGTGAGCAAGTTCAAGGACTACACCATTGGGACAATTAATCGTCCGACCACCAGCCTCTTTCGTCCAATTGACCTGTAATCAGCAGGGCGATTAAGAGACAAGTTGGATTCAACGTAACGGCACAACGCCCATGATCTCCCGAGTAAATCCGGAAATCATGGGCGCTCTGGCGCATGCACCTGCTCCCCCATGCCCCTGGCCCTTTGAATTCGTACAATTTCAGACTGAAATCAAATCATGTAAGCCGCTTTTTCTGAGCCTGTTGGCACCTGAGCTGAAAACCAATCTCGATGTCAAGGTGCTCACCACTTGGTCACGCCGGGACTCTAATATCCAAAGTAGCAGATCTTCAACCCCGAGAAATGCAGCAACCGTACTAACGAAGTTTGCTTAAAGGTTTCCCCTTATCCGTACGCGGATAACCGTCCTCATTCGTTGGTTTTGGCGTTACTCATTACAATAGGCGAGCAATAACATGACACATAGAAATGATTCTTCATCACATTACCGCGATAACAGCGATCACTCTTCATCGTTACATCAGCGAGTGAGCCACAACACCTCTTTGTCATTGAATCTTCAGCAAGCAAACCAGGATAATTCCACACGTTATTATGACCGGACACAAACGCCTAGTGATCAGACTCCTGTTACCGACCTTTCGACACAAGCAGCGCTTGACTGCTGGGCTCCTCGACGTAACGTCAGAGCTAATGACTATCGCGATCCCGAAAATTTCAGCAATCCATACAACGACTTAGACGCAGCGAATCAGATCAATAGAACGCAAGGATTTAATGCTGCTCGTGGTACTTACTTGCGCAGCATCCAGGATGCTGACGGCATTGACCTCACAAACGTCAAACAAGATCATAACTATGACGTGCAAAATCTGAACCGTATAAATTCGCGAGAATCAAATCTCTCAAGATATGGTGGATCGTTCGAAGATATGCAAAACCTCGAGCAGCAAAAACATCAAATTTTGAACAACGAGACCGAACTGAAAAACTTATACTATGCCCCAGCAAATACGCGCATCTCGATGGGTATAGCATGCATCAAAACCGGCGACCCAATGGAAATGTTGGAAGGACAACGGCTGATTGAAGAAGCAAAACAGAAGCGTCCAGAAATAGCCGAAGATCCTCGCCTTCAGCAAATGATCGATAGAGCTTACCAAGTTGGCTATAGAGCTCACAACAATTCAGGTAGACCGGCGAACAGCTATGAATATCAACCAGGATCTTCAAACAACAGCTTGCCCGAGTATCAACGTACAGACACTCCGGAATATCAGCCGGCACGTCCAGAGCAAACTACGCCACGACAGACAACCGTGCCACCACACGACACACCGTATGCACCAGAACGCACCACTCAACCTCCAGCCCCGTGGCACCCAGGATATGAAGTGCGTCAAGCTACTCCTGTGCCTAATCCCGAACTTCCATCACGAACAACTCCTGTGCCAACGCCTTCATATCCTGAGCTTCAACCAAGAACTACTCCTGTGCCCACAGCTTCAAAACCTGAGCTTCAACCAAGAACTACTCCTGTGTCAACAGCTTCAAATCCTGAGCTTCAACCAATAACTACTCCTGTGTCAACAGCTTCAAATCCTGAACTTCCACCAAGAGTTCATGCGGAAATCCCACCACCAGCAGTGGTACCAAATGATCGCCCCACAATCACACATCCCACAGTTGCGTTGGTTCAAAGCAGCCAAACCCGCGTCAGTGACACAGAAGCACTGAACTGGATGCACAGCAGATATCAACACCTTACAGTAGAAAGTCTCGTGCAGGTTACCCGCGATGCACAGCAAGCTTATCAACAAGCTTTCGATAATACAGGGCGAAGCTTCAATCCCTATTCTGATTCAAGGGAAGAAAGGGGCAAAGTTGCAGGCGAGTCTGCCAGAGCCGATAAGATGATTGAATTCGGGAAAGCCCGAAACGCTGAACTGGCAGATCTTTTCGCGACTTCAAGTCAGCCACACTCTGCCGATTCAGATTTAGCCAGACAAGCGCTTATCACCACGATTAAAAACTCCGCCGGAAACATGTCTACTGAAGCGCAAGCCAGACAAATCTCGGAAGAGTGCTGCGAGCAAGTGAAGAAATTGTGTCAGCCAAATGCTAACGGTCGCTCTGAAATGATTGATGCAGTCAGAATTGGTCTAACCGAATCTTCCCATCTATCGGGTGGTGGCAAGAGGTATCTAATAGACGGACTGGAGTCTTTGGCCTCAGACCAATCACCAGCTATCTCAAGAGAAACTGCAGGTAGAATTGCTCTTCTAGCACTCAAGCACGACGTTGAGAATACACCACGCCTGGGAGCACCAGATCGCCCTGGCGAATCACGTGGTGAGTGCATTCAAAGACAGATTCGTTTGATTGGAATGATTGACAAATTTGGTTTCAAATCAGCCAAGACTGACTTGCAAGACCTGCTCAATTCAAATGCATCGGACGAAGTAAGACAAGCAGCCCAACAAGCACTTGCCGACTTACAAAAAGCCAGCTAACTCCAGGGTTTAGCCGAAGAAACGAGGTACCGCGCTTAGGGCTCGGTACTTCGTTTCGCTTATGACCCAACGAGTGATCTACGAGGCAAAGACGAACAGGCATAATTGGATGCTCTGCAAACAATGCGAAGCATTGGTGCATTCCTGCTGCCACCTGTAGGGCTCGTTCAAAAGCTTCGTGTGCAAGTTCGAATTCTGAGGAGCGCCAGTAACAGTGTCCGGCCTGTGTGAAAGCAGCGCACGACCATTGCCTGTTCGACAGGTCAAGGACCAAGGACAATTCAGCTACCTGAAGGTAGTAACGTGCAGCCTTTCTAAAATGGTTTTGCATAGCGTAGCAAAACGCAATCCACCACAAACTGTCTAGAGCTAGACTCTTTTTCAGTCGCGAATATATGCGGGCAGCTCGAAGAAAATAAAATGGTGCTTCCAAGTATTTTTCGAGCATTTTCAAAGAAAGTCCGATTAGCCAATACGCGTAGCCCAGCCTCTCGTCGTTGGCTCCGAACCGCTCGATGTGCGGAAACAACAAGCGAATCGCGAGCCGATAATCACGACCCATGTATGCGTCGTAGGCGGCGCGACTATGTTTGTCCCAATCAAATTTTTCTGCCATTAAGTGTCGCGTAATACTCGAACCTGGGTAATGAAATTCAAACCGCGCTGGCTAAATTATTCTCCGGCTGTTAGGTACCAAAGAGGCTTGGACGTTCCGGCAGAGTATATCTCGTGTGTATAAAATTGCTTATTGCCACGCGGCTTTGTGTCGCCGATGCGTGACTGTCTGAAAACGAATTCGCTAATTCTGCAAGCTCTTGATCTTTGATTACCTCCTGGAACCACATAGCGTAATGCCCTTCACGCAAATGAAACAACCAGGTTTCATCATCGACACCATCTGCGATGCGCACAAATATCCTTAAGTTGCTTGCTTGCAAATTCAAGCGAAAGTCTGGTCCAGTAAAAAAGAAGCTTCTTTGATAGCCGACATCACCTTGCGCGTATTTACGCAAATGACGCCGGTGTTCGTGAATAGTAGGTAGCAATCGTACTTTCACAACGGAATCTGGCGACGATCTGAGCCACAACAGGGCCTCATCGCGCTCTAAAACGATAGGTTCGAAAGTGGGAATCTTCAATGTTTGAGCGCGAGCAAAGTCGTTGATTACTTCGTGTGCATCGCGTCCAGTCGCTATCACAGTATCAATGTTAGAGAGGATCGCTGGCGAGAGTTCGGAGGGGTGAACAGTAACTAAAAGCAATCCGGGAAAATCTCTTGGAAGCGCCTCGTTTGTGTGTTTCCAATCCGGATACAACATATGGTGCGCCTCTTCCACTACGAACCAATGCGGTCGACCGGTCGAGAGGCGAAGGTCTTGGATGGCGTTTAAGAGACGCGCAAAGTACGGTGGACGCTCTGCAAAATTCAAGCCGACCAGATTGACTGTGACTCTATTTTCTGGATTGTTGAGAGCCAACACAACGTGCTCCACATCTGGTGCATTTGTGGTGCTTCCCAATGTCACCGCCCCGGGAAATCCATCAAAATCCGCTTCAGGATCAACCACCACGAACTGATAGCGTTCCGCTGCCAATCTTTCCAAAAGCCCGCAGGTCAATCGAGACTTGCCACTACGAGAGGGTCCGGCGATCAGCACCCTGCTGTTGTAAGCGTCAATTGAGACGGGACCTTGACTCGAAGTGCCAATAGGCAATCTCGACCTAACCATCTCCAAGCGGAGTTTTTGCAGATCGTTATCCAGAAGCTGGTCAATGAGGTCGCATACCCCGTCAGCTTCACTTTTTTCCAGAACCCAGTCAGCATCACGCTTCACCAACTTGGTGGCGTTAGCAACTGCAACCGAACACTTGCACATTGACAAGAAAATATGATCATTCTCAGCATCGCCAACCCCAACCACGTTGTGAGGTGAGAGTCCAAGCTCGTCAAGCGCGACTTGTAAGCCTGACGCCTTGTTTACACCTGGTGGCAAAATCATGATAGCGCCGCGATTAAAACTCAGTTGTAAATCGAGTCCCAGACTTCTAATAACAGCCAGCACCGCCGCGTCATGGGGAGACCAAGTAGCGATGATTGCTTCTCCGACCGTCATATTGGATACGCCTTTCTTCTTCAACTTCGAGATGAAGCCGGGCGGTGGAGGCGCGCAAAGCAGTCGGCTGCTGTTTATTCGGGGATCGTAGAGAACAGCCCCGTTCTCTAGAACAATGCTGTCAAAGGTATCTAGTTCTTGACAGGATTCGAGTAGCTGTTCAAGCGTTCTACCGGTCACCAATATGACTTTCCGGCCAGAAGCTCGAAGCTGCCTGAGCTTGCCCAGAACCTCAGGGTTCGGCTTGTCATCGGTTGTTAGCGTGCCATCGTAGTCGCAAGCTAAGGCCATGTAGCGCATCAGTCTCTAACCTCAATTGGATGTTCACGGTAGGTGCATGAACCCTCAAGACGCAATGATTCAATAGTCGCAGAAAACAGAGGGTATTAAACAAATATTGTACTTGTCATCATCAATCGTTAAATGAACCAGGCAAGAATAAGATGCCTATAAGCTTCTGAGCCTGTGGTTTCGGAGCCAAAAAGCTCGATTTAAAGATGCTGAAAAAGGCACCAGTTTCCTTGTTGTTTAATCTTTACCAGCCCAGGACAGACGACACTTATTAATGGCGCCACTTCCGTTGGAGTGATCACAAAATGAGGTGCGGGGTAGTGCGCAAGGTAGTCGTAATAATCCTTGGTTGAGCCAATCAAAGGAATGGGCTTGTGCGAATAAAACAGAGCGGCAGGTGAAGCGTGCATGACAGTCGCGACACTACCACCAGTATCAGCCACTGAGACAAATAAGCGTCGCATCGGAGCGCTCTTCAACTCATCATAGCCATGCAATATGGTTGCTATTCCAGCAGTGGTGCCTAAGGCATAACAAGCACTGAGAGTATAAACAAGGCGAGAAAGATTGACCTCCCTTAGCATGAGAAATCCTGATATGGCAGTGAAGCCAACGATGGAAATGATGATTGCTATTAGATCCGCATAGTCATTCCAGAGCCCATGCACGAGTGACAAAGGAATCAGACTACCGAGCAAAAGAGTACAGATGCAAATTGCGATGATACGCAATTGTTTGGCTCGTCGAAGCCGGATCAAGTACTCCATGCCCATCGCCACCAGTATTGCCGATGGCACCATGGCCGGCTCTACGTAGGTTGGCAATTTAGCAACTGAAGCACTGAAAATGCCAAACACCACAACTATCCAGATAATGCACAGCTTGGCGAGATCTGCTCGCAGAGTATAACGTTTTAGGATTTGGCGTTTAGGTGCCAGAAATCCGCTAAGGAACAGCTGCCAGGGAGCGGTTCCCGCTAACAGAACCGGAATGTAGAAATACCACGGCTCCTGGTGGTTAACGTGTCCAGTAACTCGCCCGAGATGCTGTCGAATAAAAAATTCTTGAAAGAAAGCACCATGAGATCGGATGTTCTCTGTCAAATACCAAGGCAAATTAATAGCAAGAATAATTAGGATTCCGATGAGCGGGTTGAGATACCATAGTTGACGCCACCAGTTATGCCACCATGGTGCATTTTTTTGGTTGACGCTAAATTTGCGCAAGGGGCCCGAAGCCAAAACGCACAAATATGCAGCTGTAATCAATCCGCCCAGAACAACTGCAATTGGACCTTTCGTGAGGAATGCCAACGCTAATGTCACATATGCCAACCACAAGTAATGCTTTTTTGCTCCACTCGAATAAGCAAACAACGAAAGAATGGCAATACTAAAATTCGCAGAGAACAGCATATCTGTAAGACACAATCGTCCAACGATCGCGTATAACGGCATTCCGATTAAAACCAACGCACTCAACACTCCGGCGCGTTTGAGATTTAAATCGCGTAATATCTTTAAAACTACCAAAGAGCAGATGATTGCTGCGAATGCAGAAGGTAGCCTGGCAGCGAATTCATGTACACCAAACAATTTATACGAGGCAATTACCAACCAATAGATTGCTATCGGTTTTTCGTAGAACGGCTTGTAATACAAAGTTGGTGTGGAGTAATCCCCCCGCTCTAACATCTCACGAGACGCTTCGGAGTAATATCCATCGCTTGGATCAACGATGCCAAAACAAAACAAGGACGCAAGTAAACCGACGTAACAGATGCCCAATATCATGGCAATCTTTCCTACGTCTGTTCGCAAAACGGATTTAAAATCCAGCGACGTAACCGATGGCACTATCCACTCTATCTCAGGTGAAGGGAATAAGGTCTGCACTACAAGAATCTGCGGCGATAATATCACTTGTCCTGCCAAGTTACGTAAATTGTTGCACTACGCAAACAAACTGCGGCGGGCTTCGAAGCGGTTTCAAAAGTAGTTACAGCTTTCGGTACGGACCCTTCGTGCACCGCACCTAAGACTACAAAAGTTAGCAAACCAGAGTCGGCATAAGCTGCTGTAATTACTATTTCTCATGGTGACCTAGCCCGATGCTGCTCCACGCTTGCTCCAGCTCGGCGGCCGGAAATGGTGTGCTGCTTCGTCCCAGATATAGCTCTCGATAGAACTGGTTGAAGATGACGGCAATTGGCGCGTAACGCTTGATGATGACTGACGCTTCTGATGGTTCAAGATTTACTTCGTCACCATTAGCAACTCGCGTTATGAACTCATTTCGGTTTTCGATACTGCTTACAGAAGTACCACCAAGGGCGGTGACCAACCAATTGACGAATTGCGTGATCGTATGACATGAATCATGCAGACGATTTAGTTTAACAAAAACCACTTCATCATCGGAGAGTTCAAATCTCGATGACACCGCCAAACCGAAGTCCGCAAAATAGATACGTTGTCCATCTGTCAGAATGTTCTTAGAGTGCGCATCCAAGTGCAAAAGTCCGCTTGAATTCATGAAGGATACTTCGGTCCTAAGACTTCGCTCCAACATTGCACATGCAGAAGAGATGGCATCCTCACCAATGGCAAGTTGCAGATTCAGCCATTCCAAGAGATTCTGAGGAATGTGTTCGAGAAAAAGTACAACGCGAGCAGTCGACTGCTCGACTTCCTTAAGTCTAAGTCGAACAGATGAGGCACCTTGCCAATACTCGACCATCTGCGACAATTCTCTTTGTACTTCAGAAGTTGGTGCTATGCGCGGCTGCCCTGTCAACACTCTCCAGTGATACAAGAGCGGAAAGCTCTCACACTGTCGAGCAAGTACCCAATTGGTCGTCATGGTATGCGATGCCAACTCTCGCCATGCGCCAAACCCAAGCGAAACTATCCCGTAATGAAATTGAGCAGGAAGTCCAAACGTATTGCCTGTCGACATGACGTTTTCGGGGCGCCTCTCCAGGTCAGTGAGCGGAACCTGCTTCGCAAAAACCCGAATGCCCTCGATCTCAAGCGATGTAGCGGTGCCACCAATTCCAGAATGAACCAAAGCAGATTGATCCAAAAGCTCTTGGATCTGCCTGTCACTAAGTAGTGATAACGAGGTGGAGACAGCGCCGTATCTGGCGAACCGCGCATCGTCAGAACTGGTCAATCGATCGTGCGTTAAAATAATTGAGCCTCATTTGCGGCGCTGGCGATAGATATCAAAATGCCAGATAATCTTGAGTATCGATCGAGATTGTTTATTTTTCTATGCTGTATCGCAAGCTTGGACTTTCCCAAAGGATGTAATGATATACTGGCGAACTGCTTTTTGATGTTGGAGTTCGACATCATTTTAGTTCAACTTGAGGTACCCGTTATGCTCCTTAAGGCAAATGTGCCGAATTTGCTGGTAATGAGAAGAAAGGACGGACGAAGTTAACATCATTTGGACCACGTGAATCTGCGGGATTCGATCTTGAGGGAGTTTCTGGTCTCACGGTCGGTCAACTTGGAACTACACTCTTGTTGATTGGCCCAAACAATCAAGGAACTTTCTTCTTACATGTGAAAATGAAACCTGGAGAGGTTGAAGAGTTTACGATCGGGCCGTCGCCGATTTCAAACTTGCCAAACATTCCTCTTAAAGATGCTCCTATACCTAATTTGAAGTGGGTCAGTATCCAGAGTCAAGATTTGATTGGTCCGAAGTCAATGCTGCATTCTGGGAATACCATTGAGAAATTTTCGTTCTATTTTGAAGGCAACTCGCGTCGTTCGGGACCGCAACAAATGGTTGTCGACGAGGTTGAGTATAGCTCCAAACCAGTGCCGATCCTTTTGGATGTGGGTGGTTGTACCACATTGTTTTAGGTGCGTTCATCAGACAGCGGGCCAGAACAGGTAAAATGCGCGATTTAGTTCAACAAAATCCACTAACCTTTTTGTGTATGACTCAATTCGACGAATAGCTCTCATACCAGCAAATGATCGAGGGTTGCTTGAAGAATCACTACCGTGCTCATGCAAACAGCTAAACAGATGTTTGAGAGAAGAGGTTATCAGCGGTATAAAGCTCAGGGTGGTGGCAATTCAGTTTGTGATGACACCATATATGATGCTACGACACTCACGGGAACGAGTAAATCCGCGTGATGATAATGGACGTGCGCCTCAGAGGTTCAGTCTGCCTCAGACGGCTATGCACTTTAAAATGCTACAATTCTCATATTAGGAACAGAGGCTAGCGATTGGCATCTATACAGACTCAAGAGTCCTTTGCAGAGAACGATTCGAGTGCATTAGCACAGCATGATCATCCGTGTTTGATTTATGAAACCACAGATGAGCTAACTAATTCGTTCGTTCCTTATTTGCGTGCCGGACTGCTGCTAGGTGAGCGCTGTATCTATTTCGTCGATGAGAATACAGAACAATTTGTCATCACTGCCATGGAGTCTGGCGGTTTCGATCTACAGTCTTACATTGACAAAGAAGCCTTCTTGGTCATCAACACTAAAGACGCGCACATAAAAGATGACTGTTTTGAAGAGCAGAAGATGCTGTCCTATTGGTCACACGCCATTCGGGAAGCGAACGGGAAAGGATTTAAAGGTCTCCGAGCCGCTGTGGAAATGACCTGGGCTTTGCGCGGTCATCCAGGATGCGACGTTTTAGTATCATATGAATCGCGGCTGAACAACTTTACGAGCATCAATCCTGTATCCGTAATCTGCCAATATCAGCGGCGCAAATTTAGTCCTGAACAACTGAAGGGAGTGATTCATGCGCACCCGATTGTAATGGCCAATGATGAGCTTCTTCACAACACAAACTTTATCAATCCCAACGATTTCGTAGAAGGAGATTCGGGGCTTGATTTGCAGGCGATGTTGGATAATCTCACTTTGATCAATCGATTGAGAAAGGCAGAGAAAGAGCTTTCCAGACAAAACCTCGAATTGGAAATGGCCCGCAATCAGGCAATTAAAGCCAATGACTTAAAATCCCAATTTGTAGCTAACATCAGCCACGAGATTCGCACGCCGATGAGTGGGATTCTTGGCTTAAGCGAGTTGCTGACGCGCGAGACAGAAGGAATTGCCAAGGAAACTGCCGAGCATGTTCTGCAGTCTTCAATTAATCTGATGCGACTGGTGAATGATTTGCTCGACCTGTCGAAACTGGAGGCAGGGAAAATAGAGATCGTGCATGAACCATTTGAAATAGATCAAATCGTTCAAGATGTGGTCAAATCTTTTTCGATCGCGGCAGCCAATAAGCAAATCGCGCTTACTCAGCACCTGGAATCGCACGCCTTTACGCATGGAATCGGGGATGGTGACCGGATCCGACAGATTTTGCAAAATCTGGTGCAGAATGCGATCAAATTCACCGATGAGGGCAGCGTCGACATACACGTAGCCTGCAATCAAAAATCTGAAAACGTTTACTTGCTTCGATTCTCAGTGACTGACACAGGCACTGGAATTTCCATAGAAGACCAAGATTCTCTCTTTCAATTGTTCGTGCAAATTGACGGATCGACCACCAGAAAGCAAGGCGGAACAGGGCTGGGACTCACTTTATGCAAGCGCATGGTTGAACTCATGGCTGGCAAAATCGGGGTCAACAGCAACCCCGGAAAGGGCTCCACTTTTTGGTTCGATGTGCCGCTACAACTCCAAAGTTGTGGAGTGCCAACATGAGGCTGCCTATATTGGTGGCAGAAGATGATCTAACGCTGAGATTTTTAACCAAACGTCAGCTTACCGAACTCGGCTTCGAATGCCATTTGGCAACGAACGGACAGGAAGCAATTGAGAAAGCGCGCACCACAAAATACGGTTTGATTATCATGGACGTGCAAATGCCGCACATGAATGGGTTGGAAGCAACCAGGGCAATTCGCGATTTCGAAGATGGCAAGAAGGAAGCATACACTCCGGTAATTGCTATGACGGCGAATCCTGATAAGCAAAGCTGTATTGACGCTGGTATGAATGATTTCGTATTCAAACCGGTGCGTTTGGCTGATCTGGAAAAAATCCTTGCGCGCTGGCTTCCAGGTTAAAGTGGGGAGAACCTCAGATTCCGACTGACTGCTCTCGCCCAAGTCGGACATCTCTCATGGATCCACCAGCTGTCGACTGAGCCCGCCGACCTCGTGAATCAGACCGATCTCATGGCTCCAACGAGTCTCGCCTCAGTCCGACAGCTCTCCCGTAACTCCAGCAGCTCTTCCGACGAACCAACAGACTCAGATCCTGCTAGGCGGACTGTTCACAAGCCTTTACCCCGGATTATACGAGCGCCTTTAACTTGACAAGGGGCGGTTTTTTGGACTATATTTGGGGTGCCCACCGCATCGTCCAACGCCACAGGCTCAGCCATCAATATGACAACACCACCAATCGAAGATACCAACAAAACAACGCCGAAGGTCGGAGACCAGGCTTGGAGTGGGCAGAATCATCCTTATGCCGCGATTCCTCTCGGCGAAACTGCAGCGATTACGACTGCAGCCGCACCCACAGCCGGCGACCAGCAAGTCGCTGAAGTTTTGCCTCTACCTCGTGTGAGCGTTGGGTCTGGATCACCTCCTGAGATTCCGGCTCCAGTTCAGCAAGCAATTTCCAACGGTTCGACGATTCGCTTCAGCTCGCCTGGCGAAAACACTGACGCGAAAAGAGAACCCGACTACTTTTTCACTCCCGACGGTCAAATGGTGGCAAATCCTAAAGCTACGCCAAGCCCGGACGGCAGTATCAACATCGAGATCCAGAGCAAGGATCCGGCAGGTAATAAGAGCCTGCGAGACGCGATTACACATGAGTCGCAGATGCAGAAGCAGTCAGCGCAAGACATGATTCGATTATTTCAGAAGGCGCATCCAGGCGAGTCTGTTCCTTCCTGGATGACAGACTTGGTCAATGCCAAACCGAATTTGCCTGACTTTGTTCCATTCAATCCAGCTCCGAATCAACCTGCGGCTCCGCCTCCCGAGAACGGATTCGTTCCGCGCGGAGTTAGTGGCAGCAGTGGTGGCGCGGGCGGCGGCGGCGGCAGTGGCGACGGCGGCGCGGGCGGTTTCGCAGGAAACGGCGGATTCGACAATAACGGTATGTTCAAAGGAAGCGGCGGAGCAGGCGATGGCACGCTACAGACCGGTGGCACGAGCAGCTCAGGCGCACCTCTCGGACCGGGCGAACAGGTTCAAGCGAAACAGCTTTACGACTACTTCGTCGAGAAAGGCTTTAGCCCGGCTCAGGCATCAGGCATATTAGGAAACATCCAGACTGAATCGAGCTTCAAGACAAATGCGTACAACTCGGGCGAAGGGGCGATCGGTCTCTGCCAGTGGGAAGGCGGCAGAAGAACGGAACTAGAAGCGTTCGCGAAGTCGGAAGGCAAGCCAGTTACAGATTGGCACGTGCAGGCAGACTTCATCATGCACGAGCTGAATGGCTCTGAAAAAGGCGCCATGGCCGCCATCAAAGCTGCCGAAACTCCGCAGCAGGCCGCTTTAGCTTTCCAATCAAAATACGAGCGCAGTGCGTCGCTGGGTGACCGAGCCTCAAATGCCGGCCACATCTATGAAAATCTAGCTAAAACGAGCATGGCTTAGAGATCGGCCACTGCCAGGCTAATCGCGCACCAGGGTGCGCTGGTGGCATCACATTCGGTTCCTCATCAAATGCGAAGCTGAATTTCATGCGAGCGAGCGTGGCATGATTGGTTCCGACTGCAACTCTCACATCTGAATTTTTATCCAATGAAAGCGAATCTAGCACCTCCAGTGGTGTGCATGTGTTCTCTAGGTATATTAAGCGTATCGTACATTTTTAGAGTTCTGCGGCGTGAGATACTGTGCTCTGGTCCGCCCCGTTTGCATCGAGCGGTACCCGAATTACGTCGTCAAGCACGAGGAGACTGCAGGTATGAAGCACTGGTTACCTTCGCTACTGATTGCTGTGCAGTTGTGCGCGGTTCCTGTACATGCAATAGAAGCTCCGGAGAGTAAAGTGCAATCAACCTCAGCAAGCCAGAAAATGAATAGCCTCGTCGACACCCTGATGCGCAAAATGACGCTGGACGAAAAGATCGGTCAAATGAATCTGCTTTCAATTGGATTTGACGTCACAGGACCGGTCGTAAGTCAGGGGGTTGATGAGAAGATAAAAAGTGGATTGGTTGGTGGCGTGTTTAACTCATATACGCCGATTGCTGTTCGCAAATTGCAGCAGATCGCAGTTGAGCAATCCAGACTAAAAATTCCTCTGCTGTTTGGATACGATGTTATTCACGGTCACCGCACCATTTTTCCCATTAACCTGGGCTTGTCATGTTCATGGGATCCCGAGTTGATCGAACGAACGGCGCGCGCTGCGGCAGAGGAAGCTAGCGCAGACGGATTGAACTGGACCTATTCACCCATGGTCGACATAACGCGCGATCCTCGCTGGGGGCGCGTCAGCGAGGGCTCAGGCGAAGATCCATACTTGGGCAGTGTGATTGCAAAAGCAATGGTGCGCGGATATCAAGGATCGAGTTATGACAAACCAGACACAGTGCTCGCCTGCGTAAAACACTACGCGTTGTATGGTGCGGCAGAAGCTGGGCGCGATTACAACACAGTCGACATGAGTCCGGTAAAAATGTACAACGATTACTTACCGCCTTACAAGGCTGCAGTGGACGCCGGCGTAGCCACTGTAATGACTTCGTTCAACGATATAAACGGCGTGCCAGCAACCGCCAACAAGTGGCTAATCACCGATGTTTTGCGCAAACAATGGGGCTTCAAAGGGCTGGTAGCTACTGACTACACCGCTGTGAATGAGATGGTGGAACATGGTCTGGGCGATGAGGCGAAGGTTACCGAACTGGCAATGAATGCTGGTGTTGACATGGATATGGTCGGCGAGCTCTTCGTCAAACACGGTGCTGATTTAGTCAAATCTGGGCGAGTTTCCGAAGCGCAGATCGATGCAGCCTGCCGCCGCGTTCTGGAGGCAAAATACAAGCTCGGCTTGTTTGACGATCCGTATCGTTTCATCAGCGAGAAACGAAACAAAGAACAACTTATGAGTGCTGAAAAAATGGAGCTCAGCAAAGAAGCTTCCATCAAAAGTATGGTGCTTTTGAAAAACTCCAATCAAGTATTGCCGTTAAGCGCTCAAACGAAAATTGCTTTCATCGGTCCACTTGTGAAAGACAAACGCAACCTGATCGGCAGCTGGAGCGGAGCTGGTGACTGGCAAAAGTCCACAGACATATGGCAAGCGCTCGATACCAAATTCGGTGCCAATAAATTTCTCTACGCAAAGGGATGCAATATTCTGGATGACACTGCGCTGATAGAAAGATTGAATCGCGACGGTGCACTGCTAACTCGAGATGAAAAAACTCCGCAAGACATGATCACAGAAGCGGTACAAACCGCTAAGCAAGCCGATGTTGTCGTCGCAGTGCTAGGTGAACCATGCAGCATGAGTGGAGAGGCATCATGCCGAAGCAACATTGGACTGCTCGAGAATCAATTCGAGTTGCTCAAGGCGTTGAAGCAAACGGGCAAGCCGATTGTTCTTGTCTTAATGAACGGACGCCCGTTAACCCTTCCCTGGGAAAACGCAAACATCGATGCCATTCTGGAAACGTGGTTTGGTGGCACCAGGGCTGGTGAGGCGATTGTCGATACCTTATTCGGAGATGCAAACCCTTCCGGCAAGCTAACCATGACCTTTCCATACAGTGTTGGACAAATTCCTATCTACTACAATGCTAAAAGCACAGGACGTCCATTTGATGAAAAAGAAAAATATCGCTCCAAATATTTGGATGTATCAAACTCACCTCTGTATCCCTTTGGTTATGGATTGAGTTACACGACATTTGCTTATAGCGACTTGTCGCTTAGCTCTTCTACATTGAAGCCGTCTGAGGCACTGACTGTGACGACGACAGTGAAAAATACCGGAAGGTATCCTGGCGTCGAGACTGTTCAACTGTATGTTCGCGATCTAGTCGGCAGCATCACCAGACCGGTAAAGGAATTGAAAGGCTTTCAAAAAGTGGAGCTTAAGCCAGGCGAGGAAAAAACTATTTCCTTCAAACTTACAAGCGACGATCTTAGATTCTACGATTCCGACTTGAAATATGCAGCTGAACCCGGTGAATTTCAAGTTTTCTGCGGCACAGATAGCAACTCAGTCAAAGCATCCAAATTCACACTGGTGCACTAAAACACGCGGACCTGAACACATTCGGAAACAGTGCAGGTCGGTACTAGCAGCTGCGTGCAACAAGCCATAAATCATCCGATAAGTTGATTACCGGATGATCCGTAAAGCCCCGTCGTTTAGGGTCCTTCAGGGCGGAGAGGACGTCAAGATTAGTCCCAAAGTATGATGCGCCCAGGCAAAAAACCTAGCATAATGAATAATTCGACGCAGGTCCGCAAGTGAGAGAAACTTGGGATAATTTCTCCAGCAGGCACCACGGGTCCTGCGAACACACTCCCTGCATAGGGCCGGAATCCATCATCAAAAGCGAAGGAGAATAAATGCACCTTCCATCAGCACTAGTGCCAAAACGGGTTAAATTTCGACCTGAGTACTACTCACGATATGAAGGTGAAACTGACGAGTTCGGATTTGATCCAGAAACCGTAAAACAATGGCAGCCGTTCTTGCAATTCCTGTACGAAGAGTACTTTCAAGTCCAAGCAAGCGGCATAAATAACATTCCTCAAAACGGCCGGGCTGTGATTATTGGCAATCATACTGGAGTGTTGCCGATAGATGCTTTTATGACTTTCATAGCAGTGCTTCTGCACCATCAGTCGCCGAGAAGAATTCGCTGCCTGACGCATACGTTTCTGCGCTCGAACCGATACGTAAAAGACTTGATATGTGGATTTGGTGGCGTTCCAGCAAAATATGATATTGCTAAAAAGTTGCTTGAAGATGATGAACTTGTATTCTTTTATCCGGAAGGACCAAGAGGCACCGGTAAACCCTTTCCCATGCGCTATCGCCTCTGTGATTTTGATCACGGTTTTGTGAAAGCCGCCATCGCGACCGGTTCACCAATCATTCCTATAACCACCGTCGGTGGTGATGAAATTTATCCTTTACTGGCTAACATCAAATCAGTGGCTCGTCTTCTGGACGCGCCATATTGGCCTGTGACACTTACAGGTCCCTGGTTACCTTTTATGTCAAGCTGCATCCCGCTGCCCATCAAGTTGCTCATAAACACAGGCACGCCTATATATCTGAATTATCCTCCAGAAAGAGCTACAGACAGACAATTGCACATTCGCATAGCCAGGGAAATTCAGTATGATATTCAAAGAGAACTGAACTCAATTTTGCGCGAAAGAAGGTCGCCTTTTGTCGGTTGGTAGAGACAAAGGCATGTCGTCAAACGCTTTCTAAACTGTATTGCTGAACACCAAATTTGTCAGGCACCCTGTTTGAATAGCTAGGTAACCGGCAATTCAAGGTGAGAGAACATGACAAATGCACAAAATACAGCAGCAGCAGCTGCTGCTGCCGAAGTAGCAGAAAATGATAAGACGGCACGGATGGCTGGTGCAGGAGCCGGTGTGATCGCCGGAGCCCAACTTGGTACGGTGCTACTGCCAATACCCATTATCGGCACCTTCACCGGCGCCTTACTTGGCGGACTCGTCGGCACAAAAATCGGCAAAAAAGTTGGTGGAGCTCTGCTCGGCAAAATGAGCACAGCAGAGCATTCGCATTCAGCACCAGCAGCTAAAACAAGCAGTGCCGATGTGATCAAGGAATTGGAACGTCTCGCTGAACTTCGCGAAGCCGGTGTTCTCAGCGACGACGAGTTCAAAGCTTTGAAGGCGAAAATGCTTGGACTATAGCTGCTCATCAAAAGGGCAATGTTGTGAAGCGTTACGCCCAATCGTTGCTCCGGAAAATATAATTCCTGACATAGAAAATGCCTTGCAGTAAAATGTCATCTCCACTTGGTCTGGAGGAGCACATGAGTCAAACCACTGATCGCAAGGCGGAACTGCAAGGCCGCCTCGCTGAACATAAGGATATTGAACCCGTGGAGCGACTGGTTCAGTATGCGTTTCGCGGTGGGAAAGCTGCCAAATCATGGACTGGCGAAGAACATCTAGTTAGCGGTCCACGCATTACAATTGATGCATTGAAAGAAATGCTCATTGCACCGGATCAAGTCATACTGCTGGCTGAACTAGTCGATGGAGCGGAGCAAAAACTCGTCGGCTGTATTCACTTACAAAAAGTGGGAGAACATGTTCACATCGGTATGCTCGCCGTCGATCCAGACGTTCAGAGTGTCGGCGCTGGTAAGTTCCTGATGAATTGGACTGAGCAATACGCAACGCAGCATTATAAATCCAAGCAAGTTGTCGGTGAAGTTGTATCGGGACGACCCGAGCTGATGGACTGGTATCTTCGTCTTGGCTATGAGAAAACTGGCGAAACCGCGCCTTTCAATCCCGAAGGCGTAACACATTTAGTCGACGGCTTGCACTTCGTCAAAATTCGCAAAAATCTGGAGCGTTAATAGCGATATCTCTTTAGCGCTCGCACGACACGCAAATCGCGCTACTCGGATCGCCCTAGCAACAAGAAATGAAAGGCAGTTATGACAAGGGCATGAGTAATAACGCCTTGACGAATTAGTGAACCGATATCGGTCAATTTCACGTAACTAATTTCGATTTTCTCTGTTCCGGAACCATCAAATTTTGGCGCCTCAACTTGCCGCACACCTTCAGCGAGAAACGTGTAGCAAAGGTTGCCTTGCAGAGCGGGATTGGGGTGGTTCTTCCCTAAGTAAGACCAGCGTTCAGCCACGCAACCTGTCTCCTCTCTCAATTCTCGGACAGCTGCTGCAGCGGGATCTTTGTCTGAGGCGTCGACATTGCCGCCGGGGATCTCCAGAGTCAGGTCCTCAATACCGTGGCGGTATTGCTTCACCATCACCACGTCGCCTTCATCTGTCAGAGCGATGACATTCACCCATGGGTCACAGTCGAGAGTGAAAAATTTACCAAATTTCTTTTTTTGAGTACATTTGCTCGTTGCTATAACTTCGTTGACAGAAAATATTTTGCAGTTCGCAATTGTTTCTCGGCTTACCGTATCCCAGTGAAGCCAACTAAATTTCTCGTCATCACCAGAGCTGCTGCTGCTTGAAGAAGATGGACTCGCGGTCAGGAAATTGTTCATACGTTTTTCCTTTAAAACAAAGCCTCAAGGCGCTGTGAACAGAAAAGTGAACGCCTGCCGTAAAGAGTAAGAATATCACGGGAGAAGCAAGCGCTGATGCAACTACTTGCTTCTCCCGATCGCTGCGACCTGCGATCATCTACAGCGCAGTCGCTTCGATAATCCCGGCTCTGATGGCATCTTTAAGCTTTCCATAATCAGACTCGTTTTGATCCAAGTACGAATCTGCAAATTGTCCGATCGCGGTGGCGAAGGTCTTGCCTTTTCCGATGTAACCCGCAATGATTGCCGGATCACCTGAGCGAGCATGAGCCCGAGCCAGAGCCCAACCGCAATTGCGAGCGAAGCCAAGCATATTTGCTGGACTAAAAATCTCCACCATCGGTCTGACCTTCACATCCCGAAGTTGGCGAACATAAAGATGAATGCCGCTCTCAGTAGTGTAGTGACCAAGAAAAATGTCGCTGGCTGCTTGCATTATCCTTTGACCAACAACCACCCTTGCTCCTCTCGTTAGCGTGCTCCTAAAGTTAGAATATGGCTCCAGAACTGACTGGCGTGCTTCTTTGACTTGAAGGAACAACGGGTCTTGCTCTGCTGCAAAGAAGAGGGCGATTCCGCAGATGGTGCCCACGCTGCCGACGCCCACGACCTTCAACGCATTGTCCACAAGTTCATAGCGATCAAAAAGCACTCTGACATCAACCGGTAGAGAGGCACGATACAATTCCACAGAACGTAGCATGGCTGCCCAATACTCGGGCGTTCCACTGTTCTCTTCGTGATAAATCAATGGAGGCTGATCTTTTATCTTCGGAAGCCCTCCTGTCACATGTGCCAGTTTGATAAATTCAGCTTGAGCATCTCGGCTCACTGCTTTGTCTAATACCTTTTGGCGTCGTCACTTTAGTTCCGGATCATCGGTAAGCTCAATCAGCGCTCGATAGTCAAGGCTGGAATACCAAGCTTCAAGCGTTTTCATTTCCGAGAGTTCTTGCAGCCTGTCACGGTAGCACTTAACTAACCGCACTGCTGCTGCTATCCCATCTGAGCGTTTGTGACCGTTGTTGCGAGAGGCGATAGCAAAGCTAGCAGCAAGTCTCTTAAGATCCCATTCCCAAGGAGCTGGGAAGGTCTCGTCGAAATCGTTCAAGTCAAAAACGATATTTCGCTCGGGGGTAGCAAAAGCGCCGAAGTTTAAAAGATGGCAATCACCGCAGGCCTGAACGGCATATCCAATTGAGGGAGTAGAAGCGAGGTCGTCAGCCATGATCACTGCCGCGCCTCTGAAAAAAGCAAATGGAGACGAGAGCATCCGTCCATATCGAATCGGCAACAGTTCTTTGATTCGTCCCTCGTTAGACTGAATGAGCAGGTCGATGGGATTGTCTCGCGTGGCTACGTTGACCGCGAACTCGGCATGTGATTCGCGCGGACATTTCACTCTCATGGCTCGACCAGCCTCGTAGCGGTCCATTCGAGTGCGTAAATGAGTAGGTTTGCTCAAATAACTTGCTTCAATGGTGATGCGATTGAAGGGCTTGTGCTCGTGCTTTTGATCGTGCTCGTGCTTTTGTTCTTGCTTCTGCTTTTGCTTTCTATCGTGCTTCAGATCATGCTTTTGATCACTTTCCTTTCCGCTTATCTGCTCCTGCGCCTGCTCCGCCTTACTCAATTTCTTGCTCTTCATCATCTTGCCTCAGCGAAATCAGGAGACGCCACCAAACTAGTCACTGTTTTCACATACCCAGAGGTGACAAAATTTCATTAGCTAAGGCGATCGAATTGCTCACAGTAATTTTGGACGTCGTGAAATTAATTGTGGTCAATTGACACTTGCATCCGGTAAGCTCGAAAATTTGTGCAATTCGCTATTACATCATCCCTTAGGCACGCGAAACCAGAAAGTGCTCCCTTGACCTTCCTCACTTTCGACACCGAGGGTGCCACCATGCTGACCGATGATCGCTTTGCATATCGCCAACCCGAGCCCTGTACCTCCTTTCTTTTTCGCTTCGGGATCTTCGACTTGCTCGAAGCTCTCAAAGATGGTTGCTCGATATTTTTCAGGAATTCCAGGTCCTCGATCTTGAATGCGTACCTCCACTGAATCCATTATCTCCAGAATGGAAATGGTGATGATGCTTCCATCAGGTGAAAACTTAATTGAGTTGGAAAGAATATTGGCGACCACTTGATGCAGACGGTCGCGATCTGCGAGCACTAATGCATTCGAATCCTTGACATCGATTTCAATTTTTCGTTGCTCTGTCAAACCGCGCATAGAGTCAACTGAGGCATTCACAACTTCTGAAATTCGAATTGCTTCAATATGAAACTCTTGCTTGCCGGCCTTCATCTTCTCGATATCCAAGAGGTCGTTAATTAGCTTGATCAATGTAGCGATACTGCGGTCTGCCACCTCTAGTTTTGATAGACCGTAATCATTCAACTCTCCATAAACACCAGTACTCAATAGCGTCAACACCCCTTGCACTGATGTGAGCGGGCTGCGCAGATCGTGAGAGACTATAGCGATCAATTCCTGCTTGTGAGCTTCAGATTCTGCAAGAGCTGCCGCCATCTTTCTGAAGACTTGGTCCAATTCGGCAATTTCGTCACCTCCGGAAACTGGCGGCTTGAGCGGCTCGCCACTGGCCAATCTGGAAGTATTTTCCATGAGCACTTTTAGACGATTCGTTGTTCCTCTGGTGAAATATAAGGCTAATGCCACTGCCAGTAGAATGTTTAGAGCGATAACGTATGACATCAGACTCTCGATCAGAGCCCGGTCTTTAGCTTGATTTTCAGCTTGAATTTTCTCCACATTTTCGACCAGGTTAAGAATTCCATCTGCGTCTGTGGAGACAAGCTTGACCATGTCGCGCATCTCTCTCAGGTTCCTGATTGCGTCTGGGCGATCTCCATTTTTCACCATTTGCCGGATGTCGCTCAGTTCGCCCAAGCTGTTCATGACCGTGTTATGAATCTTACCTAGAGCAGCGTGCGCCTCTGGTTTGTTAATAGTGAGTTCATCGAGTCGCCGAAGCTGTTCAATCAAATCTGCCTTACCGGCATTGTACTGAACCAGATATTCACCGCCCTTCGTGAATGCGAATGCACCCATCTTTCCACCGATAGTGATCAGGAGCTTGAGTACTTTGTTGACGCGGGTCTGTACTTCGCGAGCTTCGGATTCTTTCTGCCGCTCCACTTCAACTTGCATCAGCAATTGCGAAAGCTGTCCAACGAATAAGAGTTCGAAGACAAGCGGCACCGCCACTAGTATCAGTCCGATGTGCATTAGCTTGAGGGAGAATCTTCGGCTTTTCTTGTCGCTTTTTATCAGGCGTTTACTCTCTGCGATTAGTTCACTTACTCCATATGCCATGTTCATGGGTCGAATAATCCGCCAGGTCTTAACCCTGCTCTAACCCCACTGCTTGTATCTTAGATTAGAGTGACAAGGTGGTTCCCTAAATCGCATCTTGCACAGGTCGGGCGGCACCGCATTTGCTGGTCGCCGGAGTGAGCAGCGGTGGCTGCAGGAACGTGCCAATCATATTGATTGTGAAGATCACCACACCTGTAAGTTCCATTGTTGCCGATACTGGCAAAAATGCCCACGCCCATGACGCGTAATGCTGATATGCCAGAGTCTCGGATGAAACTCGTATCAAGCAACCTACATTTGTCAGGAGAAGAGCGAAAAACATCAGACGCTCACTAAACAGCTTTTTCTTGCCCAAGAATGCTGGCAGCATCCTCGGTCCGACAGAAAACACCATGGTCATGAGGTAACCAACAGTGAGAGCATGACGCCCGGCTCCGCCTATACCGGCGGCGCTTGGCTCTATCGCGGCCCACACGGCAAACAGACTGGCAATCATCAACCAGACGTATGCGATTCGCAAAAATAGAGGAAAGCTCTTGTGCACCCCCTGAATTTTCGCAGGCTTATCTGCGGACTCGAAAATTCTCAGCGCACAGACCATACAAATGGCGCCCGCCAATAAGAGAATCGCGCATGGCAGCAGTGACTGTGCAAAGGCCGCAACTATTCCGATGATGTTGACTGCCAGAGCGGCAATAATCAACTTTGATCGCAACGGTTTCAGTCCTAAGAAAACAGGCATCCAACGAGCTGTGAACCCCCAGGCGATCGGCACGGGGAAGGCCCAAATCGACAAGATCAGAAATCTGCCATTAAACTCAGGGGGAAAGGCCGGTGAAGCACCGGCAGCAGCAAGCCTAAAACACTCAAAAGCGTTGAACAACATTGCTACAATCAACCCGACCGTTCCTGCCACCACCAATAGTGCCCAAGCTCCTGAACCATCTTTGAACTTTTTCTGCAGGCGATGTCCTTGAACAGATCGAGCAAAAAATGGTACGACAGCGAGAAGCTCAAGTGTTGCTGAAAGCGGCAGCAACACTCTCCACTGCCACAAATAAACGTCGCTCAGCCAGCGCACGGTGACTCCAATCGTCCAGAGACTCCAGATCAGCCAACCATCCCAGAAGGACCAGGCTGAGACCCGGCGTAAATTCGGAATAGAGTAGAAGCCAATGCCTAGTATGAAGCTGCCAATCCAACCAAACAGTTGGGCGTGTCCGTGCGCCTGCATCCAAGCCGCTGGAACGGAAGTCGCGGACTGAGCGCTGCTGATCGCGAAGAGATTCCAAACTCCCAAGAAAGTTCCCGGCAGCAACATGAATAGAATTCCTGTAAACAGGAAAGTCATGAGAAGCCTGATCAGCTCTTGCTCTCGCGCGATGCTGATCGGTATAGCTGGCTTGTTAGGTTCTGGTTCCATGTCATTTTGGCTCCGAGCTATCAACTCGCGCAAGATTTGCTGCAGTTTTCGGTTGGGAACTCGCACAACGGAATCGAAGCTGTCGGACGAGCCAATATCTCTGCAATAGTTGTATCAGCAAATGTCTTCTCGATGATTGCGGTTGCATCATCGAGTCGTTTATGGAGTGCGCATAAAGTGGTGCCGTGGGCTGTGAGTCCAAGCGGACAAGTTCTGATGCGCTGAATTGGATCAACTGCATTCAGCACGGCAAGAATGCTTATCTCTTCAGGCGGCTTTGTCAGAACAAAACCGCCTCCCAATCCTCTTTGTGATTGCACCAGATGGGCTCGCACCAGTGATTGCAAAACCTTGGAAAGATAAGCGGCTGGCACTTTCGTCGTCAGAGAAATTTGCTGCGTTGTGAACGCAGTGCCTGAGTTCATAGCAAGATAAACGATTGCTCGCAAGGCATACTCGGCTGTTTGAGAAATCATCATTGCGCTCCTTCTATCCTTGCGTTGTTAGTTTATCGAGCTACTCAACTCTATCGAGATGATGGTGCCATCTGGAGAAGCGCTAAAGCACGAGGAAACAAGATATTGTTTTCTTTGTGAACGTGCTGGTGCATTTCCGATTCAATCTGTGCAAGCGAATCGAGTAGCACTCTGAAAGTATTGCATGCATCTTCCGGTGGCGTGTAGTTGTTGGTGAGGCGGCGCATGGTGCAAAGTGCCTCTCCAGCGTCATCATGCTCCTGCGTCATCATCTCGATTGGGTGATCGATTCCGCCACCACAACCAAAAATCTGAGGACTGCCAGTTGCTTCCATAGCTTTAATGCCAGGAAATAGGATCATCTCCTCTTTCTGCATGTGCAGCTCCAACTGCGATTTGAATTGGTTGAAAACATTCAAGACCTCGATCATCTCGGGGTGATTGTCACCATGAACTCTGGCAACCTTTGCGGAGAGTTGCGCAACACGCGTTAGCTCTTCCCTCAAAGGCTGATGGTAGACGGTTATGATGTGATCAGCTAAGTCTTTGAGGTCAGCTTTAGTCCAATCTTTTTCGTCGAAGTGATTGCCTTTTAAATCAGCTGCAAAGAGTTTTTCCAAGACGTGCTCCACGTTCAAGCCTTTCTTTAGGCAAGCATCTTCCAGTGTGGACTTTCCACCACAGCAATAGTCAATACCGAGTTGTTCTAGGACACAAGCGCGCAAAGGTCTCTGCGCAACCAGTTGACCCACAGGCATGGTCTTGCTCATTGCAAGGCTGACGTCGTCTGCCTTGGCCCTATTGGCGATACCAATGGCAGCGTGTGCCACGCATGTCTGCTCGTAAATAGGCAAGCTTACACATGAGCACGGTTGAAACATTTCCTTGCCTGATTCGCACTCTGGACATTTCCATTGATCGGATAAGTCATTGAATTTCAGGGACGGAGGAATGTTCTGGGTCGGCTCGCCCAAAGCTTCGTCATAAATGTAGTTGCACACAGTGCATATTGTTTTAGCGTTCGACATACCTGCCTCCTCGTCCCGATGTGGATATCTGGACCTTTATATCCATAATAGCCAGTTGCTACCGAGAAAAACTCAGCCTAAAGGATGATTATTGGAATTTCCTTCGGGGAAGGCTTGATGGCTTCGTGCTAATTCGCCAAGCGCTCAATCAGAATTCAAAAGACTGACATGTCTTTGTTGATCCACGACTTAGACAGCGCCACTGCAGCCTACAAGAAGGCTGGCACTTTCCCTGGACAAGATACAAACGCCAGAGCACAACGCGGATTGGCAAATGTTGGATCAGCACGAGACAAAGCAAAGCAATCGTTGACTCTTGCAAATGATCTGGCTAAACGAGCACAGCTCGCCAGCGCAATCGACAATTACCGCGCCGCAGCTTATGCGAATCCGAGACTTGCGGATGCACACAAAAAATTCATCATTCGCTTCGCCAAGAATATCAATCTGCAATTTTCAAATCGATCCCATTGCTGCTAAAAGCAAGTAGGGATAGGGATTTTAGTTATGCCGGAAACTTGCAGGGTTCGTCAACGATCTTTATGTCCAACAAATTGGATTTCCGCATACATATTCAGTAGGCGGAACGTTGAGGTATTTGGCATGGGCGAAAGAGATATTATTCAAAGTTCGAAAGATAGTGTCACAACTTCGGATTGGACAAAGATGGAGTTGGCTAATCGGGTCACCTTCGATAAGTCCAAATGCGCTTGGCTACCACAACAAGGAGATCAAAATCAACATCTACCTTCTTTGACATTTGACAACGCGGATTCAAATCAAGTCAGAAAGGGAGCTGCCTCGAATGCTGAAGTTGTCACCAGGGGTGCTACCAGTGCTAACAAGTCAGAGAATGTTTTCATCGATACCAATGACATGAAGCCAATCCATGGAGTCAGCACTAATGCGCAAGTATCCCAATTCGCGCGCACCTGGCATATCACTGGATGGGCGGAATATAATCCGGTGTACCCGCTGGGACTCGGCAATTGGAATCCAGGAGAAACTTATACAGCCTCCAGGGGAACTCAATCGTCTCGCGCGGGCACAATGAGGAACAATCGAGACGGTTCTACTACTTACTTATACACCGGTGGCGACTTTGGCAATCACTTCTACGTGTATGGTCCCCCTTTCATAGCCACTGAAGTGCTCTCAGCGAAAGGACAACTGATGGAAAGCCATGTCATGTATATTGGCGCGATAAGAGATCAAAACTTCAAGGCAACCAATGGCTCTACCATCAACATCCCAAAAGTGTTGAGTGTAGATGCCACCAGAGGCACAGACGGAAACTACACTAGCGTTGTGAAAGATTTACAGGGCAACAGAACAACGTTTACTGTAGCACCTGATGGGACCGTTACATCAGTCAAGCGCTCGTAAAACCAGGCGGTGCGCCAGGTTCTTCGCCAGCACTCTAGAAGTGAAACGAATTCCGCAATTTGCCGAGCCGGTAAGATAGGAATGAAATCGCCGCTATGCCGATATCGGCATAGTGGCGATTTCTTCACCACTTATGGTGGCGGTCCCGTTGATACAGCAGATGCGCGCCGAACATTTTATGTAATGTCTCAAATGGTTGGACTGCGTGCAAAAGGCTCCAGGAAAGGTCCACGTATTCACGATCTGAGACATCGCTATGCTGTCGAAACATTATTGCGCTGGTATCGTAACGGCGAAGATGTAGAACGCAAACTGCCGCATCTGTCCACCTATCTCGGACATGTGAAAGTGAAGGATACGTACTGGTATCTCACAGCTTGTCCCTGAATTGATGGGACTGGCAGTCAAACTTGTTGGGAGGCAGTTCAGCGTAAACTTGCATTTGAGGGCTCAGTTATTCATACTGTTGGAACTGTACCCTGTCAACTGGATCCACCACCCAAATGGATGTACTGGCACAACTAGGACCTTGGTTCATTGTTCTCACAGTTGTTGTGATGTACTCCATTTTCTTTTGGGCTCGAAGTAGGGGGAAGAAGCGTTGGCCACCCGGTCATCCCTGGGCGCCGATATCTCTTTTGCTACTAGCATTTCAGCAGCTTGTTCGACAATACCACTGGGATATTGGCCCCACCTGGAGTTCAGCTGTATCAACAATTACGCTCGTAACCGTTGCCTTATGGATCTGGACCGGAGTCCAGGAATACCGAACGGCGAAGAACGAGGCACGCCAAAAAGACCCAAACCAGGGCACTAAACCGCCAGACAACGCGTAACTAGGATTGTCAATGCGCTGAGATCTCACAGCGTAACGGACTTTGGACGCCGATCTGTTTTGGCTGCTCGAATTCCGCTGACCAGTCTCGGAACATGCCGGAAGACTATGCCGAGTAAGAGTCCACTGGGTTTGACGAAGAACGTCCTAGCGACGCTCCCAGGTTCAAGGTTAATTTCTAGCTCGCGATATCGAGTGGAAGAGTCCAGCCAAATAAGAATATAGTTTCTTCAAACGACAATTTTTGCTCGAGAGCATACAGCAGTGCAATGATGGCTTGTTCTTCCTCGAACAGTCCAGTGTCGATAGATTCCTTACACTTGAGGACGCATCCCAACTGCCAATCTTCCAAGATTCCCGTGTCATGCAGCGTTTTAACGAGTGAGGTTTTTTTCGCTAGAGCAAGGGAACAAGCGGCTTCAAGTTGCTGCGGGCTAAGCAAGCCAGCGTCTTCTAACAATGCACGAAGTCCTATCTCAAATTCACCTGAATCATCAAGCAAGGAGAGCAAGAAATCCGGAACAGGATCTCCTTCGACTTTATCTAAGCGGCGCAGAATTACGATTGCCTGATCTTCGAAAAGAGATTCATCTTCCACCATGCGCAGCAGTTCCTTAGCGGCCTCGACAGATTTTTTGTCCGCCAAGCCATTGATGATCAAGAGCTCCTCTAACGATTTCTCTTCAAGTAACTCTTGTTCTCGGACATTCAGTAATTGATCTGTGGTGATTATTTGTGCCCTGTTCATGAGCTGTCCAATGTCCAAAGTGCAAATCGTGGTGCGAGCATACCAATCATAATCTTGCAACGAATCGTGGATTGACTGCCGGCGCAGTTGAGCTGCTCTCAGAGCATGAATCGCCCGGTCTCTCGATACAGCTTCAGTTCGTATCAGTCTTTGCGCAGTCAACGCATTATTGAGTAAGGATTGATTGATCAGTCCCATGCCTACTAGCACCAGACCAAGTGGAAGTCCTGTCACTTTGCCATTTTCTAGCGCCAGAGATAGAACAGAAGCTTCGATCATTCCAGCCGAAATCAGCAAGTCGCCCAGCCGATTACTGCTTCCGGTTGGAAAGTTGATAACCGCTTGCAGAACTGCGTTGATTTCCGACTCCTGCTTTGAGCGGTTCTTTGCAATCTGTCCCAACAGCAAAGCCGCCTCATTACTTGAAACAATGTCTTGGAGCGCGGAGTCATACTCAGCGAGATCACCTTGAGCCGAGATATCTTTATCTTGAGAGACCGGCGCCGTTCGTTCCTCGTTAGTAGATGTAGCCTGAACATCCTCGTTAGTCAACGTAGCCTGACCATCCTCGATAGTCAATGTAGTCAGACCAATCTCGTTAGTAGATGTAGCCTGCACATCCTCGTTAGTCAACGTAGCCTGAACATCCTCGTTAGTCAACGTAGCCTGACCATCCTCGATAGTCAATGTAGTCAGACCAATCTCGTTAGTAGATGTAGCCTGAACATCCTCGTTAGTCAATGGAACCCGACCAACCTCGCTAGTAGATGTAGCCTGAACATCGAGGACAAGCTTGAGTCGTTCTTGCTCGGAGGCACCAGATTTAGTGCCTGAGTCTGAGCCAAAAGACTGAGCTTTACTTTCGGAAGCTTGGACAAGTTTGTTTTCCAATTGCTCCGCGATGAAAGGATCGAATTTCCCCGTGTCTACAGGTGAAATCGTACGACCCCGTACCGGCTTTCGCCGAGACGGGGCAGCAGACAAGGGACTGGGTATCGCAGTCGATACCACATCCGGTTCTTGCTCCTTTGATCCAGGATCTGATTCCGCATTCTCCGGAGCATCTCCTATGGTGGCAGCTTCGATCCCAGCATCGAGGGTCATTCCTTTCTGTGCCACCAGTTGCAGCGCTTTGACTCCCAGTTCAAGGGTGACCAACCGATCCGCTATTCGTGACTGTACTTCAATCGCAGCCTGGAGGACTACCTCGCTAATGTGACCTTCCATCGACAAAATTCGCCCAAGAGGAACTCGCATGCGACTTGCAAGACTGACCGCCGCTTCAATGATAGTGGCATCGGTCAATTCAGCCTTAACGAGGAGTTCGCCGATCTTGAAACTGGACTGATCTTTAAACAGCATTAGGTGCTCCTGCTCGGACGCGCCAAGACGATCGGATAATTTTTCCCTTGGGCTTGATTCATTGACAGCTTGGCCACCATGAGCAGCTGCTCCACACTCGAGAAGTCGGGCTGCAATGAGCTTATTCCAAACGCAGTAGAAAGCGTTTGTCGATCAATTTTCGGAGCTAGCGGCGCGCCGACTATTGCTTGATAAACACGATTAGCGACAAAGGCTGCTGATGGACCTGAAGTATTGGGCAACAACAACGCGTAGTCACGGTCCTCGAAGTGAGCCAGCAAATCTAAATGGCGCTTTACCATATTGATACGAGAGACAGCAGTGGCTATCGAATTTGCCGGTAAAACAGCTTGTTCGGTTGAGTTCTTGTCGACGTAGCGCAACTGGAAAATTATTATTGATAGCGGCCAGTTGTAGTGCTTATATCGATAATATTCCTTTTGCAATTCAAGCAGTAAAGTCTCGTATTTGCACATTTGACCTTCGGCATCAAGCAGCTGTCGATAGACTTGGTCAACGTCTTGCTTCTTCTCTCCAAGAAACAACAGCGGCGATTGTGAGGTTCCACTGGGTAAAATTTCAATTACACCACATAAAGCAAAATTGTAGAAAATCGGGATCCACTCGTGCTCAGCCATCGGGCAGTCTCGCAAAAGATCGGCTAGAGAAATCTCATCAGAGATACGATAAAAAACATCTCTCTGCTTTTCCCACGGAATGCTGACAGCTTTAGAAAGCATCAATTGCAGGTGCGACTCATTGGCGATGCTACCAACTTTTGCCAGCACCGCGGTCATAGAAAGTCCCGCGTTTTCTAATCGTTTCTTTTGATCAACTAAGGTCATACCTTCCATAGTCGTCATTTCGACTGGGTTTTTCAGAGTGCATTCTTCACTGATCTTCCCAGGCTGAAAGGAGTATGTACCGGAAAGCCATAGAAACATCTCAAGAAGCGCACCATCTCCTCTGATCTCCTTTACTCTCGCGTCAACCGGCTGTCCATCTGCGAAACTAACGGTGCCTTGCCCTCCACTCCCAAGAATCTCCAACGATCCTGTCAAACGTTTTTGTTCAATTTGTTGCAAGAGGATTGGCAGTGGGCACCAGGAAAAGTCCCCTTCGAAAGACCCTGGTTTCGCACCAACGGCTTTCCGCCCACCTGTCGCGGGCTTCCCTGCCTTTGATGCTGGGCTCTTCACGTGCTTAATGTTCTGAACCACGTTTACCACATCAAGAATAAAATCCAGCTCAGAGGTTTCGTAGCGCCAAACATGCTTGAGATGTTCGCCATCATTTTCGAACAACTCCCAAACTGGTTCGCCCTGCCATAACGTTCGAGTCATTGGCCCTTCAGTTAGCATTTTTGGACATTTGGCGACCAGATGAAATTCACCTACGCCTGATTGTCGAGACCAAATCAGTTCAACTTCAACGTTGGTTTGAGCTTTGGCGCTCATGAACAGCTCTTCTATATCTTTGCGACTGGGCGGAGCAGAGAGCCCAGGCAGCGAAATTCTTGAGGACATAGTTTTCATAGGCTAATCCGTTCAGTCGCGCCGGTGCTCAAGTTGTAAGCGAAGAATTGATTTCCATAGACCAGACTCATACGTCGGGCCAGGTTCACTCTATCGACTTCTCGTCTAGCTATATAGTTTACATGTCTCAAGTGTTGCTGTGGTGTCAAGCTCACATTGATTACTCGTCTTGTCTGACCCACTCTGCTCAAAAGCGTGTACCGCACTGGATTTGGTGCGAACATCACTATTGCTTGTTTCAATGATCGGATGAAAAAACTCTCCGTCTGTGCCATGGCAGCACCTCAATCATTACAACTATTTAAGCAAGTCCGGTTAACCTATACACCCGAAGTTTGCATGGTCAAAATGGAGCAAGACCTCAATGATCTTCCCCTCTCGCAGAGCAACGGACCCTTCGCCATGGATACCAACATACAAACTGAGAGCAAATCCGCATTGCGGCCAAGTAAGCGCGTATTCACTCTTACTTTAATTCTGGCATCAATAATTCCTCCTATCGTAATTTCAGTCGCTGGCACATTTCTGACTCATAAGCCAGAGAGCCTCTATGTATCTTGGACTTTGCCCAACGACCAAGCTGTTTATGCTGGCAGTGCCTTCAGCGGGATGGCAATTGCGTTGCTCTTGTTGATTCGAGCTGCATTGCGATGGCGCGCCAAAGAGAGTGTCTTTGGCGTCACGATACAGGACATCCGTGCTGTTGCTTTTATGTGGCTGCTCGCGACGGCGGCAGCCTTCTGTGCCTTGATTTGCTACGTCCCCTGGGACTTTCATTGGCCGTGGATGAATTAGAACTGACACTATCGAGGCTTGGAGCACACCAAGCGGAGAAAGTTCCAGCGCAGAAAACTAGCAGCATCACTCACTTACGCGTTGCAAAAATTTGAACTTAGCAGGTATTTCATGGATTCATCGCCACAGACCGACACATTTTTAACCGAAGTCCAGCGCCGCAACCCAGAGATGATGTCGCAAATACTGACTCATTTGCCATCGACTGACGAACGCACACTACAACTTGCTAAGGACGTCGCTTCATTCACTTACAGTGAAGAGCTCAAGAAAAGCGAAATAATCGAACAGCGCGCGTTCGGACTCATGCAATTTGCCAAGGTCGGATTGACCATAATTATTGGCATCACGGGCGTGATCAGCGCTGCCAATGTGCAAGATACTCCATTGCGAGAGTCTCTAATTTTTCTGCTAGCTGTCGCCGGTGCGTTCCTTGCCAAGCTCTTTTATCGCGGTTTGAAAGTTGTCCGAACTGGAACCTTTTTCCGGCCCCATTTGGATACGTTTTTCAAACCGGATCACTACGACATTTACGAAACACAATTAGGCGAATCATACCCAGACGCTTTGAAGATGCACATCGCAAGAATGATTTCTTATTACAACCAGACTGCGCATGACAATCTGGAACGAATCCTCCAATGCAAATGTTGCTTCGTAAATTCGTTTGGTTTTCTGATTGCGTTTATTGCGTTCTTCATCTTGAGCATAGTTCATTTGCTAGAGCCGCGCTTCACGCTGTTTTTGCCGTATCATCGGCTAATCGGCACAACTCTTTTTGTGCTCGCTTTGACGACAGACAACATTGCCTTGCGCTTACATTTAGGCTGGTTCCGATTTGAAGAAGAGCTTCCGCGATTTTAGTTGTTCGACTTCTTCGTTCGAGCGCGACGCGCCAGCAAGTCCCACTAGACACGATCTCAAACAAGCCATGATAGGCTATTCATTCCACTCCAATGGATTGAATAATGCCGTTTGGATTTAACAAGTCTGATAAGGACAAACTTTCCGAACTCTTCGCACGCACGCGTAAGTTATATGATCAATCGCGGGTAGAAAATGCTGAAGATACGTGGCGCGAGGCTGTCGCATTTGGCGAACAGCATGGGGACTTAATGGGCTTCTTACTTATTGAAGCAATTGCCTTTGGTGAAAAACAATCGTTGTTCGGCGATTTCGATCTTGCCCAAGCTAAGTTTGAGCAAGCCTTGCGCATCATGGCAATGGATCTGGATTGTCCAGATGTTTTATACGCTATGGCCTACTCGAAAAGTGCGGCCAATGAGACCGGTCGTGGACGAGACGAAGAAGCCATGCGCTGTTTCAAGCTGGCGGTGAATCACTTCGCAAAGGCAGACGATCTCGCAGGGCTTGAGCTTGGATATGCAGATTGCCAGCACCAATTTGGACGCACTTTGCAGAGACTGAAAAACTTTACTGCGGCAGTCGATGCGCTGGAAAAGGCGTTGGAGCTTTACGGGTTAGTAGAAGATTTACCCGAGAATGAACGCCAGCAACGGATAAGTACTTTGAGAAGCGCCATGCTTCAATGCGCACAGTTAGCAAAAGGAGCGCAGAAAGAGAGACTGCAAAAGAGAGTTGAAGCTGTGCTTGGGCTGTCGCATATAGTTTATCCTCCGTCCTTTGAAAAGGCTCTGGAGCTACTACAAAAAGAAGGTTTCGCTACTGGACTGACTCCAGACATCAGTAAGCGCTTGCTGAAACTGTGCGATGCAGACGATGAAGATAGTGGTGACTGGATATTATTAGAGGTGTTGCGCAAATATTATGAGGAAGTTCCCAGTACGGGCGCTGCTGATCTATTAGTTTATGCGGAGCCAAGAACTATTGTTGAGGGAAATGCCATTCTGGCGGATCTCTCTGCCCGTTTAGGAGAAGAAACAGTTTACAAAATCCTCTCATGGGATGGCACGCTCTTTACACCAATGAGCATTGCCACTACAGATGGTGAAGAAGGTATGTTCACCTACCATGGAATCGAGAATCTTGTGGAATTTTACAATCTAAGACTGGAAAAGAAGAAAGATCCGCGTCGCTTTTACGCTCTGGATGCCGCTGAAGACGAAGCTGTATATTTCGTGATGCACGTTGACGTGCACAAACGTCTGGAAGAGCTACGCGTGCTTCCCTTTGTGGGAATGTAGAAAAGTCGTCAGCCTCTTATGCTTTGCGCAAAGTTGAACACGTTGTTCGGATCGTATTTGCGTTTAATGGACTTAAGTCGTTCCAGATTAGCACCGTAATATGACGACTTTTCAAAGTCATCGTCGACCCATCCACCATTTGACGGTGTGACCGCATGGACAATGGTTCGCAAGGTAGGGGTCGTGGAATAAGGTGTTGGCTCGCCAAAAGGAGTGTCCATGCAATTCGAATTTTCGGAAGCCACTCACCAATGGTGCGGGCAATGCGGTGCGAACATCCGCAGACAGTCCTCATGGTGCCGATTCTGCCACAAGCATATCGCAAGTAAATTCCTATGCAAAGAAAGGAAAGTAGAACCTGCAACGATAATTGATGGTGCGGCATGCTGGCTGCCAGACTTTGATGATCTGGTCTTGAGGTGCGCGCCTGGGCTGCAAGAACGTTTTCGGCAGGCGGACATTGCTGCTGCACATGCCCTCAATGAGTCCGACGTTAGCTACTCAGCACGAAAATCCCTCCGTCGAGCTGCAAGTATTTGCGACGAGCTTCCACCGGAACCTAGACTAGCTGGTCTACTTCAAGACATCTTGCTTCACTTGCAAGCATGTGGAGAAGACTTACAACACTTGTGCAAAGAGCCGCGGTTGCTCCTTCTTGAGATGACACCTGCGATTATCATCAACGAAGCCGAACGACGATTGACGGAACAATCTGTCGGTAACCGATGCAATTTCTGCCAAGAATTTATCTTAACTACTGCTGAATGCTGCCGATTCTGTGAATCTAACGGAACGGAGCCACCAAGCCAATTGTCCTGGCGCACACTGATGCAGCCATTGGATCCAGAATTGCTTACAGCGGTTATGTTATGGGAATCCGCTCGACTACAAGCAGAATCGCTGCCTTCGTTACCGGCAGAGATATTGGCGTCATACAAAATAACTTCCGCAACAATCGAGATGGAAATTGCACGCCAGTGCATCAATCCAAACGACTTTCCGATATCCCGATGGCGTAGGAAAATGCTGGAGCTACATCTGAAAACCCAAAGAACGTTCGAAGAAAATGAGATGAATGACCTCTTGAATCTTGGTTCCGCCTGCTCGGAGAGTGAGAAAGACATCGAAGCTGAGATCGTCTACAAACACGGACTGCGAAGATTGATGAATTGTGAGCATCTTCAGTTGTACAAGCACCGCATGATCGACGGACTGGCGCAGGTTTATCTTGTACGAAAAGAATATGAAAACCACCACAGATTGAAAGAAGAAGCCACTGCACTTCGCTTGTCCCTGCTGCCAGAGCACATGCGTCAGCTATCGATAGACTCAGAGAAAGACACACAATCTATGCTCAATCGCATTTCAGAAAACGCTGAAATAGATCCCCAAAAACGTATTGAGCAAACAGAAGCGCGTCTAAAGAGGCTCCAAGAACGGCAGTCGAAAATGATTGAGCAAGCCTCGTCTCCAGAAATTAAGAAGTTTATGGAGTCACAACAGTCGAGACTAAACAAAGTAATTGGTCCTGGTATGGAGATTGCAAAACTTCGGATAGATGCAGCTGACGCAAGCAAAGCAGGCGATTTTGACAGGGCATGCCGTTCGCTTGAGAATGCACTTGCGAAACTGGGAGACGCAGTCAATGAGGTCGGTGCCCGCTCTGCGTTGCTTTCACAGCTGGCAGATATTCAGCAATTGCAAGACAAGCATGACATTGCCGCTGACACACACCTGCAAGCAATTTCTGTAGCAGAAGAACTTAGCGAGCTATACGAGGGGAAAGAATACCTTCCGGTCGGAATGGCTTGCTTTCACTACGCACAGTTCCTCACTCACTTGGAACGCTACGACGAAGCAGAGAACTACTTCATGAGAGCACTTGAAATGGACCGGCACTTTCAAGAAAAATTTGACAGAGACTTTCGCCCGGCCGAACCGAGTCCTTCTGAAACAGAGGCGAACATCAAGACAGAGTTAGCGAAGCTTCTGCGGCGCACTAACAGAATTGCTCAGGCGGATGAAACGGAAGCACAGGTTGCTGACATTAACAAAAAAATTGCTGAGCGTGAGCAACGGCTTGCAAATGACCGCCGCAATTACCTTGAAATGATCTCTGAATGACGGCAGAGATTTGCGCTGTGCGCAGAATCAAAGAATGCTGAGTTTCTTCAAAACACTCTCAGTAATTCCTTGAGCTTTCCGGCCCGTTGCGCCTTCTGATGCTTGGATCCTGGTGGCAAATACATAAGTGTTTTCCGCCTTCTTTACGCGACCGGACCCTCACATGGCGCGCCCTTCCATCCGCGATCGCCTACCGTGAGTGCTCTGACGGCGCGAGCTACCAGCTGCCTGCTAATCGAAAAGCGATAATCCTCCTCCGAACGCACGAGACTTTCTCTGGTTTTACCTTGACCAAGCAACGCCCAATATGGCGTTCCCATATTAGAGTCTCCTACAAGTCCAGTGCCGGTCACTGCCACGCGCCGCGGCTCGAGTTTGCGCCAGAAGCTCAATCCACATCGATTGAGATCAAGCGCGGTCTGTTCTGAAGAATGTTGTGCGATGCAGGAGCGAAGTGATTTACCCAAAAGCTGCTCGTGAATCGAAAATATGTCCTCGCTGTCGATCGTGTTCTCGTATGACAAGTCTTCCTGCGACTCGAGCAGCCCAATCTCCTAATTTAGCCAGCATCTCATCTGCCTGATCGAATCGACGACTGGAAGGAATACGCTTCGCTGGCGGCACCAGCGGCGCTACCACATCATTACAACGGACACTCAAGCGAACATTCTGAAATCTAACCGTTGACCTTTGCCCGGTCGCTCTCCTGCCACACCATCATCAAATGTTATCGCCAGATATCGCTGAAACCAGAACTTGTGGTTCTGGTGATCCTTGCTTTGTATTTTCAGCACCATACATAAAACTGCCACCACCGGTGCCTATGACACCAGCCAACGCTATAGACAAAAGGAATTTTTTAGTCATATTACCCTATTCTACCAACGACGATATGATTTCGGACGTGAGCTGCGCATTCCACCCAATCAGTCGCGATTTCAAGTCGCCGTCAACACTGTAGAATATCGATGACTATCCACGGATGCGCTAAGCTATTGGATATCATCTAATTTTGGCTGATTCCAAAAGGATGCATCCACCATGCCTTTCGCGCCGGAGATTATCGCTGTTGATAAGTTATAAGCACCGAGGCGCGTTTGGATTTGGAATCATAGGTCTTTTCCTCTTTGGTCTGGTCGTACACATACCACATGTATTTTGCAAAGAAGATGCAGTGCCCATACGTCGCAATCCGAGAGCTGAGGCAGCACTAGAGCGGGGATACAGACCGTATTTGGAGTATGTTGAAAAACGGATTAAAGTGTTTTGGCGACCGCTGCAATATCATGAGCATGACCGAATCGTTGCTCGATTCAGAATCTCACAAAAAGGCACCGTTTCGAAATTAAAATTGCAACACTCCTCAGGCGTCGAAACATCCGATAAAAACGCACTGCAAGCAATGAAAATTGTCTCTTTTGCGCCGCTACCGACAAGAGAGCGAGCTGACGGTTCCGACTATATAGATGTTGAATTCTCATTCGAAGACACCCCTAATGGTGGCTGTCTTGCCTCACTGTTAAATCGCAATGGTGATGTAATTTCGTCAGCGCCGGTACCATATGATTACGGACCATACACGGCAGACGCAATGCGAAGGGTCAAAAAAAACTGGTATCCACCGCAAGGTCATGAACAAGAAAAGGTTACGGTTGCCTTTAAAATCGATAAGGACGGCAGCGTCTCAAACCTTAGGATTGGGCGCTCATCCGGCGTAGCGCTTGCTGACGAAATGGCGTTAAGAGCAGTCAAGCTTTCCTCCTTTCTGCTGCCTCCAGCAGAATCCGATGTGGATCTTACACTTACTTTGGATAAGCCTCTCGTGCAAAATATTGGACGCGAATGAAATACCATCGAGTGACGAAAATGAGTTGCAGTGCTTGTGGTGCATGCACCGATTTCTGGGTTATCAATCAAAAATTTACGAAACGATATATAATCAGTCGATCGCGTCGGAGGAACTTCAGCACAAACTGGCGAGTTAAAACAAATGGCTGATTCACCACTGCAAATTGCCCAGACCTGGGAAACATTGCTCGAACAGGGCAAAATACTTCTCGACCAAGAGCAATTTGCTAAAGCTGAAAACATCCTCCAACAAGCCTTAGTCCTGGCACGACAGCTTGGTGACGATGACACGAGAATCGCAGCTACAATGGAAAGATTGGCTTTTGCGCATCAGCGCCAAGGCCGGAACGCTGAAGCCGAAGCTCTATACAAAGAGGCGCTTGAGCGCTCACGTATGCGATTTCTCATGCATGAAACAAAACGCTCCTGCGTCGACAATCTCGTCATCATATTGGAGCAGAGCGGGCGCGATGCCGAAGCGAAAGCTCTACGAGAGAAGAATCCCCAGTCCACGAAGAAAATATCTGGAATCAACCCTGGTGCATTCCAACGCATGGCTAAATCTCCTGAGTTAGCATGCTTATTCTCCCTGTCTGCCACCGCAGGCAGCTCTGTATCGCGCGCAATGGAGCAGCTCGCGGCGCAAGTCGAAACCATATATGGTGCCCATAGCTTATTCGCCGCAGATGCACAGGCTCGATTGGGAACCAGATATGTGCAGGAGAACCGTCATTCTGCAAGGGCACACCACGAGCGTGCACTTCTGATCAGAAAAACCGACCTCGGCGAAAATAATGCTGAAGTGGCAGATAGTCTACGGTCTCTAGCAATGTGTTGTGATGATCAGGTGATCACCAACGCGCTTGACGCAAAGGCGCGATCGATAGAACAGTCCCTCGGAATTGTCAGTCCAGCCCACAATGCCATTGCCACGCTCCACGCGATGGTGGGCAGCAAACCGCCACCAGATCAGCCAGCGGAAGACGTCGACAAGACATTGAAGCAGTTCTACGCGACACTATCGCTGCCCGAAGCAAAGCCGCCACTGCCTCTTGAACTTGCCGAGAGGCACCAATTCTTGCTCGATCTCTTACTCTCCACTCTGCCGGAAGTTCGTGCCAGCGAACACGGCGCGAAGCATCCTTTGAGTACGATCAACACGCTTTCGATGATCAGCAAATATTATGCAAAACTTGAAAATTTGGAGCAGTCCAGAGTGTTCAAGGAAGAAGAGATGGCTCTCATTGCCGAACATTGGGGTGAAGGGCACAGACTCATGGTCGACGCCGTGAAAGAATACACCAACCTTGGTGGCACCTATCAGTAACTTTAATAATCAAAGTTGATTAATTCCGATCGCTATGAACTTTCTTGCACAAGTGCATCTCGTCACTCATAATCCATCCCGTGCAACCGAGAACCACATCGTAGTGAAAATCAACATACTCGGGTGACCCTTCCGGCAAAGGCGGAAACGGACCAGCTCGTCCGATGGCTTCTAGTGCGTGCTGACCATGAAAGGAAATTCCAGAACGATACACCTTCGCTGAAACTAGTTCGCCCGCTCGATTTATTCTGATACATACCGAGGTGCGCGTTGCTTCGTTCGCCGACGCCACTTCTGCGAACATCAGGAAGGACAATGCTGCGCAGGCAAGAGCAATTATTAGGCGCATGACTGAAACTCCTCGCTATGATCAGTAGTTTCAGCGATCGTAGTCTGAACTGGCTGAATCCTCTAGGGGGAAAAGCCTAGCCTTTTCTTGGAGCCGTGCCGAGCGACATTGCGAAGAGGAATCGCTCCTTTTCGAATGAAGTAAGCATTTCCGCTATCTGAGCAATCCCAACTCACGACGCTTTTTTTTAGATACTCCTTCCAGAACTATTTCGTAAGACTGAAGAAGATATTGTTTAAGCTGCTTGTCGCTTAATCCTGGTTTGTCGTAATGTTGTATCCAGGTGAAGCCCCTCGAGGCTAGATATGGTGCTGGACGCAAGCCTGGTTGGTCCTGCAGCACTTCAAAGGCCCATGGACTAACTTTTATCGTGTACGCCTCCTGATCGCCTTCCCATCCACCGATGGCAAAAACCTTGCCTGCGACTTTCCATACGTGGCATCCACCCCATTGCATTACATAAGTGGTGCCAGGAAGTGCTCCACAAAATTTGTTGAACTGAGTGTACTTCAGCTGGATTTACCTCCCTATCCGATTAATTAAACCATGCGGGCACGATTTGACTTCACCGCTTTCTCAATCAATTTCAGCGTTTCAGTCCTGATCGGCAGATCACCAACAAAGTCAGTGAATTGCTCAGCGACTGTGGCAATTCGATCGATTGATTGAACTGCTGTTCGTTCCGCGATACCAGTCTCATTTGCCAGTTGCAGTAAATGTTTGCGTGCTGGAGTGCGTGCTTCGCCGCATATGTCCATCTGGTGTTCACCATTCGGTCCTTCGCTGAATGTCAAATCATAGGCCGGTGAAAACATCCATCGACCATCTTTTCCCATGACGAAGGAGAAGTTTTTCGAGTGGTCATCCCGGTTGTTGAAAATTACATTGAATACGCATCGTTCGAACGCTTGTAGCACCTCACGGATATCTCGAGTCATGAACTGAGTCAGCCGCAAAAGAGCAGTGTAATGGAGCTGCGGAATTCGGTAATCCACATGCGCTGCACCGGCGGCGGTGTGCATCGGTACGCGCATGCACTCCGATCGGTCGAAACGTTCGATACCAAATGCTGAAAGCTCCTGATTGAGATCAAAATATTCCATGACAGGAACCCGAATTCCACTCGCACTAGCAATCCGACCGTACATTGCTTCCACAGCGCACACCTCCTTGTGCTCATGCTGTGCAGGAAATTTCACCAGCATAGGAGTGCCGGCGCCTTCGTCCGAATTGGACATGCGATTATCATTTCGATCAAAATTCACCAAGACCTTGGGTCGAGCACCTTGCGGCGAACCACCCATCAATACAAGTTTGCGCAATAGGACCTCGCTCTCACCAACCATCACCTGGCGAACGTCCCGAGCGAGTTCCAACAATTGCACGTCCGCTGGCGTCAATGCCTCGCTCTCGGCTGGCTCGAAAACGAGGGCGCCCATCGCTTTGTCTCCAATGAATGCCAGCCGATCCAGCGGAGAGACCTGATCCGGGCTCCTTCCCTGCTTCCGAAAGAACCTGTTCCTCAACAGCAGTCCCCAGCCATCGGGCAATGCATCATTTACCATTCCCGGTAATCGATGCTGATGTTCCGGAAAATCGCCGAAAGATTTCGCACTTAGCGGTAGTTTCAAGGGAGAGAGCTCTAGACCGCGCTCTAGAGCTTGTGGTGAGTACTCGAAGAGAAGTTCTCTGCCGTCTTCGGCCAGCACTCCCAAGTCAAATCGCTCTCCCCAGCCCGTGTAGATCACGTTCAACTTCTTCATCGGGATACTCGCCGCGATGCTCGTTGGCGCTTTAGACTAGCCCGCTCCATAGCCTTGATAGATTTCGGCTTAAGCTCAAACAAGTTCGACATAGATTCGACGAGACCGAGCGCCATTGCTACGCGCAAGAACAGGTCGAAGGAAGCGCGCCCCGAACGCTCAAAGTTGCGTAGTGCTCGTTCGGAGACGCCCGCACGGGCGGCTAGCTCGTTTTGCTGTAGGTTCTGAGCAAGTCGATGAGCCCGAAGCCTAGTACCAAATTCCCGAGCGATCTCATCGGTCGACGACAGATCAAAAGTCAACATTATGCCGGTTATCACCTATTTAGCAGCTTAACCGGTAATATTTTACCACTTATAGTCCGATTGGACAAGCTTAATAAGCCGGCTGTTTGCCAATTTCTCGAAAACGTCATCGCCAGTGGTGCCTGGGAAAAACGAGTGGTGCGCTGGATTGGCTTGAAGAAAACTGAGCATCTCGTACAATTGCATTAATTTGAAGAATGGCGTAAATCGACCAGCATGACATCCGATGAAGAAAGATCATTTTTTTCTTGTTCCGAAGCAATTTCCGCACAGAAAGTTTTGCGCTGTCGGAAAGGTCAACTGGCTCAGGAATGTCTAGTTTCTACTTATACAACATGACAAAAGTAGGCGGGGTCATCATTTTGCCGCAATCTCTACTTTTAGACCATCCACCCACTGTTTGTGTTCGTCTGTGTAATAGAGATAGGTGCGACTTGCAGGTCCGGTGAAAGAGCCTGGTACCGCGGCGATTAGGCTAAGTGGAACGTCCACTTTCGCATCGCCAGGCAACGTGCGCCAGTAGAGTACAACCTCGCGACCGCGCACTTCGTAGGCATCGATTTTGCCTTTATTGACAAGCTCTTTTAATTGCGCGTGACGAGGTTCTAACCCGCCGGGTAAACCAATTATTGCTACGGGATTTGGCACCACATCTTTTGACTTGTTCACGACTGTCACGTTCGCTTCTGTCGAAGCACCTTCCAAAACCTTATTTTGAGCCATTTTTGAGACTAGGTCTAGTTTGCATTCTTTGGCAGAAGCGGGAACGAGAGCGTTGTATTTTGCCGAAATTGAATAAGGCATGGGGCTTCCGTCTTTCATGCTCAGTTCCACTTTGTGCGTGCCGGTAGTCAGCGATGCACAGAATTTTTCCTGGCGCCTTGGGGCGGGCTCGTTGTTTGTCGTAGTTGACGATGGCACGCAGCGCGAGAACTGTTGCTTGAGTGGAGCCATACCGTCCTGACTTGCATGAATCTGCCAGGAATTTTATGCTCTTCTCTACGTTGTTCGTGTATGCCGGATCTCGTAACCATGCCAGAGTAGCAAAGGCTGTGCCTTCGACTTCGAGTGATTCGCCTTCACTGCCGACAATCGAACTCGTGACACCGTTTACGCTACCATCGGTTTTCTGCTTGGCGGCTAAACGATCCATGAGGTTTTTCGCTGTGACTTTGTCGCCCGATAAATAGAGAGCGTTGGCAGCGAGTGCCACCACGTAGTTGTTTTGACTGCTGGCAGCTGCTTTCTTGATTGAGTCAAGCTCTGGCTTCAAGTCAGAAGCGGGTTGGCCACACTCCAGCAGTGCCCACAAGATGTAAGCATTGGAGCAGTCTTTGTCCTCAATCCAGGTGTGCAGAGCGCGGCGCTTTCTCGTGAAGCCGCCCTGTCCATCTTTTTGCTTCAGTAACCATGCTCTTGTGGTGCTGATCATATTTTGATCAACATCGCGTACTTTTTGCATGTCTGTAAAGTGAAGTAATCCGAAAGCAGTTAGCGCCTCGTGGCCTGGATCTTGACCGAACCACTCGTAGCCACGGTCAGGGCACCAGAATCCAACTAGTTTCTTGTAACCGTCATCCAATTTAGCTCGTGATTTTTCAACTAACTTCGGATCGACGTTGCTGTGTGAGAGAAAGTATTGTTGCGCCATGGTCAATGGATAGCTTGTCGAGCTTGTCTGCTCGAAGCATCCGTTTGGATCTTGAATCATCCGCTCTAGCGCTTCAGACAGATTCGCTAATGGTGTCGGATACACGGCGGTGTTTGACTCCAAGCTACCGGCTATGACGCCACCAGGTATGGTGATTATATGAACTACAGGCTTGCCGGGTTCGAGCACGCCACCGAAAGCGGTTTCAATTGGAAAGCCCTTTGGTTTGATCGATAGTTTACGAGCGACTTTGTCTTCGTACAGTCCTGTTTTGGCGCTCAAAGTTATTTCTTTGAGACCGTTGCCGCTGCCGATATCAATCGGTTGAATCCATCGCACGCGCTCACCGGCCTTAATACCAGTGTTGTTCTTCTGCATTGCTGGAAGTTTATAAACGTCCGCCAAAGCTACGTTCAGATTAACGTCAGCAAAGTTCTTCGCAGTCGCGTTAACGAGACTAATTGGCAGCAGAACATGGTCACCGTCGGTGACCTCAAGTGGCATCTTCGCTTCTACATAAAATGGTTGAACGGCTTCGACTCCAACGTTTGCTGCACCGATGGCGCCATCGCCAGTGAAGCCGTCGGCGAAGACTCTGAATGTGGTGACGCTATCGTTGAGTCCAAAGCTTACAGAAGCTTTGCCGGTCTTGGGATCGGTTTTGACACCGGTGTTCCAATAAAGTGTTTCGGCGAAGTCGAGACGATCGTTTGGTTTACGACCTGGACGCACTTGATGTGCGTATTCACGGATGACAGCCATGCGCTGATCCATCATCACCATTTTCGCGCGCAGAAGAGGCGCACCCGGCGCACCCGCAGCCTGCATTTCATTTCTCGCCAATGGCTCGACTTGAAACAGGTTTATGTCGCGCGCGCTTTGAATTTTGCCCAATTCACCCACTTTTAGACCATCGACAATAGTCTTAGACTTTTTATTTGCTTTGTCGTCGAAATTTTGAGCATTGACGTCGGCGGGTATTTCCTAGTTCTTGGTCCGGCATTTCTTCGCCACTATATTTGGTGCTCACGTCTTCTTATCCAGATGGTGAATTACTAGCGTCGGAATTGAGATGGAACTTTTTATTTGTTTTCTTCAACCGAGTCATGAATGGTCTCTCTCATTTGCTCGTGGAATCCTTATTGATGCTGACCACCGAACGCGAAATGACTCTCGAAAATTCTATTTCTTTAGGCGAATTCGCCTGGCATTGCACGCTTGCAGAACCAACACTGTCCAACTTCTGTGTTCTTTAGCACCAACCTTAGAGATGGCTACGCTGCGAACTTGATCCGATTCCGCGAATCGGGCCAATCGATTTAGTTCGAATGCTTTTGCAATTAAATACCGGTAATCGTCAGGCTTAAGCTGTAATGCGTAATCTAAGTCAACAAGCGCTTTAGCGTGCTCATGTCGTTCGCTATGCTCTGTGGCTCGAGAAAAGTAGAGTTCGCTTGACGGTCTGAACGCAATTAGCTGATCAAGCTTTTCGATTTCGTCAAAAGATGCCTCTGCACCAGAGACGCTTGTCGCACCGATGCAAACGAGCAATGCCAATTTCTCGAAAAGGTTCATGGTTGTCCCTCAGCCAATATACTCTTAGAATAAGCATTGCTTTGGGTAAGGCACCGTTGAATTGCACAGTCGTATTCCTGCGCATAAATTGATAAATCTAGCGCGCTGAGCTGCAGGAGAGATGGCGGTGCCACCAGAAATTCAATTCGCCTGTTGGATCTGTAAGCTTTCCGTAATTGAGGATAGACCTGACATTTATCGTGAATGAAAATCTGGACATATAAAGAGAAAATTCACACAGTTACCTAATGTCGCGCTAAGATCTTCTTTCTATCATCAAGATCACTCGCAAGCAGGTTCTCAATGAGATCAAACCGCTTACTGGCAGCCGTACTTGGACTTTCATTCGCACTCATGCGAGAGCCAAGTTACGCGGCAGTTTCACAGAGTGATCAGCCCTCTGCTGCTGAGAGCTCTGCCGCGCCCAGCGCTTCTAGTGCTCAACCGCTGCAAATGGAAACCCTGATCGCCGCCGCTCAGACTAACTACCAGCACGGTCGTTATAAAGAAGCTGTTCAACTTTTTGAACAAGCACAACAGTTGGGCGCCAAAACGAGTTACCAAAAGGCACAGATTTCACTTGGTCTGGCCGAAGCTTACAGGTCGTCTGGAAGGTTTAAAGAGGCCGAGGCACTCTTCAAAAAAGCCATTGACGAAGCCGAACAAGAAGACCAGAAGCACCTCAACAAGAAATACCAGGCGAGCAAACAACGGGCCAGCGATCTGGTGCCAACTATGATGAGCGATCTGTCTGTGGTTTATCTTGACCAGAGTCGATTTCCAGAGTGCGAACAAATTCTCAACAATTCGCTCGCAATCGCGACCAAGAAGGTAGGACCAAATGGCACGGCTCTGGCTCTACCTCTCAATGGTTTGACGAGACTGTACCTCAAGTGGGGAAAGTTGAGCGACGCGAAGAGTATAAACGACAAAACTCTATTGTTATTCAACACGCCTCAATCCAAACAAAATTGGCTATATGCTTACTCCGCATTCAACATGGCCCAAATACTGAATGAGAAGGGCAATTACAAGCAGGCCGAAGCACTGTACAAAGCAACTTTGCTTGGCGTCCAAGCTTTGCTTGGATTCGAGCACGAGGCCGTCGCTACAGTGCTCGAGCCCCTTGGTGAATTGTATCGAAAGGAGAGCCGATACAGTGAAGCAAGAAAAACTTTTCAACAGGTTCGCAAGATTCGTGAAGTGACTTTGACAAAAGAGCATCCAGACTACGGGAAAGCACTGCTTGACTTGGCTTTGGTCTGTAGAGACGAAGGTCGTTATGTCAAGGCACAAGATCTTTGCCAACAGGCGACGGCAATCATCGAACGCGCGCTAGGACAAAGCAACGTCGAAATCTCCAAGTGTTGGATTACACAAG
>PLZS01000139.1 GCA_003153555.1 Candidatus Melainabacteria bacterium | reverse complement strand
CTGAACTAACGTTATGAGGCGGTTTGAAATTCTAAATACTATATGTTTTAGTTGAACATTTGAGAGCACCAAAACTGGTGGCATGTTATCATCGATCAAATGAAGTATCGAAAAGGCAACTCTAAAATCAAATACGAACACGGCATGATTGACGGATTGCAAGATTTGCTTGAGCGCATTGAACCATGGGAAGAAATTGTCTCAGTGATTCCAGGTGAGATAAAACCGGCGAAAGGATCAGGGTCGGGTTTGCGCTTGGAAGTGAAATACCCGACCAGCTCAGGCATAAAAGTTCTGGCCAAAAGCACTACAGCTGTGCAGGAAGTTTTCTTCGTCACTAGACATCCTGAAGAATTGAAAGCTAAGCTGAGAAGTCTAAACGGCACGGTCGACTAGCTTATTTGTTGACGCGATATTCCGAATTCTCTTCATCCCAAATATAGTCCGCGCCAATCGGCATATAGAGTACCGTTTTCAGCGGCGGGCATTTGTCGACACAATCGGCCAGTGTGAAACCATGAAAATTGTCAAAATCTCTCATGAACAGCCGGTCTTCATCGCCTTTTAGAATCAGCCATCCGCTGTACTTTTCTTCAGCCGGCGGAATGCGCATCACTCTACCTGGCCATGAGTTTTCTTCGAACATATGACTGCTGACCATCGCCAATTTCGTATCATCGAACCAGCGGTAGTCACCTTCATCAACAAAGATTTCGGACACATTTTCAGCGGCGAATTCGACCCGAAAACCGGCATTTAAGTTGGCAATTGACTCAGGTTTTTCAAGCAGCACACCGATGTAGCGACCGCCTTCGCGCACCAATTCAACACGCACCCAGACTCGATCTGCCTCGACACCATTGGCCGACTCGGGTAGGAAACCAACCCGCACTGCCTCACCGGCTAGCAGTCCGTGCCGCTGTTCAAGTCGAGGAATGCACATCGTCCGATGATTTTGTTTGTAGACATCTTCGATGTTTTCTAGCCGGTATGCCATATAACCTCAACAAGACAGCCGCAACAAAACACAAGCCACATTTTGGGTACGCACAGTATATTCAACTTGCCGTCTATATCCAACTCTTTGCAGTTCATCTAATTTCTAATCTTAGAATGGTCAGATCGTCATTGTGCAGCTTTGGCCGTCCATCTGCGTCGATTAATGCCCGTTGTTCGCTAACAAACGCGCGCAGTTCAGTTTCGTTTTCAAGACTCCACAATTGATTAACTTCCACCTCCGCTCCACTCAAGATCCAGCGTGCAATTGCATCCGTTAAGAGAAGGAATTTGTCGCCGCTTTGCCAGTTGCCTGAGAGTTTGAGGAACTCGACGTCAGTGGCGGGATTGGCTTTGCTGCAGATAAGCGCGGGACGATTGTTAAATTGGTCGGGGGTCGTAAGCGGAAAGGAAAGAATGATCTTGTCGTCTCTTGTTTGAAGCAGACAACTGTCGCCGACTGCTTCGCAATCCCATCTGCCATCTCCACTAACCGCTAACCCGACAAGCGCTGCATATGCGCCTGCGCTTGCTTTCTCTTCGGCGTACCAGGGCAGATCTTCTGTGGGAATTTCTTCGTGCCATTTTTTTCGTGTTAATTCCAAGGGTTCTTCGTCTACATAACCGCGCACGAGTAAACCCGCCCACAATCTGGAAAAGCTTGTTTCCGTGGCACCATCGGCGACGGCACATCGAAATGATTCGCAATCCGCATCATCAATTGCATCACTGGGGTGAGCGGCGTCTTCGTACTCATCTGGCGTGTTGCCATCCTTGGGCAACCAGAGCATTGTGCCTGTCACATGCATAGCTAATACTGCATTAGCGCAAATTGCTTGGTCGCGTACCGATATCGAGGAATCGGATCACTGACACCAAATCTGCATTGAAGACGAAACCGCGTGTGTTGAACGAAACATCCAAACCTTCGCTGCCGATAATGCGGCGCATGTACTCGGGCAAGTGGCTGGACATATTGAAAAGCATTTTGGCGTGGTCATCTGGAAGGTCGTCTTCGGCCTCTGGGAACTCAACGGGCGCGTGACTTGAGGACGAAATATGTAAATTGAAGAGAAGCACTTCACCGTCGGTGCTAGTGAGCGACATCAGATCAGAAGCCAATTGGAACGGATCGCCATCGGTTGATTCACCGTCGGAGATGTTAATCACAATAGGTGGGAAGCAGTTGGGATGCGTTGTCAACCATTTGACGAGAATGTTTGTGCCCTTGTTGAGGGCACCGCACATGGGCGTACCGCCTTCTGCCAGCGGATCAAACCAGATTGGGAATTTCACAGACTGCTCGATAATGCCGCCCATGCCATCTTCCATTTTCTTGCTGCGCTGTTCGACGCGGGCAGGGTTGTTGCCGATTTCGCTGATCGGAACTAGTTCGCGTCCGTTCAAAGCGCCGCTAAAGGCAGGTGCGACGCCTTTGCCACCGTAACCGATCACGCCTACGTAGTAGTAATCTCGAATCCCTTCAGACTTGGCGCACTTTATTACCAGGTTTTGCAATAGCCTGTTGATCGCGTCCGCCACGCCGTTTGCTTTGTTTTTATTCGTCGCTGACGCACCAAAAGGCTCTCTCATTGAGCCGGATTGATCGATTAGAAAGAGGAAGCAGGAAGGATTTGATCGGCTTATTTCCGCAACGTATGGCATACTTTTTTGTCGCTCTAGTAATCCGAGTTTTACCTGTCCAAGGATAGGCCTAACGCACTCTATCCGAGGAGCGCCTATGTCCTGAACCTAATCATTATCGTATATCGGTGGAATCTTGGTTTGCTTGACAAGTTTGGTGGATAATATGCGATTGCAGCGATTCGAGCCCCAAATAGATTTGAGGAAAGGCATGCCCTTTACAGGACTAGGCAAAATGCAGCAAAGCCACTCGCCGTCACGCGCGGCTCCGCAAAGCTGCTCGTCATGACAACATGGCCGACACCGCAAGACTATAACGAAGCGATTCAAATGCCCGCGTTCAGTTTTGAAGATGCTGAGCTTCGCACAGGTCAACCCGACCTCAGCCCACTCGGATTGCCAAGACCGATTACCGGTGCTTTTGCCAGTGTGTATCGGGTGCGCTGCCAGTCACATGATTGGGCCGTTCGTTGTTTTTTGCGTGATGTTGCCGACCAACATAAGCGTTATCAGATCCTCAGCAAGTATTTGCCACCGAGTGGAACCGCTTACACAGCTGGTTTTCAATACATTCCCCAAGGCATCAAATTGCCTATGGGTTGGTTTCCAATTCTAAAAATGGAATGGTTGGAGGGAAAAAGTTTAGAGCAATTTGTTAACGAATACATTGGCAATCCGCAGACAATGCAGCTTTTGGCAGAGCGATTTAAGCAGCTGGTGCTTGCCTTAAATAGAAAGGGATTAGCTCACGGTGATCTACAACACGGCAATATCATTGTGGTGCCAACCGGCATTAAGCTCGTCGATTATGATGGAATGTACGTTCCGGATTTTCGCGGAAATAAAGCTACCGAGCTTGGACATCCAAATTATCAACACCCCTTGCGTTCTGCTGAACATTTCGGACCCTATTTAGATAACTTCTCAGCGTGGGTTATTTATTCATCTCTCCTCATGCTCAGTATTGACAAAGGACTTTGGCGACAGCTGGTCGGCGGAGATGAATGTTTGCTTTTTCGACAAACTGATTTTGCTAACCCCTACAGATCCTACGCTTTCGCTGTGCTTGAACATCACGCATCCCCCGAAATTCAGCACATGGCGCGTGTCTTGCGCTCTCTTCTGCAATGCGGACCGGACGGTGTGCCACCACTCAGTCAGGAGGTGACGCCGCTCAAAGATATGCCGACTTTACCCGATCCTGTGTCTTTGCTATCGACGCGTGTGACCAGCGCTGAGTGGACGGATTCTGAGGCTCCTGAGCGGGCTCGCAATGTATGGCCCAAGCCTGAATATTTCGAACAAGCCGTTAAGACACCAAATATGGTGTTCAAAGACCGCGAGTTGCGACGTGCTCAAAACACCTTTGAACACGCTGTCGGCAAGCTCGGCATGGTCTTCCACTTGAAAGGACAGCGTCAAATCGCCGTCAAGTGTTTTCTGCGTGATGTGCCTGACCGCGAAATTCGCTATTACGAATTGAAGAAGGCGGCGACTGGCGCGGCGAAACCATACTTCATAGATTTCGAGTATCAGCGCGAGGGAATAACGGACGGAAGCGGCAAATGGTTTCCGATTTTAAAAATGGATTGGATCAGCGGTCCTACGTTGGACGTATTTGTTTTGGATCGGCTGAAGGCGGGGGATAAGGCTGCACCGGATGCTTTGCTGTTTAAGTTCCGGACCATGATGCGTGCTTTAATGCAGAGTGGTATCGCTCACGGTGACATTAGCGCAAAAAATATCATCGTCACGCAATCCGGTTTGAAGTTGGTTGACTACGACAACGTCTACATTCCGGCACTATCCGGCGTGCAAAGCAGCGAGTTTGGTGACCCGCTGTATCAGCATCCATCAAGAAATTTGCGCCATTTTGGACCATACATCGACAATTATCCAGCCTGGGTGATCGACAACACTTTGTCTTTTCTTTCCTGTTATCCGGATTCATTTCATTGGGGCTGGGACTACATCGTGCAACTAGTCCGCGATGACCAGTTGCTGTATTTCAGCCAAGTCACCAATCAGCTTGTCGAGCCTGTGCTAGTCTGGAACATCACCGCTGAGGTAAAACGCAGAGCTAAGCTGATGCACATGCTGATGCAGTTCCCATTAGAGCAAGTGCCGCCGATTGTCGATGACTTCGGCTCTAATCTGCTCAAGCGCGAAGCGCTCATGCAATCAATTAACCGCGTCCTCGGCAAGTACACGACAACGCCTTGACACACCCAAGACAAACAAAGCAAGACGTTCGCAGAAGCGGTTTAGCGACACACGATGGAGCGGAAATCTGGTGGCGCTGGTGAGCATTTACACAAAAGGAGATAACAATGGGGGCGTCACTGGCGTATCTTGTCGTACAAGGAAAATCAAAAGAAAAAATCTGGGAAGAACTCGGTCTAAAACTTTCGCAGTCACAGGAAAGACCAGCATTCTCAAGAAAAGTTATTGAAGGAGTTTTGACTAAAAGCGGCGGCTATCTGATTTGCGATTACAGCTGGAAAGTTTTTGACGAAGAGAAACTGATCAAGCTGTCAACCAACGCCGAGTTGTTTGCCGGGGAAGTGGACGAGCGCGTAAATATTTCTATGGCATCAGGATGGAAAGATGGTGTGAACACATGGTCCGTGAGACATGATTTGGACGAAGGGCGGACTCACCTCAATGTCGTTGGTGACCCTCCTGAGCCGTTCTCGCAAATAAAACACACTATCTTCGAACAACGGAAACGCGAGCTCGATTGCTGCGACTTCATCTTCGACATACCAGTGGATCTGTTCAAGGCACTTACCGGCTTTTCTTACGATGGCACCGGTGACATAGGAGCCAGGTTTGAACCCGCCTATGATTATTTGGAACGTATTCGTGATGAGAATTGCAAACCCATTTCCGACATAGAAACGCTGCCCATGGAGAAATTGTTCGGTGTTCTTTCACGGTTAGGTTGTAGTGTCCAAATGGAAAAGAACGGGGAAGTTGTGATTGATCGGCGGTTTGGAGTTGGACCTAGCTTTAGACTGGGGCTATACAAACCGAACAGTGACGTGTCATCCAAAACAATCCAAGCTCTTCTGAAAGAAATGGATATAACATTTGACGCCTGGCTCAACGAGATTAATGAGATTGCATAACAAGTAGTTAGTACATGTGCCAGATTTTTTTCTTGGTGGCGGATTTAGGTTGCACTTTAGAGTTTGATTTTCTCGTTCGGGTGACCGGTGCCGCGGCAGGTTTGCCGGTGATTGGGGCGATGCTGCCCGTTTCTGCTTCGGTGCGCATGGCTTGTGTGCGGTTGACCGTAGGATCTAGATTGTCATTCTGTTGAAGTTTGGTCGTTTGAGGAAGGGCAGGCTTCTGCTGGTCTTGCTGATTCCATGGCTTGTTTTGGGCTCTGGCTTGATCGGTTAATCCGGTCGTGAGACCAGCGACCGCAAGCAGTGAGAGAGTGCTGACCATGGTAACTAAACTCGTAATGTTGATTTTCTGCATGGTCCCGTTCCCTTAAGCGCGTGCCCAAAGTAGAAGATGCATTTGAGCGGGAAAAGTTGCCGCTCGTTAGAAACAGTCCCAAACGTCCATGGGCGCTCTCAAACAGGACGAACCATACCAATATAGGTCCGCACCAAGCGTCCAGTGTGACTCTGCACAAGCCATACCAACATAGGTGAATATGGACAGGTTTTCGACGCGGCGTCTCTCCTTCTCCCCCGAATGTCTGTAGGGTGCCGGCGATCCCAGGGACGTGCCATACCAATATGGGTCCGCTGGTAAGCGTCTGGCATAACCTCACAACGTGCTGAAAATGTGTAGTTTTAATTCTTATGCAAAGAGAAGGTTGTCATTGGCTCTGTGCAGAAGGCATGGTAGGGGTATCTCTCAAATTCTTTCCACAAGCCGCCGCAACCCAAATCTTCCAGCCATTCCTCCTATCGAGAAGCAAACCCAGTGACAAATGTCATTCGGTGGAAGTTTAGTTTTGCAGAGCTATGGATGAAACGTAGAGAAACACGCTATTCGCAGACAATCATGTTTGCGCTAGGCTTCAAGGGATCAAAAAAGCTATGACGAACACTGCTCTCAACACCCGCACCGCCTTCGCCCCCATCTTCGCTTCGGCTGTCCTCGCTGGAGTCAATTATGTCGAGCGCTGCGGCGTTGTTCTTCGTCGTTCCGAATATACGCAACCCCGCCATATTCCTGTGCAGTCGCCTCTGATCAATACCAAGGCCGTTCGTCGCGTCGTCTTCGTGGTCAGGCTGGATGGTGGCATCGGTTCGGAAATGGTCACGATCGACCAGACCCTCGATGCAGTCTCTGCCCTTATTCAGGAAGGCGACCAGATCTCCGCCACCATCGTGGATGACCTGCACATCGAATCGACCGTGAATCCCATCTTCCCGTGGGGCTCTGCCGCCGACTTCGAGTCCTTCGATATTTCCGAGGGCAGGGTTCTCCGTAGCGGCTTATTCCTGGACAATAACGGTGCGCTCTGCTTCGCCTCGCTTGTACTCGCCAGCGAAGGTCTCGTCGTCCATGTTCAATCCCCCGTCGCCACTCCCGCCTCCTCATACGGCTCGGCCGCTTACTTCACCGGCGGCGCCAAATCCATCGAACGCTGCGGCGTCATTCTTCGTCGTTCCGAATACATGCAGCCCCGCCATGTGCCCGTGCAATCGCCCCTGATCAACACCAAGGACGTCCAACGCGTCGTCTTCGTGGTCAGACTCGATGGTGGCATCGGCTCGGAAGTCGTCACGATCGACCAGACTCTCGATGCCGTCGCCGCCCTTCTTCAGGAAGGCGACCAAGTCTCCGCCAATATCGTGGATGACGTGCATATCGAATCGACCGTGAGCCCCATCTTTTCGTGGGGCGCTGCCGCCGACCTCGACGCCGCCGCTATCTCCGATGGCAAGGTTCTCCGTCGCGGCGAATTCCAGAACAGCAAAGGTGTTCCCAGCGTCGCCACTCTCGTTCTCGCTGCCGGCGCCTCTCGCGGACTCGTCGTCGACGTTCAGCGTCAGTAACATCTTTCAGTTGAGTTAGTTATGCGTGCGTGACTACTTCCAAGAGCTAAGGCATGGGGCATTTTTGCCCCATGCTGATTCTTCCGCAATTCTTCAAACATCAGACGGATCATCTTCATTTCGGCAAGACATCGTGTCGCGTATTCAGTGGATATCCGGCACACTATTCTGTCGTTCAACAACATTCTGTCGTTCAACACGTTCAACACAACACAACAACTGTCCAAAAAAATTTGCCCAGCTAGGCACCGCCGGTAGTGGCACTTCCTTGGAGCGTAAGGCGCGGAGAAGGAGCGTCCAATCAGCCCTTCTTCGTCCATACCTCGAGAGTTTTCCTCTCATGACTCACTATTGTTCGGGTTTCTCTTCCCAGCCGGTCCAAGCCTGAGCCAATAGTGGGTTCATTCCGAATGGAGCTGCACCGCCTTTTCCTCCACCGAGCAAGCCTTTCATGACCGTATTTAGAATACTTCCGGTGGCTGCGTTCGCATCCGGCATGGCAACGTTGTAGGAGCCATCTCCATTGCGGGAAACGTCAACTCCAAGTGCTCGAGCTAACATCTGGTCTCGCATTTGCCGCGCGTTGGATGTGTCTAATCCGCCAAAGTCGTTCACGGATTCAGCATTCTGGGCAACGTTTTTGTTGTCTGCGATGTTTCTAGTAAGTATGTGACCGGCGCCATCAATGCCTTGGAGTTGCAGGTTAGGAAGGACTCCATCATCGTGCAACTTTTCATTTATCTGCTGCAAGTCTTGTTGAAATCTAGCCGAGTGAGGTCCACCATCTTGCGTTTGTAGCTGCGAGAGCTGTTGATAGATGTCTGAAAAGTTGTGAACATGCTTGTCGTGACCTGTCGGCGTATGTTCGATCGAGCGTGCAATTTCTAACGGATCCGGCATTTGAACGACCTCTCTGGTTGCCGATAACTGTTGGTAAGCCCAAGCGCCAGAAGCGTTTCGGGTGGTTACAAGATAGATGTCTATGCGTGGCAAAGTTATGGCGCGATTTGTTAAATCCAAAATTCATGGCTTTTATACCCGAAGCGTGTATTTACATACTGAAAAGAGCGCACCAAATTTGTAGATGGCAGAGATCCGTTTTTCACAGGCCTTCGTGGTTTGAGACAATTGATTTAGACGGCAATCGCGGACCCTGACCTAGCGTGGGTTGATCGCGGACGTTGGCTGCTTGCCGGGTTCCTTCAGGCGCTGCATACTGCTCAATGCCAGCGAATATTCATCCATGTTTTTTTCGCCGTTGTCGATTACCCAGCGATACTGGTCCATAGCTTTCTGTCGCATTCCCTTGCATTCATAGTCCATTGCGACAAAACAGCGCACAACAGTGGCGGAATTGTTGTCGGTCGCATTCCCCAACGCGTCTTTAGCGGACATTTCGCCAGCTAAATAATAGAACTCGATTGGAAGCCCTTCGGTTTTGGCTTTTGTTTTGCATTCCTGCAAAATCAAACGTGCCTCGTTATCGCGAGAAAGCTTGCGATAGGCAATGTTGCACAGAAGAGCGGCATGAATGGAAGATTGCCCCTGCCAATTGGCAATTTTGAGAAACCTCTTCAAATCATCAAGAGCGTCTTTAGGATTGTTGACGCACAGATACAAAATACCGCGATTAAAAATCGCATCTTTATTTAGAGTATCGACGTTAATGACAGTTGTGTAATCTGATATTGCTTTTTGAAAATCTCTTTTGCTGAGAGCTGATTTGGGCTTGGTAATTGCCGCCGTTCGGCTCTGGTCATCAATCTCGCGAGCATTTTGTAGATCTTGAATTGACTGTTCAAAGTCACCGGCGATGGCAGCAATCTCACCTTGTGCTCTTAGTGTGTCAGTTTCACCGGGGCTGATCTTTGAAGCTTGCTCGAAGTCTTTTGTCGCTTTTTCAAGTTCTCCTAATTTCTTATAACACAGGCCGCGGCACAGATATCCACTGTGACAATTTGGCTCCAGTTTCAGCGTTTTGTTGGCCTCTGCCATCGCCTGTGGTATCTTGCCCAATTTGAGATAACATAGTCCTCTTAAACCATAGATACAGGGAATGGCTTTTTCGTTCGATACCGTCAGCGCCTGTGTGAAGTCATCGAGAGCTTTCTGATACTGACCAGTTGCATAGAGCAGATCTGCCCGCGATATGTAAAAGCTGCTGTTTTTTGGAGCGATCTTGATTTGCGCGGTGCGCGCCTCTATTGCCTTTTGCGTGTGTCCTGCACTCCTTTCCAGTCTGGATAGAATTTCGTACAACCCTGTCCTTTTCGGTCCAATTTCCAACGCTGTTTTTACGTTAGCGAAAGCGCCGGCCATGTCGCCGAGCTGCTCGTGTGCAACCGCCCGGCAAGCAAAAGCATTGCTCGATCTTTTAAGCCGCCCCGAGTGCTCAGCGTCTCTAAGAGCGGCTTCCGACAAGTGCAAAGTCAACTCAGCATCGGCGCGGTAACAGTAATAGATGCTCTCGCTTGGTTTAGCTGCAATGAGTTTGTTCATCCTGGCTAGATTGAATTTAGCCCAATCGCTGCGAACGTGGTTATTGACGTTCGGTTGGTCCCTCTTGTTTTTGCGATCTTGGGACGCTTTTTTGTCCCTGTCCGCCTGGCGAAAATCATGAAGCTTAGTATAAACATTGGCGCGCGCCTCATATCCGTCCCCAAGGCGCGGGTTGAGCTCGATCGCATACGACAGATCTTTTAGAGCCTCTTGCAACCGGCCTTCTCTGCTGTTGAGAATGCCACGATTAGTTAGACACTGGGTAAATTGCGGATGTAGAGACAGAGCGTGATTGAAATCTGTCATCGCCTCTTTGTTCCGGCTGAGTTCACCATATGCGATACCGCGGCAGTTGTAAGCCTCAGCCAGTCGAAATAACTGATCGAGACCCTCGTTGTGTTCTGTTGGAACGATGCTTTCATACTTTTTCCAGGCGGATTCGTAATTGATCGACCCGATAACCGCGCTGAACGCAGCAGCAGCCTGCTCAGGCTGATCGGCAGTTAGATATTTCAAAGCACGGTTTTCGAGGGCTATGGATTTCTCTTGCTCGACAGATGGAAACGCAGCGGATATGACAATACTCGCGCTCAGGCTAGCGAGTAAGAATGCCACTAAAATGCGGCTGCCTGTGTTGTGGTTGAGGAGCGACTTCACATCAATATGCTAGCAGGATGCAATGACTGGGGCCTTGCCACGTTGTTTGTCCAAGATTTCGCTTGGCAAGTTGAGTCTGAAATAAACCCTTTCGGCGCTGTGCCACAATGAAAGAGATTACTTGCTAGCCGAGTACACCGAAGTTTCGTAAATCAATGAAACTCTGTCCTGCTTAGCAAATTGAGCGAAGAGCTTACGCAGTGAAGTCGTAAATTCTTTGGCTGTAGCTTCATCCTTTGGAGCGTAAGACGCGGAGAAAGCGCGTCCAATCAGCCCTTCTTCGTCCATAACTTGAGAGTTGGTGAAGTGTCTGAGTTGCCTGTCGTGATATTCTTCGCAATCCAACAGGGCTTGTCCAGCGAGTCCTCTGGGAACTTCGACAGAAGCTGTTTCCGGTAGTTGGCGCAAAAGATCGCCGTAGCACTTTGTGAAAGCGTCTTTTTCATCACGTTCATTCCAAATCAGGACGACCCAACCACCCGGTTTTAGAATCCGTTTGAATTCTGCCAGCGCTGATGCCGGTTCGAACCAGTGGAAGGCTTGTGCGCATAAGACAGCATCCGCCACGCTGCTTTCGACCCCAGTCTTCTCGGCGCTGCCCTTCTTGTAAGTGAGTGTTTTAATTTCTGAATCTTCTCTCTCGGCTTGAGTGCGCATGTCGTCATTTGGTTCGATACCAGTGACGGTTAGGCCTTGCGAAGCAAACAGACGAGACGAAATGCCTGTTCCTGATCCGATATCGATTAAGGTGCTGCCCTTGCTGAGCCGGCATCTTTCCACAATATAGCTGACTGCTTCAGCTGGATAGCTCGGCCTGCTTTTCGCGTAAATTTCAGCAAGACCTGAGAACCGATTTGTTGGATGTTTTGATAAATCTGTCATGTAGCGATTTTCCCATACCGAACTCTTCAATGCATCTTGATATCGCGGACAGTAGCGCAAAGCCCTGTGGAATATTTACGAGGTGAGTAGTAGTTTACCGACGAGCGTATGATCGAAGAGATCTCACAAGAAGCCTGTAGGTCACTTAGGTCACTTGTCCTTGAAACTCCCTCGTTTACTTGATTTAGACCAAAAAAGGTTGTTGCAACTATATGCTTTAATAGGACCAGCGAATGCGAAAATGCAAAAAGTGGTGGCATTATCACCGTACATTTTAGGCTTTCGATTCCAGCGATGATTCACTGCCGCGATTGTGGGTCAGATTTCTGATTTTGACAGCTCGCATATAGAACAACTGTGCAGTTTCAAATCGACCACGTCTGGTGTTGATGTAGGCAAGCTGAGTCAATGGTCTTTCCAGCAATGTGTGATCATATCCATGCAGGCATTCGATCACCTTGATATAACGCTCGTACATCACTCGCGCTGAAGAATCCTTTTTTATACTCAGATACAACTCGGCTAGGTTCAGCATAAGAGCGGCGACATGCATGTTGTTGACGCCCAATACTTTTTCATACATCTTTAAACCGCTTTGCAAAACCAATTCAGCCTTTCTAAATTTTCCGCGCTGATAATGAACGTATGCCAGTGTGGTAATGGCATCTTCAAATGGGGAATGGTCAAGGCGCTTTGTTTCTTCTAACGCGGCCTCAAGCATTCTTTCGCCAAGTGCCAGTTGTCCTGCATCGCAAGCTTTGCCTGCCAGTTCAATGTAAGTTTGAAAAACGGCGTCTTGAATCATATGAGCTCCTGACCGCACTCTGTTCAATTTTTTTCTGGGCAGGAATAACATAGCCATTTGTAATTGTGTGGAGAAGTGGGTTGTAGGCATATGTGGGCGCGCTTATCTGCAAAAGAAATGCGTAATTGCGCATGCGGTATGTAAAGCCTCCTGAAATGTCGAAAATCGAAAAAAGACGTCAAAAAAAGAGCGGGCACAGAGACAAGGACAGGTCCTCTTTGGATGGGGTGAGCACCGCCTGTAGTGCTTCTCACCCCATCCAAATGCACGTTCAGAGTCCTCACTGCTGACGCATTTTGTTAGTGCTTACAGTGTGTCCAGGCATGCGCCATCTCAGCGGCGAGCAGGATTGTGCTCTGCGAGACGCTCCAGAGATGCGGTTAGCCGTATGGCAGCATCGTCCGGTCGATCGGTCGCTAGCGTGTCAAACATCGCCACAGTCGAATCGAGAAGAAAGCGCGATCGAGTCAGTGCGCGAGATGCGGCTTCGAGTGCAACTTGCGCCTCACCGAGTGCGCTTGCGGATGAAGAAATGGATGGAGCTAAGAGCAGTGCGATAAGTGTCTCTGAGGCGCGACAATGGTTGTCAACGCACAGCCGGTAAGCGTTGGTTGCGTCCAGAAGCAAGTTCGTGCAGAAAGAATTGGTCACGTTGTTCATTCATTTCCCTTCCTTAAGTAGCACTCTCAAACCAAGACTTTTCGGCACCGCTGATGTCCGCTGCCAGCGCGCACTTGTTGGGATGCGACGCTGGCAACTTTAGTGACCGAAGCGGATTCGTGCTTGTTTTCGCTAGAGTACGTCACCACTTATAGCGATGAAGACCAGCCAAGCTACGAGCGCTGTGATGAACGCCAATAGGCACAGAGAGCTGCCGTTCGAAATGCTGAGCAGTCCCGGAAACTGCCATGCCGTGATCTTCAGGAACGAGAAGACGATCAGCCAATTCAAGCTCGTCGCCATGAAAATGAATCGACTGCTGTGAATGTTCCAGATTCTCGAGAGCATGCCAAGCGAAATCGCTTGCATCGCCCTGCAACAAAGCCAGTCCCAGAGCACCACAGTGCCGGATAAAGCGATCGCCGTTCCGGCACCACCAACCAGCACCACGCCGGTTAGCTGAGGCAGAACCCAGAGCAGAGCGATTAGCATCCCTGTAAAGATGCAGATCGCGTTGATGATGGATCCGGTCATATGAGCCCCTTTCGATAGTGAGTGTGAGCGGATTGAGTTGATGTGGTCAAACTGGTCCAGGTTTTCAAAGCCGAACGCCTCGTCCGGAGAAACCTCTGATGCACCGATTGGGCGCAACCAACCTCACCGATCCCACGGATGTGATATCGGCGCCGCGGTGAAAAAGCGCCGATATCGATCGAGTGGTTGGATAAAAGGCACCTCCTGTGGTGCCAGTACAACCATTCCTACTTTGATTCCCTTTCTGTTCGTTTCCAGGGCTTGAGCCAGCACGCCGATGTCGGTGTACTGCCAGTTTTCTGGAACTAACGAGCCCCCGAAGATATCTGACTGGGCTCCTACTGAGGCGTAGATTTCCATCGGCAATCGGTTTTCATCCACGCCCGCACTCATCCAGACTCCGTCGAAGTCTCCGGGCCTCTCTTTGGTCGTGACGAAGCTTCCGCCCAGCCTCACCTCCGTGCAGCCTGCCGCGGCAAGCAGGTTCAGCAGGTGTTGAAGTCCGAATTCGAGCAAGTGAGTTCGTCTCTTTCCGTTTCCAAAACGGGTAACGAACTCGGTCCAACTGGCATGGTGCAGCCCTTGCGGCAGAAAACCCTCGGCTGTGAAAGGAGGTAACAAGTGTGTGTACCTTTCTACTATTGAGCTTTAACTGATGGACGGCTGTACCGAGCTTGGTGATTGGGGCTTGTGCAGATGTTAAAGCTCCGGGTTTCTTGGTTGAACACCCTGGTGCCGGTGATTTCGCCCGGCGTAATTTCGGGGTGCATCTGAATCCGTTGCGCCTTGATGCCGCTGATGGCAAACTGGAAGACGAGATGGGCAGGGATTTGGCAAGACCGGGAAGCGACTCGAGGAGAGCGTGCTCATCGCCAAACAGGCAGAAAATGAGGATCTGCTTCGTATAGGCGCCTCCACTTGGAATATTACATGTTGTCGATGTCTGCAAAACCTCACGCTAGGTTTGAGCTCTTGATACCGAATGAGGTGGTGGAATTACGCGATGGTATTTGGAATGAACGAGGCGATGCGATGACCGGTGGTGTTTGGAATTGAAGAACCGATCGAATCGAGTTCGTAGCAATGACTGTTAGTGATTACTCCAAAGACTGGATATAAGAGGGGGATGGGGCAGAGCTTGGTTGTCAATGCGGTGTGGGTACTATGGTGGCTGGATTTCTCGGAAAATTGGGGGAATAGAAGATACTTCTTGCTATCAAACTTTGGTGATCTCAACAATCTTTTTTGTATCAACCATTGTTCCGATGCTAATCCAGGCAGTGTCTGAAGCTCGGCCATTCCTGGATCGATTATCAGGCACCAGCGACGGCTAAAAATGAATTTGCCTATGAGATTCTTACGTACGCTTGTTGCTCTCAAGCCATAGCGTCGCTGTACTAGCACGCGGCTCAAGAGAAACTGACCATTTGCATCTGCTCGAATCGACATTCAAAAGTCGAACCACGACGTGTCAGCAATTACCTTTGAAAGAGTGTTAATTGCGTAATAGCAACGGCGTTTTGTTGTGCTGTTTTCTCGAGTCTTCCTTGTCGTGTACCTATATGTGGTGCAGGAACTGTCAGAAAGTGGGGAAAGCTGCTAGCAGAGCCGCACTATGTGCCGGCATCAAAAAGCATACGTAGGAATCACATCGACAATCTTAATTTTCATCACTCTTGTCGATAATAATTTATTCCCAAATGTGCGTTTTTGAGTCACTGTCAGGAATTTACTGCCATCAATCTTCTTTACACCGATTGACGTATTACAGTCTGAAGTTTGATACCAAGAGGTATCTTCTGTTTCCCAAATTCCCGACGCCAAAAAACCAGCCACCACACCATTTAGCCCACCATAAAATGTTCCCTTTTCGCACTTTCAACGTGTGGTCTTTCATCGAAGCAAATCCGCCCAAGCATCTCGTGATCAACGCGCTAGCGAAGGGTCAAATAATTTGGAAGGAGGTGATGATGAGGACAACCATCTCTGGATTCGTTCTCGACGGACTCTAGCAATCCCTGCTATTTGACCCATCCACGATGAATTACTAGAATGCTGCGCTGCAACGTACCAGACCTATTGGTCACCAGCGTGCACTCAGCATCTCACATCGCAACACTGCCTTTTGATCCCCGATGAACTATCAGAATGCTGCGCTGCAACGCACCAGGCCTATTGGTCACCAGCGTGCACGCATTTGCATTCTCACTATCGGCAACACGCATCAGAGCAAGGAGAAATGCCCGTGAAACTTCTAACTTCCTTCGGCATCGTCGGCATGCTCATCCTTGATGGACTTTAGCTAACGCTGCCATTTCGCCCCGCCGTGACTGCTTAAAAAGACGGACTTCGACAATTAGAAGGAACGCTCCAGTGGTCGAGTTTGAACTCTGATTTGGACCTAATTAACCGGAGCAGCGGTTGGTTCAAATTAAGGGGCAAGCGAAATGGCAGCGGCTAGGGAGTCAGATCGGGAAGTGGCATGCGCCAATGCAGCAACGCACTTGGCCTATTGGCCGCTAGCGTGCAGGCATCGCATTCCTTCTCGATCTGATTCCCGCGTTCAATCGTAATTTCGCTACCGTATTCGATACCAAGACCTGGCGCAGTTACGCTAGGTTTTGCAGCATGTGCAGGAGGTCTGCGAAGCAAGTCGCGCCTTGATTAGAAAGGCAAGCAGAACATGCAACTGGTTGTTCCAAGTTCGTGAAAGGACAACATCGATGAAATTCTCTGGAAGCTACGACTCCAGCGACGTCACTTTCTGCATTGATCCGTTGCTTGCAAATGCAAGTGATGACGCAGAAGCGCTGCTGCGAGCCCACGCACCGCATCCGGTGTCAGGCTACGATCAGCTCTTCCTTGCCGCGTGTTTGCGCAATGGTCAGCTAGTGGCTGGCGACGTGGTTCGAATCGCTCGTGGTTTGGCTCAGCGCCCCGGCGAAATCGTAATCGTCAGCCTGATGTGCGCCGGAACGCCGCTGGCAATTCTAGTGCATCGGGCCTTGAAGATGCTCGGGCGCTCTTCGGTGCACTATTCAGTATCTACCGTGCGTGGCCGAGGGCTTGACCGGCGCGGGCTTGATTACATCCTGGCCCGCCATCAGCCGCATTCTCTCGTCTTCTTCGACGGCTGGACCGGCAAAGGCTCTATCTCCGCAGAGTTGAGGCACTCCGCGCATGGCTACTTAACGCTGGCGGGGTCTCGGTTAAAAGTTCAGCTGGCGGTGCTTTCTGACCTGGCCGGCGCTGCCGATCTGGCCGGAAGTAGCGCTGACTATCTGATACCATCCGCGATGCATAGGGCAGTGGTCAATGGACTGGTGACAAACAGTCAAGCGGCTGCTGAGGAGGCTGATTTCGATCGCTGCTTCTACTTGCCTGAACTGGCCGAGCACGACCTATCCAGATGGTTTGTCGACAGACTAAGCGTTTTTGTCAAGCAGGCGATGGCCCGTGATTGCGGCCAGCCCGTCAGCATGCTGAGTCGCCAGTCACATCAATTGCAGTCGAACCGGTTCGTCTGGAGTTGCGAGCAACGCTACAGAGCCCGGTCCAGTCAAGCCGTGATGCCGGGAGTAAACGAGGCCACCCGCGCTCTTCTGACGCGCACTACGCCGATGATCTTGCTGCTTAAATGCAGGGATGCTGCTGACACCCTGCATCTTTCTCTGTTAGCCGAAGCTGCGGGACACGAGACTATCATCGATTCACTGCTGCCGTATCAAGCCGCGGTGATTTTGCGCAGTTAAGGCAATCGCTGGGCAAAGGAGCTAAAAACTTGATAATCAAGCACCACTGCTGGTGCCTTTATCAAGAAAGGACGACCTGATTCTACTGGGAGGCGCAAGCAATCTCCGCTTGCGCCTCCAATCGACAAGATCAGGCAAGGACAAGGAAACCCTTTGTTTTCCTTGAGCGTGAAAGGATGATCACATGTCCGTTCAGGATCTGGGAGCAACTTACGAGGAACAAGCAGCGCAATTTCTTGAAAGCTTTGGCACTCGACTGCACCACGACAGGATCGAGAGCGACATCGCATCTTGGAACTTCAAGCAACGATCCATTCAACGCAACAAAGCCTCATTGCTGGCTGCAAACGCCATCTTGCGCGCGACAAAAAGTAACTCAGCGGCTTGCCAAGCTGTTCAGGGACTTGTGCAAGATCCACGCTTTAGAACTTTGAATAAGGCCACTCGTAGATCACTGCAGGTGGCCGCGCAAACCTACCGACAGAACGTGAGCAGTAATCCCCTCATTGAGGCTTTACTGGCAAAAGTAGATGCACACAACAATGAGTTGGTTAGAATCAAAACCGCTGCAATCGATCCTTACAAGGTGGCACAGCAAACTCTTCCAGGTGAAGGTAGGACTTTCTGCGAGTCGATGCGTGAGCTGATCTGTGAACGCAACCGACTGGCCAACTTGAACGGTTTTTCGAACTTCTATCTCCTGAATGCCGGAATGGATATGACTCATATCCGTCAGATTCTCGGCGAGCTCAGAAGTGCTTTAGATGTGCTGCGACCAAGAATCGCCTCCGTCTTGGCACTTACCCCGCAACCATCGCTCGATCTTCATCCGTATGCTGGGCGGATCACCGATGCTTCACTGATGTTGCGGCAGACCGCCCAGCTGATGGGAGTTTCTCCATGTGTGATCGATGCCGTGCTGGAGTCAGCGGATCTTTATCCACGACGTTACAAAGACAGATTCTGGTTCGCTTCTCAGATCGATCCGCCATTTGACGTCAGGGTTCACACCAACATCCAGCGGTCTCCTGCACCAATGACGTTGAATAACTTGAAGGCTCAGTTATTGCACGAGGTGTTCGGTCACGGCGTTGATTGCCGCTCAATCGATCCCGCGATGCCACCACTTCTGCGTCAGCAAGACAGTTTCACTGCCGAAGCAGTGGCCTTGCTGTCGGAAGAGTTGGTCTATGAGCCTCGTTGGCTCCGGCATGTTTTCAACATTTCAACAAAAGAAATGGAAGAATTGATGCCGAAGCTGTGGCGCTTGCAACTGACCTCGAGGTTTGAAGATTTGCCGCACCTAATCGCAATCGTGGAGTTCGAGATCGAGTTGTACAGAGATCCGCATCAAGATCTCGATGCCGCATACGCCAAAGCAATGGCTTGGGCTTGGAATGACCCATCCCTCGAGTCCCGTATACCACCCGGGTCTTGGGCTGTAGACGTTCCTCACTACCTCAGCTATCCAACCTACTGTCACAACTATGTGCTCGGTATGGCTTGGGCGGTTCAGGTTCGGCAGTCGCTGCGCAAACGCTTTGGCACATATGCTTCGCGCTCCGTCGGTCCTTTCATGGCGAGGCATCGTCGTACTGGTTTACTCAACACGCCAGAAGAGCAAATCATGCAAATCACCAAAAGGCCACTGGGAGCAGACGATCTGATTGCTGAACTTTGCCAGCTGGCAACCTTGCTGGAAGGCACTCTCAGTAAGTAGCAGGAGGACTTCTATGTAACTGAATGGACTCCTCCAGGAATGTCACTTCCGAACTGATTTGAGATCGGACACAGGGAGGTCACAAGCACCACTTTTGGTGCGTCTGGGAAGGGGGGTGAAAATGCACGGTCTTTCTTGATCTGATTCCAGGGCTGGTTTTCCTTGTCCAAGCGTCCGTCAGAATAGTCAATTGAGGAGTTATGATGAAACTCTCACGCTGCACCCGGGTTTTCTTCGCGGTGCTCGCCCTTGGATCTGTCGCTCTCAGTACATCTCAAGCCGCTCCGGCGGTGTCGGACTCCCTTCAATCAAGGCTGGAGATCAGCAGCGCGAATACAGCTTCAGCGGTTGCCCCTCCGCAGTCCGTTGATCTGGTCGTCAGTCTCAAGCTACGCAATCAGGAAAATCTGAACCGGTTACTGGCGGAACAGGCCGATCCTGGTTCCCCGATATACCATCACTACCTCACGACCGCCCAGTTTGTCGCGCGGTTTGGACCGACGGATAGGGCGGTCAGCAAGGTCTTGAGGCGCTTCTGGAGTCACGGACTTAAGCTCGTTTCCGTGGCGCCGAACCGGCTGCTCATCGAATTTAAGGGCACAGCTGCCCAAATCAATGCCCTCTCCGGTTTAAACGTCAGCGCTGACCTGGCAGACGTTGTCCAGTCTGTAATATTTCCGAGTGCCACGATCCAGTTGCACAGCCGCATGTACTACCCTCAAGACATCGCCACCGCTTACAATTTCCCAAACAGCAACAACGTCAGCAACCCGGGTCGGTACTCTGGACGTGGTGTAACGATCGCAATCGCGACGGCATACACTTACCTTCCCAGCGACGTGAGCACTTTCTGGAGCAAGCATGACGTTCACCGAACAGGTCACGTGACAAACATTCCCGTTGGTGGCGTAACCGGCCAAATCGATCCGGAAACAACTTTGGATCTCGAGATGGTCGGTGATCAGGCTCAAGCAGCTAATGTTCTTGTCTACAGCGGCAATAACCCAGAGTTTATGACGTTCTCGTTGGTGTACAACAGGATCGTCACAGACAACAAAGCAGATGTCGTCACGACGAGCTGGGGCGCCTGCGAGCAGCAGTCTCAACCTTCTCAACTCCAAGCCCAACACCAGATCTTCGAGGAAGCTGCTGCTCAAGGTATGGCAGTTTTTGCCGCCAGCGGTGACAACGGAGTCTACGACTGCAATACCCAATTCGGACCTGACACCTCGTCGAAAGCAGCGGACTTCCCATCCTCAGATCCAAATGTAACCGCAGTTGGTGGCACTAGCATGCACCTGACCGACGGCGGCTCGTGGCAAACGGCATGGTCTGGTTCGGGAGGCGGAGTTTCGCAAATTTTCCCACGTCCTTCCTGGCAGCGAGGAGTGGGATTCGCTAAAATGAGGAATACTCCCGACGTGGCTCTGGATGCAGACCCTCAAACAGGTTACCACTTTTATTTCCAGGGCAAATGGATCAACAACGGAGGCACCAGTTTTGCCGCACCGTCGGTCGCGGCTTTGTGGTCTCTGGCAACAGAAGCCGCCGGCGGCCGACTCGGCCCGGCAAACCCAATCATTTATCGCATCGCCAACTCGCCCCTCTACCATGTACTCTTTACCGACATAACCCGCGGCGACAATGGTGATGGCATCGGCGGTGGCTACACAGCCAAGCATGGCTATGACAATGCCACCGGCTGGGGCACTCCTAAAGGAGGTCAGTTGGTAGACTGGCTGGCGAACGATAACGCCGCTTCACAAAGTCGCATCGCAGGCTAAAGCAGCGGTCGTCAGACCATCCGAACGAAGAGGAGCCCGGCACAGTACGCCTGGCTCCTCCTTCGGATTTCGCAACGCGTTTTTTTCGTCAAACCAGCGGTGCGCAAATGTCTGGATTGTGAATGAGATTTCGGATTTTGACGGCTCGCATATAGAACAATTGAGCGCTCTCAAAACGTCCGTGCGTTGTGTCGATGTAAGCAAGCTGGGATAGGGGTCTTTCCAATAGTTTGTGATCGTGTCCGTGAAGGACCTCGATCACTTGGATGTATCGCTCATACATAAGTCGCGCTGATGAATCTTTTTTGCGGCTGAGATACAGCCCTGCCAGGTTCAGCATCAGAGCCGCAACGTGCAGGTTGTTGGTGCCCAGTACATTTTCGTACATCTTAAGTCCGCGTTTTAAAACTAGTTCAGCTCGTCTAAATTTACCTCGCTGATAGTGAACGTAGGCTAGGCTGTTGATGGCATCCTCGAGGGAGGAGTGTTCAAGGCGCTCAGTTTCTTCTAAGGCAGCTCGAAGCATTCTTTCGCCAAGCGCGAGGTTTCCCGCATCACATGCATTGCCTGCTAGCTCCACGTATGTTTGAAAGACTGCATCTTGTATCATCTTGTATCATCTCCCTGGCGATCAATTTTTTGCAGGTTGACGATAACCTTTTTAAACACAGCTAAGAAGCGGTTTGTTAGCACATGTGCTGCGGTGAAGTGCAGAATTGATGCGCGATTGCACAACTTCAAGCGATCAAGACGGATGAGCCTTCTGAAGCAGGTTTGTCGATTATCGCCGGCGCGCCTCTTTTTTGAATCTCGTGAAACTATATGTCGTAATAGAAAAAATTAAAATGGGAAGAATGGAGAGACGCTATTGGCGTCACCTCTCACTCTCCCCAAGAAATAGCGATTACGGATTGGCGTTACTTCAGCGCTGAAAGAAGCAGTTGTTCCGCGCTTTGCGTGGCTTCAAGATACACAGCCCAGACGCGTTTGCGTGCAGCGGAAGTTTCGTTGAATTGCAATTGAGCCGCGAGTTTGGCTTGGTTCAACTTCTCATCAGCCTTGGCTGTTGCTTTGCTCAGACGCGCATCAGCGATGGCTTTCGCTCTGTCCAAACGACGTTTGGCAGTGGCAAGATCCCTGCTCTTTTTCTTTTTGGCTTGGGGAATCTTTTTGCGGTCTGCACGAGCGGAATTGTCGTGAGCCGCAGAAAGATTTTTGCCAGTTTGGATTCGGCGATCATGAAGCGCTTGCTTTGAGGAAGCAAGCAGCTCCGTCAATCCCGGCAAGTTCGACGGAATCTCATTGGCGATGGAGGGCAGCGCCTGCTCCAACATCGCTTCGTTGTGAATCGCTTCGCGATCCTCAAGCGTTGCTTGGCGAGTGTCCCGGAAGCTGGACTTGAGAGCTCTTCCGAACACTTTCTGCCACGCTTTTTCGATGATCTTGGCGGCGGCGTCGTATAGTTTTTCGGCGGAGACGACTGCTTTTCGTCGAATCTGCTCGGCTGAATGAATCTCGGCGTAATGCTGATCTTCAGCGAGTTGAATGGCATTTTCAAGTTTCGTCTTCGCCGTTTGAACGGAAGCGATTTGAGCCTGTAATGCCACTTCAAGTAAAGTTGGTGTTTTCTGTTTCATAGTTTTTGCCCAGAAGCGACTAGTCGCTTGGTTGAACCTAAGGCCTCAGTTAGAAGGCAGCAGGAAGACGAATCCGCCTGCTGCCCTCTGAGCGTCAGCTTTTCGTGGTCGTGCGGATGCGGCGGGCAACACCAGTGCGTTGCGCCACGCGGATCACTGCTTGAGCCACGGCTTTGTGAGCACGAGGGTCGAAGACACTGGGGATGATGTAGTCTTCTTCCCGTTCGGCGGCGGTGATCACCGCCGCCAGTGCCTTGGCGGCCTCCATCTTCATCTCGTCGGTGATATTTGGGACGCGTGCTTCGATGGCACCAGCGAAGATACCAGGAAAGACGAGCGCGTTGTTGATTTGGTTGGGATAGTCCGATCCGCCTGTGGCCATAACCCTTACGTAGGGCTTGGCTTCGAGCGGTGAGACTTCGGGGTCGGGGTTGGCCAGAGCGAAGACGATCGGATCGCGCCGCATGCCAGCGAGATCCTCAGCCTTGATCACACCAGCCACTGACAGACCGAGGAACATGTCTGCGCCCTTCAGTGCTTCCTGCATTGAGCCAGTGAAGCCTTTTGGGTTCGAGTTCTCGGACAGCCACTTTTCTTGCTCGGTCAGTCCTTCGCGACCATTGTAAATCGGTCCGTTGATGTTGTAACCGATCAAGTTGCGCACTCCTGCTGCGAGCAAAAGCTTGCAGCAAGCCATTCCGGCAGCACCAACACCGCTGACGACGACCTTCAGGTTGCGCAACTGCTTCTTCGTCAGTTTGGCGGCGTTGATGGTGGCAGCCAAAACGACGATCGCGGTGGCGTGCTGGTCATCGTGGAAAACGGGAATGTCCAGCTCATCGCGCAGCCGATCCTCGATGATGTAACAGCCGGGTGAGGCGATGTCTTCGAGGTTGATGGCACTGAAGCCGGGCGCGATGGCCTTGATCACCTTGATGATCTCTTCAGGGTCGTGCACGTCGATGACGATGGGGAAAGCGTTGACGCCGGCGAAGCGTTTGAACAGAACGGCTTTGCCCTCCATGACCGGAAGTCCGGCGAGCGGGCCGATGTCACCGAGACTGAGAACGCGAGAGCCGTCACTGATGACAGCGACCATGTTGCCCTTCATCGTCAGTGAAAAAGCTTTACTTGGATCTGCGGCGATTGCCTTGCAAACCCTTGCCACGCCAGGAGTGTAGACCATGGAGAGGTCGTCTCTGGTCTTAATTTCCCGGCGAGGAACGATGTCGATCTTGCCACCCAGGTGCATCAAGAATGTGCGATCGGAAACGTGTTGAACTTCGACATCGGGCAGTTCTTGGATCAAGCGCACGACTTCGTCGCCATGTTCGCTATTGCGCAGCAGAACAGTGATATCTCGGGTGACGAACTCGTTGTCTGAACCGGGCATGTCGATACCGTGAGTATCGGCACCTGCCTTGGCAATAGTTTCGAGAACCGTGTGCAGACCAACACCGCCGCGACGAATCTTCAGCCTGATGGTGAGGCTGTAGCTCGCGCTCGGTGTGCCTGTTGTTTTGCTAGTCATGATTTGCTCCTTGGCTTTTCAGCGATAAGCAATGTTGTTCGGCACCGAATATGGTGTCGAACTAGTTAGCTTGCAGCGAACACCATAGTGGTGCGGGTGCAAGTTGAGAAGTGAAGCGGGGGCGGTTGGTTAGTTATAAAATCAAGAAAAAAGTAAAGAAAAGAGAGTTCTTTAAACTTAAAGCTTCGGGGTAATTAGTAACAAGCGTAAAGCTTGATATACCGCGGCTTGACAACGGTGTACACCTCGTTGACAGGTTGCATTGGTGCGCTAAATCTTGGCAACGCTAATTCGCGCACGATTTCGTTTTGGTTAATATTCGACTCGAATTATTCGTCGACGCGATTGTAGTCGTCTGAATATCGGACGATATCTTCTTCTGGAAACGCTTCTCCAGTCTGAACTTCGATGATCTCAACTGGTTCTGTTCCGCTGCAAGCGATTCGATGTTTTACACCACGCTTAACGAATATATGATCGCCATATCGAAAATCTTTAGTCTGTTCATCCAATGTCACAGTTGCCACACCTCGCACCACCACCCAGTGTTCATCGCGATGCTCATGACTTTGTAAGCTCAATCGATGTCCGGGATTAACTAGCAATCGCTTCACTTTGGTGTGCGACTGATCGTCGAGTATAAAAAAACTGCCCCAGGGTCGATCGGTTCGATTCTCTTCGTGCACTTCAGCCTCAATCACTTTTCAAAAAAGCAGTGGTAATTAGCAAATGCTCGGCCGAGTTCTGACTAAAATCGCTAGTCAGATGCCGGCCGGCTTTAGGCGTCATTGGCACCGTTTGCCTGTTAATCGTACCATCGGAAAAGTGAGCTGTGGGTCTAATTCCCCTAGTTTGCAAGCGGGCTGATGCTCTTGGCGCAACTCACAAATCTTCCATTAAAATTAATTATTAGCACTAACAGGTAACGGATACGTGTTTCCTCATTGCCATACGGGGATCCTTGCCCTACGCTCGTGGATGTAGGTGGCACTACTGTGAGCAGATTATTGTTAGATACAAATCTCGCTGAAACAAACCCAAACGCTGGAGTCCTAGGCGATCCATCCGCACGCCATCGTCTCAGTTCCGAAGCCAATGAAAGTTACGTTCAAAATGCGCTGCGCGAAGTCACATCGGTTTTCACAAGTAACCAAAATACCCAGTCTGAAGTCAGTCACTATGGTGCTGGCTTTCTCAAAACGGCGGCGCTGTTCATGCCAGGCAGAATCGGTTTGGCTGGCTCAATAATTTTAGGTGGACTCGATCAGGCTTCACCGAATTCATCTGGCGGCGCTCAATTTGCAGACTTTGCCCTGGGTGGTTTGAAAGGTGCTGGAATGCGTGGCATCATGCATGCCATGGGAAGCGAAAAACTTCCAGGATTCATTGCTCAGTCTCCGGCCGTCAAAGGTGTTGCCTTCGGTATCTCAAACAGAGTCCTAGATACGGTCTTGACCCGGCAGAATTATCTTGATGCAAACGGCAACTTGGATGGTGCCACATTCGGTGTTAATATGATGCGAACAGTAGCCAATCCAACAGCATTGATCAGTGATGCGGCGACGTTCGTAGTTGCTCAGGGGCTAGTTTCAGGAGTGACAAAGTTCAAGCCGCAATTTTTCTGGTCTAGCCCGTTAGCACAGACGGTAGCTACTAGTGCCAGCTTCGGCTTATCCAATGGTGCTGCCGGTGAAATCATTCGGCAACAAGATGCGCACGAAAAATTCGACTTGAGCAAAATAATTGGTCGGTCGTTGCTGCAAGGCGGAATCGATGCAGTCGCTGGTGTTCCCGGTGGAATGAGAGCGAACACCATTTCGCGAGATTTCTCCACAGGCCAGCGTCCTCAAGAGTCACTCCAGCCAGCAAAAGTTTCAGCCGAGACTAAGCCTGAGTTTCTCAAGCCATCAGTCACACTGGAGCGCCAGTTGGTTGTTCCGCGTCGCATGGTAGTTGAGCGACAGACTGTTGGCGAGCACCAACCGGCAGCTGCGCAACTTGCAGAGCCCAACCTTGACCCTCCAGGGGTACCAGGTTCCGTGCACAGCACTTTCGCGCGCACCAGCGACAGCGCTCACATCAATTTGCACGGTGACCATGATTCGGTTATCCGCCTTGTCCAGGTTGATACCACCCCCGAAATAAAAACTACACCAATGACTGGACCATTGGAACCTCGAGAGGAAGCAATCAGAAACCTGACAATTCCTGAGCGTTCACTTGAACGGCAACCAGCTCGCGTGACCGGTTTTAAATCCCAAGTCTTCGACATAGCTGAACGCAGTTCTGTGCAAGGCCCATTCACAAATTTCGATGATTTCTATAATCGCGGCTTGGTAAGAGTGCCTACGGATATACGCAATTACAGTATCAGCGGACATACAGTCGAGGTTTTACTGGCCGAAAGATATGCAGCTAAACTGGACGATGCAGCGAAAACTTCAGCTCCTACAGACTCTGAAGACTACAGCAAGCGTCTCGGTCCCGCCGATTTGCCGCCTTTGTTGGACGCTATGCCAAACAGTGGTTATTTTAGAAGCATTTTCATTTCGGACATGCGAAATCCTGAAGATGCCTGGGTAAGCCAGGGAGGCTACAACTCAGACTTTGTTTCGGCAATGTCAATGACCGATGGTGAGTTGAATATGTACAAGACGGAGCGCACGGACTATTTGAGACGTGACGTATTGCATGAGTGGTCGCACGAATTGCGCTACCAATACTGGGACCATAATCTAACCTACCGCTTCGCTGATGCTATTAATCTTGAATCGAAGGAATGGAATCCTAGCGCCTACGCCGGCAGAAACAATGGCGAGCAGTGGGCAGTTCTGGGCGAGCGCATGCTCGGCAACAACGCAAAAAGCTTCGTTGAGGCTGCCGAGAATGCACCAATCAGAACAGTGATTTGGATGCGATCGTTGCAGAAATGTTTGGACAGTGTGCCTGTAGAAAATAGGAGTGTCGATCACGATCTCTATGTGGCAAGACAAAAATATGTCGACGAACATGTGCTTCCTCTAGCAATTGAGAAGCTCAATAAGTTTGTTAATGCAGACACGTCTAACCACAATCTTGTCGACCGTGTGGCGCAACAAACTCAGGCCTCTAACGTGCTCAAATTCCTTCAGGAAGAAGGATTGATCAAGCCGCCTGCAAGCATTCAGTAACAACCACCGATAAACCCTTCCAAATAGCTTATGATTTATTTCAGGATGGAGACCCTGAATGAACACTCGCCTGCTTGCTGATTCGCCTGTTGCACTTGGCTCGAAAAAGCGCACCTGGAAGCGCGTTATTATGTTCAGCGTCATCGCTGTTGCTTCCGTTTACATCACTCTGGCGCCCGCCGTGATGCCTCTGTACAGCACCATGTTGTTCCACCCTTTCAAGTACCCACTTGGTCATTACGATCAGGAAGAACTCTGCGGCATACGCAGGCAAGAAGTCTATTTCGCCGGACCGCATGGAACGAAGTTGAGTGGTTGGTTTTTCCAAGTGCCTGGTGCCACCAAAACTGTGCTCTTTCACCATGGTCAGGGCGGCAATCTTACTCATTGTTTGACTTGGGGAAGAAAGTTTGTTCAGGCTGGTGCTTCTTTCTTTATTTACGATTTCGAGGGCTACGGGCGCAGTGAGGGCACTCCGACGCGGTCTGGGATCGTTGAGGATGGTGTGGCAGCATATGAGTATCTGACCAATGTCAGAAAAATTCCCACTGAAAACATCGTCGACTGTGGCTTTTCGCTTGGATCAGGTGTGGCGTCTTCGTTGGCGACTAGTCACAAGTTTGCAGGCGTGATTTTGATCGCCCCCTATATTACGTTGAAACGCGCCGCCTTAGACATAATTCCGTTTCTTCAAGCTTATCCACCTCCTTTGTGGCCCGAGTCACAACTGGGTTCATGGGATTATGTGGCAGGAAATCATCCGCCGCTGCTGCTTATCCACGGTGCCCGCGATAACAAAATTTCAGTGCTTCATTCCGACGAATTGTTCAAGCATGCGACGGATTCCAAAACATTTGTCAGGGTTGCCGATCGTGGCCACGACGATTTGCATAAAGCTGAGATGCAGCCAGCAATTGTCACGTTTTTGCAATCGCTAAAATAAGTGACCCAATTACTCGCTAATTGCTCGCTGCCTGGTTAAACTGGAAGCACTGTTTAGCTGGTTTTTTCATGCATGCAAACTTGCCATTTCGAACGGTTGTTTTAGCATTAGCAATGCTGACTGCGGCTTGTTCTCGCTTGCAATCGATGACAGAGCCATCGCTCAAAGATGGCACAATAGCAATCACGGTAGAACAGCCCACTACCGAAGTGAAGTATCTCGACGGCATCTACTGGCCGCAAGGAAAGGCTTGCGGGCGCGCTTATACATACTGGACTTTCATGTGTCGTCCGGAGTTTCACTTCAAGCCATTGCCTGAACTGGGGAAGCCCGGTTTGTATGTTTATGAAGTCACCGCAGTGTCAATGAAACTCGCTCTGCCGCTGCGCACCTGGCTGCCCTACGGCGTTCAGAATAAGTTGCGCCTGCACGAGGAGGGGCACATAAAAATGTGCGAGGAAATCTACAAGAAAGCCGATTCGCTGGCCCGTCAGTGTGCGAGCGAAATGATGGGGCGCCATATTCAAGTGCAATCGACAGACGCTAAAACCGCGCTGGAAGGTGCGTATACCGAGGCTACTAGAACTTTGGATGCAGACTACAGAAACAAAATAAACTCAATTGCTGACGGCGCAGGAGTCATTTACGATCGCATTACCAATCACGGCATGAATGATGTGATTGAGGCGAAGGCCATCAAAGACAGCTTTGAAGAGTATTACAAGGCGCCGCCTGCGTCCCCCAAGCAAGACTGAATGAGCGCGCCAATGACTCATTGAGGATTCCGGAATCTGTCACGAAGCGATGTTCGCGGACGTGATTGTGAATTGATTGAAACCCTTAATCTGGTAAGCTCTCTGGGTTTATATTATAACAAGTAGTATACCGCCTTGATGAAAAAGCAAACAGAAAGGGGTGCTTGTGGCACCACCTTTGAGTCTGCTTCGTCACCCAGGGCTGAGCCAGGGCTCAGTTGATCTGCGCTGGAATGGTCAAGCCAGTCAAGTCGATTTCGCCTTGAACGGGGACGAACTTGGGCTTGTGGATCTGATCGAACCATCCGTATTCCACCGCCTCGTTGGGAGTGATGATGTGGTCGCGTCCGTCGCTGATCCGTTTCAGCACATCCTGAATGGTCTTGGCCGGGTCAGCCGAACGTGAACAGAGAATCCCGGTGAATTCCGTCTGATTCTTGTCCATGGCCAGACGCGCTTCTTCGAGCTCCCGCTGGTCCTTGGCGCCTTCGAGTGTCCACTTGACGCCGTGATACATCAGCGCCGAATGCGGCAACGCGATGCGAACATCGGCACATTGGATGAACCAGAGCGCACAGCTCTTCGCCTGGAGGACGACGAAGGTGAAGTGCATCCGATAGAAGGTGCGGAGCATGAGCATGCGGTTGTAGGACTCGCGACAGTCGTCGACGCCCCCACCAGTGCTGTTGAAGATGACCGTGATGGCCGAGTCGGGATTGAGTTTGGAAAACTCTTCCAGAACTGCGACCTTGTTCTGACATCCTGTCATGGAGCCGGTCCAGACGAAAATGTTCTTGCCGTTGGCTTGTTCAACCTGTGGCATGTTGTTGGTGACAACGCCATTGGCGCTCTGGTCGGCACCTTCTTGCATTGCCTGTCCTTGGTAGTTTTTGGCCTCGTGGTTCATGGTGAGGGCTCTCTCAAAATATGTTGTTTGAAACCGAACCGACGATGTCGGTTCTACCCCAAACTGCAGTGAAACCGGAGAAGCAAGTCGAGCGTGTTGCCCGATTAAGGCGATTCTCCGGCTCCGAAGCAGTTAGTTCTTACGTGCACGTGCCGCTGAAAGCGACACCACCCCGTCACCCAAATTCGTCTCCTCGAAAGCGAGGCGAATGTTGGGAAGCGGGTCTGAGACTTCGAGCTTGGAGTGGGAGGTGAGCTCGTCTTCGGTCGCTGACCACTCGTCGCCGAAATGCAGCGTCAGGATGCGACCGGTGTAGTTGACCAGTGGCGCCGCTTCGAAAGCTGCTTGGTTGTATTCGGAGACCTCCACGCGGGCGTCAGGGGCGCCGATGATGGAGATTTCGCCGGTCAGTGAAGGAGCAATGATGCTGAACAGTCTCTGTCCGGCACCGTTGATGATGGCATAGAGATTTTTCATAGCGATTGTCCTCGAAAGAAGCTGTTGGTTGCGGTTGCGAACGAAAAGCGATAACACCTATTACGCGTAGCAATCACTAAACACCGTGAGTGCGGAGAGGAGCGATGCGTTGATGTAAAGCTGAAGTGTTGTTTGGTCTTGTTGGGTCCGGGTTAAAAAGAAAAATGTGATACCTAATGTGTTATCAAAAGAGAGCTTGTTAACTTAGAAAACTTTTGTTAACCATTTCGCTTTGCAACAGCGCTGGGTGGCGTTCTACAAGTTCGGTAACTGCCAATCTACGCTGCTTTGCGGAATTTTAGCGGAACCGATCTGCCGAGGCTCGCGCTAGGTGGCACAATGAGTACGTAATTGGCGAGGGTTGGATGAGCGCGATAATTATCATCGGAGCCGGAGTGGCTGGTCTAGCGGCGGCGCGCGAACTTACTCGGGCTGGACAAGCTGTCCTCATCCTCGAAGCCCGCGATCGCATCGGCGGTAGAATCCTGTCGCTCCAAGACAGCGATTTCCCGGTGTCGGTCGAACTCGGGGCGGAGTTCGTGCATGGGTTGCCACCAGAATTGATGCAGGTTTTGCGAGAGCATCGCATTGCGCCGGTCGAAGTTGGCGAAGAGCAGCTGTACATCGAAAAAGGAAAGATTATTGACACCGCGGTGTTTAATTCAACGCTCGAGGAAGTGATGGCGGCAATTCCACCGCCTGGTCAAACCGAAGACAAAACCTTCGCCGAATGGCTTGCAGGGCAGCAGTTCTCTAGCCAATCAAAAGACGTAGCAACCGCCTATGTCGAGGGTTTCAATGCTGCTGACGCCAATAAGATTGGTATTTATGCCCTTACTCAACTTTCCGACGCTGCAAAGCGAATCAGTGGTCATAGACAATTCAGGCTGACTCGAGGATACGCGACTATTGCCCAGGGGCTATGGAACGAGTGCGACCAAGATCTTCTCAAGCTGCATTTGAACGCCAATGTTCAGTCGCTCAAATGGTCCGAAAATTCGATTCATTGTGAGCTTGCCAATGGCACTGTCATAACTGCTCACAAAGCCATTGTTACTCTCCCATTGCCTGTGCTTCAACAAGAAATCGTTAAGTTTATTCCGCCGCTTGACGAGAAGAAGCAAGCGCTGGATTTACTGGTTATGGGTCATGCCCAGCGGCTTGTATTCAGCTTTAAGGAGTTGTTTTGGGAGTCAATTTCTGTGGACAACAAGACTCTTGCGCAGTTGAATTTTATCGACGCAGCGGAAGGTCCATTTCGAACCTGGTGGACGCTTCATCCAATCAGAGTGCCGATGTTGGTGGCTTGGAATTCTGGACCCGATGTGATTCGCGATAAAGATGGGAATCAATTGGCGGAAATCGCCATAGCAAAACTGTCCTCGATTTTGAATATCCCAAAGGACGTGATTCATGGTCAACTGGTGGCCTTTCGCTATCATGACTGGTCGAAGGACCCATTTTCTCTTGGCGTCTATTCGTATAGCACCAAGGGCGGTTCAGATGCCCCCCGAGTTCTTGCCGCACCCCTTGCAAACACGCTTTTCTTTGCAGGCGAGGCCACTGATTACAGCGGTAACTCTGGATTTGTCCACGGCGCCATCGCCTCTGGTATCAGAGCGGCGCAAGAGGTTTTAGCCTACGTAAAACCTGGGAGCGCCGGCATCCCTGCCGGCACATAACACGCATCCGTCATGAGTCGTATGAAATTCCACAATGAAGTGGCAGAATGATCCACATTTCGCCGAGAAGTCTTATAACTGGGGCATAACAGTATCGGCGGCAGCGATGGAGTTTATATGACTGAAGGGCGATCCGGTTTATTCGCGGCATTCAGCAAGGGAAACCTTGTTTCGCGGAGTTCTTTGATGGAAGCATTCCATGACAGTGGCATTTTGGAAGACGACATTCGCTATCTTCCCTTGTTGAAACGACTGAAGTCCTGCTCGGAACAGCTGACCGAAGCCGATTTTCAAGGTTTACAGGAATGCTCACCGGCTCTGTTTGAACAGGTCTTGTCCGGTCAGTTGGCGATTCCCCAATTTCATGATTTCTGTGCCGATGTCGAGGACATTTATGACAAGGTAAGTTTGATCAAAGATGGCAAGCTTGCCGATTACATCCCGCAGTTGCAGCGAGTCGACCCTGAGAAATTCTCCATCTCGATTTGTTCAATTGACGGGCAGCGCATGTCTCTGGGTGATGCCGACGATTCATTTTGCGTGCAATCATGCTCAAAGCCGATAACATACTGCCTCGCTTTGGAAGAACATGGTGAGGAGGAAGTCCACCGATATGTGGGTGCAGAGCCCAGCGGCAAAACTTTCAATGAACTGGCTCTTAATTCCAAAGGACTGCCTCACAATCCGATGATTAACGCTGGTGCCATCATGTGCGGTGCCCTGATCAAAGCCGGAAGTGAGTCGGCAGATCGATTTGATTACGTGATTAGCAGATGGAGAGACTTTGCGGGAGGCGCAAAAATCGGCTTTGACAATGCTGTCTATCTATCCGAAAGGCAGACGGCGGATCGAAATTTTGCGCTCGGCTACTTCATGCGCGAGAAAAAGGCCTTTCCACCCGATGCTGATCTGCTCGACGTCTTGGACTTCTATTTCCAGTGTTGCTCAATTGAGGCGAGCACTAAGTCACTTTCGATAATCGCTGCTACTCTCGCAAACGGGGGCAATTGTCCGCTCACCGGTGTGCAAGTGATGCGTCCCGATCACGTCAAGAATTGCTTGTCGCTGATGTCTTCTTGCGGAATGTATGACTTCTCTGGGGAGTTCGCCTTCAAAGTCGGCATCCCTGCAAAAAGCGGTGTGTCCGGTGCGATATTACTGGTGGTGCCAAACGTGGCGGGATTTGCTGTTTGGTCTCCAAGGTTGGATGAGCTGGGCAACAGCGTTCGCGGAGTTGAATTCTGCCGCCGGCTTGTGTCCCGATTCAAATTCCACACCTTCGACAGCATGGTCGGACTGACTGACGATCGTGTCGATCCGCGCCGAAACCTGTACGCTTCGCGGTTTGGCGGCATTACGGCGTTGTGCTGGGCGGCTTATGGAGACGACGTGGCTGAGATGCGGCGATTGGTCGCCATCGGCATTGACCCGGCATCGCACGATTACGATCGTCGTACTGCCCTCCACATCGCCGCCAGTGAAGGCAAGTTGAATTCACTGCGATATCTGCTCTCGTTGGGCGTTAATATCAATCCTCTCGATCGTTGGGGCAAGACACCGCTGGACGATGCAGAAATGCAGGGACACCAGGGCGCCTCATCGCTCTTAGCCGAACATGGTGGTCAGCGCCAGTCCGCACCCGCAAGGAAGAATAACTAATTGCGCGGATTATCCCGTTGCGCGGTTTTATCCCGGAAATGAGCGCGGTTGTCCACAACCGGGCATGATCACGCATCGAGGCGGGTCTGCTGACTTGCGCTCCATGCGAACTCCCGAGCGAAAGCGTGGCACTGGTTTCCATAAGCGCATCTCCCGCGCTGAAGTTCAGACTCGCTGCCCGGGCGTGCGTGCTAAGGGTCTGATCGGCGGTCTGATGTACTCCGACTGTCGCACTGACGACGCTCGGCACACCCTGGAGGTGATCAATACCGCCAGCAGTTTCGGCGCGATCGCCCTCAACTACACGCGAGTCACCAGCATCCACAAGGAGTCGGGGCTTGATCAGTGCGTTCGAAGTCGCGGCTCAAGCCATCGGGCTCTCCTCCGAGACCGCCAGCTATCTCCCGACTGCCTACGGCGCGAACACAGAAGCAGTTCTCGCCCTCGTGTCCGAAGATTCCTCGCTCAGTGAGCCCGTTTCTGGCTCGCATCCGTACATCCTCGCGCAGGTCATCTACCAGTTCGTAGTGAGTCCGCGCGCACGCTGGACGACGTGCTCTCTCGTCGCATCCGTCTTTCGATCACCGATCGCTCGGGTGCACTCAGGTGTGCCGACTCCGTTTCTCGTTTGATGCTGCCGAGCTCGGATGGTCCGAGACGGAGCGGCTTGACGACCTGGCAAGCTTCCGCAATCTCTACCCCGAGGAGAACTGATGTCCCGAAACCGGGGGTTCTTTGCTGGCAGGCATCCGCGCGTGATCGGTCACCGCGGATCTGCCGGCACCGCGCCCGAGAACACGATGATTTCTTTCGAATTTGCCGCAGCCATCGGCGTGGATGTGCTTGAGACTGACATCCACATGACCAAGGACAAGTTCGTGGTCGTCTGCGCGATGGCTCCGTTCTGGCAGCCGGTAACAAGCAGTCAATGCTTCGCCACGTACGGCGAGAGATGCCGTACACGTCCTGCTCCGCGTTCGAGACGCTTGTGATCGTGTTCATGACGCGTCTCGGACTTCGCCCGCGCATCAGCCAGGGAGCAACAGCTCTCCAGGTGCCTGTGCGAAAGGGTCGGATCAGGATCGTTACGGCTCGGGTGATTCGAGCTGCACATGCCATTGGTCTCGAAGTGCACGTCTGGACGATCAATGAGGTCGACGAGATGCGTCGGCTTCTGAACATGGGCGTGGATGGCATCTTCACCGATTTCCCGTTCGAGCTTCGCCAGCTGGTTGATGCGGAATTCGCGCAGTAGCTGTCAGTCTTGCGGCGATGGAGTGACTGGGCATAGGCCTGGATTGCTCCATCGCCGCATGGCGGCTTGCTTTCCTGCAATATTGCTTTTTGTGTTTTTGTGCTATGTAATATAGTGAAAAAGTTTTGTTATCAAGGCTGCCATTATTGGCTGACATTTGCCTTATCATTTGGGGCTGATTCTAATGCACTAGAAATTGCACCCATGGTCGACATTCCAATAGTTCTTGATTCGGCGTCCGATAAGCCGATATACCTGCAGCTTTATGAGGCTTTGCGTCAGGCAATTGCCGACGGGAAACTTAAATCCGGCGAGCCGTTTCCATCTACGCGCGATCTCTCGCGCAAACTAGGCGTCTCGAGGCACACGGTCTTGAAGGCGACTGAACTTCTTGTCGGGCATGGCTACCTGGAATCTAACAATCAGACTCTAAAGATCATTCGAAGTGAAGATCACCAATCCCAATTTCAAGAGTCTCCGAAAGTGGTCACTCAGTTGCCACCGAATGCGGTATCTCGGTTTGGCCATCGAGTCGTTGCCAGCAGCGGTGCAAAGCTGTCAGCCGAGCTGAATTTTGGTGCCTCTCCTTTTGAGGAGCTGCCAGTGGACCAATGGCGCAAAATTCTTCTGAAACATTTGCGCGATGGTTTCAATCCCGTTGAATTTGAATTGGTCGGTGATCGGCTTGGTTACATGCCTTTAAGAGAGGCAATTGCCTCATATTTGAATCGCTTTCGTTCGCTCCGTTGCCACCCAGGCAATGTTGTAATCTTTTCGGGACCGTCTTCCGCGCTCGATTTCGTAGCCAGATTGATGATTGATCCAGGCGACACCGTCATCCTCGAAAATCCTGGATTTCAGATTGCCAGGCGCATCTTTATCGCCAATGGTGCGGAAGTAGTGCCCGTTCCGGTCGACAACGAAGGATTGATCGTAGACAAACTTCAGAACGTAGATCCTGGTGCGAAGCTCATTTATCTCACTCCCGCGCATCATGATCCGACAGGAGCGGTGCTCACAATAGAGCGCCGAAAAGCCCTAATTGAGTGGTCGAAACGCACCGGGTCATTCATCGTCGAGGATGGATTTGACAGCGAATATTGGTACAAAATGCGCCCATTGCCAGCCATTCAAGGGCTTGATGATAACGACTGCGTGATTTATTTGTCTTCGTTCTGGCGAGCGCTTTTTCCTGTGTCGCGAGTCGGATTTGCTATCTTTCCAGACCGCTGGATGCCGATAGTGCATGAGTTAAAGAGCATGCTTGAGCGCGAAGTGCCTGTGCTCGAACAAAAGGTGATCACGGACTTTTTACTCGAAGGCTATATGGAGAGGCACCTGCGCAGAAGCCATCGCTTGTATGCGCATCGCCGACAGGAAATGATCATCTCTCTGACCAAGCAATTTGGCAGTCGAGTTTCGATGGGTAAGGAAAGCGGTGGCATGAATCTGTTGATTGAGCTGAATTTGGATCGCAGTGAAGAAGACATCCTCGCCGCCGCCCGCACTGCCAAGTTGCCTTTAATTTCTACTCGCGATTACTACATCGTAGATCCGGTGCCAAACCAATTCCTATTACCTTTCGCACACCTCGACGACGAGCAAATCCTCAACACTGCAAAAGACTTCGCCGCCGCGCTCCTGCAACAGTCGCAGTAGATTTATCGGATTCTAACTCGAATTTCTCATGCTTAAAGGTCAGATGATGACTCGCGTATGAGCTGATGTATCGACTCAAGATGTTTGAGTATTCGTTCAAGCATCAATCCACGAGTATCGCTTCGACGTTTTCCGTGCTCCATCGCTGCGATCGTACTTTCGGCGGCATCTTTATGCATTGCGAAATTTTTGTCGCAACCTCTCAGTATCGTCCTCTTGTAGTGGACTAAACTCTCAGAATCAAGACTCTGCTCGCGTCTGCGATTATCTCTTAGGCGGACCTCTAGATCAAGCGCGCTGATTCGTGCAGCCAGCTCAGCCAATTCAGAATCATGATCAGTCATGTGTTGCGACGAACTTTTCACGGAGGAGAGATTCGATGCTTTCTAGTTGTTTGCTAATTTGCTCCAATAACTTCTCGTTGCGCTCTTCGCGTTCTGAGGCCGCGCCGTAGATTTCGCGCATCTTTGTCTCGTATGCGTCCCTGGCTTCCTGTAGCTCTTTTTGTTTGTCGTCGTAATTAAGTTCTGCCATGTGCCCCATCCCGTGTGTAAAAAGAGATTATGGCAGTTCCTGCAAATCCGTGTGCGCATGCATTCTCCCCTAAGGATTTGGATTTCTTGACGGATCTGCCGCTAGACGAAGTTTTCCGCTGTTACATGGTTGTTATTTTGACCAGCAATTGTGTTCTTGTAAGAAGTCTTTTGCAGCTAGGACGTAAACACATGAGCGGATTTGACAGCCTGAGCACCTTAGATACACGCGAGTTACCTAGAGTTGGAGAGAATGACTGGGGACAGACTTCGCAATGGTTATCGGAGCAAGCTCAGAAAGCTAAGGCACTCCCTGATGTTCAGGAGTTCAATAACGCTTCAACTAATCCTGATTTACAGAACAGAGTTCTTCCCATGGATACTCAGTCCAGCCTAAACTTTTTGACAAGCACAAAGTTCGACAGGCCGGTTACATCTTTGCCGTTCGATTTTAAGTCTCCAGATGTTTCTCAAATTGGAAACACTTTCTTAGGCTTGCCACTTAACTTCATGGAGATGCGCACTTCTTGGCTGCAGCCGGGACTCGGTTATTTACCGAGTCTACAGTTCAAGCCAAATGCCGTATCCTACTACACGGCGGATCTGTCACGCGGTGCCCAATCAGGCTTGGTAATGCGTGACAATACTTACGATAGATTTGGGTGTTCAGAAAAATTAGCGACGATGATTTATACCAGTCGCTTTCCCTTTTAAGCCAGATGGCAGGTGGCTTGGCCGTTCTTTTCTAGATATCTTTGGTGATATTCTTCGGCTGGCCAGTAGGCACCAGCGGCGGTGATTTCGGTGACTATCGGTTTTTTGAACTTGCCGCTTTTGTTGGCGGCTTCCCTGGAGAATATGGCAATTTCTTCTTGCTCTGGCGTCGTGAAAAAAATTGCAGAGCGGTATTGGCTGCCGATGTCTGGTCCTTGTCGGTTGGGAGTTGTGGGATCATGCAATTCCCAGAATGCTTTCAGCAATTTTTCGTAAGAAACTTCGGCTGGATCGAAATCAACCTCAACCACTTCTGCATGACCGGTTTTTCCACCGCAAACATCATGATAGGTAGGCTTATCGAGGGAACCACCTGAGTAGCCGACTGTAGTAGCCTTCACGCCGGGAATTTGTCTAAACGCCGCCTCTACACCCCAGAAACAACCCGCACCGAATATAGCCTTCTGCATGCCTCTTCTCCAATTTGCCTTTGTTATAAATATTGTGGCAGGTTTTTTAGCCGGTTAGTCGTCAGTGTAAGTTTTTGTCGTCGCCGCGCGGTTGGGCGGACTGTACCGCTGACAATTTTGAATCAGAACTGCAGGCCAGATGCCGACGTTCACAGGTTAGGCTTTCCAGGGATAGTCGAGGAGCGTTCACTCATTCGCTGGTTGGCTCTTATCTTGATTATGAGGACGCTTAGGTGACTGAGCCGCGGATTAAGACTGTAATCCCGAGAATAAGTATGACTGCGGATACCACTTTCTTGAATATGCTTTCGCTGATTTTCTCGAGCAGTTTCATTCCGAGCATTGTCCCAGCCAGTGTTCCAGCTGTCGCCAGGGCAATTTTGGGCCAGATTGCGATCAAGTCACTCGATTCGGTGGCGAGGTAAACCGGTAAGCGTGCCAGGTCCACCATGACGCCAATTGCAGTGGATGTTGCCACGAAAGCCTCTTTCGGCACGTCAAAAGCGAGCATTGCCGCTGAACGCAGACCGCCCTGATTGCCGACCATGCCACCTAGAGCCCCAGATACAGCTCCTGCTATCCCAGCACGTTTTCGTCCAATTCTCAACTTCGAATCGTAGCCGGTCAGTCCCATAATTCCAACCACAGCCAGCAAGAGCCCGAATACTATCGTCAGCCACTGGCTCTGCGCCCATGTGTGCAGTAAAGCGCCTGCGAAGCCGCCTAACGCGCTAGTTACACCGAACGTGAGCAAAACTTTCTTATCGATGAACTTACGCAACACCCAACAGCGCACTGCTGTTGCTACCAGGTGCGGAATTGTGATCGCGGCAACGGCAAGTTTAGTGCCGAGTTCGAATGCAAGCAGTGGCGTGAGCAGGCTGCCGATGCCGAATCCGGTAACCGAGGCGATAGCACCGGCTATAGTGGCAGCAATTGGTAACCAGATGTTGGAATCCATTTCAGATGCCGGGCGAACACGGCGCTCCTGGCGAACGGATTAAGAGGTTAGCGTAAGGTGCGTCAATTCGCAAATTATTGGTCGAGATCGCATTAAATCTTAATTGGGCAGCTCTTTCCAGGTTTTCTGGTATGGCTAAGTTCGTAGTGGGTTTGTAATATGCCATGCCAGTGCGATCGGCTTTGCCGTGTATGTAGTGAACAGTCTGATGTGGATGACACTATTAATGGTGTCATCCACATCGGGTGCAAGGAACATGACATTACATTGAATCCAACACATAGCGCACATTGAAGAAGCATCCATAGCGAGGCTAGCGTTAAATGACTTTGCCGATGCACTTGGGAGTTTTGCCAGCCTGTCGTTCTTAAGAACGTGTTGCAAGCCATGTAAACAGATGTAAAGTGGCGCTTTTACAAAACTTCTCTCTAATTTATAAAGCTATCACTGATAGAAATAAGGTCTCTACTTTCTTTTCTTCCTTATCGGCTCTCATCTCTTAAACAAAACCTCCTCACTTATCACAGAACTTTTTTGACAGCCGAGACGGACTGCGAACAATAACAACCATTTTTCTTCGGAGAGTGAACAATGCCCGATGCCAACGATTCGTCTGGGTGTCTGGTCGACAATCCGCGCCGTGAAGTCATTCTCACGACTGCCGAGGCCGCCCAAGCCCAAGTGCGATACGAAGCGTTGATCGCGGACTACGAGGCAAAGAGAACCACGCCCCCAAATCTGCATGAATACTGGACCTACAAAGCGCTCTGGGCTGCTGCCTATGGTGCGCCGCAGGTCCGTATTATCGATCCACCCAACCCTGAGGGAGCCTAACAGCCACAGAATTTGCATCACCGGAAGCGCCAAATTTGGTGCTCGAACTAACTTTCAACTGCAAGGAACATGAATGACGGACATCCCTGAAACTCGCTACGCCACACGGGTAGCAACCCTCCTCAGTGCCGCGACTGATGAATGGAGGAAGTCGGATCACGGGCGCCTGAAGTGGAACGCATTTTCGGTCGGCTGCACGATCTCTACTACTGAGCGGGCGGTCCACCCGAGCTGCACTAACTTTTTGAGAGTGGTGCGCAGTGCGCATCGCTTCTTCTTCTTCTTCTTCTTCTTGGACTAACGCTGAGCTGTAAGGCACATCGTTGCCTGCTTCTAACCGTGGGCGTTTAAACACGCCCTGTAATTAACTTCAATCTGAAAGGAAATTGCTATGAGAATGGATCAATTTGTTGGGCTCAACACATGGGCCAAGTGTAAGGTTCGCCGCACGAAACTCGTGCATGAAATCGGCAAGGAAATTCGCCCGAGCGGAAAGGAAGTTTCTTTCGACCGCGTGGTGCGAGTGCCTGTCATGCAGAAGAGCGCGTATAGCAAAGTGCGCGGCAGCTACAAGCTCTTTGCCGGCGATCTGTATCGCTACGTGCTGGCCAATGGCAGCGTGCTCGAGGAGTACGTGCAGGCGACGATTTGCTCGGGCGGACCGTGTTACTTCATCGCCTTGCGCGACAGTGCCGGAAAACTCGTGAAGGAGTCCCTCTGGACCCAGGCTCAGTTGGACAGAGCCTAAATCATTAACCGCTGAGGCGGGAGTTAGCCACCCGGCGCTCCCGCCTCCCCGGCTTGCATCAAACAGGAGATAACTTCTGTCCTTTCCGCTAATTCCGATATGAATCAACTGCAGAATTTTGCTGACTGTGTTCGGAATCTTTCGCGGCAGAGAGTTCTGACGCTGTTGCCTCTTTCAGAACTCTTTATTTATGGGGTAGATAACTATGCCATATAGAAGAAATTGCTAAAAAGTGAAGCGACGGGGCTGACCCGTTCGCTCCACTGAAAGTTAGAACAGCAGTTAGAACAGCAACTAGAACAGCAATCCGCACATGGCAGCCGTAATCCAGGTGGCGAGGTTTGCGGCGATCAGGCATTTGAAGCCGATCTTGGCAATCTCACCACGACGCTCCGGCACCATCGCACCCAAGCCGCCGATGTTGATAGCGATCGAGCCGAGGTTGGCGAATCCGCATAGAGCCGCCGTTGCGATCAACTGCGTGCGTTCGCTGAGTACATATGCGCCGTGACCATGAATGACCTGTGTGAGTTCGCCGTACGAAACGAATTCGTTGACGAAGATCTCAGTGGCCATCAATCGTGCGACGTGGAACGCTTCGTGCGCTGGCACGCCAACCAGCCAGGCGATTGGTGTCAGGGCTGCCCCGATGATGTCTTGAATTTGCCAGTTGACGCCGAGCGCGTGCAGGGGAATGGCGAGAATCCAGTTGAGCATTGCCACCATGGCCACGCCAACTAGCACCATAATCAGCACGTTCGCCGCGATCTTGGCTCCGTCCTGAGCACCATGGGCGATGGCGTCGAAGGCGTTTGCCGGTTTGTTCTCAATCACGAGCACCACGTCTCCAGCGACTCTCTTTTCGGTCTCCGGAAACATGATCTTGGCGATCGCAATGCCCGAAAGCACAGACATGATCGACGCGGAAAGCAACCAGACCGGATTCATCCCGAGCGCTGTGTAGGCGACCAAGGCCGAGCCGGAAATCGTTGCCATCGCTGCTGCGACTGAGGTGAAGAGTTCCGACCGGGTGAGCGACTTCATGTAGGGCTTGATCAAAACCTGGCACTCGACTTGTCCGACGAAAACCGCCGCGACGCTTGAGAGTGCTTCTGGTCCTGTGATGCCCATTGTCTTCACCAATCCTTTGGCCAGGATTTTGACGATGCGCTGCATGATCCCCAAGTGGTAGGCGAGGGAGCTGAGCGCGGCGATGAAGATGATTGACGAGCCGACGCGGATGGCGAAAATGAATTCACCGCGCGCAAGCTTGTCGCCCACAACGAACGCAGCTCCGTCGACTGCAAAATCGAGAAGCTTGTTAATGCCGTGTCCGAACACCTCGAAGCATTGCCGTGTGATGGGCACTTTGAGAATGAACAGAGCGGCAAGAAAGTTGAGACCGAGACCGATGGCAACGAGACGCCAGTTGATTGCCTTTCGGTTGTTGGAGAAGAGCACGGCCATGCCGATGATGACGGCGATGCCGAGTAATCCGACGTATTTGTCCATAGTGAGAGCTCCGACAAAGGCGCGCATCAAGTGATGGCGCGATTAGTCGAGAGACATCGCTTTGCACGTGCAAAGAAAGTAGATGCTCTCGAGAAAGTAGCTAAAGCGACTGAGCGGGGGTTATTACTGCTGAAAAGGTTATGAAATGTGACTTCTTAGAACTATCAAGTTTGGCAGCCAATAAACAATCCAGAATTCCGCTTGGCATCTAGCACCTTGGCAATATGTAATGTGCTACCTATCGCTAGTTATTTATAATTGCCGGCCTCTTCTGGAGACTTTTTTGTGAGCATGAAAAGCCGAATAGTAATCGCCGCTGCACTGCTGGTATCAATAGCTGGCGCGGTTCCTCTGCCACCAACGTTTGCCGAGCCGCCTCAAGCAGCCCGTCCGGCGCATAAGAACGGAGTTCGTGAAGAGGTGCTCATAAAAGCATCGCCTAAGGTTGTTTGGAAAAGCATGCAAGAGCAGCGCAAGCTTGATCCAGATTCGGCTTATGTAAAACCAGTCGGTGACGTCGTCGAGCAAAAGTTTGTCTTTCCTTCTCCGTTTGGTGATGCTGAATGTGTTTTGCACTTGAATGAAACAACAGCCGAGCGCGTCGATTTCAAGTTGATTTCATCAGAAGATTTGAAGACTATGGAAGGCAGTTGGGTACTCACTCCTACCGAGGATGGGCAGACAAAATTGTCGCTATCGACATTTGTGGAACCGAACATGTGCCTGCCTCGCATGATCACGAACGGCATCGTCAGTCATCGCAGCAAGCGAAATCTTTCCATGGTCAAGAAATTAGCTGAGAGCCCCACGAACAAGGCTATGTAAGACCGTCTCAAATTTAGAAAATGCGCACTCTTCGAATCGTTCAAGAGTGCGTTTTTTTTGTGCCGGTTTTGGCGCAGGATCGCTGCAACTGTGTCAGTCATGACGTGATTGCCAAGACCTGCTAAGCGCTAGCTCTTGCGAGCTGTTAACAGATGTAAAGAGGAAATGGTGTCTTATATACAATTCTTTTTGCATAGATCCGATGTATTTGTGATCTCCTACTTGGTAAGTATTAGTTATTCACGTATTTATATTCACTTCAACAAAGAGCCCAAGAAACCATTTCTCTCTGCCAGTTCTCTTTATTTCACCCAGTCCCCACTGGTTGAACTAACTCGCCTCTCTGCATTCCCTGCTTAGGCAACTCGCAGAAAAGACCAGAAAGGAACACCGTTCATGGATTTCTTGCCGGGAAAGCGCTACTTCCTGCGCGAACTCCTGCCCCGATTTGTCGTGCTCAGTTTGCTTTTCGCTTTTGTCGTCAACTATGTGCCCGGTCTAACATTCACAGGCGGCGTCTTTGCTGCTTGCGGGTTGGCATTTGTGATGACGACAAACTTCATGCTCATCGGTGCTTACCTCTTCGCCTGGTCTCCCGTCGTCAACTTTCTCAAACGGAACCAGAACGCGAAGTGGCTCAAGCTCTCGATGATTGCCTTCGCCTTCGTTGAACCAGCTCTGGTTCTCGAACTCGTTGCTCGCGTTTCTGCTGGCGCCTTCGTCATCCATGGCGTCCTCGCCGCGCTTGTTGCCTCTGTGCTCATGAACATCGGTTGTGCTGTTACCCATGATTGGGGCAACACCGCCGAGGACAACCATTGATAAAGCAAGCGCAATTTGTGTGCAGTAACAACCGGAGACTGCCTATGCAGCTCATCAGAAATCTCTGCGCAGCTTTCGTGGCGCTCATCATCCTGATTCTCATGTGCACTTGCGGAAAGTCGATGGACTATCGTCCTCGTCGCCGCTGGTCTTTCGCTCGTCGGTGCCACTGATCGTGGTGCATCTGCGATTCATTCACGCGAGGGACATTCCGTCTCTCGTTCAACCCTTAATGGCGCCTGACTAACGGTGCCGGAGGTTACTCCAATGACTGTGATTACCAATCCCAAAAACCCGGACGACACAAGTGACGGTCCGGTCAACATCGCCAGCCCCCGCAGCCTGCTTAAGTTGGCTTTCTGTACGATTCTCTACAGCATCGTCCAATGCTGCTACAACGCCTTCAATGGCATCGTCGACTGGACGAAGTCCCCCGACATGAACACGGTGCATACCGTGCTGCATTCGATCAAGCCTGCGGCCGTGCTCGGTTCCATTCGCGGCGTGATGCTCGGTTTGATGTGCGTCATCGTCGTCTGGCTCGGACCGCCGCTCTGGTCGATTATCGGACCAGTGCTCGGCAGCGCCGCTCGCAGTTCACTGCGCTTCATCGGCGCCTTCGCCCGGGCCGCGCGTTCCAAGGGTCCATTCGACCCCAAGGACCCGCTGAACGTCCACGGCAACAAAGACGATGCTGGTGACAAGCAGCCGAAGTGATTCGGCCGCTTCCGAGGTGCGGGCATAGCCTGCGATTCGTTATCTCGCATGTCCGGAGCGCATAGCCCGGTCGATAAATCTGCACCACCAACGGTGCAATTGCCAGGAGCAAAATTAATGAACAGGCACTCCAATCCCGACTCCGTCCTGAAGGGAAACTTCTGCGACATCGTCAATTTCTTCAGGACAGACGAATGGGACTACGCGAATCATCTCGCGAAACGGGCCTTGAGAATCATTCTCTCAACCAACCATCTCGTCCAGACTGGCAATGAGATCGACACCGATCCATTCTGCGCGAACATGTTCGCCAGTTCGGCGCTCAGTTCGATCAGCGAGAGCATCAAGCACTATCCGTTCGTGCGTCAACCCAGCTGGCGGACCGATGCTGACGAAGCCGTCGAGCTTTCGGAGGAGGCTTATATCGCCATCCTCGATGCTGCCGAAGACATGATCGAAATGGCGGAAGGTCTGTGTCCCCCGCCTGCGACGCCTGACTCGTTCCCGAGGTCGTGGAACCGTTACGAGTACCTCGCCATTGAACCCGAGACGCCTCTCGACTTCGACATCAAGGTCTGGAACGGCGCCTCGAAGCCTGTGGAGGCTGATACGAATGAGTTCCTTGCACGCCACCGGCTTGCTATGGGCCGACTCCAGGAGTTCACTCTCGGCTTCAAGAATGACGATCGCGCGAACGCTGAGCTGATGGCTGCGCTGGAGACGCCGCTCGCCGAAGCCAAGCACGCCGACTGACCGATTCTACAACGGCTAAACAGCGGGCTTTCTAGCAGTGCGAAACTCCTGTGCATCCAGTGCGGGAGCTTCAAGTTTCGTCAACCAGAGACCTTTGCGCATCCAGCCAGGGGTTTCAAGTTTCGTCAACCCGAGACCTTTGTGCATCCAGCGCAGTGGTTTCAAGTTCTTCACCGAGGCTCTGAGCATGCTGCTCAGAGCCTCACTCAGCGGTTTTCCATAACCGAGATCTCTGGGCATTCCGCCCGGAGACTCCAACCCAAGATTCGGAGATTCACTATGAAAAAGATCACTCAAATCACTCAGCCGATCGCGCTCGTCACGAGCTTCAAGTCGGCGCCTGAAGGCACCAAGATTCGCGAGCTGTCAGGCAACAAGATGCTGCAGTTCACGCTGCAGATGTCCTGCACCGTCACCCCCGCCGGCGCCGCGGCCCTGCAAGCGCAGGTGAATTCGGGCGCCCGCCCGCATCTCACCGACGCCGAGCTGGTCAAGCTGTTCGGCGAGAAGCCGTCGCATCTGCGGCGCACCCGCTCCGCCTCACGTCGTCACGGTCTGACCCTGCTGCCGCGCAGCGCTGCAGACGTCATGTTCGGCATCCAGCGCGTCGAGGGCACCTATGCCGCGACGAAGGCGTTCCTGCCCGGTCTGGTGCTGTCGCACTACGTGGACAAGAAGGGCGAGAAGTTCATCGGTCGTGAAGGCAACATCAGCGTCAAGAAGGCGGTGCCGATCGTCGGCGTCTACGGTCTCGACACCCGGGACATCGCCGATGTGAACCTGCGCTTCGCGGGCAAGACGTCCACGCCGAGCGCGATTCCGTCTGGCCTGACCTCGCGTGGTCTGGCCAAGC
>PLZS01000085.1 GCA_003153555.1 Candidatus Melainabacteria bacterium | reverse complement strand
CGTTCATTGAAACCAGGACGTCACCCGGATGCAAGGCATTGCTCCCAGGCATATTTTCAGTAGCGGCAATCAAACCAAGAACAGAAACGTTCGGTTTTAGATCGCCTATTACCTGCATGGCGCCGAGCACCGCGGCCGCCCCTGACATGTCGTACTTCATGTGTTCCATTCCAGCCGCTGGCTTCAATGACAAGCCGCCCGAATCAAAAGTAATTCCTTTTCCGATAATGGCTACGGTTTTCTTGGATTTCTCAGCGTCGTACTTAAGGACAATGAACTTAGCTGGCTCATCTGCACCCTTGGCCACGCCCAGGAACGCGCCCATGCCTAACTTTTCAACTTGGGCAACATCCAGCACTTTACATGTCAGATCGTATTCCTTCGCGATCCTTTTTGCTTCGTCGGCAAGTCTAGTTGGCGTCATGTAAGCGGCTGGTTCTGCAATCAAACTGCGCGCCAAGTTTGTAGCGCTGGAGATCACGTCACCGACTGAGCACGCTCTGGAAGCCATCTTGCTCTCTTTGATACCGGCAAAAGAAAGAACAATTTCCGACTTCACTTTCTTGTCGTCTTTTTGCGATTTGTATTTCTCAAAGCTATATCGACCCAGATTCCAGCCCTCAACAATCGCCTTTATGTGTTGAGCCACTTCGTTTTCTTTTTCACCAGACGACTTTTCAACAGGTACGGTTTTCTTGCGCTTTTTGGAATTGTCTTCTTCTTCTTGAGCGAATCGTCCAACAAAACAGATACTTGTCATTGTTGAATTGGCGAAACGACGAGCCATGTTTGCCGCCAACTTTCTGCTCACACTAGGCTTGAAGTCTTTGGACATGCCTAGACCAACGAGCATAAGCTTCTTGCAGGTCAAATTATCGTAGGTCGGCAAACTTACTACCTGCGCCGATTTCCCTTGAAATGCCTCATGAGAGGCGGCTTCGGCGATGCTGGCGGCGAAGTTGCCCGAGCCGTTGGCCAAAGTCTGGTCAATGCTGCCAATGACGTTACCAAGGTCTTCACCCTGGAAAACGCCCACCACAATAATGTCGCTTTTGATTTTGGAAAGCGGCGCAGTTTCAAATTTGTATTTCATGAATTGATTCCATTAAGGGAGTCAACTAGTGCGAGCCACCTTGCAATTGGCTCAAGCCCAGTTGTTTTTGAAGGTATTGGATATTATCCCGCAGTTCTGCGATTTTTCGGGGATCTTTAGAAGCGGCTAAATCCTCAATTTTCCTGTAGAAGATCCGATAAGAATCCACTTGCGCACCTTGGTTTTTCAACTCTTGAATTTTCTTTGCCAGGCGAAATCTCTCCAAGCGAAAGGCACCTTCGATTGGGGCGAGGTCACCAAGTTCACGAGCCAACATCTGGCGAGCAACTTCATCGTAGTAAGCATCCGAACTGCCAGAAAAATCCCCGAGGCTGCCCTTAACTCCCATTCGAGCCGCATATTCAGCAGCTGATGACCGGTTCCCCAGTCCTACTACTGGACCGTTTCCAGTTAACGCGGCGTGAGCCAATTGAAGCGCATTTGTGGGCGGCGCGGCAGCAGTTTTTAAGCGTGTCTCTTGCTCGTCGATAAGCTTGGCGAGTTTGGACAATGTCTCGTTAGCCTTAACAAAGTCTGATTGATTAAACGATTCGTCAGCCTTGAGCAGTTCGGCATTGTAAAGTTTGACACCAACTCCCTTTTTTTCAAGTGCTTGCAGTCGAGTTACCAACCTGGTTCGGTCTGACCGAAAGTTTGATCCAGCAGCATTTTCGACACCATGGATGGTACCAATTAAGACCGCACTCGGTGACCAACTTCGCTCAGCTGGTACGATCGCAATAGAATCCACACCTTGTCCATCATTCATAGTGATCTCACTGGCCACGCTCGTTCCAGACGCAGTGACTACTAGTCGAAGTTTCTTGGATTTGAGAGCCGGTTCTAAATAAACAATCTTACCGGTCTCGACTGCTGCATGCTTGAAAGCATCCGGCGAAATAGGTGCGTCAGAGCCAATAGACAGCAATACCTCATCTGAGAGAATGAGCACTAAAACAGACTCTTTGTTGTCGAATATTTTGGCTTGCTGCAAGCTGCGCAGTATTTTTTCAGAGGCTTCCGCCGAACGCGCCTCCGGCATAACTGAAGCCATCGTCACGGCAATTAATGCCACCCTTAAAATTGTCTGTCGAACCCACATATAATCCTTCCAATCGATATCAGTATCTTCACATCATCTCATTCTGCGCATAACTTAGCAACGAAGTTGACGTCCTCTCCACCCTGACAGGAGAAAATACACCCCTTCCATAGATGAAAGGTTTTAAGGAGCATCAGGTAAAATCACTGATGGAGGTCGATAAACGAAAATGAAAATCGAAGACATCGATCGCGAGTTTAAAGAACTGGCGCAATCACTGAAGGATGGTCAGACCGCCCTGTCAGAAGGGCGTTTCGGCGAGTCCGAGCGACAGTATCTGCGGGCCTTAGAACTGTCCAAAATTTGCTACGGTCCAGATCATGCCGATGCGCTGCTGTGCTTACATCATCTCGGAGACGCTTATTATGGGATGCGCAAGTATGAACAGTGCCTGGAAACACTGAAACAGCTTCTAGCAAAAAGAGAAAAACTAAAATGCGCCAATGATCAAGAATCGACGGCGATTTTTTTCAAGCTGGCAAAAAGCCACGAAAAGCTTGGCTTGATTCGTGAAGCGGAATCTTATTATCGAAAGGCTCTGAAAAGCGGAGAAGGAAGTTACGGAGCAAACCATTCATATATCGCTACGATCATGGAAAGCTTTGCGGCAATGTTAAAACGTGCTCAAATTCACCTGACTGAGGCGCAGCAGCTAGAGGAACGTGTGCGAGACGTCAGAGGCACAACCACAGAATCTACGGCTGCACAAGTTAATATGAGCCGCCTCAACCAACTTGCTACATCGATCGCACCCGGTAGCGACGAGGCTATCTTGATTGCAATGACGGATAAGACAGCGGAGAAGGGCGCTCTCTCAGGCAGAATGCGCAGCCTTCGCTCTCATGGTGAACAATCGGAGTTACCAGTCGAAGTACCAAGCTCCTTAAAACTGCGTCCTGTTTTGGCATGCACCGTCCTTGGTATCATCATTCTCTTACTGGGTGGGTTGATCGCTTACAACATGCTCAAACCGAATATGCTTACAAGCAAAGGAAATCAAATAAACTCAGCCGTAACTTCATCTAGCGACAAGCCTATTGAAGCCAAGGCGGAAGTTTTTCAAACGGCTGATGGGAGCAGTAGAGTCACCCTGATTGACGATCAAAACGTTGCTTTGATTCGTAACGGTACAGTTATAAAAGGAATCTATTCAGCAGGTATTGACACGATTAAATGTCGCCCGACAACATCAGAGTCAGTATCTTACCAATACAAAAAAGTGCCGCAAGGTCTGGTCGATGAGCAAAACAATCTGCTTTATTCAGCTGAGGCACCGGAAGCAATCGTGATTTCAAAAATGCGTCATTTAGCTGCCGTTCTGCAAAAATACTACACGGCGACAGGCGAATATCCAGCCAAAGTTGAATCTATTTTAGCGCGTGACGCTTCGATAAGTTACCATAACCCCTTTACGAACAAATCGTGCCTGCCGCTTAAGTGCGATTTACCAGGAGATCAGAAGAGCATTAACGATTTAGGCATGGACGATTTTTCGAAAATGGAAAATGCCATCAATCAATTGGCACTGTGGACTCCTAACGCCAAACAAGAGCCCGGCAGGATCGAATTTTATCGAACTTTGGCCCGCACCGATGGTGATACCGCATATATTCGGGCCACTGATCGCGACGGCAATTTCATACGTGGTAGTCAACCTGGAACCACGTATCTGATCACTCTAACACAGGGTCAAATCAAGACAGGCAAATAGGAGTTCGGTGCCGGCAAGGGTGCCGGCGCTCCCAGGCTACGTCGTATTGCCGTTTACCACTTTGGCAACGACGTTGTCCACAACGCTGGGCTCGATTTGTCTGCGACAGTATGCCAAATATGCTTCCATCCAGCGACGCAGTTCCAATATCACCGCCGATACCGGAGCACCGGAACTTTTCACCTGACTTAGATTAACGCTGACCCGACCTTCGCTGTCGATATGAAATCTGCTGGACGCCGCCGAATCACCATGCACATAATGGAGACTGGCTTGCAGCAAGGCTTTATTGTCATCACGCCCTATCGTTTTTTGTAATTCAGCAACGATGCGCTGAAAGATCGAGAGCGGTCTGAACAGACTTGCTTGTTGAACATTTACTAATCGATGTTCTAAAAGCAAATGCACAGACTTGACGATTAAGTGACCCGGCCACTTATCATAAGACTTGATCACTTCGTCCAAGGTTGACAGTCCATCAATCAAATTAACAAGCTCGACAATCGCCTTCTTGTCCGTATCCGCGACCGTGGATTCGTCCAAATATTTGAGTGGTCTGGATTCAATTTTGTACCAGAGCGTTTCGAAATTCCAAACGCGCTCAAGAATAGTATTACGTCCACCAGGTAGCGTGTTGAGAATCTGATTGACTTGATCCTGAAACAAGGCAGCATCCAAAAGAAGCCTATCTACCGGATGTTTGAGAGTGCACGTGTCATCGAGTTCTTGCGAAACTCCTTTGTCTCGAAATACGAAAATTCCTTCTGTCCAACAGACCAAAAATTCCACCATGGCGTCGTAACCGCGCAATCGATTCATGCGAGCGTGGGTAGCCTTTCCGTTCACGAATGAGACTATGAGCGCCTTGTCACGATTCTCGACTGTGAGCAAACCGGTTTTTTTCGCCGTCGAAAAAGATTGCAACAACCCGGCAGTGTCAATTGCACCAAGACTACCGATCATGGAATCGCGCATGGTCTCTATATTGCGCGAATTCGGATCGTCTTCTGCTTTCTTGTGATAACCACCATAAAGATATTGATCGTCGAGTAAAACTTCCAATTCTCTGGTGTTCAAATAACCAGCGCGCACAGCTAGCAAGCCGAGATAACTCTTCTGCCCGCGCCCCAAACCCTGCTCGGATTGTTTTTCGAGAAGTTCTTGAAGTTGGCTTTCAGTAAGGATTCCGGCTGCCACCATGTAGCGACCGAGACGGAAAGCCTTGCGGTTGTGATAACAATTGGCCAGAAACTGAATGCGCGAAAAAATCGGGAAAGTTAAATGCGCTGATTCTAGTTCTTGCATAATTCGCAAGGTTTCATCAGCAGGCAAATGGTGCCTGCTCTCCAACAAGCGGGTCATTGACTCAACGGAGGAGTAGTCATCAATTACTTGAATCACCCAGCTTTGAGGCGCAGGTAAGGCGAACGTTTCTTTGACTTTCCTACCTTCATCGGTAAGCACAGGCGTTGACGTAAACAAAATATGATTAGCGAGTGTACTGCCACCACCGCGCAAACGGCGTCTATCCAACCCGGCTACAGTAGCGCAAACATAGTCAGCCAGCATCGGATGTCTGGCGAAAATACCAAATGGACTGTCGTATGCGTTGAAGGTCAGACCCCCTCCAGGATCGTCTTTTGTCAAAGTGATGGCACCGTCTGCTTTGACGAAAAGCAGCACGCCTTGCGGTTTGAGCAAGCGCTTGGCATACAGGCTAAATTTGACAAGCGCTTCAAGTGGTAATGAAAAGCCAGTCTGCATCAAATCGATGATCAAACCGTCGAAGCCCTTTCCACTTTCTACCAATCGTTCCAACTCGGCAAAAAGAGTTTCGCGATATGAGTAAGTGAGAAAAGAAAGAGTTGAGGCAAAGTAATTTTTTTCCTCAAGAGAATCTTCTCCCTGAGGAATAGTCTGGGCTTGCGGCAGGTCGGATTGAAAGGACGTCAAAATGTTTGCCTGTGATGTTTCACGTCAGCCACTATATTCCCAGTATCAAGCCAGTTTCCCTGACACTGTCAGTTGGTCTGGAGGTAATTGCCAGAATTTAGCTAATTATTTATTGGACTCTTCAGAAGGCTTGGGCTCAACGGCTTTTTCAGCACTCGGAAGCGTACCCACCAATTTCTGGGCGAGTGGATCGGGTGGAGCGATGAACAGTGCCTTGATCGCCCACTGGGTCTTCACTTTACCCACGTCCATGATCAAATCATCCTTTTCAAATGTCATTAATCGATAGCGCGAAATCCCAGAGCCAGGGTTGGCCATGGCAATTATTTTGAACGGTTGTCCGGCACTGCGATTCAAACCGATGTACTTTGGAATGCTGAGCAGACGAGGATCTGTCAACCAACCTTTGGCCAAATCCAAGTGACCTTGCTGGACCGCTTGCACAAATTGAAGAGCTACCAGCGCCGGTCCTTCTTCTGTGGTCCTGGCGTCCAGTGAAAATTTCCCATCGATAAAGTGAAGAACAATTTTGTAGCCTGATGATTGTGGTTGCGCCTGGCCCGTGGATGACTTGCCGGCGCCCACAGTGAGCACCAAATTATTTCCGGAAAACGACGCTTTGCCAACCAGATTTTGAGTCAGGAATGGCGGTATTGCCGAGAACACGTCGCCAGTTTCCACCCAGCCGTTGTCTGAAATTTTGTAGGCTTGCAGCCAGACGGCCCCCGTTCCTTTCAAATTTCCGGTCAGAACCAGAGAGCGAAGTCCGCTTGGGACGGGTTTCTTGTCTGCGCCCATAACAGATCCATGCACCAGATGTGCATCGTTGAGTACGACTCCTGGTGGGATAAGCAAGACTTGGGTGCGCGGCACAGAAGTTACCGTTACCTGACTGACCATTCTGTGACGGCGACCGACTGGTCGTTGCACAACAGTGGCAACAGAACTTGACCATTGCAAAACTACATTCTGTGATTCAGCGACTTTCGGAAACGCCCATATTCTGGAGCCTTCGCCATCAATAATCGAAACACCCAGCTCGGACAAAGCTGGATAAACTGCCAGGATTGAAGCGGCACTGGCCTTAACTGTGGCGGGTTGGGCTAAAGTGTCTCGCACAATTCTCCAGACTCCATCCCAAGAATACGGGTCCGGCTTAGCTTTGTACTGCTTCACAGCCGCTGATAATGCCGCAGAACGAGCTGCAGTTGGGCTCACAGTCGCCGCGGCGGAGGGATCGATAGCTTTGGCTGCAGCTTTGGGAGTTTGGCAAAAGGCTGTTGGCGATAACGGCAAACCGACGGCGATTGCTAGACATGCCAGGACGAGGGATTGCCTGAGCGGAATTGTCATTAGCGTCTCCAAAAGTAGGTGCAGCGCTGCTTTTATCCGAGGATAGTCTAGGCGCACTAGTGGGGTCTATGCACACTAGTGGGGTCTATGCAGCAAGCTGCCCGACTCCGCAAGCTGCCCGACTTATGCGCGCCAAAGGTAATTATACTAACCGGCGCCAGTTGATGCGTGAAAAAACTCACTAGAGACGAAAGCGATGCATATACAGTCAATAGCAAAGTGAAAACATGAGCCGAAGCTGGTCGATGAACGAGACAAAAATCAAAATCGAATAAAGGATAGAGCTGTAGATTCACGAACACCCTGCGCGAAATACGCTAAATCACGCTCTGAGCATGGGAATCCTCCCACTAATGCTTTGACTTGCTCAAAGGCGACATGTACTCTGAAACTAGCTAACAAGCGACCCGCAGGAACAGCGAAGAAAACACATGTCGAGATTCGCCTTCAATCCAGAAATAAGCTCCGGCGCCCACTTCACCCCATCGGGCGGTGAGGCGGCTGCGACAACTGCGATTGACGCGCATCGTGCCGCAGTCTTCCAACCCGGTATCGAGTCTCATGCCGCCGCAATCGCTCCTGGTGCAGAGCAGAGCATCATGACTGCGATGCAAGCTGCTGCTCAACCAATTTCTCCATTGATTCAAATGATTATGCGCATGCCCGGTCAGATTGGGCTACTTAGTTCAATGTTCGAGGCGTTAGGCAATTTCATCATGGGTCATGCAGATTTGCTCGCGGCCTTCGATCCTTCAATATTAGCCGGCGCGCATTCCGCTCTCACCTCATTGCCTGGTGGTGAGCATATGGCGATCAATCTTTCGCTACTGCCTCACGGTGCGCCAATATTTCAAAATTTGCATGGACTGGGCAGTCTCGGTAACAACGGGGCCGACATGCTGGGCGCCGCGAAGGGTGGAACACAATTCGCCACTCCAGACATCCTCAAAGATAGCGTTGCTTTCCGGGATCAATTAAAAGTTTCAGGTTCACTCGACTTAAACAAACCACAATTTGAAACGGGTCGCGGACTGAGCAGCCAAGTCGATGGCCTGTCACAGAAAGGAGATGCGCTCTCAGGACCTGCAATGAGAGAGACCAGCACAGCGAACCAGTTAGCTGGCGCCAACCGCTTGTTCGGCGATCGACCAGTGGCGCTCACATCCCATTCGCCTCTGTCGACTTCGACTCCATCTGTCGCATCCGGTATGTCACAAACTGTTCCGATTACAGCTCAAAACGCCGTACCTAGCTCATTCAATGTGAATGGCAGCGCCTTCAACCAATCCGACGTGTCCGCAGCAGGTTCTATGAGCGACGCCGCACCTGCCGCCGCAGGCTCACAAAATGTCGGTTTCAACATCAATCAACTAGGCAAGCAAGCGATCGATTCGAGCACCACAAGTAGTGTCGGTCCTTCTGGCGGAGTATCCGATCAATTGGGTGCAAATAAATTTGTTGCCATGGACAAAGGTGTAGCGACCTTCCATCCAACTCTAGGAACACCTGAATCAAGCACTGGATATGATGCCGGCTACTTGCAGCATCAAACGCCAACTGAAGCGGCCACTTCCTCCCACAATCTTGGTGGGCTGAAAGCGAAAGAACTATCATTGGATAGCGTCAAAGATGCGGCGAAACCGCACGCAGTTCATCCAAATTCTTCAACTTCTTCAACTTCTGCCACTCCAACTCATGCCGCTCCAGTTCATGCCAAGCCTGTAGTTGACCAAGCCAGTCATTCTAAACCGGTGATGGATCACATTGGTCATCAAACAGCCGGGTCATCACATAACCATTCTGCGTCATACAACGGCCGTGACGGTATCGCGCACGTGCAACGCGGTCCGGTACACACGGCGCAACCTGGCATCACTTCTCAACCAGCCGCACAACAACATATGTATAAAGCTGCCGATGCCAGCGGCGTTGCCGTAGATCAAATTGCTCCAAATCAACAAATGGCCGCTGCCGATGCTGCGCATGCGCCGCAAGGAGTCGCTGACGGTTCGCAAGTTGCCGATGGCACTCAACTCGCTCAAGCAGGCGATGCAACACAAGTTCCCGCCGCTGGTGATGCCGCGCAAGCTGCACCGACTGCCCCATCAACATATACGATCCGAGCTGGTGATTGTTTGTGGAATATCGCCAAGGATCAACTTGGTGCACCAACACGTTGGTCAGAAATTTATAAGATGAATGCGGATGTGCTGGGATCGAATCCATCTCTGATTCATCCAGGCACAAACATCAATATTCCTGGAAGTGGCGGTGAAGTCGCGTCGGGGCTTGAGCACGGCACTTACATTGTTAAAGCCGGCGACAATCTTTGGGACATCTCCAAACACTTTACCGGCGATGGCAGCAAGTGGGGCGAAATCTATAAGCTCAATCAAGACGTGATTGGATCGAATCCAAGCTTGATCTTGCCTGGACAAGAGTTGCATATGCCAGGAATGGGCGCTGAATCTGTCGGCACACTGGCTCAAGCACCAGCTGCAGCGGCAACGCAGCAATTGGCTCAAGGCGTTCCGCCAGCAACTGGAATGCCAGCCTCGCCTGCAGGCGATCTGCGCGTTGAAGGTGGCACACCACTAACAGCCGAAAGTGCATTGCCACAAACTCCAGTTCAATCATATGCACCTGCTGAACTTCACGCACAAGCGGCACCAGCTGCAGCACCTGAAGCAGCGATGGAAATGCCTCAAACTCCAGCAACTGCACCGGCTCAGGCAGCATCCGCACCAGCACCGACAGTTGGTGGACCAGGCGCCGCAGCCGCAGCAACTTTGCCTCCGCAACCAACTCCAGCTGAACTTCATCAAATGGCTGCAGCGAAAAATGAAGGAATCGTCTCCTCAAATCTGACAGCTGATTTGTCTCAATTCATTCGCAAAGCTAAGTAAGCGATAGTGGAGCGCGGCTATTCTAGCCGCCCTTAAGCGGACCGTTGTGGATGTTTTCGGGGCGGGTTAAAAAACCGCGCTCCATTTCGTCATCGCTTTGGAGACAGTCAGTCGGACGGCCTTTTCGTCAGCCAAAACTCCGTTGCCTGACGTTGCCACAAGCTTGTGAATGCCGCTGGCGGCCCAATCCATATTTTCCTCCGCAACCGCAGGAAAAGCCCATAAAGGCTTGTCATATTTCGCGCAAAGTTTTGCCAGTTCACCGATTGCTTTGCCGCTGATAGACTGACTATCCAAGCTACCCTCTGCGCTGATCACAACGTCACTGGCGGCAATTTTTTCCTCCAAATTCAGGACGTCTGCCAGCCAAAGGAATCCAGAAATCAACTCCGCACCAAGGGCAGTGGCGATACCAAATGCGGTACCACCAGCCGCACCTGCTCCGGGAGCATTTACTAAATTTCTGCCAGTTGCATTCTCTAGGACCTGCGCAAAGTGCGCCAAACAGTGGTCTAGACGAGCAACTTCCAAGATTCCGGCGCCTTTCTGCGGTCCAAAAACTGCAGCCGCACCATTGTCACCAAGGAGAGGATTGATTACATCAACAGCAACTTTGATCGACGAAATACCAATGGTCTTGAAAAATTTGTCCAGCTGAGACAAATCACACGTCCTCACATCGCAAAGCTGGCCACCGCCCATTCCAATCAAGCTACCGTCAATATCATAAAACTTGGCTCCAAGTGCCATGAGCGCTCCGGCGCCACCATCCGTAGAGGCACTTCCACCAACACAGATGAATAGATTTTTCGGATTGGTTTCCAAGGCATTCAGAATCACTTGGCCCAAACCAAAAGTATGTGCCTCTAAGGCGCACAATTTGTTCCCCGGCAATAGCGCCAGTCCACTTGCGTTTGCGAGTTCGACAACTGCGGAATCTCCGAGGTTCAGCCACTTAGCGCGAACGGGGTTGTCCACAGGTCCACGCACTTCCAGATACTTAAATTCGCCACCAATTGCACCATGGAGTGCATCGAGCGTTCCGTCTCCACCGTCGGCGATTGGGGCGATAACAATGCTTGAGTCAGGCGCTGCATCACGAATGCCATCCGCAATTGCCACGGCTAGTTGCCATGGGGACAACGTTCCTTTATAAGCACACGGGCTGACCAGAAATCGCAATTCGCGCCTCTCCAGATTTCGGAATATTAGCCAGAATATGTTACCTTGTCTATTGGATCGAAATTTATGGAAACTTATGAAAGACAGTTTGTCATTCAGCGATTCAACGAAACAGGTGCACGCCGTGACCATCCAAGCACAGCCTAAGACTGGCAGCCATATCCTGCTCTACGACGGCGTCTGCGGGTTGTGCGACAAACTCGTGCAATTTGTGTTACCGAGGGACAGCAAAGGCGTATTTCAATTTGCATCGTTACAAAGCAAATTTAGCCACGACCTATTGGCTCAATATCAACTCAAAGCTGAAGATCTCAACACCTTTTACGCCATTGCAGACTACGGACTTCCGACACAGCGAATTTTCTCAAAGTCGGACGCCGCCGCCTTCGTGCTTTCAAAGTTAGGCGGTATCTGGCCAGCACTTTCGAATTTCAAATACATACCGAGGCCGCTGCGAAACTGGAGCTATGACACGGTGGCTAAAAATAGGTATCAAATCTTTGGCAAAACGGACGTCTGTCGCTTGCCTGAGGCAGGAAGCGCAGGGCGATTCATAGAAGTGTAGGCAATCTCGGGCAGACCAGATTCCAGCGGTTCATTTCCGCGATCTATCTTCATTTCTAAGCGAGCTTGGATGAATCGTCTTCGAGATCGTCTCCGAGCTTGGATGAACCGTCTCCAAGCTTGACTGGATCCAACCCGGCTTGAGATTGGTTTTTCTCAGGCGGGATTGAATCGTCGCCAGGCTGAGATGATTTCAGCGCGGGTTTGGTTTTCAGTTCAGACGCCAACTTCATTGGAGTGAACATATAGATCATTCCAAGCCCTAACATGGCGAGCAAAAATCCAGGCAACACATATGAAAGATCCTGCTTTGGCGGCTTGTGCTCAACTTTCACGCCCTTTCTGACGAACTCGTCGACCATGTCTTGCTTAATTTCGGCCGGCATAACTACTTCTTTGGCCGGCATACCGCTAATTTGTACACTTAGCAAATTTGTCTGGTCGATCACATCCACATGCGTGATAAAACCCGCTCTTCCTTCCAACAACATATTCGCCAGTTGAGAACAGGCAAGGGGTTCACCGCTTTCGTGGCTGCCAGTGAATTTGTACTTTAACCATTCAGACAGATTGTCATGGACCTTCAATATTATCCCGTTTGCGAACAGCTGTTGAATTAACGCTTTGCGGCGATCACTGGGAACGTTGACCAGTTTGTCTTTTTCAAAGCCAGCAATTTTTACTACGAAGAGAGCTTGACCATTGGTGATATCAACCATCTGAACTTGGTCTCGTTGACAATCCAATATTTTTTGAAACTGTTCAATCGTCAAAGAGTCGTCTTCGGCCTGAGCTGCACCGCAGCAAGATATGCAGAGCAGAAAAATCAGACTGACTAAGTATTTCACGGCTCCTTCTTACTCCACTCTTAATGGCTCTCTTAAACTAAATTCTACACTGTCCGCAGCTTCGCTCGATAGGCACTTCTACCATCCTTAGTAATCATAATCATTCAAAAGTGCGTCGGATAAGGCACCAAATATGGTGCGAGGATTTAGCCAACCGGCGAAAGTCAGCGAGCCTTCAAAGTACATTCAACATATATGACTGACCAGAATTGGGATTGTAGCGAGCGCTTTTAAAAGGATAGTCCGAAAGATTTATGTTTCCAGCCTGTGCAGACTTGCTCCGATTATTCAGCGAAGATGCCCACAGGGATGGATTTTAAATAAACCAAATAATTCGTCGAAAGAGTTTATCTCCAAATACCAAGTGGCAGATAACAAATAGACGAATGCGCAACGCATCAAGCTGCGACGGCCAAAACGTCTGCTCGGAGGATTGATTTATGCTCAGACCAGATGAAGTTTCAAAACTGATGCTGAAGATGAAGCGACAGACAGACGAAGTCACACACTTCGAAGCGCATGAAGAGAATAAATTACCAGAGCGAGACGTGTCTGCCTACATGAGAGCAAACTCGTGGCCGGGTCGCAATTATGCCCTCGTTGGTCACTCATATAATGTCGAACAAAAAATCGTCGGCACCTCCTTCCCTGTACGAAGAGCCGCATGTATTGCTATGATGTTAGAACAAGGCGGTCTGCGCCGATGTGTTTTCGTCACCGAAGCTTTAGGGCATGAGGGATTCACAGAAGTACTCAGTCGCTTTGAGCGCGATTGGCTTGGCAAGTTGCCTAATGATACGGTCCTCGGGCCGGCCTACGCTTCCACGGGAGAATTGATTGGGCAATCATTCGCAGTCTGGACTTACGTTAGCGCAAACGTTCCAGTACTAAAGGAGCCGGTAAACGCAGGTAAATAAGCTAGCCAGCTTATTTTTCGAAAACAGGTTTTAGAGGATTAACCACAGTTACTCCTTCTAACGCACCACATACGACGCCATCGTTCGCGATGACGTCGTTTGTGTTATCCGAGGATAGTCTTGGAACACTGGCAGGGCGCCTGTCCTAGGAGCCTGTCCAGCAAGCGGCCCCGTCTTACCGCCAATCTTTTTCCTGATCGCGCGGCTTCTCGATCCTCTCGACACGCCGCTGATGTCTGCCACCTTCGAACTCCGTAGACATCCATGCCCTGATAACCTTTTCGCATTGCTCCACGTCCGTTCGTCGCCCGGCCAGGCAAAGTATGTTCGCGTCATTGTGTTTTCTGCTCGTCACCGCGTCCTCTTGATCGTGACAAAGAGCGGCTCTGATGCCTCGAACTTTATTTGCCACGATCGAAACACCGATGCCAGAACCGCAGCAGATGATGCCACGACTACTATTTCCCTGAGAAACAGCTTCGGCTACTGCCCGCGCATAATCGGGATAATCGCAGGAATCGGCGGAATTCGTGCCCAGGTCCTCCCATGCCAGATCAAGACTTTCGAGAATCTTTTTAATTTTCTCTTTCAGTTCAAATCCAGCATGGTCACTACCAAGCGCTATCTTTTCCATTACAAGCCTCGTTAAATCAAGCCCGAACTGAACGCATTCATGTCTGATGCACACAGTCACAGTAGCCACACGAAATAAAGTTTTAGTTTACCGCAAACACACTAATTTCGATTTACTTGAGTTTAGGTTTCAACAATAAGCAGCAAAAGGTTCTTGCTTCATCTGATTAAAATTCGATGGTGTCTCGAAATGCTCAGCAGTTTCAACCAAATCCTTAATTCTATCAACACGGAAAATCATCACATCTTCCAGTTCATGACAGTAGGCAACCATTCGCCAAATGCCTTCTTCTCGTATTATGCTTAGCGGATCGAGAGTCAGAGCATCAATCGATTCTCGAGCAAGACTGTAATACTCTGCCGAAACAGCGACGTGGCTTAACAGTGCTCGCTCGAGCAACGGCAAAGTCTTGTCTATGGAATACATGGGGTAATTAAAGGCAGAGCCGGCACCATCTGTGCTGGCTTCAACGAAATCCCGGTTTGACAAATCATGGGGACAGAAGAATTCATCATCTTGCTCATCGCAGCCAAGAACCGAATCCACGATCGCATCGGCTAACTCATCAGACATTGACGCTAAAGCTGGTGAAACCGCCAGCGACAATTTATCGATGATATCCCGAATCAGTTCGTCTCTCTCCTGGGCGTGAATCGTCACGCCAGCGACCAACTTGTCTAACAATCTTGCGCTGGTCAAAAGGAGAATACCCTCCTCCTGGCTCAGCTCCAGAGAAAACTTATCTTCCATCTGCATAGAAAGTTCCTTATAGCTCTGGGTATTTGAGGATAGCCTATGCACCAAGGGGTCTATGCAGCGAAACTGCTTGACTCCGTGAAGCTGCTCAGACTAACTTCTCCTTCTAGCATACGCTGTGCGTGCGGATCTGGCACGCCCGTGAGCAAGCGCCAGATATTTTTTTATGCCGCGCAGGTTTTACATCCTCTCTGGGGCCGACACCCCTATTATTCCCAGGACATTCGCTAAAACCTGCCGCGTCGCCATTATCAGACCAAGCCTGGCTTTAGTCACATCTTTATCATCGGTGATCACCCGCGAGACCTCATAGAACTTTTGCAATGCGTTTGCCACTTCAAAAGCGTAACGCGCCAATCTTCCCGGTTGGCGACTGAGAGCAGCCTCCCTCACCTCTTCCGGAAAGGATTGCAGAGCCATCACCAGAGCCTTCTGATCAGCGAAGATCGTGGGGTCTGGATCAAACGCCGGCAAAAACACTTCAGCAGACTTTTTATATTCTTCCTGAAATTCAGCCCACTCTTGAGCACTGAGAATTGGCGGCTCAATGATTTGCTTTTCCGTATTGGCGTGTGGTTCCAGAGCGCGACGAAGGATCGCACAGCATCTCGCATGAGCATATTGAATATAGAAGGCGGGATTCTCGCGACTCGTTTTCTTCGCTAACTCAAGGTCAAAGCTGATTGGATTTTGCGGGTTCGATTCGGCAAGATAATATCGCACCGCATCCTTCCCCACTTCTTCCATAACTTCGCTCAGCGTTACGACGGTGCCTCGCCTCTTGGACATTCTCACTGATTGCCCATCTCGAGACAGATTGACGATCTGTGTGAGGATGATTTCCATCATGTCTGGATCTTTTCCAAGTGCTTTTACAGCTGCTCTTAGACCTGGCACTTGACCATGGTGATCGGCACCCCATATGGTGACAAAGCCATCGTAATCACGTGCGTACTTATCTTTGTGATATGCAGCATCGGCAGCCAAATAAGTTGTATTGCCGGCGCTTTTACGCAAAACCCGGTCACGTTCGTCTCCAAGTTCTTTAGATTTGAGCCATAGAGCGCCCTCAGCTTCATAGCTAAAACCGTTCTTGGCAAAAATTTCCAGAACCTCTTCGACCTGGCCATTGTGCAATGTTGATTCGGAGAACCAGCTATCAAAATGAATGCCAAGCTTTTCTAGAAGCTGTTTTTGATCCTCGAGAATTACATCTTTAGTAGCCTGGGCAAGCTGCTCTAAACCTTCTTCGCCCGGCAAATTGAGGTATTTGTCCTTATCGTTGGCGACGACTGTGTCGACAAAATGACTGATCGATTCTTCCGGATAACCGCCTTCAGGATACTCAACTTCGATTCCGTGTTTTCGTTGATAGAGCGCCCATGCCTGTTCACCGAGCTGCAAGATCTGCGCACCAGTATCGTTTAAATAAAACTCCTGCACAACCTGATATCCAGCGAATTTGAATAGATTGGCCAGGCAACTGCCAAAGACTGCGTTACGACCGTGCCCAATGTGCAACTCGCCGGTTGGGTTAGCTGAGACGTACTCGATAAGCAATTTTTTGCCCGCACCGACGTCGACCCGTCCGAAATTATCGCCAAGCCCATGAATCTGTTGCAGTGACGTGCTTAACCAACGCTTGCCGAGCTGGAAGTTGATGAATCCGGGAGCCGCTACGGTAAAACGAGAAATGGCTTCAGAATCAGCTTCTGGATTGCTTTTAATATATTCGGAAATTGATTCGGCGATTTTAAGCGGCGATGTCTTGGCATGCGCCGCCAATTTCATGGCCACGCCGCAGGCCAAATCGCCGTGTTCGGGAAACCGTGGGCGCTCAATAACAACGGGCACAGTGCGGTCTTTCAGGCTGCCGAGCTTACCATCCTTAACAGCACCATCAATGGCGCTTTCGATAATTTGCTGAAGTTTTGCTTCGATCATCAGGTCCCCTTCTCGACTCAGACCGGCGCCGACATCCGAGTTCGGCAAGCCAAGTGTTATTGCAAGATTAAATGATAGTACAAGATAAGGTATATTCATTCACTAAGTGAAGTTCGTTATACTTTTCAGTAGTGACAAAAGTCGCGCCTTGACACTGCCTGCGATACCAACAAGGTAACCATGAGTAAGAAGCTCTTTTTGAGCGTGTCGATTTTTCTTAGCATCACCTCTGGCGCTTTTGGCCCTTCGACAGGAGCGCCCGTAGCAACCGCATCGGCAGATCCGACTGAGAAGTATTTCAATCAGGCTGTCGATGCCGTCATGGCAGGCGATAAAGTCACACTGCGCAGGCTTTACGACTACGATGTTCTAGACGGCATCACCAACCATGACTCAGTCTCGAAGTCCCTCAATGACTTGCTCAAACGAGTACATCAAGAAGCCAAAGGTTTGTACAGAAAAGGCGAGGTGACAAAGGCTGCGGATCGTCTCGAATTAGCATTCGACTTCACTGCTTACGTCGCAGAGAAGCTTGACCACGATCGAAACATGCCAGACCGCACTCCCGAATACTGGCTCTACGGATGGAGATCTCCATCAATAAAAATGGCTCAGTCACTCTACGTAGCAGCATTGAACGATTACGGGTTCTTTCTACAAAGAATTGATCAAGATGCAGAAGCTGTAAGAGTTCTGCAAGCAGTCATTTCAGCAGAACCAGAGCGCGAACTAGCTTACCTAAATCTCGCCAATGCCTTGTGGCACTTAGGACGAAAAGAAGAAGCACTTCCTTATTTTGAGAAGTACAAAGAAATGCGACTGGAAGAGAGCAAAGAACCTAAAATTCATGCCTACAGCGAGGCAATCTTGCACATCTCCTCCTCAATTTGTCCAGGCAAAAACAACGCGCCCAACGACGAAAAAGGCAAAGTCGACCTGACTGCTTATATGATTGGCATTCAAAAAGAAATTAAAGCAAATTGGCACCCGCCAAAAGGAGATCTCACCCAGATCACTATTTTGAAATTCGATGTTGGCACATCCGGCCGCATTACCAATGTAAGCACAACGAAATCTTCAAGCGATCAGTATAGGCAGGCAGCAATCAAGTCCTTGAGGAGTTCCAGCTTGCCACCACTGCCGGCAGAGGCACCAAATGCGATAGCATTCGAATTCACGTTCAACTACAACGTTTTGCCCAATCTTGATAAAGAAGACCTCGTCATCAAGCAATGCATGACTAAATTAGCTCAGAACCGAACAGCAGAAAATCACGCTTGTTTGGCTGAGGCTTATGAAGATGACGGCGACTTCGCTCGCGCTCGCGAACAGCTGTTATTAGCGTTGGAGCGAGCCCCGCAAAACCGGCGCTACGAAGAATTGCTTCGCGACAACGAAATCCAAATGGCTGAAGTAAAACGCCAAATCAACGAACTAGGCAAAGATGTGCCTAAGGCCAATCTCCGCCTGGGTGTGCCCCAAGCAGCACTGAACAATCAAGGCGTGAATTCGCTTAACAGCGGCGACTATAATCTGGCCATACAAAAGCTTTGTCAAGCTCTCGATCTCGATCCTGGTTACAGACTAGCTCGAAAAAATCTCGGAATAGTATTCAACAACAGAGGCACTCGCGACAGGAATGACAAAACCAGGGCGCTCTTGGACTTCCACAGGGCTCTGCTGCTTGGATCCGACGACACAGCTGCCGAGAGAAATATCGCCACTTCAATCAAAGCGCTGATCAAAGGTCGCGATTCATATAACCTTCGCAAAGATCTTGCTGACGGACTGGCGGCTAGGCATGACTATGTCGGCGCCATAGCTGAATATAGGCGCGCTCTGTCCATTAAGGACGACGCGAAAATAAGAGCTCCGCTTCAACAAATCTTAGATCGCGTCATGTCGCCTTCGTACAACGACGCGTCCTTTTTTACTGACCCGAAGTAGGCCAGATGTTGCGCACACGCTCTATAAGGCTTTGAACTCGGTCTGGCATCACTTCTGTTTGCCCACCGGGACTGCTCATGCGTTGACGCATGGAGACGGCGTTTTTTACCATGATTTCCAAACTATATTGTTGACTTTCGGTGAGCAATTGTCGCTTCTTCAAATAGTTCGCCGTAGCCAGCTGATTCAGCGATTCCTTTTTTCTTGCGACAGTTTGCTGCACGGACATTATCTCTACTGGATCTGAATTGTGATCCGACAACAACTTCGAGAGGTGTCGCTGTTCTTCCATGATTACAGGGCGAATTTCCGCGTACTGCTTGTTCCAATCTGTTTCCAAAACTGCTATTTGCTGCTGCTGAGTCGGAGTCAACTTCAATTTCGTCCAATCTATGTTGCAATGATCTTCCGCAAAAGCGGCACCACAACTGATGCTCAGCGAAAGAGTCAAGACTGTTAGACGCGCTTTTTTACTTCTGCTCATATACCGCAGCCTCGGCCACATCTGTTGGTTCCTTCAATGCTGATTCTATCAAGTACCCTTCTGAACTCACAGTATCTGCTGTCACCGGTTGTGGTGTGCCAAACCAGAAGGCAAGCGATCCAATCACTGCAATCATAACAGCGGCTGCAGCGGTTAGATAAACGCGCTGCCCACCGAATCGTTGCTTCGGGGCGGCTTGCTGCTTGCCAGTAAAAGGCACCACCTGTAGTTTAGATTTTATTCCAGGCCAGAGATCAAAGTTTTCGGGAAGATCTGGTTTGTAAGAATCCTTAATCATGTCGCCAACGGCAGACAAACCATTAAAACGAATCCGACAATCTGGGCAGTCAATCAAGTGAGCTGTGATGCTGCGATGTCGCAGCGTCGGTACTTCTTGATCTACATAAGAAGATAACTCAGTGTTGATTAAAGCACAGTCTTCATTTAACTGTGCTTTCACTAATGTCCACAGGTCTACTTTCACACTTGCAGGCAGTTCAAGACCTTTGACGAGAAGCCTGTTGGTAGCATTCAACAATTTGAATTCAGCCAAACATTCAGCGCATTCTTTAAGATGCTTGTTCACACCTTCTTGCGCAGCAGCGGTCAACTCACCATCTAGATAGGCAGACAACTCAGTGCGCATCAATTCGCAAATTGAAGGCATCGCGTCCTGCATCGCGCTCCAGATGTTCGGAACGATGTCTTCTTGTACAGCCAAACCAGAGGCAAGAAAGCTGCTCAATGATTTCAGAGAATCCAGCTCACTGGTGCAAAGCTCGCAATTACCGACATGCACCTGCACTTCAGAGTGCTGTTCTTTATCGAGTTGTCCATCGATGAAGGCTGAAAGTTCTGTTCTATAACGAGTACAAGAATTGTCCATAAGTTAGCCAGAAACCTCGCTCGTCGACGACGTATTGTTTTCAAGGTAAGGCTTCAGCAACTCTTGCAGTTTCGTTCGTGCCCGGGCTATACGGGATTTAACCGTGCCCATTTCTGTCTTCGTTAAAACTGCAATCTCTTCGTAGCTAAGTCCTTCCACTTCTCTTAAGACGATGGAGGTCCTAAACTGTTCCGGGAGCCGGAGCATGGCTCGGCGAATAACTTCTGACATCTCATTACTGAGAAGCTTTTCATCGGGTTGCGGCTGTGCGTCAGCGATATCCCTAGTTACGTCGGTCGTCTCCTCGTCATCCATCGGTTCATCCATGGAGACAGTTGGCAGACGACGGGGACGTTTACGCAGCTCGTCATAGAACAGATTTGTCACGATCTGGGTCAGCCAAGATCTAAAGGAAGATGGATTTCGCAGGTTGTTAATCGATCGCCAAACGCGAATGAAGACCTCTTGCGCCAAGTCAGAGGTGTCGCTCCAATCGGGTGCCAACTGGTACAGTAACGCATATACTGTCCGTTGATGCCGTTTCACGAGTTCTTCAAAGGCTGCCGGCTCTCGTCTTTGACAGGCAAGAACCAGGTCTCTGTCACTCTTTTGGCTATAGGCTGTGGCCATCTTGTAATCCTTTACTGTTTCGCGGCGATCATCTTCCCCAACCTATGACGCCGAGGGATACCAGCCGTTCCTGAGATTTCACCATCTCAGCAATCGACAAACGAAGCAGTCGACTGCGGTTATATCCTAACACTGAGTTTGCGACGTGTTTTCATTTCCATTTATCTGGTTTGGTCGTGGCTCGGTCATCGGCATTGCCATTTAAATCGAGCCGTTTGCGGCAGCGACCGAGCAGTGCTGGATATAGGCGCAGGGATAGACGATCCTTCGATAGACGCTCCCCAGAGGGGCGCTGCCAGGTCAGATGCCCTCGGATAAAACAGCTATTGTGACAAGTCATGTCAGCCGAAAACCCTTCCAGGCTCACTTTGTTCAAGATGTTTAATTCATGACTAGCTAAATCATTGATAGCATACGACTATGTGCAAGCCTCTGGGCATCGGTTTTTAAAACTGCTCGGATGTGTAAACGGTTGGTCTAACACTGATTGGGCCAAGGTTTGCTTCTGAATTTAAGCCTCCTTATTATCCCAGAATAGTTATGCAGCATGCTGCTCGACTTAAGGAGTGCCACCAGCCATCAATAGGAGTGAAGACATTGGCTAAGAGATATTTGTTCACGTCGGAATCAGTTACGGAAGGTCACCCAGATAAGGTCTGTGACCAAATCTCTGATGCCATCCTTGACACCATATTGACCCAAGATCCAAAAGGTCGCGTTGCTGCAGAAGTTTCAGTCTCGACCGGACTGGTGCTGATCAGCGGTGAAATTAGCGCTAACGCTAATGTCGACTTTCAGGAACTAGTTCGTCAGGTAATCAGAGACATCGGTTATGTCGGCGAAAGTGGTGGCGGCTTCGATGCCAACTCCTGCGCCATTCTGACTGCGATCAACAAGCAATCTCCTGATATCGCGCAAGGTGTAACCAACTCTTTAGAGACCCGCAGCGATGATGAAAAGGCTGCAGATATCGGCGCTGGCGACCAAGGCATGATGTTCGGCTTTGCTTGCAACGAGACGCCAGAATTGATGCCCATGCCTATTTCAGCGGCACACAAGCTAGCCTTACGGCTCTCCGAGGTGCGCAAAAAAGGCATATTGAAATATTTGCGCCCAGACGGCAAAACACAAGTAACTGTTGAATACGAGAATGACAAACCAGTGCGCATTGATGCAATCGTCATCTCAACTCAGCATGACCCAGTCATAGACGGTATCGAAGACAATGATCTAGTGCAGGCGCGTATCGCCGCTGACTTGAAAGCATATGTGATTCAGCCAGTGATCAAAGAATTGGGAATTCCCACAGATGACAAGACTCGATACTTAATTAATCCATCCGGCAGATTCGTAGTCGGTGGACCTCACGGTGACGCAGGGCTAACCGGTCGCAAGATCATCGTCGACACGTATGGCGGCTATTCGCGCCATGGCGGCGGCGCCTTCTCCGGCAAAGATCCAACTAAAGTTGACCGATCGGCTGCCTATGCCGCTCGCCATGTGGCGAAAAATATCATCGGGGCCGGGCTAGCAGACAAGTGCGAGGTTCAAATCGCTTACGCAATCGGCGTAGCCAAACCAGTTTCGGTTCACGTTACAACTTTCGGCACAGGCAAATTGCCCGACGAGGAAATTACCGACCTCGTCAACCGTCAATTTGACCTCCGTCCAGCGGCAATCATCAAGACATTTAAGTTGAATGAACTGCCAAAATTAAGAGGCGGGAAATTCTATCGCAATGTGGCAGCCTATGGTCATTTTGGTCGGGTTGACCTCGACTTGCCATGGGAAAAGCTGGATCGCGTCGAAGACTTGAAAAAAGCACTAGTAAAGACAGTTAGCGCCAGCTAGAGCGCGAAATCAATCTAGTCTGAATCAATCTAACGATGTTACCTAGTGACATCGTTAGATTGCCTCTGTAGCTATAATAACTAGGGAAAATGTAGGCGGACCTGTCTGATGGTTTTCATGAGCGGTTTTATTCAAGGCATTTTTGGCAAAGGCAGGCAATGACGATCGGGCTTATCACCGTAAATCCGAACTCGCCAGAAAGCTATTCGGTCGAAGTGCAAGAAGGTGAAATCCTCGAGATTGGCCGCAAGCCTGCGCCTTCGGGAAAGCGAAAGCTCGTCTTGCCGTTTCCGGAGGTGTCGGGACAGCATGCCGAAATTCGATGTAAGACTAATGGTTGGACAGTCATTGATTCCGGCAGCACAAACGGGACATCCCTTAATGGCGCTCGCCTCACCCCAGGCAAAGAATATCCATTGCGTACAGGCGATGTCGTCCAGATCGCTCAATACGACCTGCTCGTTGCTCCACCTTCGGACACTTCCTATGATGAGGAAGAAGATCGCCACCAGCAAGACAAAACTCAATTTCGCATTCACTTGATCAATGCCACCATTCTTGTCGGTGACATCAAAGGATTCACGACGCTGTCGGAACAGTACGCCAACACCCCCGGTGTGGTGATGCAGGCGGCACAAAGCTTTTTTGAGACCTTGAAAGAAGAGATCCACAAGAATTATGGACAGTTAGAGAAAATAGTCGGCGACGCGATCATGGCCTATTGGCACGGTGACGATTCGAAGACTGGGGCGAGCCTGCAAGCTTTTCAAGCCTGCAAAACAGCTTTGCAGCTGAGGGTGATTGCAAAAGATCTTGCTAAAAATCCAGAGCTCTGGCCGTTCAAAGATCATCCAATGGTATTGGACATGGCCCTGGCAACAGGTCCCGTTGCAGCCGGCGCTCTAGGTCAAACAGCGAATCCAGCTCTGCTCGGAGATACAGCTAACCTCGTTTTTCGACTTGAGAAATTAATTGGCGACGATCGGGCTGGCGATATTGTCGTCGAGAACGTCACCTACGAATTAGCGAAAGAACATTTCAATTTTGAGCACGTTGGAGAATTCAGTGTAAAGGGTCGACAGCGACCTGTAGATGTGCACCGATTATTGGGGCTAAAGTAATTCCGTGGCTGACCATGAGAAGCTCAACCAAAGTGTAGGTCGGCTTCTCGTTGCCAGAATTCCTGGACTGAAATTAGATCCAGTTTCACAACAAGCGCTTAGCGATGGCATCATAGGCGGTGCCGTGCTTTTTAAAGAGAACGCCCAAGACCTTCAGCAATTACACGCGCTGACATCTGCAATCATTAAACACTCTCTCCACGTGCCGGTTCTAACGGTGGATCAGGAAGGCGGTGCAGTTCAACGATTCGATCATGTTTTAACTCCAATTCCATCAGCGATGGCTTTAGCGGCGTGTGGAGAAGAAGGCACCATTCACCGGGTCTCTAAAATCAATGCCACACAACTTAAGAGCCTCGGGTTCAATTGCCTTCTGGCACCTGTTCTCGACGTCCTCACCAACCCCCTTAACCCAATCATCGGCACTCGTGCTTTCTCGGATAATCCCCGCAAGGTTTGCGACATTGGCGCCGAAGTTGCAGAAGCAATCACTGAAGGTGGTCTTGTCGCTGTAGGCAAACACTTTCCAGGGCACGGCTCAACTCTTGAAGATTCGCATACTGACCTGGCCGTGAATCCTATGGACAGCAATGTTCTATGGCAAATTGACTTATTGCCTTTTAGGAATTTGCTGCATCAGTTGCCGTCAATTTTGGTCGGGCACATCTGGCTCAGTTCAGTTGATCCAGAGCCGCTGCCAGCGACGCTTTCTAAACGCGTCACCCAAGGCATACTTAGAGAATATCTTGGCTACGAAGGATTGATCATGACCGATGACATGATCATGAAAGCAATCACGGCCGGATGGGGGCTTGCCGAAGCTTGCGTGTTAGCGCTGGAAGCTGGAGTCGACTTGCTTTTGGTCTGCGGAGATATCAATGAAACAATTGAAGTGCACCACTATATAGTTGATGCGGTAAGGAGCGGGCGACTACCAGAAACGCGCATTGATGACGCTGTCAGTCGCATTGATAAGCTCTTTTCAAAACGCCCGAAAGCGGTGACAAAAAAGGGATTAGTGCAATTCCAAAATGAACTGACCTTGCAATTTGATCGCTGCCTGGCGGCCTCGTGTGCAGCCGTGACAGTGCTGCGCGGTGAGATTCCGCCGATAAACTCCGGTAATTGGGTAGTGCTGGTGCCAAGTCACGCTCGCTATCCAATGAGATTGGTGGACCATCTAAATGAGATTGCAAAAGAGCGATTCAATGCTCTCGAGTTTTCGGAAGTTCGCTACAGCATTGACCCTTCGCCTGAAGAAGCGGCCTCTATTCGCTCCCAATGCAGCGAACGAAACTGCATCTTTTTGACCTATCGTTCGCTGACAAACCAGGGACAGATCCACTTAGGCTCGCTGATCGCCATTGACGCACGAGAGAAGGTGCAGGTTGCAGTTGATGTGCCATTTGATTGCGTCGGAATGCCAGCTTGGGAAAACGCTCTCGCCACTTATGATCCTTCCGATCTGGCGATGAGAGCCCTGTCCAAGATCTTGCTGGGAGAATTTACGCCTGTCGGCACTTGCCCGGTCAGTTTGGAGTTTCAGGTTACGAGTAATCGCTAGTGTATGCTAAATCTAGAGCAGGAGGTGCGAATGTCGGAACTGAAAACAAAGGGCGAAGAGTGGCGTGCCCGCATCTTTAAGATGATCCTGTTTTTCGGAATTATGGGGATGATCGTGCTGTGTGTGGGTGTTGCTTTAGTAAGTAAGACTTTTACAGAGATCCTGGCACCAGCACCGACACCGACACCGGCGTCAACACCGGCCACGGGAAGAGCCCACTAACAAATTAGTACCCTTAAACGCCGTCTGGAGCGCGCATCCGAACTGCTTAGTCGCGTTTATAAAAACTTTTAGGTAAATACTCGACGTCATGGCTAAACTCGGAAAGATCAGCTATATCAGATCTTACTGACTCGATTTCTAGAACCCTTTGCTCGGACTGGACGGGATTTCTAGATGATGTTTTATCTGGTACTTGTGCCAATGACATAGAAGGAACTAATGAGAACATCAAGGCGCTGAGAAAGAGCGCCACCTTTATACGATCCATAACCCGCCTCCCAAATACTTGAGCCTATGCTACTTAAGTTGGTCTCTGGACGCAAAAGGTTCCCGCAAGTTAGATTGCACAAGCGGGCAGAAGTTCCCTACTCAACTCCTACAGCATTAACCGAGATTCCGCTGCCACCAGAACCAGGCATGACAAGAAACACCTGACCCTTGGTAGTCGTGCCCTTGTAAAGCACTTGCCCGTCATTATCCTTCACTTCGAACCGGCGTTTCTCACCTGGCGTAGCGGTCGGTCCGTCCGAGGCGCCGAAATAGCTGGACGTGGGGGAATTGTAGCTGGCTGACTCTCGCACCTGTATCGTGCGTTTACTGGAGTCACCATTAGGATAGAAAATCTCAAGGTTCAGAGGCATCTTCGTCGCGTTCCAGACCTTAAGCCAGTTCGATAAAGAAGCGTCCCTTTTTATATATCCAAGATACTGCCCTCTGTATTTATCACCGGACAGGTAAACAAGATAGACGCCATTGTCCTGTCCGTCCCACCTCCATTCGCCCTCTGGCGATTTCAGGATGATGCTTAATGGGTATCGAAGTCCACCAGGTGGGGTCTTGAAGTCCAGGGAAGGATTAACCCCGGCAGGCAAAGACAAGTCCTTGAGACGCTCCGAAGGCGTCTGGATTTCAACTGTAAAAGCCTTGCCTGTTTCGTTTATGAGCCGGATAGCGGCGTGCGCACCCGGGCTCGCCATCAGTACAAACAGGGCCGCCATCACGCTGCCCATACAGAGTTTTATCAGGGTTTTCATTGGTACCTTTCGAAAATAGTCCTTTCACTACGTCGTTACAACCGAACCAATTGTACGAGCCTCCATTCAATGTGCAGTCTGCTGAGCTGTGTTTGAGCACAGCTTGCTTTGCTGTGAATTGTATCGGCGCTGGTAGTTCCTAGCAAGGAGTCGGTTCGACGAAAAGCACGCCAGGAGTGTTAGCCCTTGTGACCTGTCATTGCACAAAATGTAGACTTCGTATTGCCAGTGAATTGAGTTTTTCTACGACTGCTGGGCAGCAAAATTGTTTTGATCAAGGTTTGTACAACGAGTTAAAGAGCACGATTGGCACACCCCGTTCACGCGATGTTTTCTTCGCTTCAACAGCGGCGCCTAGAAGCACTCCTAACGTTTGTCCATCTTGCGGAATGCCTGCGACACCAACGGCGATAGAAACATCCGCACTGTTTTCAGCACCACCAATAGTGCTTCCGCGAACAACTTCGACGAGTCGATTAGCAAAAAATGTGGCGCTTTGAACATCTGTATGGGGCAGAATAACACCAAACTCAAATGTCCTGAAATGACCGAGCCAGTCTATGTCTCGCTTCACCGAATCAACTAAATCTGTCAACCCTTGCACGGCATTTCCAGCGATTGGCTCCGGTCCTTTTTCCTTGTTCACCATCACATCGAAAATGACGAGTGAAAAAGGCCAACGCGTATATTCAAAGCGAACGAATTCTTGCTCGAGAAAGTACAAGAACAGTGGAAACGTCAGCATTCCCGTCTCTGGGCGCAGAATTGTCTTTTTGGCCGCTTGCACTAAAGCTTGATCCACTCCGATTTCTTGAAGTGCAGATTGCTTTGCCGCCAAAGTTGGCTTGTCCGACATATCAACCAGTTGGCATGACACCAGGTTATACATGATCGGCACCCACTGCGCTTTCACTAGTGGACGCACTCTGAGAATGTCGGCGAAGGTACGACGATGATCAACCAATTGATACAGTTGTTTCTGCACTGACATATCAATCGGTGCAGCATCGCGCAAAGCGCCTTCGAACTCCGCCTCCGAAATATTCGGATACTTTCTCAGCAAATAAGAACTAAGTTTCAACCCACGCTTTGTTAAAAATTGGTGCTGATCGACCAGCGCCGCACCTTCCATCAAAATACCTTCCAGGCGTCGATTGATGCTGCGCTCTGGCGTTCGTTCCATTGGTATGAATTGAAACTGCCCCTCGTCCCAAGTCAACAATTCCATGATTGCCGCGTCACCAGTCGATTCCATCGACGCCGCGTGAACAGGAACACCTTCTTCAAAATAGATAGTGATGTCACAGTCATTATCGGTGACCGACAGTTGCCCGGTCATTTTGGTCATGCTAATTGACTGCAAGACCCCCGACACCTGCATTTCCTTCAGATTGCCTTGCAAAGACGAAGCCGCGGCCGATCTCGTCTTCTCCAAGCTGAGAACCGGCGCGGGTGTGGCACTCACTCTTGGCTCAGGGGCAACACCACGACTATGAGCTTCTTTTTCGATTTCGGAGCGCACCAGGTCGCTTAAGTCAGCGAAGCTCGTCTGTTTAGGAGCTGTTTGCTGTTCGGCACCACCGCTCGACTCCATCCAAACCAGATTGTTGATTAACTCCAAATCCCCAGTCAGATGCGTCCATACAACCACTGAATGTATGGCCAGACCGGTCGTCAGGGTCCATTCCGGAACACCGTTATCGGTGCATGAAAGCGTATACAGCGCTTGAGTCTTGGTGTGCACCCATGGCAGTTGAAACGAATTTCCAGGCTGGCCTTGCGCCAGAGTAAGCAACCGACGCAGGTCGCCCTCGCTCGGGTTGGTTCCGTCGGGCAAAATCGGTAGCTTAGTGACTTTTTTCGAGGATGGTCTGTTCATTAAGTCGGGTTCAACCTGGGCTGCCATGTGGGCTATACGGGACTACATACCATGATCTCGAGGTAAATAGCAGACCGGGCACAGCAATACATTAACCGCATAACTAAACGATTTTACCTGGAACGGACCTCAATAAATCGAAGTGTGCCAAAAAAGTTCAAGTTATGGTGATATTTCAGCGCCTAAAGAAGCTGAATCGCGAAAAATAGATGCAGATTAGTGCACCAAATTTGGTATCGTCCGGAATCAAGCGTTAAGAACCGCTGGAAGGTTTGTCCCCAGGTTCAATCACTTCGATAACCATTGGCACATTGTCATCGACTTGCGTTTTGGGACTATCATCCACAATCAGTTTTGGTGCGGCAGCGGCTCCCATTTTCGCTTTCAAAGCAGCCAGCTCATCTTCCATCTCAATGTGCTTGTCCAGTTGTTTAAACTTGTCGTCAACTGCACCTCCGCCATTCAGTTCTCGAATCGCTTCGGCTCTAGCTTCTTTCTCATTGATTTTTTGTTCCCACTTGTCCATTCCTGCACCACCAGTCTTGGACATCAGGTCATTGGCCTTGACCACGGCATCACCGGCCTTGACGCGACTAATCATGTCGCCTTTGCGGTTCTGGAATTCGCGCAGTTTGGCTTCCACCTCTCCGTATTGACCCTTGAGATTGGCAGTGTTTATCTTTTGACTATCGAGTTGAGTTTGCAAGCCTTGAATTATCTGATTTTGGTCTCGCTTTTTCTCCAGACATTGCTTAGCGATATCATCGTTACCAGCCCCGACAGCCACGGTCGCTCGTTTTTCCCACGACGCTAATTCTTCAGTCGCCTTTTGGATTTGCTTCTCAAGCATTTTTTCGTTCTGCAGAGAACTTGTCATCGCTTCTCGCAACTTTTTGACACCGGTTTCCAATTGATTTTGAGCCTGTTCCGCCAAAACTTCCGGCGTTTCCAGTTGGCTCATGCCCTTGTTAAACACGGCATTCATAATATTTTTGAGACGATCAAACATCAGCCAGATACTCCTTACATGGACGGCCAACACCATGATAGCAGTAGTTATTCGCCTGAATCATCCAGCAAGGAACCATTTAAGGCAGAGCTTGCCTGGCGGCTAAGGACTGACCAGGGCGCTCCTAATGATTGGCATCCAAGCGGCATAGCCTGCAGACGACATATGTAAATGATCCGGTCCAAAATATTCTGTTTTCAGCCGTCCATCGCCATTGCGCATGACCGGGACCACGTCTATGTAATGCAGTTTCGGATCGTCCTTGATATAAGCGCGAATCAGCGCGTTGCCGCTATCAAACTCAGCTTGCTTTGATAGTCTGCTTGGCGCCACACTCATGGAAATGAAATAGATGTCAGCGTCCGATACATCTTTGTGCACTGACTGGACAAAGCGCACGAAATCAGCGCAGACTTGCGTTCCGGAGTGACCATCGGCAATGTCATTGGTCCCGGCATAGAAAACAATTTTGGCGGGATGATGATACTTCGCCACCAAGCGCTTTTCGTAATAATTTATCTCCGGAATTGTGGCACCTCCGAAGCCGCGGTTAATAGCGTGAAGGTCACTAAAATCTTGTTCCAATGTTTTCCAATGTGCGAAGGTAGAACTACCGATAAACAGGGTCTGTCCACCGGATTGTGGACTAGCCTTATCCTGAATCTCAAATGCCCTTATCTCGGGTTCGAATCGATCCAAAGGACAATTGGCAAATGCATTGACGGGAGCGAAACATATGAACTGCGCGAACAGTAACACCAATGCAATTAACCATCGAGCATTCTTTCGTCGCTTTTTAAATTTCAAATCAGTAAGACCCACAGAAATATTAGGAGAACCGCGGGTGGTATCACCACATTGTTAATCCGCGTACGCACTGACACAACAATCAGGTAGAAAACCCCACCAAAGAAGTAGACGAAGCGCACACCCATGCACCTCGCCCACCGCCCCGGAGTAAGAGTATTTAATACTATTTAGGGTTCTTGAGGAGCTCCACCGCTATGCCCGGTACTTAAACCACCAGAGTGGATGCCTCGCTCGATTCTATGGCTTTCATCAAAAGTGAAGAAAGGAGGGATTGAATCCGAGCCTTCATCGCCATATATTTGATCAGCTGAACCGCCAGCGCTGCGAACAAAACTGTCCAAGACGGTCTTAGGCAACCCTCTGCCACCGCCATACATCTTATCCAAAGGTACATAAGCTGTAGGAGGCAGATTCAGAGTGCCCATGCCGCTCAGGCTGGCAAGTTGCTTGCCTGTGTGCTGGGAATCGCCGAATTGAGCGTTGCCTGGCGCTTCATTTGTTTTGTAAGAAGTGCGTCCATAATCACCAGTAGCACCCGATGAGGCAACATTGCCCGACGCATCGAAAGTACTCGCTTGAGCACTCAGGTCGAATTCGCTGTAAGCGCCGCCGGCTCCAGCCTGTAAATTATCCGCCGCTGATTGAGCGTGCGAGGCGGTTGCCGTCAACAGCATTAATCCGGTGCATAGCAATAGCTTGCCGAGCAGCTCTCGGCAATTGATACGTTTCATACTTTCGTACCTCTGTGTGGAATGACCACCTGGTAAAGGACTATCTTATATTCTCAATCTGTTGTTACTAAATGGTTACCAACTGGTTCTTTTAAGACAAAAAATTGGAGCAGGGGTTTTATGGTCACATTCTAGATGAGCACTTGTGAGAAGCTGGTGAGAATGTGAGCGGGCGCCGGAACTATAAAGCGAAGCAGGCGAAATGCCCAACACCCCTTCGTATAAGGCATTTCGTCTAACTTCAATGAAATGAGTTTGCCAGACAATAGTGTCCAAATTGTTCCTTTTTGAAGAGAACGTTTTTTGCCGCCTGATCCGGTTCTAAGTGCAGCCTGTGCCAAGGTGGCTGCATAAATCCATTCGATTTCGATAGGCCTTTAGGAGTCTGCTCCCCACGTTAGAAAAACAAGTTTTTTTCTAACCAATTCTGACTGGTATTGCCATACAGGCTGATCGCCTGAGCCATCATTTTGGCGCGCCAAGATTTTGCCAGAAGTTCTCCCTAGGATTGACTCGTTGGTTCCAAAATTTGCCAGAGGTTGATTGACAATGAGCGATAGGTTAATTGGTCGTATCGATAATTCAAGTGACGCGAGCTGCGGTCAGTCCCAGTTTTCTCAAGCCTGGACTCCGCAAGCGATGAAGGGGAAGATGGATACGTCTGGGCCAAGTGCGCAGGTACCTCACGAATTCGGAAACCTTCAGTTGGTGGACAACAATCATCAACAACTGAAAGGTTATGCCGGCATAAGGCAGCCTCAACAGTCCGAATCGCACTTCAGCTACGATCAACACCAGTTGCTGCAGGTGAATCAACATCACACTCAATTAAGGGGAAATGCCAACGAGCATCAAACGGATAGTCATAGGGCTAAATCGGCGTATCTCGTTGGCCAAACTACGATACCGGCCTCAAACAGCAATGAAGGTTATTTGCCCAGCGAGAAATTCTCCGCGAAATTGCCTGCCTCAACGTATCAGGAAGGCGAGCGCTTCAATCAAGTGTTGAGCGTTCCCGCTGAAAAAGGAAAACACAACTATTATAATGGTCTCGCTAACGCACACTATGAACATGGGCATCTCCGAGGGGTGCCGGTACACATCGTAAATGGACAAGTTACGGCTCATCTGGATCACGAAGTTGATCTCAAGTTACAGAAGAAATAACGGCTAGCCTGACGATGCGGATCATACCAATACTAGTGATGGTGTCATGTTTCGCTTGGCCCGATCCGGCAATCGCAGAAAAAGCCGATTACGTCGAAAGCGCCATTGCTTGCGCAAAAGCCGGTGACAAGGAGGGTGCGTTACTACAGTATTCAAAGGCGATTCAAAATAATCCGCATGATGCCGTAGCGTTTATTGACCGAGCAATACTTCGGTTTAACACAGGTGACCATAACGGAGCTTTTGTTGACATAAATTTTGCTCTTAAACTGAATATGATTGATTACAACGCTTTGCGCACTAGAGCTGACTTTAAGGCTGAGTGCGGAGACACCACAGGCGCGCTCAGGGACTACAGCGAAGCGCTCAAATGGAATAACAAAGATTCACTTGCTTACAACAACCGCGGCACAGCTCGCTTGGAACTAAAAAAAACGAAAGAGGCGCTTGCCGATTTCGAAAAAGCGGTGGCAGTTGATCCCAACAATTTACTTGCCAGGTTCAATCGCTTATGCCTAATTCCGAATAAAATCGAGGCCCGCAGCGAATATGAGAAGTTGAATAAGCTCAGCATTCGAGATGCAGCGAGTCATCTTTCAATGGCCAATGCGCACTATCACTTTGGCTATACCGACAAAGCATTGGACGAATTATCAAAAGCAATCCAACTAGACAATGCATACGCTCACGCCTATTACAATCGCGCCGTAATTCGCGAAGAACAAGGGAACAAGACGGGCTCGCTAGCAGATTACAACAAAGCAATTGAAATTGACTCAACCAATCCTAGAGCTTATTACAATCGCAGTTTGCTGCGTGAGTCGATGAACGATCGAGAAGGCGCCATGAAAGATCTCAACCGCGCTCTTGAAATAAATCCGCATCTTAAAACACGAGAGAATCGGGCAAAGCCATTAGAGCTGATGCTTAGCTGATTTAGGCATTCAGAAGCAGTTGCAGACAACTATTGTCGAGCTTGCTGAACTGAGGAAAGATCGTCAGCCGAAGTAGACTTGGTTTGGCGGCTCAAGAATGCATACAAATGCACCAGTGGTGGTGACATCGTCAAAAACGAAGCATACAGGACAACCATAAAGATAACTATCAAAGGAATGCGCAGCAGGTCTGCTAAGTCCTTTGATACAAGACCCACAGTCATTCCAAGAGCAATTGCCACAACGAACAAACCAATAAAGAGCACCAAAGTAATGAGCATCGGCGCAAGCGCATGAAACCACAGCGTAACCCAGAAATATCCTTTGGTTAGCTGATGACTTCTCGAAATCGCATCCCTTGGCGCTCTCTTCTCAAGGCAGACCATCATAGTTGAGAAGCTAGATTTGATCGCGAACCAAATTCCTGGCAGGAACAAAACTAGTGCCAATAGAAATGCGATAACGTTAACAAGGATAGCTACCAAAACCATTTTCCATTGCACAGCATTATCAGTTATCGAGTATCGAGGCACACCTTCATTGATATTGGACCAAACCGCTTGCATAATCGTGTACTGGATAAATATCATCGAAACCATGGCAGCAAGACTGGGTATGAATCCAATCATCGGTAATATCGAATGCACAATGCTGCATATCACGAGCGTGCCAGCTAACAAAGGGTGAGCTTTCACCGAATTGATCACGATTGGAAAGTTAGACTTCCAAACGGAGAAAAATGCCGGTGGTGTCGCTGAGTCCGGAGCACTGTTACTCGAGGTCATTTTCCACCTATTGTGATCTCAGTTCGCAATTAACTGATCAATTATAAACCAAGTGGTAGCGATGTCTATACCGATTACTTATCCGCGGCAGCTCTAACCAATCTGTCCCGAATGCCGTCCCAATGTGAATCTTCAGGGGGCACCTCGACAATAATTTGATCGAGTTGCAGCTTGTCTAATTGCCGCAAATTACTGTAAAGGTCTCGCGCAAATGCATGCGGATCTGAGTTGGCTATGATCCAATCCATTTCCAGCGGTGCGGCAGAAAAAGCCATAACCGCGATTCGAACACGACCTTTAGGTAAATTGTCGATGATTCTCTGCAATTCATCAGCGTGCGCAAGTTTCAAAGGCGTTGTCGGAGCATAATGGCTCGGCAAGCCACCTGGAGCTCTGGTGATCGATTCGTCTTCAACAAATTGAGCTGCTAAGCGAACTGCTCCAATCACAGATTCAATTTCTGCTTGTTCGATCATTCCTGGTCGCAAGATCATCGGTTGCGAGCCAGTGAGATCAACAATCGTCGACTCGATTCCAACGGCACAGGGACCTCCATCTAAGACCATAGCAACTTGGTCATGAAACTCGCTTCGCACATCGTTAGCCTTGGTGGGACTCAATCTGCCAAACTTGTTTGCCGAAGGAGCGACAACGCCACCACCAAATGCTTTCAATAAGTCCAGCGCAAGTGGGTGAGATGGCACTCTCAACCCGACACTTTTTTGTCCACCGGTGATCGCATCTAACACATGAGGTGCTTTCGGAAGAATTAGAGTCAGCGGTCCTGGCCAAAACTTTTCGGCGAGTCTCATGGCATTATCGGGAATTTGACTGGTCCAGAAAGATAATTGGCTTAATTCTGAAAGGTGCACAATTACCGGATGGTTTCCTGGTCTCCCCTTGGCCTCGTATAGTTTGGCGACAGCGGCGGGGTTTGACGCATCCGCCCCTAATCCATAAACAGTCTCAGTGGGAAACGCGACCAATTCCCCGCTCTGGAGCAAATGAACAGCTTGTTCTATGATGTTTCTATCGTCATGCATATTTTTGCCTCAGCAAAAGTATAAGCGGGATGCCTTCGATAAAACCTTCCGCGCAGACAGTTGCAAAACTCCTCAATAAACGAGGTGCGTTTGAAAGAGACACTGCCGACCGATGAAGAACTTTGTGCAGTCTGGTACAAGCCACACAGAGAAAACGGCGTTGACGTCGCTAACACGTTCCAGGAAATCCAAGCATTCGCCTACCGCTCGTTTGAAGTCATGGACCTGGACGGCGATGGCTTTATTTCCAGGTCAGAATTGAACTACTTTCTCCAGGCGGAAGCGACAAGCCGTCGGGCCAAATCCTTCATCCGATTCATACTCTATCGCCTGGACGACATTAAAAAGGCTTACATCGAGGAGGTCAATCCAGAAACAGATGGAGTTTCTCGAGGGGACATAAAAGAATATTTCGACAAAATTCAGTTTAACGGTTAGTATCGAATGTGGTGCTGAGCGGGGGCCAAATATACATCGCGACACCTCGTCAATAAATTGGCGTGTCAAACAAACAGCCGATCATCAATTAATGATCGGCTGTTTTCTTATCCGTTATAACGGCTTCGCCTACTTCTCACTATCAGAAGACCCAACCTACTAGTCACACATTGAATTGTTGCAATTCAGACAGGTTATATCCGACTCCGCCGAAACCTACGAAGAAGAGAGAGGAGACCTGGTCGGTAATCTGAGATCCGCCAGTGCCTTGAAGTTCGAAGTCAAGTTCATCTATCCTCGAACCGGCAGGAACCCCACCGGGGGGTTAGCTTTCACATGATGGCGTGAATCAGTTACAGTCGCAAACAACTTAGAGGACCAGGAGTATGGAACCATGTTGTTATCACAAAGATTTTCAAAGCTTGTTGCAATTGCTACCGTTTGCTTCACTTTTGCTTCTGGCTTTCCAGCACAAGCTAATAGCGGCACTGCATCTGGTGCGGTCAACTCTAAGCAAAATTCGGCGTCATCAATAAGTACAGAATCGAACGACCATCCAACACTTATTGCCTCGGCAGGATGCAGTGCATGCGGAGCTAACTTAGAAGCAATTTCACTAATGGCAACTGAGCCCAAAAAGAAAAGCGAATCCCTCCTTACCGATAGCCTTTGGGGCAATCTGATATTAGAGATGGCTTATCAGCGTGACAAAGAATTGCACAAGATAGCTAAGCGCATGAATCTAGTTAGTTTTGGCACGCTTGCAGCTATTGGCGCCATCTCAGCAGGAACCCTGGCACAAGGTATTGATGCGCTCATTGTCCTTAATCCGCATGATGGGCATCAAGATAGCTATTCGCCTGGCATTGTAGGCGTGGCAATGAGTAGCGTGACGGTTTTGACCTTTCTCAGCAGATTCTATTTCAATCACCGATTTCAAAAGCAAGTTAAGGAAAGACAATTAGCAATCAAAACGCAAGTTGAATCCGTCTTAAATCATATGGAACAGTGTGACGCCAAATGTGGCGATGCTCAAAAACAATTGACTGAGCTGATCGGCCCGCGAGCCTGCCGAGAATGGGTCCAGCTCTATCAATCCAGTCATAAGTTAGCGATGAGCACTCCCCGGGAAGTTTCGTTTATGCTCACAACAGGACAGGTAAAATAATGGAGTCTTGGCAGATGACTAGAACCACGGCTTTGAAAATTTGTACAAGCTGTTTTGCTTACAGCTTATTAACAGCCACAATACCGGCTCAAGCACAATTTACCAACCCCATTCCGAATTCACTACAATCTAAAAGTGAGAATCAAACGTTGCTTGCATGTGCAACGTGTGGATGTTCCGAGCTGTGCTCAGTGTCGCTAATAGACGATACCATCGGAGGCAAGGGCGGCAGTGCTCTTACCGATAGCATATTGGGCAACATGATTCTAAAGATGGCATACGACAGAGACCCAGAACTTCAAAATTACAGAAAGAAATTGCACTTAGAAAATAACATCACGACTGGAGCGCTCTTTGGGGTGGCCGGTGGAACACTGGCACAAACAATCACCTCAACGGCGACCCTCAATCCAGCCGCTGGAATGTCGGACAGTTATGCGCCCGGTCTGATCGGATTGTCCTTGGATGTTGCTGCTAGTCTTACGTTTGGAGGGCGAGCACTGTTTAATCGCGGCTATAAAAAAGCGATGCGCGCGCGACAGATTATTTTAAAACGAAGAATAGAGACAATATTAGTTCATCTGGAAATGTCTGAAACAAAGTGCGCAGAAGCGCAAGCGGACTTGAGCGGGATTATTGGAGAACGTGCTGCAAACGACTGTATTCAACTTTGGCAATCAAGTCATGAACTCGCATTGTCTGAGCCCCTGAGAGTTACACGGTCAAACGCGCCTATTACCGAAGGAGCCCTGCAAATAGCCAAACGGTCCGTACTGCTGCATTAGTTATCACAAATTCGTAATTCGCAAAGAAACGAAAAGGAACCGAGAAGAGCTCAGCCAGCGCCAGTCGACGAGTGTCAATTTCTTTTAATGGGTCCGACCCATTTTTTCGCAGTCAGAAGCGCATCAGTTTCTGGTTCTAAAGTCTGAACTGCCGGTAATTGTTCCCATCACGATAACAATGGTGGCGGTCCTTGTTTTAGCCAATTTGCCATGGAGCAAACTGAATTCAACAGGTATTCTTAGAAGAACGCCTGTTTTCTTGAGAGCTGTGTATTGCAGTGCCGTGATCGTCATGATGCTCGCCTTCATGCCCGACACGTCGGCTCCGTTTATTTACTTCCAGTTTTAGTTAGTCGCTAGTGGTCACAGGCAAAGCGCCTCTCAGAGCCCATGGATTGGCGGTTTGAATATCGACTTGAACCAATTGACCAATCATCGAGACATGACCTTCGAAGTTGACGATTTTGTTTGTGCGTGTGCGACCCATAAACCGCTCTGGGTGCCTATCACTGCGTCCTTCGACAAGAATCTCTACGCGTTTATCGACATATCGTTTGTTTATTTTGTGAGAGACATCAGTCACTACTGAGTTGAGAAATCTCAAACGCTCATATTTTTCTTCGTGAGTAATTTGACCTTCCCAGTCGGAAGCTGGCGTATGTTGCCGCGGCGAATATGCTGCGGTGTTAGCGGCGTCGAACTGCAGCTCTTCAACAAGGTTGACGGAATTCATAAACTCTTGCTCCGTCTCTCCCGGGAAGCCTACAATCAGATCGGTAGTGATTGAAGCATCCGGCATTTTGCTACGAATCTGGTCGATCACTCGTTTGTAAAAGTCGACGGTATAACCCCTGGCCATGCGACGAAGGGTCCGATCGTCTCCGGACTGGATCGGAACATGGAAATACTCGCAGGCGCTTTCAACTTGATAAACAGCTTCAATAATCTCAGGATTCAAATCTCGCGGATGCCCTGTCAGAAAGCGGATTCTCTTAATCTGATCGATTGTGCCAATCCGTTCAATCAAATTACCGAGATGGATTTTCGGATTGAGATCATGTCCATATGCTGTGACATTCTGCCCAAGCAAAGTAACTTCTCTGTATCCGCCCGAGCCAAGTTCGTCGATTTCTTTGCAGATAACGTCCGGCTCTCGACTCTTCTCACGACCCCGAACGTATGGGACGATGCAATAAGTGCAGTTGTAATCGCAGCCATAAATAATCGAAACCCAGGCGCTGATATCACTTTGACGGATAACAGGAATTTCTGGAAGGTCTTCGGGCAATTCTTGAAAAACTTCGCACACGGGCTCGCCTGTGTATCTTGCCTTGAGAACAAGATCAGGAAGGCGATGAAGATTGTGAGTGCCGAACACAACATCAACGTACGGCACCCGTTTGATCATGTCTTCGCCGGCATCTTGCGCAACGCAACCGCCGACAGCGATCATCGATCCTGGTCGTTTGTTTTTTATCTTTCGCCAGGCGCCAAGATAGCTGTAAACCTTATCTTCGGCATTCTCTCGGATGGCACAAGTATTCAAAATCATCAGATCTGCTTCTCTGATGTCATCGATCTGCCCATAACCGATCTCATCAAGCAATCCGAGCATGTGCTCAGAATCAGACTTGTTCATCTGACAGCCGAACGTCTCAATGTAAACCGACTTTCTTTCAGTCGCTTTTTCAACAGGCAAAGCAATATTTGTAGCGCTCAAATAACGTCGCTCCAGACAAACAAGGAGGAAGAGGCTCTGCAGCGCTCCCCTCATGCGTCAGCATACTATAAGGTCGGTGTTAGTTGTAGTCAGCGCGCTGTTTAAGTGCATCAAATTCACGCACACGCTCAAGGAAAGTGTCGTACGAACTGCGGATCCAGTCCATCTTTTCTTCGTGCAGTTGCGGTGGCACAAGATTCTCATAGCGGCCAGGATAGACGATGAAATGCTCGCCGTGGCGGTCTGTTTCAATTGTCAGATCTAGGTTTCGTACTAGATTGTGAACCGTCATATGGCACCATTGCTATGTTTGGGGAATCTTGGCAATTTAATAATAGCTTACGCTTGTCAGCCAACAATGGCCATAAAACTTAGCTAATTGTAATCGATAATGAGAAAGCCAGAAGCGCTTGACATACCAGGCTCAACAGAGTTGAACATGATCGAATATGCACCAAATGTGGTGAACCAGTAAGATTGATTCAGTCGGACACGAATATTCTTGCATTGCAAATAGAAGATAGGTTACTTCATTCAATTTAATCTTCGTTCGAATTGCTGTCGAGTAAGTTCGGGCGCGTCGCCGCGCCCAAACTCCTCTAAGAACCGGACTTGAAAGTTTCCCCTCATCCGGCTCAAGCCCTCGTATTTAGATGCTTCAACCGTCGTGGTGCAAGCGTCTTTCGTTCGGCCCTCTTCCTCCAGTACTCGATGAGTTTAGGATCATCGGGACTGGCGGTGCCACGCACTTTGATGTGTCGCTCAATTTCTACTGAGTTTAAATCGAACAGAGAAATCGTACGTGTTTCTCCATTCATGCGCGTTTTGGCCGAGAATCGCCATTCATGGGTCCTGCCAAAGTATTTTAGCCGGACCCAATGTTTTCCTTTGTTAGGATGGCGGCGGAGACACCACTTCCAGAGCATGCTCCATATGTGGTGCTCTACATACGAGAAGACCTGTTTGCTCACCGCGTGTTTGTAATAGTTAGACCAACCTCTAAGAATCGGATTAAACAGCTTGATGACTGTCTCCGCGCTGACGCCCGAGTGATCGCTCAACCACTTACGCATCTTTCGCAAGAACGCAAACACCTTTTTCTTCTCGGGTTTGAACAGGCATTTGCCGTTGAAACGTCCGAATGAGAACCCAAGAAAATTGAAACCTTTTTCAAGGTGACAGATTCTTGTTTTCTCTGGATTTAGTGCCAATCCTCGCGAAAGCAGCCAATCTTCGATTTTGATCTTTGCTATTTCAATCTTTTCTCGTGACTTGCCGCATACAATGAAATCGTCCGCGTAGCGGACGAAGCGGTATGTTGCGCCGAGTTCACGCTGTAGTCCATCGAGGGCAATGTTAGCTAGCAATGGGCTTAC